>CAMCVO010000001.1 GCA_945881945.1 Bifidobacterium breve
GTAGATATTTTTACCAGAGCAAATAAACCAGATCTGCCAGAGAGTATTGAGATTGCAGATGGGGTAAGTGTTAAATACCTACAAGCAGGCCCTGTTGAGGGATTTTCTAAAGAGGAGCTGCCTAGCCAATTAGGAGCGCTAACTAGTGCTTTTATGAATTACCAAAAACAATTACCTAAAGATTATTACTCTCTGCTTCACTCGCACTACTGGATCTCAGGCCAATTAGGTTGGGTGGTAAGTGAGGCAACTGGAACTCCTTTAATTCACACCATGCACACCACTGCAAGGGTTAAGAATTTAAATTTGGCAGATGGTGAAAAACCAGAGCCACAGGTTAGAGCAATTGGTGAGGAGCAGGTGGTAAAGGCTGCAACTGGATTAATTGCAAACACAGATGCTGAGGCTGCATCTTTAGTCTCACTTTATGGTGCCTGCCCAGATCGAGTTTTTGTTGTCGCCCCTGGTGTTGATCTACAAAGTTTTTCACCCTCCGATGGCAAGGCCGCTGCACGTGCGCGATTAAATATTGCACCAGATGCCCTCCTGCTTACCTTTGTGGGCAGAATTCAACCGCATAAGGGTCCTGATGTGTTGCTTAAGGCAGCAGCTGAAATGCTCTCCCACTCACCATATCTGCGGGCAAAGCTTGCGGTGGTAATTATTGGTGGTGCCTCTGGTTATGTAAATGAGTTAGAGAAATTAAAATCACTTGCTAAGTTTTTAAAGATTGAAGATATTACACATTTTGTAGACCCTGTATCACGATCAGTATTACCTGATTGGTATCGCGCAACTGATTTAGTATGCGTGCCAAGTTACTCTGAATCATTTGGCTTAGTTGCCCTTGAAGCCCAAGCTTGTGGCACACCAGTTGTTGCAACCGCTATTGGTGGGCTTCGCACCGCAGTCTCAGATGGCATCTCTGGCTCACTAGTTGATGGCCATGATCCAAAGGCTTGGTCTGCTGTAATCTCCAGATTAATTGCAGAGCCTGCCCGTAGATTGTTGCTATCAATGGGCGCAGTTGAGCATGCTAGCCACTTTGGTTGGGAGATGAGTGCTAGAAAGACTTTAGATGTATATGACTGGGCATTATCTAAGAAAGCTAAATCCTCACTTCGGTTGGCAGAGGATGCTTGATCCAAATGCGGTAATTGATGATTTTTTATCATCACATGATTTAGATTATGAACAAAAGGATGAAAATACTTATCTAATTACCTTGCCAGGGCAGGCTAAGCAGCAAACCCATTGCGCATTGGTAGTTGGCGATCACTCCTTGAGTATTAATGCATTTGTGATTAGAAAGCCAGATGAGAATAAGGCGGCGGTCTTTGAGTACTTGCTAACTAAAAACGCCGCGATGTATTCAATTGCATTTGCAGTAAATGAGTTGGGTGATATTTATCTGGTGGGTAGGTTGCCACTTGATGCAGTTAATGAGCGACAGATTGATCGCATCTTGGGCGCAGTACTGCAGTATGCCGACTCATCCTTTAATCCACTGCTTGAGTTGGGATTTTCATCAGCTATCAGGCGTGAGTGGGCTTGGCGAGTCTCTCGGGGTGAATCCCTAGCTAATTTAAAAGCCTTTGAGCATCTAATTTAACCCACCATGAAAGGATTATCACTATGGCATATAAGTTAATTTTATTGCGACATGGTGAGAGCACATGGAATGCAAAAAATCTCTTTACCGGTTGGGTTGATGTTGATCTATCTGAAAAAGGGTTGGTTGAGGCGGCAAGGGCTGGGCAATTACTAAAGGAGGCAAATTTACTTCCTGATGTATTACACACCTCACTTCTTAAACGTGCGATAAATACTGCAGATATAGCACTTAGTAACTGTGGCAAAACTGGAGTACCAACAGATAGATCTTGGCGATTAAATGAGCGACATTATGGTGCGCTGCAAGGAAAGGATAAGGCGAGCACCCTTGCTGAGTATGGCCAAGAACAATTTGATCTATGGCGCAGGTCCTTTGATATCCCACCTGCTGCAATTGCAGATGATGATCAGTACTCACAAAAAAATGATCCACGGTATGCAGATTTAGGTGATTTACTTCCAAGAACTGAGTGTTTAAAGGATGTAGTGGCAAGAGTTATTCCCTACCTAACTGGTGAGGTAAAAAAGGATTTGGTAGCAGGTAAGACAGTCTTAATTACCGCTCACGGTAACTCACTGCGTGCAATTGTTAAATACCTTGATCAGATCTCAGATAAGGATATTGCCAAGGTAAATATCCCAACTGGAATTCCATTATTTTATGAGCTTGATGAAAGCTTAAGACCAATTACTAAAGGTGGTCGATACCTAGATCCAGTTGCTGCCCAGGCGGCAATTCAAGCGGTGGCAAATCAGGGTAAGCGGTAAGTTAAGAGTTTTCATTTGCATAGCGACCGGTGACCAGGAAATAAACTCGGCGGGCGATAGATACTGCATGATCGGCACATCGCTCGTAGTATCGACCAAGCAATGTCATATCAATTGCAGTCTCTACGCCATGTTTCCAATTTGGATCAAGCAAGGTTTGAATAATCTTTCTGTGTAAGCCATCAATCTCATCATCATCTCTTTCAAGCTCAAGAGCACGTTCAGTATCTCGATTTTTTATTACCAAGGCAACTTTTTCAATTATTTTTACACAAACCCGACTCATCTCCTCAATCGTTAAAGATAGTTCAGGAGGCACAGCAGTTGATGGATATCGCATGCGAGCAGATTTAGCTATGTGATGGGCCAAATCACCCATTCGTTCAAGATCAGCGCTCATTCGTAAAGATGTAACTAAGGTGCGAAGATCTGTTGCCACTGGACCTTGTTGTGCAATTAAAGATATGGTTCTAGCATCTAAATCATGTTGAATCTGATCAATAACTAAATCCTCAGCGATCACCTTTTCCGCCAAGGTTAAATCAGCCGTTAACAAAGCGGTGGTGGCATTTTCTATTGCGATCTTAACCAGTCCAGCCATCTCAACTAAGGTAGAACTAACGCCATCTAGCTCTTCCTGAAATCTCTCACGCATTAGCCAAAGGTAATCGTAATTGCCCGCTTGTGCGGGGAGGTGAGTGAACAGGTCTTTAATAATTGGTTAAAAGCAGGGATTAGGTCGGGCCAGGGCAGCATTTGGTTATCTAAAACACCCCATGCCTCATACCATAAGGGGGTGATCTGGAGATTTAAGCAAAAGCTGGAAGTTGATTCAGTAATTCCAAATATTCAGACAGATCTATCCACACAAAGTTATGATCTACTGCGCGCAATTGACGCCGAATCAATTGTGGTCACTCTCACCGACAAGGTCATTTACTATTCTGAGAAAATAACAAACTTAAATCTTATAAAAGATGAACGAATTCAAAACAAAGAGTTAAGTAATTTAGTTAGAGCAGTTCGAAGGTCTGGCATCTCCCAAGATGCCACCATGGAGTTACCACGAGGTCCAATTGGTGCCGGAACTCATGATTTATTGGTGCGAGTGACATCGATAGGTGATGCAGGACTAATTGCGATTTTAATATTTGATGATAGTGAAATGCGACGCTTAGATTCAATCAGACGAGATTTTGTTGCCAACATCTCCCATGAGTTAAAAACACCGATTGGGGCACTTTCTATCTTGAGTGAGGCAGTTCTTGAGGCAAGTAATGATCCAGAGGCGATTGCAAAATTTGCCTCACGAATGCAATCTGAAGCTAAACGTTTATCAGGTTTAGTCCAAGAAATTATTGATCTCTCTCGCTTACAAGATGATGATCCACTGAAAAATGGTAAACCAGTTGATCTATCTGAAGTAATTGCTGAAGCAACGGACCAATCAAGGTTGCATGCAGAAAATCGTAAAATCACCTTAGTTTTTGAAGGCATCTCTGATATCAAAGTTATTGGCGATAGAGCACAGATCAGCATGGCAGTTAATAACTTAATTGAAAATGCCATCAACTACAGTTCAGATGGCACCAGAGTAGCTATTACATTAAAGGTAGCTGATGCCATTGCAGAGATTGCGGTCTCTGATCAAGGGATTGGGATTCCAGAGAAAGATCTTGAGCGAATTTTTGAACGTTTTTATCGAGTAGATCCGGCTAGATCTCGATTGACTGGCGGTACAGGACTTGGCTTATCAATTGTTAAACACATAGCAATAAATCATGGTGGCGATGTCTCGCTTTGGTCGGTTGAAGGCGCCGGCAGTACATTCACCCTGCGATTTCCACTGTCTGCTAAAAATATGTTGCCAAATCAAACACAAATTGAGGGTAAGTAGTGACCAAAATATTGGTTGTAGAAGATGAGGCATCATTTGCAGAGGCACTGTCATATGTTCTGGGCAAGGAGGGTTTTGAGGTTGAAGTTGCCGAGACTGGTGATGGCGCAATTGCTGCGTTTGATAAAAATGGAGCGGATTTAATACTTCTTGATTTGATGTTGCCAGGCTTATCTGGAACTGAGGTGTGTAAGCAACTGCGATCTAGATCTGATGTGCCAATCATTATGGTAACCGCTAAAGATACTGAGGTAGACAAGGTGGTTGGACTTGAGCTTGGTGCAGATGATTATGTAACCAAGCCTTACTCAAAGGCTGAGTTAGTGGCCCGCATAAGGGCAGTACTTCGCCGACGGAGTGATCCCTCAGATAGTAATGATTCATTATTGAACGCTGGTCCAGTGAAGATAGATGTTGAACGACATCAGGTCAGTATTAATTCTGAAATTGTCTCACTGCCATTAAAAGAGTTTGAGCTGCTCGAGTTTTTGATTCGAAACAGTGGTCGGGTATTAACGAGATCTCAGTTAATTGATCGAGTTTGGGGATCAGATTACTTTGGCGACACTAAAACGCTAGATGTTCATATCAAAAGATTGCGGGCGAAGATAGAAAAAGATCCAGCTAATCCAGTTTATATTCAAACAATCAGGGGTCTTGGTTATAAGTTTGAGAATTAAGGAGTAACTACTTCGCTAGGTTGATAGCGAAGAAGATCTTTATACCACTCAAGATTTTCAACTATTAAGGCATCTAAGGTGACCGGGGATGCTTTTTCAAAGGTAAAAACTATTGGAACTCTCTGACCTGCACCTTGAGTAAGTGTTGTAAATGCATCTGCATTTGCTGTTTCACCAGCAAAGATAACTGGCTTATTTCTAGCTAATTCATATCGTGGCGCGGACTGAGTAACCGCTACACCATTGATTGTGATACCAGTAATAGCATCTATTTCATCTGACCAATTAACTAAGGTACCAACTAAAACTCCATCAGAGTTTTCATTTTTAACAATTAAAACATTACGTAATCTAATCTCATTACTTTGCCCTTCAACACCATCAGTTACTTGTTTAATCATTCTTGTTTCAGCAGTTCGTCCAGAACCACAAGCTGTCAATGTTGCAGCAACCAGGGTTAGTACAAGTAATTTTTGAATGCTCTTTATCATGGCTAAAGGTTATCGATAGGGGCGTAATTTCCTCAAAAATTAGAGCCAATTTAGGCAGGTGAAATGGGTCGCAAAATGCTGGTATTATTGGCTCCTATCGAAAGGCCTTTTCCTCATATGACATTTAAAGTTGGCGAAACTGTTGTCTATCCACACCACGGAGCAGCACAGATTGAAGCAATCGAAAAGCGCACAATCAAAGGTGAAGAGAAGATCTACCTCGTTTTAAAGGTAGCCCAAGGGGATCTAACAGTTCGAGTTCCAGCTGAGAATATTGATCTAGTCGGCGTTCGAGATGTCGTCGATAGCGCAGGATTAGACCGAGTATTTAATGTATTGCGCCAGCCATATACCGAGGAGCCAACTAACTGGTCTCGTCGCTACAAAGCAAATGTTGAAAAATTAGCATCTGGTGATGTTATTAAGGTTGCCGAAGTCGTAAGAGATCTATACCGACGCGATTTAGACCGTGGATTATCAGCGGGTGAAAAGCGAATGTTGGCAAAGGCAAAGCAAATTTTAGTTTCAGAGTTAGCTTTGGCTGAGCGAACAGATGAAGAAAAAGCAGCGACCTTGCTAGATGAGGTTCTCGCCTCTTAACTGGCAGTACCTACACTGTCATGATTAATAAAACTGCCGCAATTATTGCAGCAGCAGGTGCTGGAAATCGCTTAGGTGCAGATCTGCCAAAGGCTTTAGTTAAATTAGTTGATAAAACTTTAGTTGAGCATGCGGTTGCAAATTTAGCCCCGATTGCCCAGTTAATTATTGTTACATCCCCTGCTGGTTTTGTTGATGAGTATAAGAAAATACTTGGAGATTCAGTAGAAGTTATTGAGGGTGGCGTGCTGCGAAGTGACAGTATTCGAATTGCTTTATCCCACATACCAAATCAATATGAGTATGTATTAGTCCATGATGCGGCAAGAGCACTTGCATCAACCACACTTGCTGCCACAGTAATTGCTCAATTAATCAATGGTGAACAAGCAGTAATTCCAGCTCTTGATGTAATTGACACAATCAAAGAGGTAGATAACAAAGGTTATGTTCGAAATACTCCAGATAGATCATCTTTGAAAGCTATTCAAACCCCACAAGGATTTACTAGATCTGTTTTAGAACGAGCTCATGCAGCCTCTAGTGATGCAACAGATGATGCAGTATTAGTTGAGGCAATTGGTGTTGCAGTTAAAGTCATTGCTGGAGAGGCACGAGCAGTTAAGATCACCACAAAATCAGATCTTGCACTTGCCACAACACTTCTACTACCAAATACCGAGAAACAGATCAGGGTTGGCATTGGTGTTGATGCACATGCTTTTGGGAATGACAAATCTAAAAAACTATCTCTGGCATGTTTAGTATGGGATGAGGTGGCATTGGATGGTCATTCAGATGCGGATGTGGCTGCACACGCAATTTGTGATGCACTTTTATCAGCTGCAAATCTTGGTGATTTAGGAAGTAATTTTGGAGTTTCAGATGAAAAATACGCTGGTGCATCGGGTGCTCAATTATTAGGTGAAACATTGGTAAAGATCAAAGCTGCTGGTTTCGTCATTGAAAATGTTGCAGTTCAAATAGTTGGCAATAAACCAAAGATTTCTCTAAGGCGCCCGGAAGCAATTGCCGCACTTTCAAAGGCCTTAGCTGGCGCAAAAGTTTCAGTATCTGCCACCTCAACTGATGGTTTGGGCTTTACCGGTGAAGGCAAAGGTTTATCGGCGATTGCAACTGCTTTGATAGTTAGCGCCTAAAGGTAAAATTCAGTAATGAGTTCATTAAATCTTTATGACACTAAAAGCCGAAAGGTTTCATCCTTTAAGCCAATCAAAAAAGGCGAGGTTGGAATATATCTATGTGGAGCAACAGTTCAGGCACCTCCTCATATTGGTCATATCAGAAGCGGTGTTAACTTTGATATTTTACGTCGTTGGTTAATTACATCTGGCTACAAAGTTACCTTTATCAGAAATGTTACTGATATTGATGACAAGATTATTCATAAGGCTACCCATGAGGAGATTCCGTGGTGGCAGGTGGCAGCAAAGTATGAACGATCATTCACAGATGCGTATAACAAGTTAAATGTCTTACCACCAACCTATGAACCACTAGCAACTGGGCATATCACTCAGATGATTGAACTGATTAAGAAGTTGATTGATAACGGCTCTGCTTATGCACCAGGTAATGGTGATGTTTATCTTGAGGTAACAAAAGTTAAGGATTATTTGAGTTTATCCAACCAAAAACTTGATGATCTATTGGTGGCAGATGATGCTGATCTTAAGTTTAAAAAAGATCCTAAAGATTTTGCACTTTGGAAGGCTGCTAAAAAAGATGAACCATCATGGCCAACACCTTGGGGAGATGGCAGACCAGGTTGGCATATTGAGTGCTCTGCAATGGCACATGCCTATTTGGGTGAATCCTTTGATATTCATGGTGGTGGTCTTGATTTAATTTTTCCGCATCATGAAAATGAGATAGCTCAATCAACTGCAGCTGGATTTAATTTTGCAAATATTTGGATGCATAATGCCTGGGTAACCACAAGTGGAGAAAAGATGAGCAAATCACTTGGCAACTCACTGCAGGTTGCTGAAATATTAAAAAAGGTGCGAGGCATTGAATTACGTTGGTATTTAGGTAGTGCTCATTATCGAAGCATGCTTGAGTTTTCATTTGAGGCGTTAGCAGAATCAGCGACCGCGTTTAAGCGGATTGAGGCTTTTTTAAGTAGGTCTGAGAGTATTTTAGGAAAAGAGGTTGAACTGTTGATTGCAGATGAATTTGCAAAGGCGATGAATGATGATTTGGCAGTTCCACAAGCTCTTGCCTTTATCGCTGAAAGTATGCGAATTGGAAATAGCGCAGCTGAGGACAAAAAAATAATTGCTAAAACTGCTGGTGAAATAAGAGGTGCTCTATCAGTATTAGGTTGTGATCCAAGGGATGCAGCCTTTGCTACAACGCAATCAAAAAATGGTGCAATTGATGGGCTGATCAAATTGGCGTTAGAACAGAGAGAGGCTGCAAGGTTGCGAAAAGATTTTGTAGCAGCAGATCAAATACGTGATCAGATCGCTTCATTAGGCATTACAGTAGAAGACACATCAAGTGGACCAAGGTGGAGTTATTAATGAAACCAGGTAAAGCGCGCAAGGATCGACCAAAGGGTGCTAAATCTTTCTCCAGAGGCAGCAATAAGAGAGTTGAACGCTCTGCAGTTGCCCGACCTGAAAAAAGAGATAACCGCCGCGATGATAAGTCAGATGCTCGTAAAGGATTTCGCAAACCCGTTAAATCAAATGATCGTGAGGTGAAAAGAGAGGATCGTAGACCCGATCGTCCTGAAAAAAGATTTGATCGAAGAGGATCTAATCAAGATGCAGTAGCTGGCAAGAACTCAGTTGTCGAAGCTTTGCGAGCAAAGGTTCCTGCCAAAGAGTTAGTTGTTGCCATAAAGGTTGAGTTAGATGAGAAAATCTCTGAAGCAATTAGATTAGCTAAAAATGCTGATCTGCCAATTAAAGAAGTACCGCGCAGAGCACTTGATGATTTAACCGGTTTTTCAAACCATCAATGTATTGCTTTAGTTATCAAACCCTTTAACTACACAGATTTTTCAAAGTTGCTAGCAAATTCTAAAAAACCAATGATGTTAATTGGGTTAGATTCAATTACAGATCCACATAATCTAGGAGCAGTAGTCAGATCAGCGGCAGCCTTTGGCGCAGATGGTGTGGTTATTCCAGAGCGGCGAAATGCAGCAATGACTGGATCTGCTTGGAAGGCCTCAGCGGGAGCTGCAGCTCGTATGCCAATCTCACAGGTTACAAATCTAGTTAGATCAATTGAGGATGCTAAAAAGGCTGGTTGTTTTGTAATTGGCTTAGATGCAGAAGGTGATACCACCTTAGCCAAAATGAATTTGGCAACTGAATCAATCTTTATTGTTGTTGGTAGTGAAGGAAAAGGGTTATCTAGATTAGTTAGAGAAAAATGTGATCTTGTAGTTTCAATTCCAATGCAATCAACAGTTGAATCTTTAAATGCCAGCGTGGCAACTGCAATAGTGATGTATCAGGTTGCGGCAGAAAGAAGTAAGTAATTTGATTTACACCCGCTTTATCGCCCTAGGTGACTCCATGACTGAGGGCATGTCTGATGAAGTAATTAATGGCAATTACCGGGGCTGGGCTGATCGAGTTGCAGATGAATTAGCCAAGAGTAATCCAGGTTTTACTTATATGAATTTGGCAATTAGAGGAAAATTACTTAAACAGGTTGTTGATGATCAAATACCGGCAGCAGTTAAATACATTGAAGGAAAGCAAACCTTAGTTTCATTTCATGCTGGCGCTAATGATGTATTGCGACCTAATTATCAAGCAGAGCTATCTTTGCCACAGTATGAGGAGGGTATAAGGCAGCTAACAGATGCAGGAGCTACGGTAATAATTTTCACCGTAATCGATAAGGTTGAAGGTAAAGGGAAAACTGCCACCCTGTGGCACCAGCGATTTAGTAATTTTAATGAAAATGTCCGAAAGGTTGCAGCAAGGTATCCAGTAATTTTATTTGAGGCCAAAGATGCTGAGTTTTTAAATGATCGAAGATTTCTAGCATTTGATAGATTACATATGAATTCTGAAGGACACCGGCGATTAGCAAATGCGGTATTGCAAGGTTTAGGTTATGAGTTTGATCCAAGTTGGAAAGTTGCCCCAGCTGCTGCTAAGAAGCAGAACAAAGTAGTTAGAGTTGCAACAAATATTGTTTGGGTTGCCACCTTTCTAATCCCATGGATTTGGCGAAGAATCAGAGGAAAATCCTCCGGTGATGGTCGAATTGCTAAGTATTCGAAGCCAGTAAAATGGTCATCACGCTGAGTTAGCCTTCTGATTACCACCCGTTCACCTTTATAAAGCAAAATACCTATATGAATCAACACTTGATATCGGTTAACCCCAGAGAGCGGTTGATTGATCGAGAGTTAAGTTGGCTAGCATTTAATGAACGAGTTCTTGAGTTAGCTGAGAATCAAAGTAACCCATTACTTGAGCGATGTCGCTTTCTGGCAATATTTTCCTCAAACCTTGATGATTTTTATATGATCCGAGTTGCCTCAGTTAAGCGAAAATTAGAGAGCGGGGTAACAAAGAAAAATACTGCCGGTTACTCACCCTTTGAATTACTAGCCGAGATATCTAGGAAGACTCAGGAGTTAATCGTCCGTAAAACCAAGTTATTTCATCAAGAGTTAATGCCACAATTAAAGCAAAATGGAATTGAGATAGTTGACTGGGACAAACTTACTCAAACTGAGATTGAGTACATTAACAAGATATTTACTCAGCGAATCTTTCCAGTCTTAACCCCACTTGCAGTAGATCCCTCCCACCCATTTCCATATATCTCAGGGCTATCCCTAAACCTGGCTGTTCTAGTTAAGCAACCAGATACCAATGAGGAGTTATTCGCCAGAGTGAAGGTGCCAGCCTCACTTCCTAGATTTATTGAAACAGCTGAGTTTGTTGGTTCAAGATTTATCCCACTTGAAAAGGTAATTATCGCAAACCTTGATCAATTATTTCCAGGTATGCAGATTGAGGATTACTACACATTTCGAATCACGCGAAATGCCGATCTTGAGTTAGAGGAGGAGGAATCTGAAAATCTTCTTGAATCAATGGAGCAGGAGTTGTTAAGAAGAAAGTTTGGTCCACCGGTCAGACTTGAGGTAGCAAGTGAGATTGACTCTGAGTTATTAACTAAATTAAAAGTAGAATTATCAATTAGAGATGAGGATATTTCTCACTACAAAGAGCCGCTGGATCTTACCGGTTTAAATAAAATCGCTGATTTAGATAGACCAGAGTTAAAGTTTGCTCCCTTTAGAAATCAAATAGTGCAGGAGCTGCGCGAGGTTGATTTAGAATCAAATGATGAGTACTTCGCAGCGATTAGGCGAAATGAAATACTTCTTCACCACCCATATGATTCATTTAACTCATCCGTTGTTAGGTTTTTAGAGGCAGCAGCAACTGATCCACATGTGTTAGCAATAAAGCAGACTCTCTATCGAACCTCAGGTGATTCACCAATTGTTAATGCCTTAATTGAGGCAGCCGAGGCTGGCAAGCAAGTACTTGCAGTAATTGAAATCAGGGCACGTTTTGATGAGCAGGCAAATGTTAGATGGGCTAGAAAGTTAGAAGATGTTGGCGTTCATGTGGTTTATGGCTTAGTAGGTTTTAAAACTCATGCAAAGTTATCTTTAATTGTTAGGGAGGAGGGTGATTCAGTTCGGCGCTATAGCCATGTTGGAACTGGTAATTACAATCCAAAGACCGCCCGTACGTATGAGGATTTAGGAGTCCTTAGTGCTGATGATGCCTTGGGTGAGGATTTAAATAAATTATTTAATCAACTATCTGGCTTTGCACCGCATTATTCATATAACCGGTTACTGGTAGCACCAAGAAGCATCAGGCCAGGCTTACTGGAGAAGATTGATCGCGAGATTAGAAACAAACAATCTGGCAAACATGCATTTATTAGATTAAAGCTCAACTCATTACTGGATGAGGAGTTTGTTGAAGCGCTATATAAAGCATCAAGTGCTGGAGTAGAGGTTGATTTAGTAATTAGAGGAATTTGCTCACTTGTTCCTGGAATTACTGGGCTCTCTGAAAATATTCGAGTGCGCTCAGTATTAGGCAGATTCTTAGAGCACTCTCGCATATTCCACTTTGCCAATGGTGGCGATGATGAGATTTATATCGGAAGTGCGGATTTAATGGATAGAAATCTAAATCGTAGAGTTGAATCATTGGTCAAAATAATTAGAGATGAGCACAAGAAATCATTGATGAAGATTTTTGATCAATACACCGCATCAACAACTGCCGCCTGGCACCTGCTGCCAACTGGTAAATGGCTGCAAGTAGATAAGGATTCAAATGGTGAGCCATTATCAGATTTACAGGCAATGATTATTCAGGCTTATCGAGCTAAGGTATGAGTGAGATAATTTTGGCAGCCGGCGCGATTGTCTGGCGCAAAGATAAAGATGAATCAATTGAGGTAGCGGTAATTCACCGGCCAAAATATGATGACTGGAGTTTTCCAAAGGGAAAGTGTGAGATTGGTGAAGAGTTAATTGCCTGCGCACACCGGGAGGTACTAGAGGAAACCAATATTGCAACAGAGTTTGGTCCATTTTTAGGAACTGTTGATTACCAAACCTCACTAGGCCCTAAACAGGTCCTTTTTTGGTCAGCAAAATCTATCGATGAAAAGATATTTACTCCCAATACTGAAGTTGACCAACTTAAATGGGTGGGGCTAAAGAAGGTAAAGCAGTTGCTTAGCATGGAGTCAGATAAAGAAATTTTAGATAAATTCAGTAAATTAAATTTAGACACTAAGCCATTAGTTCTTCTTCGCCATGCAAAAGCGGTTTCAAGGGATGAGTGGCAAGGTGATGATGATGATCGACCACTAGATGATTTAGGGGAAAATCAAGCAAGAAGAATGCTTGCCATCTATCAAGTATTTAACTTGTCCCAGATCCACACCTCAGATGCGGTGCGTTGTTTCAGCACAGTTGAACCCATGGCAAAGGGATTGGCAATAAAGCTGGAGGTGACGGGTAAGTTAAGTGAGAGTGGATATCGCAAAGATAAAGAGAGAGCATTTGATTACGCAAAGGAGTTATTGAAAGAGGGTTCAAACTCACTTATCTGTAGCCACAATCCGATCCTGCCAAAGATGCTAAATAAACTAAGCAAGAAGTCAGATGTTGAGGCAGATGAAGAGAAATTATCACCAGCAGATGGTTGGGTTCTGCATAGGATTGGCAGAGAGATAATTCAAATAGATCGCCTTGATGCCCCGCGAGTTTAAGCCTCCATCCAATCTAGCCACTTTAATACCACTCCTTCTCTAAGTGCCCAAGGGCAAATTTCTAACTCAGCAATATCTAAATTGCGCATAACACTCTCAGCTACAAAGGCTCCTGCCACAATTTGTGAAGCTCGATTTTCAGAGACTCCAGGTAATTTTGCCCGCTGACTATTATCCATCTCTGATAATTTAGCCGATAACTTTCTAATCGCATCAGCTGTAATATTTTTCCCATCTCCATCAAACCAATCACCAGTTAACCTTGCCAAAGTCCTAAGTGTTTTACTGGTCGCAATTGCTCGATCACTCTCTTGATGTTTAACTAAGGTTGCTAAAATTTGCTCAAGCTTTTCTTCAATATGATCTCGCAGCGCCCTGATGCTTTTGTCGGTATAAGGGTCCCCTTTTAGAAATCGTTGAGTTAACCGTGCTGCACCTAAAGGAAGGGAAACTGCAATTTCAGGTGATTCATCAACACCTACCGCCATCTCAAGTGAGCCACCACCAATATCGACAACTAACAATCGGCCACTTGACCAGCCAAACCATCTACGCGCTGCTAAAAAAGTCAGACGTGCTTCCTCTTCCCCAGATAAAACCTGTAAATCTATATGGAAATCCTTATTGATAGCTTTAATTATCTGCTCGCCATTTTCTGCTTCCCGCAGTGCGGAGGTTGCAAATGGCAACAACTCTTGAGTTTGCACAGAGAGTGACTGTTCTATTGCACGCTTAATACTGCCTCTCAATTTATCTATTCCTTCTTGCGATACTAGGTTTTCTTCTGAGATGTATTGGGTTAAGCGAAGCTCCTCTTTGTAATTAAAGGTTGGATTTGGTCGAGCACCAGGGGCGGTGTCTACTACTTGTAAATGAACAGTATTTGAGCCAACATCTAAGATTCCAAGGCGCATATGGGCAACCTACTAGATTTTATTGCTCAAATCCTTGCGGGTGTGATGGTGATTTATTCATGGCATAATTGCGCCCGCATACCACGCCTCTCTAGCTCAGTGGTAGAGCAGCCGCCTTGTAAGCGGCAGGTCGTCAGTTCAATCCTGACGGGGGGCTCCAGAATTTGCTACTTATTATTTCTATTTAATCAAAGTAGAGTTTCATTATGAAATCCGCTGATTTTGATGTGGTGGTAATTGGTTCTGGATTTGGTGGCTCAGTTGCTGCCCTTCGCCTTACTGAAAAGGGCTACAAGGTCGCTGTCCTTGAGGCAGGTAGGCGTTTTTCAGATAAAGATTTCCCAAAAACCTCCTGGCGATTGAGTAGATTTTTATTTATGCCCCGGCTTGGATTGCGAGGTATTCAAAGAATTCATGTTCTGCCAGATGTTTTAGTTTTAGCAGGTGCTGGTGTTGGTGGTGGCTCATTAGTTTATGCAAATACCTTGTATAAACCACCTGCTTCATACTTTAAAGATAAACAGTGGAAAGATATAACTGATTGGGATAGTGAGTTATCTCCTTGGTATGACCAAGCATCAAGAATGTTGGGAGTGGCGCAAAATCCTTACTTTTCACCATCTGATAAAGCGATGAAGCAGGTGGCAGATCAAATGGGGGTTGGCCACACCTTCAAACTTGCACCCCTTGGCGTTTACTTTGGCGATGGCGCAGCTATTAAATCAAAGGATCCATTTTTTGGTGGGGTTGGACCTGATCGAGATGGTTGTTTGCAATGTGGAGCTTGTATGACAGGGTGCCGGCATAATGCGAAAAATACCTTGCCAAAAAATTACTTAGGATTGGCAGAAAAATTTGGCGCAAAGGTATTTGCTGAGCACACAGTTGTTAAAACTGAAAAACTCTCAGATGGTAGTTGGAAGGTAACAGCACGCAAAAGCTCTGCTTGGTTTGGTGGCAAGCGAGTATTTACCGCATCCCAGGTAGTAGTTGCAGCTGGCACATATAACACCCAAAAGTTATTACATAAAATGAAAAACCAATCAGTACTGCCTAAGATCTCTGATCAATTAGGCAGGTTATCTAGAACCAATAGTGAAGCACTCACCGGCAGCATCATGCCTAAGGGTGGAACTGATTTTAGTAAGGGCTCTGCTATTACCTCATCCTTTTTCCCAGATGATCACACCCATGTTGAGCCAGTTAGATATGGCAAGGGCAGCAACTTTATGGGATTACTACAAACTGTAATGACAGATGGCACAAATATTAAGGATCGGCGTAAGCAATGGCTACGCCAGGTTATTACCAGGCCATCTTTGGTATTAAAGATTTTAGATGTTAGAAAGTGGAGTGAGCGCACAGTAGTTGCATTAATAATGCAAAATGTTGACTCTGCTATCTCAGTTAAGGGTAAGAAAGGTTTATTAGGGTTTCGATTGACCTCAAAAAATGATTCAACAACACCAAATGCTACCTACATACCAGCGGCCAACGAGGTAGCAAGACGGATTGCAGAAAATAATGGTGGTATTGCAGGTGGTCATATTGGTGATTTAGTAAACGCACCATTTACTGCCCACTTTGTTGGCGGTTGTGTAATTGGAGATTCCACAAGTACTGGTGTGATTGATCCATACCATCGTCTATATAACTATCCAACTATGCATGTAGTAGATGGTGCTTCAGTTACAGCAAACCTTGGAGTTAATCCATCACTAACAATTACCGCTCAAGCAGAGCGAGCCTTTTCTATGTGGCCAAATAAAGGTGAGGCAGATATGCGCCCTGCGCAAAACTCACCATACAAAAGAGTTAATCCAGTTATGCCAAATAAACCAGTGGTACCAAAGGGTGCGGTGGGTGAGTTAAGAGTTTCTTAAAATCTTTGCCTGCTGCTTGGCCCTGCGATTTGGCATTCTAGTTATTGGAAAATCTTGAGATTTGTAAAAATCCTTGATCACATTCTGCATCAACTTATTTTTTTCTCTAACTAAATTATGGGAGGCCCCTGGAATTACTGCCAATCTGCCATTTGGAATTGCCTCATACATCTGCCAAGTCATCTGAGAATTAAATGGTTCATCATCACCTGCCAGTATTAATACTGGGCATTTAATTTTCTTTAACTGAGAAACTCTTAACTTTGGCTCAGTTTGCCAAACTTTAAATGCTTTAGCCTTAATCTCAAGCAAGAGTTTTGGATCTTGCTTGGTCATCTTTTTAAACTCAGCAAACTCCTCAGCACTTGCCTCTACATTATTTAGATCAAAAGATAACCCGGCGTTATATGTGTAGTTAGCGCCAATTGCCACCAAGGATTTTATTAATTTTGGATACTTAACAGCTGCAATAAGTCCAATATTTCCACCATCACTCCAACCAATAATGTGAGCAGGCTTTTTTACTACCGTCTTCAGATAAGAAATTAACTCTTCAACTTGAAAGTCAAAGTGCATATAACCTTTGCGAAGCTTGGTGTAGCCATGAGCGGTTCGATCATAGGCAAATGGTTCATGAGTTTTACTTACCGCAGGCAAAATATCTCTCTGCCATTTTGCAGTGTGGCTAAGCCCGCCATGCAGTAATACAACTGGCTCACCATTCTTGTTCCACTTAAGGCACCAAATATCATGGCCACCAACCTTTATAAACTTCTTATACACCGGCTTTGACATGTAATTTATGAATCCATTATGTGGCGATTGCCTCGGTCAAAGGTTAGGTAATTCCAGGTCCAGTCTGCCAAAGTGCCAATTTTATTTCTGCCACCTAAGAGGTAAAACAGGTGCAGCCAGAGCCAAACCAACCAAGCAAGTGGTCCTGCTAATTTGAACCATCTAACCTGAACCACCGCTTTATTTCTACCAATCGTTGCCATTGATCCTTTGTCTAGATATTTAAAATTATCCAACTTTTTACCCTCGATAACTTTTTTAATTTGTTTGGCAATAAATTTACCCTGTTGAATTGCAACGGGTGCAACCATTGGAAGCGGGGATCCATCTTGACCCTTTGCACCTGCAATATCGCCTAGCGCCCAAAGATATGGATAATTTTTCACCTGCATTGTTGCCTCAACTGCAACTCGATTTGCCTCAACTGGCAGATTTAACTGTTTCATTGCATCTGAACCTTTAACACCTGCAGCCCAAATTGTTATTTGTGACGGCAATTCAGTGCCATCTTTTAAAATTACTTTTCCGTCAAGTAACTCTTTAACAGCTGAATTGAGTAAAACTTGAACATCTAGCTTCTCTAAATCTTTTTTTGTTCTAGCAGATAAAGATGGTGCAAATGGTGGCAGCAATCTAGGACCTGCTTCAACTAATGTCACCTGAATATTTTTTGCCACTGTTTCTTGATCTAATTTCAATGGTCCTCTTATCAACTCAGATATAGCCCCGGCCATTTCAACTCCAGTTGGCCCCCCACCAATTACAGTTACAAAAAACTTACTGCCATCTTCTAGTCGGCAAAGGTCCTCAAAACGTCGCATGATTTCTGCTCTAATGGTTAGCGCTTCAGAGACTGATTTCATGCCAAGTGAAAACTCTTTTACACCAGCAATTCCAAAGTCAGCTGTGACAGAACCAAGAGCCACAATTAAGTGATCAAATTTTAAATTTTCGCTGCTGTCTAACTTCACCTCTTTGGTTTGATGATCGATGCTAATTGGTGAGGCCATTCGAAACTTCACAGAGGTTTTTCTCAACGCACCTCGGATTGGATATGCCACATGATCTGCAGCAAGGCCGGCAGTTGAGACCTGGTACAAAAGAGGCAGAAAGGTTTGATAGTTATGGCGATCAACCACTGTGACATCGGCTGCACCAGAGAGCGCACGAGCGGCGGCCAAACCGCCAAAACCGCCACCTAAAATAACTATCTTTGGTCTATTCATCCAATTAAGTCTACTGTTTTCACCATGGATAGTGCGCGAAAGATTCTAGTCACCGGTGCCTCTGGCTATGTTGGTGGTCGGTTAGTTACCGCATTGTTAGAAGATGGCGCAAAAATAAGAGTCTTTGTTCGAGATAAAAATAAAGCCCAAAGTCACACCTGGGCCTCTCAGGTTGAAATTGCTGTTGGAAATGCATCTAATTATCAATCAACCGTCCAAGCTCTGACTGGCATTCATACTGCCTTTTATTTACTCCACTCCATTAATTTAGGTCCAAACTTTGACAAGATTGAATCAGAGATGGCGCAAAACTTTGCTAAAGCTGCGGCTGAGTGTGGTGTTAAACAGATAGTTTATTTAGGTGGAATTAATAATGATGCCAAATCATCAAAGCATTTATCCTCACGGGCAAATACTGGTAAGAGTTTGGCAAGTTCAACTGTTCCAGTAATGGAGTTGCGTGCTGGAATAATTATTGGTTCAGGATCAGCCTCCTTTGAAATGCTTCGTCACCTAACTCATCGCTTGCCAGTTATGACAACGCCTAAATGGGTAATGAATAAAACTCACCCAATAGCAGTCAGAGATGTACTTTGGTATTTAAGGAATACGGCAAAATTAGAAAAACCAATCTCAGGTATTTTCGACATAGGTGGCCCAGAAATTCTTTCCTATGCAGATATGATGCAAAAATTTGCCAAACTCTCAGGATTAAGAAAGCGTTTAATAATTAAGGTGCCCGTACTAACACCAAATCTTTCTAGTCTTTGGATTGGTTTTGTAACTCCAGTTCCAACCTCACTTGCCCGCCCATTAGTAGGTTCATTAATCAGTGAGGTAGTAGCAGATCCTGCTAAATCAATTGATCAAATAATTCCAAAGCCCGCCGAAGGATTAGTTGATGTTGAAGGTGCGATTACTTTGGCATTAAGTAATGTTTCAAGCAATACAGTCAAAACACGCTGGTCAGATGCCACATCTGCAACTGCGCCTTGGCAAAAAGCTCAAAGTGATCCATCTTGGGCAGGTGAGGCTCTATATAAGGACACCAAGGTAAGAATTACTGATGCAAGTTTAGAAAGTTTATGGTCTGCGATTGAAGAAATTGGCGGCGTTAATGGTTGGTACGGTGCTGATTTTCTCTGGTATTTACGTGGCTTACTAGATCGAATGATTGGTGGGGTTGGCTTACGAAGAGGAAGAAGGGATCCAATTCATTTAAGAGTTGGTGACAGTTTAGATTTTTGGCGGGTGGAGTCACTGCTACCAGGTGAATCATTAAAACTTTATGCTGAAATGATTTTGCCAGGCAAAGCTTGGCTTGAGTTTAGAATTAAGAAATTATCAAATGGTCAAAGTGAGGTAACTCAAGAAGCCTCTTACTCCCCACGCGGTTTGGGTGGCCAGCTCTACTGGTATGCAGTATTGCCATTTCATTCATTAGTATTTCCAACTATGATTAGAAATCTAATTCGTAGCGCCAATCGGAAAGATTACGCAGCGCGTAATGCATGAGTTCACCCCTGAGGTTGAGGAGTTAGCTAAAGAAATATTAGATTACTCATTAATTAGACTTCGCACCGATCCACCTCTTGATGGTCCAAAAACTGCGCAAGAGTTATATGAATTGGCTGGCAATACCATTACCGCTAGCGGCTTAGGTGGTCATGAAACACTTAAATTATTTAAAGAGGTATTAGCAACTGCATGTATTTCAACTGATCACCCAAGATATTTAGCATTCATACCATCTGCTCCGAGTGAGTACGCAAACCTTTTTGATTTAGTAGTTGGTGCTAGCGCACTTTATGGCGGCTCATGGCTAGAAGGAGCAGGCGCGGTTTTTGCAGAAAACCAAGCACTTAAATGGATCTCAGATCTAGCTGGTATGCCAAATACTGCCGGCGGGGTATTTGTACAGGGTGGCACAATTGGAAATCTATCTGCATTAGTAACTGCTCGAAATACATTTAGAGGCAAACGAAAAGATGTAATCAGATGGGTACTTGCAGCAAGTGCTGATTCACACTCTTCAATTAAATCAGCTGCTCAGGTTATGGATGTTGAGATCTTACTTATCAAGCCAGACAAAGATGGCGCGCTTCAGGGAGATTCCTGCGCGCAAGCTATTGATAAGTACCATAGTGAAAACCCAGGACACCAAGTTTTCGCTCTTGTGGCAACCGCAGGAACTACCAACCTTGGAATTATCGATAACTTAGAGAGCATTGCTACTTGTGCGAAAGAAAGAGGGATTTGGTTTCATGTTGATGGTGCTTATGGCCTTGCCGCACTTTGCGCACCATCGGTTCGACCATTATTTAATGGGGTTGAGTTAGCAGATTCATTTATTGTTGATCCACATAAATGGTTATTTGCACCATTTGATGCCTGCGCCCTTATTTATCGCAATCCAAAATTAGCTAAACGAGCCCACCTACAAAAAGCTGCTTACCTAGAAACTTTAGATGAGGATGATGAATGGAATCCATCTGACTATGCAATCCATCTAACACGCAGAGCTAGAGGATTACCATTTTGGTTTTCACTCGCCGCCCATGGCACCGATGAGTATGCAAGGGCAATGGAGCGCACCATGGCGGTGGCAAAGGATGCGGCTGAAGCGGTTCGTAATCACCCAAACCTTAAGTTGGTAATAGAGCCATCACTTTCAATTGTGGCATTTGAAAGAGTGGGCTGGGAGAGTAATGATTATGAAAAGTGGAGTGATAAATTATTAGCAGATCAAATTGGCTTTGTAACACCATCTGCTCATAAGGGTAAGCCAATTCTCCGGTTTGCAATTGTTAATCCATGGACAAATGAGTCAGACATATCAGCAATTCTCGCCACGCTGTAAGTTAAAATCACACCTTTGTCAGTGATCTCTTTTAAGATGTGCCTATGTCTGAATTTATGCCCACAGGTGATCTTGTTAACTCTGGTTTGTCAGAGTTAGAAACGCAGATCTTAGAGTTTGAGCGAACTTGGTGGCGCCATGCTGGGGCTAAAGAGAGTTCAATAAAAGAGTTATTTAATCTAACGCCCCCTGCTTACTATCAAATGCTAAATAATTTAATTGATCGACCAGCAGCGTTAATGGCGCAGCCATTGCTGGTTAAGCGCTTGCTACGGCTTAGAGATCAGCGCACCACCACCCGCAGCAGCACCAAACTCGGCTTTACTCTCTAAAGCCTGTAACTACCCCAGTTGATCTGGGGCAATTTGGCGCATCTGGAATAAATCCTCTAGATTTGGCTTTAGCACTCTAGTGGTGTGAGTGATAAAAACACCCAAGCAGGTCTTAAGCAAAAAAAATAGAGGGAGAAAAACTATGGCAAAGATGATTGCCTTTAATGAAGAGGCCCGCCGCTCACTTGAGCGCGGCATGAATATATTAGCTGATGCAGTCAAAGTAACCCTTGGGCCCCGTGGTCGCAATGTAGTGCTAGAAAAAAAATGGGGAGCACCAACAATTACCAATGATGGTGTCTCAATTGCCAAAGAGATTGAATTAGATGATCCATGGGAAAAAATTGGCGCAGATCTAGTTAAAGAGGTTGCTAAGAAGACAGATGATGTTGCCGGAGATGGCACCACAACTGCAACTGTTCTTGCCCAAGCAATGGTCCGTGAAGGATTACGAAATGTGGCAGCAGGCTCAAACCCAATGTCATTAAAGCGTGGAATTGAAAAGGCGGTTACTGCTATCTCTGATGAATTACTAAAGATGGCAAAGCCAGTTGAGACTAAGGAACAGATTTCAGCAACTGCATCCATTTCAGCAGCCGATACCACCATCGGCAACATGATTGCCGAGGCGATGGATAAGGTTGGCAAAGAGGGTGTAATTACCGTTGAAGAGAGCAATACCTTTGGACTTGAGTTAGAGCTGACTGAAGGTATGAGATTTGATAAGGGTTATATCTCTGCTTACTTTGTAACTGATACTGATCGTATGGAAACAGTTATGGAGGATGCTTACATCCTGATTGCAAACTCAAAGATTACAAATATTAAAGATCTGGTACCAGTATTAGAAAAGGTTATGCAAACTGGAAAGCCACTTGTAATCATTGCAGAAGATGTTGAAGGTGAAGCACTTTCTACCTTGGTAGTAAATAAGATTCGTGGCACATTTAAATCAGTTGCAGTTAAAGCACCTGGCTTTGGTGATCGTCGCAAAGCGATGTTGCAAGATATCGCTATTTTAACCGGTGCCACAGTTATCTCAGAAGAGGTTGGCTTAAAGCTTGATCAAACAACTATCGAATTACTTGGCACTGCCCGAAAAGTGGTAATTGCTAAGGAGGAGACAACAATTGTGGAAGGTGGCGGAGATGTTGATCAGATCAAAGGACGGGTTAATCAAATCCGATCTGAGATTGAAAAAAGTGACTCTGATTATGACCGTGAAAAACTTCAAGAGCGCCTAGCAAAACTTGCAGGAGGTGTTGCAGTTATCAAAGCTGGAGCTGCCACTGAGGTGGAGTTAAAAGAGCGCAAGCACCGCATTGAAGATGCAGTGCGTAATGCTAAAGCTGCCGTAGAAGAGGGAATTGTTGCTGGTGGTGGCGTGGCATTACTACAAGCTTCAAAGATCGCCTTTGCTAAATTGAAGTTAACTGGGGATGAAGCAACTGGCGCAAAGATTGTTGAGTACGCAGTTGAATCTCCACTTAAGCAGATTGCAATTAACGCAGGCCTTGAAGGTGGCGTAATTGTTGAAAAAGTTCGTAGCTTAGAAACCGGGTTTGGTTTAAATGCTGCAACTGGTGAGTATGTTGACATGATCAAGAGTGGCATCATCGATCCAGCGAAGGTAACAAGATCAGCTTTGCAAAATGCTGCATCAATTGCTGCACTCTTTTTAACAACAGAGGCAGTAATTGCAGATAAGCCAGAGCCAAAATCAGCCACACCAATGCCAGGTGGCGATGGTGGCGGAATGGATTTTTAAAAGTTCATAACCAAATTAACAAAAAGCCCCCGCTTAAAATCGGGGGCTTTTTCATTTTAGCCATTAGCAGATTACAATCTGCCTATGGCAAAAAAGAAATCACTATTTAAAAAGCTCCGTAAGAGTGAGAGCTCACTGGTAGCAGAACCTGAGGCACCGGTTGATGAAGCGATTTTAGAAGCTATCACACAACCAAAGGTTGAAGAGATAGTAAAGCCAGTAATTGTTAGAAAGCCTTACATTGCTCCGGAAAAAACCTATCCTGCCAAGATTGTAATCGAACCAAATAAGAGTGATATTTTTGGTGTGCTTGCTATTGCAAAACAAGCTGCAATTGAAGATGCTGGTAATAGTGATTTTGTGGGTGAGTTTTACTCGATAGATTCAGATGAAGAAAGAGTTGCTACATATTTGTTTCATGCAAAACTACCTGGCTATAACGGCTGGATGTGGGCGGTAACAGTTGCAAAAACTGATGAACAAAGTCAGGCAACAATTTGTGATGTAGTTTTACTTCCTGGTGCTAAAGCTTTGCTGGCGCCAAATTGGGTGCCATACTCACAAAGAATTCAACCAGGAGATCTTGGTATCGGCGATGTTGTACCAACCTCACCAGATGATGAACGTTTAACCCAAAGTTATGCAGCTTTGCCAGAGGAAGAAGAGTTGGATATCGCACAATTGTTTGAGTTTGGATTAAGTAGAGCTAGAGTTTTATCAATTGTTGGTCGAGATGCAGCAAGTAAGAGATGGTATGAGGGCGATCGTGGACCAAAAGCTCCTATTGCCCAAGCTGCTCCAAAACCTTGTTCATCCTGTGGTTTCTTTATCCCAATAGCTGGCTCCCTTAGAAGTGCATTTGGAGTTTGCTCAAATGCAATCTCTCCTGAGGATGCCCGAGTGGTTTCCTTTGATCATGGCTGTGGCGCCCACTCCGAGGCCTTAATCAAGGCTGAATAATCCACTAACACCGATCTGCCTAGTTGGGTTAAACTACTCACCTGCCCATCTAAAGATGGCCTAAACGAATACTAAACTTTTGAAGGGAGTTGCCAATGCCTACTGGTCGAGTTAAATGGTTTAGCTTAGAAAAAGGTTTTGGATTTATTTCCAATGATGAGGGCGAAGATGTTTATTTAGCAGCTGCAGCACTGCCTGAAGGTGTAGCAACTGTTAAGCCTGGTACAAAGCTTGAGTTCTCAATTGCAGATGGTCGTCGTGGCCCTCAAGCACTTTCAGTTTCAGTTGTTGAGGCACCACCAACTATTGCAACTGGATCACGTGGCAAAAATGATGATTTAGCCGCAATGATTGAAGACACTATCAAGATCCTAGATCGTTATGGCAACGGGTTGCGAAGTGGTCGTACTTCAACTGCTGCTGATGGTGAACGGTTAGCTAAAGTTTTGCGTGGGATTGCATCCCAGATTGATGGAAACTAAAGCAAACCTTTTCGACTTCGTTTGATTGTGTAGCGAAGCCCAACTGCACCTAACACCGCTCCAATTGCACAAATCCAAAGCACATTGCTATCGGCATTCATTACGACTGCAAATACAAATCCAATGATCCAAAGCACAATACCAAGTGCAATAATAAAAATTGCTTGTTTCATGGATTAATTTTCTTCTTACAAACCGCTAATTAAGACCATGGTAACCATGCCAATTAAAATTGCAATAGTTACTCGGCGGCGAAACTTAGCGCTCATCATTTTGCCATCTCCTGTACCACATACTCAATTGATGCAGTGAGTGCATCAATATCAGCTGGTTCAACTGCTGGAAACATACCAATACGAAGCTGATTTTTACCTAGTTTACGATATGGGTCGGTATCAACAATTCCATTTGCGCGTAGTATTTTTGCAATCTCAAGCGCGTCAATGCTCTCATCAAAATTGATTGTGCCAACCACCTTTGATCGCATTGCTTTATCAGTAACAAAAGGAGTGGTGTAAGAGGTTTTCTCAGCCCAGTTGTATAAGCGATTTGAAGAGTCTTCACTTCTGCCTGCTGAAAACTTTAAGCCACCATTTGAATTAATCCAGTTGATTTGTTCTGCTAATAAAATTAAAGTCGCAAGAGCTGGTGTGTTATAGGTCTGATCAAGACGGGAGTTTTCAATTGCAATTGAAAGATCAAAAAATGCGGGCACCCATCTGCCACTTGCTTTAATTTTCTCAACTCTAGCAATTGCAGCAGGGCTCATAATTGCAATCCATAAGCCGCCATCGGAGGCAAATGATTTTTGTGGGGCAAAGTAGTAACAATCAGATTGAGATATATCTAGGTTGAGCCCACCAGCAGCACTTGTGGCATCGACCAAAATTACTGCACCTTCTGACCCTGCTGGGCGAATAATTGGCATCATCACGCCAGTGCTGGTCTCATTATGAGTTAATGCATAGGCATCAATATCGCTAGCAACTGCTGGTAGTGGATGTGAGCCAGGATCAGTTTTAATTATTTGCGGTTCATTAATCATCGGCGCTTCCTTGGCAGCTGAAGCAAACTTTGATGAGAACTCACCAAACACTAGGTGCTGAGATTTTTTCTCGATTAATCCAAAGGTAGCAATATCCCAAAATGCAGTTGAGCCACCATTTCCAATAATTACTTCATATCCATCAGGCAGTGAAAACAATGATTTAAGTCCACTTCGCACCGCCCCAACCACATCTTTAACTGGTTTTTGTCGGTGGCTAGTTCCTAAAACTTTTCCATAATTGCTAGCTAAATTTGCAATTGATGATGGCAAAATTTTTGATGGTCCGCAACCAAATCTGCCATCAGATGGTTTTAAACTCTCTGGAATCTTAATTTCACTCATTGGTAGATATTAGGGGTTAAGCCGTTTAAGGTGCCAATTATTATCTTCTTTTACATAACGAATTCGATCATGCAGACGGGAATATCGACCTTGCCAGAACTCAATTGATTCTGGTTTAACCACATATCCGCCCCAAAAATCTGGTCTTGGAATCTGCTCACCGATTGGCCACTTTGCTTCAAAGTTTGCAAATTTTTCCTCAAGCTCTGCCCTAGAGGACAATTCAGTAGATTGCGCACTTGCCCAAGCACCGATTTGTGAACCACGTGGTCGGCTAGCAAAGTATTTTTCAGATTCTTCTTTCGAAACCTTGCTAGCACTACCAATCACAATTACTTGTCGCTCTAGCGGATACCAAGGAAATACCAGTGAAACATTTGCATTCTTCTCAATCTGCTGAGCTTTTCTAGAGTTGTAATTTGAAAAAAAGGTAAAGCCATCTTGGGTCAAATCCTTAAGCAAAACTGTTCGGCTAGAAAGTCGACCATCCGCTGCGGTTGAAAGCACCATGGCATTTGCCTCAACTACAATCTCATTGGCGGCGGCATCCTTAAGCCAGGAATCAAATAGTGTAATTGGATTTGCCGGTAGGTTAGCCTCAACCAAGCCAACCTCACCATACTGCCTACGCATTGCTGCGATATCTTCTCGATTGCTCATGGTTGTATCCAACCTCACTTTAGATCTAGTTTGGTGCATTAGCACCTCAAGTAGCAGAATAGGACACAGAAACGGATAACTAAAGGAGCACTCAAGTGAGCGATGATTTCAAACCCGGTTTAGAAGGTGTAATTGCTTTTGAGTCCAAGATTGCAGAACCAGATAAAGAGGGCAGCGCGCTTAGATACCGTGGTGTTGATATTGATGATTTAGTTGGTCGAGTTACCTTTGGAAATGTTTGGGGATTATTAGTTGATGATGAGTTTAATCCTGGATTGCCCCCTGCTGAACCATTTTTAATTCCAGTACATACCGGTGATGTTCGAGTTGATGTGCAATCTGCGATTGCAATGCTTACCCCTGCTTGGGGATTAAAGCCATTATTAGATATTTCAGATGAAGAGGCACGAAATAATTTAGCCAGAGTTTCAGTCATGGTGCTCTCATATGTTGCCCAATCTGCCCGTGGAACAATTGCACAAGCAATTCCACAATCAGAAATTGATAAAGCCCATACTGTTATTGAGCGAATGATGATTCGCTGGCGGGGTGAACCAGATCCAGTGCATGTTCGGGCAATCGATGCTTACTTTGTATCGGCTGCAGAACATGGAATGAATGCCTCCACCTTCACCGGAAGAGTTATTGCCTCTACTGGCGCCGATGTTGCAGCATCGATCTCTGGTGCGATTGGTGCAATGAGTGGTCCACTACATGGTGGTGCACCTGCTCGAGTATTGAGCATGATTGAAGCGGTAGAAAAGAGTGGCAATGCTGAAAGTTATGTGAAATCAATTTTAGATAAGGGTGAGCGATTGATGGGCTTTGGTCACCGGGTTTATCGCGCTGAGGATCCACGCGCTCGCACATTAAGGCGCACTGCGCAAGAACTAAATGCACCAAGGTATGAAGTTGCGCTAGCACTTGAAAAGGCTGCACTTGCCGAACTAAAACAACGTCAACCAGATCGAGTTTTGGAAACAAATGTTGAGTTCTGGGCTGCGATTATTTTAGATTTTGCACAGGTTCCCGCCAATCTATTTACCTCAATGTTTACGGCAGCAAGAACAGCCGGATGGTCTGCTCATATCTTGGAACAAAAGAGAACTGGTCGAATTATTCGCCCGTCAGCTAGATATGTTGGACCTGGTCCTAGAAAGCCTAAGGATGTTAAGGGCTGGGATTCCACAGTGGAATCTCTTCATAATTAGGCCTGAACTTTAAGTTCAAATTGTTTATTTGCCTTAGCAAAAGCACAATAGCGTAATGGCTGGCAATTCAATTTTTTGGTTTCGTAGAGACCTGAGATTAAATGACAATCCAGCACTGCTGGCTGCAATTGCTGAAAGTGATGAAATTATTCTGGTATTCATCTTAGATCCAAGGCAGATTAAAAAATTAGGTGACAAGGGTAAGGCGTATCTTGCGCAATCACTTCAACTTCTTGATCAGTCATTAGATAACAATCTGCACGTAATTGCTGGTGATCCACTAACAGTGCTTAAAAATTTAATAAAAAAACATAGCGCAACTTCAGTGCATATTTCAGCTTCATATGAACCAATTGATTCAAAAGAAGATCTAAAGATTGAGTCAGCTGGTGTGAAATTAATAAGAACTGGCTCACCTTATGCAGTTGCACCTGGGCGAGTTAGAAAGCCAAGTGATGACACTCCATACCGGGTGTACACACCTTTTTATAAAGCATGGTCGTTGCATGGATGGCGAAAACCAGCTGATAAGCCAAAAAGTATTAATGCTATAAAACCAAGCAGTGATGCCAGAGCATTTCCTGATTGGAAAGTGCCTAATGGCGTAACGATAACTCCAGCAGGTGAGGCTGCGGCCTTAGAGCGTTTCAAATACTTTCAAAAAAATGGATTAAACGATTACGATCAAGCACGAAATCTTGCTGGAATTGATGGCACAAGCAAGATGAGTGCTCATTTAACTTGGGGTGAGATACATCCAAGAACTTTGCTAGCCCCACTTGGTGAAAGCAAAGCACATGATGTATTTCGCAAAGAGATTGCTTGGCGTGAGTTTTACGCTGATGTTTTATTCCATAATCCACACACTGAAACAGATTATTACGCACCACAGTTTGCCAGTATGCGTTATGACAAACCTGGTGAGAAATTTAAAGCATGGTGTGAAGGAAAGACAGGCTACCCATTTGTTGATGCTGCAATGCGCCAACTTGTATCTGAGGGTTGGATGCATAATCGCACCCGCATGGTGGTGGCATCATTCCTAGTTAAAGATCTACACCTTGAATGGCAATTAGGAGAGCGTTTTTTTAGAGAGCATTTAGTTGATTATGACGTGGCATCTAATGCACATGGCTGGCAGTGGACAGCAGGTTGTGGAACAGATGCCTCACCTTATTACCGAATATTTAATCCAATTGAACAAGGAAAACGATTTGATGAAAATGGTGATTATGTTCGTAAGTATGTGCCAGAGCTAGCCCACATTAAAGGCATTGAGGTGCAAGAGCCATGGGAGGCACCTGATGGCTATTCAAAAGGTTATGTTAAGCAATTAGTCGATCACAAAGCAGAGCGAAGTGAATCTTTAGCCAGGCTTGAGGAGATAAAAGTTAATAAACCTGCCTACCCAAAGGATTAATGTGAGTCAGTATGAGGTTGTAATTGTTGGTGGCGGTCACAATGGATTAGTTGCAGCTTGCTACCTTGCCAAAGCTGGCAAAAAAGTTTTGGTATTAGAGGCGAACAAACAGGTAGGAGGTGCTTCAACATCTGAGTATGTATTTGCTGGTTTGGGGGCAAAGTTATCTAGATACTCATATTTAGTATCACTTTTGCCTGATCAAATAATCACAGATCTTGGCTTAAACTTTAAAACAATCTCTAGAAAAGTTTCCTCATACACTCCTTATCAAAATATGGATGAGGACTCTGGCCTGTTAGTAAACCGAGTGTGGGATGAGAGCAACAGAGAATCATTTTTTCAGCTAACTAAATCAAATAATGAAAGTGATGCTTGGCTTAAGTTTTATGATCAGGTGAGCCAGTTAGCTAAGGTAATTGCGCCTACCTTACTAAAGCCACTGCCAACAATGGGTGAGCTAAAGAGGCAGTTAAACGATGATCAAATCTGGAAAATTATGATTGAGCAATCCTTAGGAAAAACTCTAGATGAGTACTTTAAAAATGATCTAGTAAAGGGCGTGGTGTTAACCGATGGATTAATTGGCACATTCACCTCAGCCTATGAGATGCAGACAAATATTTGCTTTCTCTATCACTTAATTGGAAATGGCACGGGTGAGTGGAAGGTGCCTCAAGGGGGCATGGGAGCACTTGTAAGTGAGCTTGAAAATAAAGCTATCTCACTTGGAGTTGAGATTAAAGTTAACTCAAAGGTGAAATCAATTAATGCTGAGCCTAATCAAGTCAGTGTTGAATTAGAGAATGGGCAAAATTATCAAGGGCGGTATTTGCTCTCAAATATGGCTCCACAAGTCCTTGCTAAGTTGCAAGGTGAGTTAGTGCCTGATTCATTAGAGGGCTCACAAGTTAAGATCAACATGTTACTTAAAAGCTTACCTAAATTTAAGTCTGGAGTATCTGCCAGCGATGCCTTCGTCGGAACTCTTCACATCAATGAAAGCTTTGCTCAGCTAGAGCGGGCATATCAGCAGGCAAAGGCAGGATCTTTGCCAGATGAGCTACCACTGGAGATGTATTGTCACTCATTATCTGATAACTCAATTCTTTCTGATGAATTAAATCAGCAGGGCTTTCACACATTAACCATTTTTGCTCTCCACACACCTGCAAAATTATTTGATTCAGACCCAGAAAAAGTCAAAGAAATTGCAAAGCAAAAAGCACTATCTGCTTTAAACCAATACTTAGTTGATCCAATTGAGGATCATTTAGCAATAGATGCAAATGGCAAATTGTGTATTGAGGTTAAGTCACCAATTGACCTAGAAAATGAGATTAATCTGCCACGTGGAAACATATTTCATAAAGATCTTTCAATGCCATTTAAAGATGATGACTCCACAATTAAATGGGGGGTTGAAACAAATCACCCAAGAGTTTTCCTATGTGGTGCTGGTGCTATTCGTGGCGGCGGTGTGAGTGGTATTCCAGGACACAACGCCGCTATGGCAATTTTGGAGTTAAACTAAAAAGTTAGAGAACTGCCAAGGATCACTCTCGTCATACTTGCGATTATTCCAACCCTTAAACAGATCATTTCGATGCATAAGTGGATCCCAATCTGCAGCAGCAGAGTGGTAACCGCCCCAATACTTTTCAGCAAATGAAAGAACCTCTCGCCAAGGTAAATCATCTGGCACTAAGTAGCCAGAGTTTGGATTAGCCATCGCCCAGGCAACAGCTGCATAAACTGCGCTGGCAACTTGAACAGTGGTAGCAGATTGTTTTGGAACAAGCTTTCTTGAATCATGAATATTTAGTAGTGAACCAGTCCACCATGATTTATAAGGATGACCCATTAGTAATACACCCAATCGATCATCACCATCAATAATCTCTTCATTCATGATTCTCTGATTTTCAGTTAAATCCCATTGACGCATCTGTAACTCATGCATAGAGGCAACCGCTGCATCAGTTGGGCAGTATGCATAATGAACAGTTGGGCGATAAATCGCTTTGCCATTCTCCCAAACTGTTAGGTGATCACTAATTGTGAAAGCCTCGCCATGGCGGATAACCATGCCAGTTGTCTCCATATTTGGTACCCATGATCTAACCCAGGTTGTAGCTCCTGGCTGGGCAATGCAAATCTGATTTTTTGGGCCATCTAGATGTTGATAAGCATTTACCGGCAGGGTTTTTTCATGAGTTCCCCAACCCATCTCAGCAGGTGCAATTCCCTCTTCGTAAAAACCCTCAACTGACCAGGTATTAACAAACTCATTAACCTGCTTTGGTTTATCAGATATTTGCGTATCTCGCTCTGCAATATGTATTACCTTAACACCAAGTTTTTGCGCAAGAATTGGAAAGTTCTCATCAGCTAAAGCTTCTTCAATACCAGAGACTTTGCCATCTTTAATTGCACTAGTTGCAATATCAAACAATGCTTTTTTAGTAAGGTGTGAAACTAAACCAGGGTTTGCGCCATGTTCAACAATTGCAGTAGGTCCTTTTCCACCCCAAGTATCAGTTAGCTTACGAAGTTTCATATGGCGCCAGTAAAGTGTGCGCTCTGTTGGATTACGTGTAGCCCCTGCTGCGTATGGCTCCCACTCCTCGATAGATGTGTTTAAGTAGATAACGCCATGATCATGTGCCCAACCAATGATTGCATTAGCATCAATATTCCAAGCTAAATCTAAGAGAAAATCTCCAGCTGATAAGTATTTTGATAAAAACTGATCCATGTTTTCACGGGTAAGTTGATCCTGCACATATGTAGCACCCGCAGTTATTGCATCTGAAACTCGGCTTCGATTATCACGCATATCTGCAATCGTGATCTGTTTTGCATCTACCAGATGCTCAATTAGAAGTGGTAATACACATTGTGAAACTGAACCTGCACCTAAAACTAGAACTCGATTTGAAAAGCGTGCTGCCAATTAGGACCTCCTAGATTCTTGCTAACCTCTTTAGCCAGTGAAGATTAACCTATATTTTCACTCTCGCTGCCCCATCGAAGTGATCCGCTGCCACTTCGCTTTGCTTCATACATCACCAAATCTGCTCGCCGAAGTGAGTCAACTGGATCTGGGAAATCTCCAATTTGCGCAAAACCGATACTAACTTTCACCTTAACCTGGCCAGTTAGCAGCGAAATTGGATAGCTCAAGGTTGCTGCAAGTGCTTGGGCTAACTCACCAGCCTCTGTTGAATCAATTGGCGCAAGTACTCCAAACTCATCCCCGCCCAGGCGAGCAAGTTGTGCACCTACTGGTATTACTCGAGCAAATCTACCTGCCACCTGCCTTAACAACTCATCCCCAGCAGCATGGCCCAAGGAGTCATTAATCTTTTTAAAACCATCTAGGTCGAGTAGATATATGTAACCTGATTTCAACTGGGCTAGATGAAGTAAGAAGTTGCGGCGATTGGATAATCCAGTCAACTCATCTGTTCTAGCTAATGCTCTTTCCGTTGCAGCAGTGTTTGCCTCCTGTAGAGCAAAACTCATTCGAATAAAAGCTAATGCAATGGTGATAAAACCTGGAATAAGGACAAAACTTGGGAAGTAGCCAGGGCGAAGTGCTGCCACCCCAAGTAAGCAACTGCTGGCAATTAAAGCAACCGTTGCACTGTATGAGGAGATTTTCTCTGAAAAAATAGATTCTGGTGATGGATATGCAAGTGCAAGTGAAAGTAAAAGTAAGCCAAAGATCCAGCCATTATCTGAAGTAGAACCAAATTGATAAGTGCCTTTAAGTGAGGACCAAATAAAGAAAAAATCTGCTGCTATAAAACTTAACAATCCACCAGCCAATAAAGCTGATCTAATACAAAAAGGAGTAAGCAAGAGATAAACCACAACCATTGCAAGTAAAACTATGTCACCAACTGGATAGAGAATTGAGGTAAAAACCTGCCATGCCGAACCATCAAAACCAACCATTGCAGGTTTAAGAAAAAACGCAGTTAGCACACTAGTAAATCCAATTGCAATAATTACTGTATCAAGCAGTTCAAGAGCAGAGATAGATCGCTTTTGGGTAAAGCTCCTAGTTACTCCCACAAAAACTAGGGGATAAAAGATTACATAGCAGAAATCTGACACTCCTTCGGAAATTTGTAAATCAAAGAAGGAGTTCCATGTTGAAAAAAATGAGCCGAAACTCCAACTTAATGCTGCTAAGCCAAATGAGTTAGCAGAAATGCGGTCGGTAATCAGAGGGGCATTAAATGCAATCGCAGCTGCTGCTATGCCAATAAGGTTAAAAAGAATTAGGTCAACTACAACATTATTCTCAGGAAGTACCCAACCTAAGATCAGATGTGCGGTAAAAACAGATCCGGTGAGCCATTTCAACCCCAGATAAGGCCGTTTTAAATTCACGATTAATAGTAAAATAAAGTCAACGGTTAAAAAAGAGATCTGGGGAAATATAAGTGGCTGCACTCTCAAGAAGAGGTTTTATTTGTGGTGGCGCTGCGGTTGCTGCGCTGGCTGCGATGCCAGCTATTGCTGCAACTGGGGTCAAAACTATATCTAAGGGTCGCACCGAAGTTAATTTGGCAGCTAACCCTGCGCTTTCAAATGTTGGCGGAATTATTGAGTTAGATATTAGAAAGTATGGAAAGGTTGCAATTGTTCGCACATCCAAATCAGTAAAGGGTTTTTCAGTCTTTAATCTTTCATGTCCACATGCCGGAGTCCGAGTAACTCAATCATCAGGTGGCTGGGTTTGCCCTGGTCCAAGAGGACATGGATCTGAGTTTGCGTTAAATGGCGCGCTAAAAGTTGGGCCAGCTACCTCTGCCTTACGTGCAATTAAATTTACAGCAACAAGCAAGGCTGTAACGATTGCCTAGTTTTCAATAATTAGATTTGTGGACCCAGTAATTAATTAACCAAAGCATTACCTTCTATTTCTAGATAAAACACTAGTAGCTCACCAGTTAATTTGGTGAAAAGTTGTTTATTTAATCCGCTGCTTGCTTCTTACGTTCATACCGATTTTGCGCACTATTGGGCGTGGGGCGATTCTGGCAACGATACTCAAAAGTAAATACTGCCAACCCGGAACACAAATAACTTTGCCAGCTTTTGCATAACGCCAGGATTTTTTCACAACCTGATCAGTAGTGCACCACATGTAATTTGGTAGCTTGGTCATATTCATCTTGCCTCTGGAATGAAATTCAGTTCTGGTAAATCCTGGGCATAATGCTGACACCCTAATATTTGTCTCCCGTAGTTCGGTGTGTAGATATTCAGAGAATACAGTCAGATAAGATTTTGCAGCTGAGTATGTTCCACCGGCGATAAAACTAGCCACGCTACTTACGTTGACAATTACACCAGAATCTCGCTTAACCATCCCTGGCAGAACTGCGTGGGTTAACCTCATTGGAGCAGTCACCAGCACATCTAATAACTCTTGCTCTTTTGCTACTGAACTAAGAACAAAGCTGTCTTTAATCCCAAAACCTGCATTGTTTATTAATACTTCAATTGGCTTCACAGTGCTTGCTAACCGCTTTTCAACCTTAGTAAGTTGTATGGGCATTGTTAAATCAGCCTTTAAGCATTCAACTTTTACTCCAAAGGTTTTGCTTAATTCTTTTGCCACTTTATTCAATCGTGGAAGGTCTCGAGCCACTAGAACTAAATCAAATCCCTCTTTTGCTAGTAATTGTGCGTATGAGTAACCAATTCCTGCTGTTGCCCCAGTTACTAACGCGGTGGCCATTTACTTAGTGATTCCTGCCGTATCTTCCTCGCGGATATGCCATGAGGTGCCATACTCTTCAAGTAGATCTAAGTACGGCTTTGATTCAAACCACTCTGGTCCATTTACACCTCTTGGCTTCCAAAGACCGTTGTGAATTAACTCCAATGCAATTACAGGATTGATTGCAGTTTGCCAAACAACTGCTTGGTCTCCGAACTCCTTCATTGACCATGCATTATCTACTACGTTGTAGATATAAACAGCTTTTGGATTTCCTTGTTTATCTAATCCCTTAATTAATGCACCAGCACAGGTCTTGCCACGCATGCGTTCGCCTAAGGTAGCTGGATCTGGAAGTGATGCTGTAAGTAGATCTCGAGGTGAAACTGAAACACCTTGAACCTCAACTGTTTCTTTTCTATCCATTCCAAGCATATTAATTGTCTTTAAAATAGTAATAAACTCCGCACCAAGGCCATACTTAAAGTTAACTTTTTTGGCATCAATTTTTTGTGGGATCAGTACGACCTCTTCGTGCTCAACATTGACACATTCAACTGGGCCGATTCCTTCTGGGAAATCAAATATCTCAAGCTCTGAAAATGGTGTAGTGGTGTACCAGCCGCGGCCATCCTCCCAAACAAGTGGTGGATTTAAGCACTCTTCAATGGTGGTCCAAATTGAAAAGGAGGGTGCAAAATCTAATCCTTCAACTGTGATGTTTGAGCCATCTAAAATAGTGCAGGAATCAATTCGGCTAAACAAATGCTCACTGGCATACTTGGCAAAGACATCACTCATTCCAGGTTCAACTCCCATGCCGATTAAGGCAAAGATTTTTCGTTCATCCCAGTTGTAGTCACGGGCAAATTGCTCATCTCCCAACTTCACTCCAGTTTCGGTGTATGGATAATGAGGGTGCTTACGAGAAAGTGACATCGCCATATCAATGTAATTTGTATTCTCGATCTCACAAGCTAGGAATATAGGCATAACAAATCGCGGATCTACTGCATTGATTACTACATCAGGATCTGCTTTACGGATTAGCTCTCTAACATCTTCTAGCTCTGCCGCATTCACCATGGCAGCTGAAAATCGAGGATCTTTTACGCGCGCTACAGCCTCTTCTGCTCTTGCAAGTGTGCGGTCGGCAATCACCATTGATTCAATAAATGACCTACGAGAAGCGATATTAGCTATCGCTCTACCAACTCCACCGGCGCCTATAACGAGGGCCTTCATGATATTCACAACTCCAAACGAATTACTTAAATACTATCTCAGCATTAAATTAAAGACAAATTTACGCATGTTTATTGATTAGTTATCAATTAAACTCAAGTTAAATTACAATAAACCTTCTAATAAAAATTTAATATAAATATTTTTGTCCCCGTAGCTCAGTGGATAGAGCAACCGCCTCCTAAGCGGTAGGTCGCAGGTTCAACTCCCGCCGGGGACGCGTAATTAATTAAAAATAATTGTTCTGTTTTTTGTTTGGAAAATTCTATCTTCTGCGAATAATTTAACGGCTTTAGAAAGAACACGCCTTTCGATATCTCTGCCAATTGAAATCAATTCATCTGGAGTTGTTGCATGACTAACCTGGGTAACATCTTGCTCAATAATTGGACCTTCATCTAATTCTTGAGTAACAAAATGAGCAGTTGCTCCAATGATCTTCACACCTTTCTCATATGCCTGGTGGTACGGCTTTGCCCCTTTAAATCCAGGCAAAAATGAATGATGAATATTTATTATCTGCCCACTCATTTTCTCACACAAAGATTCAGAAAGTATTTGCATATACCGTGCTAAAACTACAAAATCAATTCCAAAATCTTCAATACTCTTAGATATGACATCTTCATCTTTATCATCAATTTTTATAAATCTAGTTCTGTTAGATTCCACTAAATCTCTTAGAACATTATGGTTTGAAATCACCAACGGTATTTCAATTGGGAGCTCACCTAACTCCATCAAGTAGAAAAGATCTCGTAAACAATGACTCTCTTTTGAAGCTAAAATCAAAACCTTCTTTTTATTTGAACTTTCTCTTATTAATAATTTTGGAGAAAACTTCTGTAAATTTGAAAACAGTTTTTCCTCAGCAACTTTTATGGGTTTATCAGTATCAAATTTTGTCCGCATAACAAAAAGATTTGTTATCGGATCTGTAAATTGCTGATTTTCAATAATATTTCCAGCACAGTCAAGAATCGCAGAGGTCATTGCATTCACTATTCCTGGCTGATCTTGGCACTGCAGTGTTGCTATTAATTGCATATTTAATCTTATTGAGTTAGTGCGAAATTGTAAATTTCCTCATTGCTTTAGGCGCCCACCAATTTCGCTCACCAAATAATCTCATTAATGCAGGAACCAGCAAAGCTCTAACTAATGTGGCATCTAAAATGATTGCAAATGCAACACCAAAACCAAGCATCTTGATTGAGGTAACACCACTTAATACAAATGAGGCAAAAACTATTGCAAGCAATCCTGCAGCTGCAGTGATGATGCGGGCTGATCTTTGTAGACCAGTTGCCACCGATTCAATATTTGAACGACCAGCATCATGCTCCTCTTTAATTCTAGAGAGCAGGAATAATTCATAATCCATTGATAATCCAAAGGCGACGACAGCAACCAAAATTATTGAGCCAGTATCAACCGAGCCGGTTGTGGTGAAATCACCCACCAACCACTTCAAATTGCCATCGACAAATATCCAGGTAATAACCCCCAATGTGGCAGCTAGTGAGAGGATATTTAAAATCACCGCTTTGATTGGCAGGATTAATGAGCCAGTAAATACAAATAATAGAACTAATACTCCAATAGCAATCCAGGTCAGTGCCCATGGCATTGTTTTTGCAATTCCAATTTGAGTATCTGCATAATCGGCTGCCACTCCACCGATCAGGGTTTGATCAGGGGATGGAATTAGCCTAATTTCTTTAATCAATGCCTCCGCCGCTGGTGTTCGTGGCCCCATATCGTGAACTGCAATAACGCGAACATCATTTCCAAGGATTTGTGGCTCACCAACCCTTACTACACCAGCAACCTTGGCAATCTCTTGAGTGTAGTTTTTTATTTGTTCAATTTTAGATGCACCACCTGGAATTATGACTTCAATTGGATTTCCTTCTTGCCCTGGGAATCTTTCAGTGATTAATTGCGCAGCGTATGCAGCTGGATTGCTGGCAGGTAAAACCCGAGAATCAACCTGCGAGAAAACTATATTTTTAATGGGTGCAGCTAATACCGTTAAAATCACAAGACTGAGTACAACTACTGGAACTGGTTTGCGCATTACAAATCTTGCAGTTTGCGCCCACCGACCATCCTCTTTAGGAGTCAGCGCACCTTTGCGCACCACAGCTTTATCAATTCGCTTTCCAAGTATCGCAAGCAAGGCAGGTAGTGCAATTAGCGCACCTAGTACTGCCATAACCACCACAGTTACGCCGGCATATCCAAAGGATTTTAAGTACATTAGTGGAAACAACATCAAAGCTGCCAGGGTGATTACAACAGTTAATCCAGAGTAGAAAACAGTTTTACCGGCGGTAGCAACAGTCTTTTTTATTGCTTCATCAACTGTTTTTCCGGCATGAAGTTCTTCGCGAAATCTGTTTACTACCAATAAGGAGTAATCAATGCCAAGACCCAGGCCTAGCCCAGTAATCAGATTTAAGGCGAAAACACTCACTCCAGTAAACAAGGTCAAAAGATAAATAACTAAGAGCGAGCCCAGGATTGCAGAAACTCCAACTAATAATGGCATTGCACTAGCAACGAGCCCACCAAAAACAAAGACCAGCAAAATAAAAGTCAGTGGGATAGATATTGCTTCAGATAGTTTTAAGTCATCTGCAATTTTGGTATTGATAGCATGCGCAAATACTCCAGTACCACTGGCATAAACTGCTAAGTTTTCAAATCTGCCATCATACTTTTCCTGAATTCGCTTACCTAGTGATTGAACGTTATCCCACTCAATATCCTCAGAATAGATAAATAAAAATGCTGAATTCGAATCTGAGCTTTTAAGCGTTGGTGCTCCACCAGCACTCCAATATGACAAAGTCGAACCTACTCCTGGCTCACCCTTAATACTTGTCTCAAGTTTGGCTGCTGCTGCAACAACAGCTGGATCGTTAACTCCTTGAGTGGTTTCAACCACTAAAACAACAGCTGGATCTTTAACCTTAAACACATCTGTCAGATATTCAAATGCCTTTGCAGAATCACTTTTAGGATCGTTATACCCTCCGCTATCAAGTTTGCCAAAAACTGAGGTACCGATGGCCCCAGATGAAAAAATAGCTACTATAAATAAGGAAAAGATTAGTCGCTTACGATTGACAATTAGTGAGCCTAGTTTTTCAAACATCTTCGCCTATTCATTAAGTATTTATTTAAGAAGGTAGACTTGTATTCTAATGAGTAACAGCATAAATCATAAAAAAGATAAGCCAGTAATGGTTGGTGAAGTTAATCACGAATTACTGCCAAAAGTTACAAGTGATGAGATTGATTTAGAGGTAGATGAAAGACGTGATGAGGAAATTGCTGAAGATAAACCACCTCACCACGGGTAATAATTAATCCTTACTTTTTGCCGCAGGTGCACTTTCAGTTTTAGGTGCAGCCTTACTTTCAGTTTTTACCGCTGGCGTATCATTTTTTGCAGCTGGTGCAGTTGTCCGTGAATCTGTTTTATAAAATCCACTGCCTTTAAAAACAACCCCAACATTGTTATAAACCTTTCGTACCTGTCCATCACATTTTGGGCAGACCTCAATTGTCAGGTCTGTGAAAGATTGCACGGCCTCAAAGGCATGCTCACACTCATTACACAGATATTCATAGGTCGGCATAGGAGTAATCTTAAGCAGGTGGGAAGATAAGGGCTAACTGACCTTAGGGGGAAAAGTGAAGAAGTATTTGCGCTTACTTTTAACTCTGCTTATTTTCGGCATCACCCCATTTTCAAACGCCTGGGCAACCTCGATTGTTAGTACCTCACCAACTGCTGGATCAGTTCTTAGTATCTCGCCAACTGCTGTCACAATTAAAGCAAATGCTGATTTGTTAAGTGGCGCTAATGAGATGACTGTTACTGACGCAAAGGGTGTAAGAGTTGATGATGGCTCCCTTCAAGTTCAAGGGGAGGTTTTAATGGTTGGCATAAAGACCTTAACTAAATCTGGACTTTACACAGTCTCTTACACATTGGTCGCAATAGATCAATCGCCCATCACAGATAGTTTCACATTTCTTTACAACGCACCAGGTGAGATTGCAGTGGCAACACCAGCTCCATCTACTGAAGAGATACTTAACAAATCACCCAATCGAATTACTGACTTATTTGTGATCGCATTGATGGTTTTTGCATTTGTTATGATGATTTTCTTATCTCGCTATGCAAAGAAAACTTTTAAGACCCCAGCGAAGCCTCGCCAGCCTAAGAAAAATAGCAGCACCAGCAAAAAATTTGTAAAGTAATTTTGGTGACTATTTGATAGAGATACTCTCACCATTAGCTAAAGGCCTAATGCAGTTAACTGGTGTATTAAGTATTGGATTGTTGATTGCGATTGCTTTCCTAGATTTAGATGTCAAGGGCAAGGTATTGAACACCGGTTTGATAAGAAAAACTCGAACCTTGATCTACTCATGGCTGGCAGCAACCGTTATTTACATTTTGATTCAGATTACATACCTTCTTGAGCAACCCTTTCTAGCTTCCCTTGATCTAACTGTTATTCGCTCATATCTGACTCAAACCTCAATTGGAAAGAGTTATTTGCTTCAGATACTTGGTATTGGATTACTCCTTTTGATTCCACTTAAAAAAGTTATTTCTACCTATGTGGCTCTTTTGATATCACTAGTTGCAATTACTTCGCCAGTTTTTCAAAGTCATGGCAGCACATCTGGTTATCATGCGCTGGCAATTGGCGCACTTGTTGTTCATGTGGTGGCCCTTAGTTTTTGGGTTGGTGGGTTATTTGGGTTAACTCAGCTCTCAAAGGGGAACAAGTTACTGGCATTGCCTAGATTTAGTGAGATCGCTCTGTGGAGTGCAATTGCAGTTGTTTTAACTGGAGCGGCTACCGCCTGGACCAGATTAGATTCAATTGCAGCTTGGCAAAGTAAGTATGGCGCTGTGACCTTACTTAAAATATTTTTAGCGATCACCTTAATTGGTTTTGGTGCATTACATAGAAGATGGATCATAAAATCTGATTATCCATCTGTATTTAGATTAATTACCGCTGAGATATTCATAATGATTTCTACTATTTTTGTGGGAAGCTGGTTATCAACAATCAATCCACCAGCACGTGAGATTGTTTCATCTCCTGGATTATTAGTTACTGGAATTGAAATGCCTGAACCACCAACTCTCTCTCGAGTTTTGTTGGCTTATGATGCTGATGGGCTAATGCTGGGATTATTAATATTTGCCGTAGCTTTATATATAAAGGGTGTCCTTATTTTAAGTAGGCGAGGTGATAAGTGGCCAGTGGGTAGAACAATTGCTTTCGCGCTAGGTATATCAGCGATTGATTTCGCAACCAGCGGCGGCCTAGGTGTTTACTCCCGCTTTGCTTTTTCTAATCACATGCTCTCTCATATGGTGCTAGGAATGATTGCGCCAATCGGAATTGTGTTAGGGGCACCAATTACCTTAGCCCTGCGCACACTACCTATTGGTCGAAATGACCAAGAACGTGGTATTCGTGGGACATTTATTGCTCTACTGCACTCAAAACTTTCAAAGCTTTACACCCATCCCGTTGTTGCACTAGCAATCTTTAATGGCTCACTATTTGCTCTTTACTTCACGCCACTATTTGGCAATCTAATGCAAGGCCATAGTGGCCACTTCTTTATGTCAATTCACTTTTTATTATCAGGTATTTTATTTTTCCAAGTATTGATCGGTATTGATCCAATGCCAAGAAAAGTTCCACATATTGTAAAAATGATCATCATCTTTGCCGCAATGAGTATTCATGCATTTTTCTCTATCTCAGTAATGTCAGCCTCAACCTTGCTTGATAATGGTTACTTTGCATTACTAGAGCGACCTTGGGCCACTGATTTGTTAGCTGACCAAAGATCAGGCGGTGCGATTGGTTGGGCAATGGGTGAGATTCCAATTCTTTTGGCTTTACTAGCTACCTTTATTCAATGGACAAGGCAGGATAAGAAAGAGGCCGCACGTATTGATCGGGCAGCAGATAGAGCAGCAGCCATGGGTGAAAAAGATGATTTAGCCCTTTACAACCAGTACTTGGCTGAGTTAAATCGACGAGATAACTCACAATAGAATATAGGGATGTCGATGAGTTCTGATATGCCAGCTTTATATGGCCCGGAGTACCAAGCGTTGCGCGAAAGTGTGAGTGCGCTTGCGCAGAAAAAGATTGCACCGTTTGCTCAAGATGTTGATGAGAACTCTAGATATCCGCAAGAGGCAGCAGATGCATTGCAATCTGCTGGGCTTGCGGCAGCACATGTGCCAGTTGAGTTTGGTGGCCAAGGAGCTGATGCATTAGCTGCGGTAATAATTATTGAAGAGGTGGCAAGAGTTTGTGGCGCTTCATCTTTAATCCCGGCGGTAAACAAATTAGGTTCGATACCTTTAATGATTGCTGGCAATAATGAGCAGAAGAAAAAGTATTTAACTCAACTAGCTGCTGGTAATGGGTTTTCTTACTGCTTATCTGAGTCAGAGGCTGGATCTGATGCAGCTGCCATGAAGACTAAGGCAGTAAAAGATGGTGATAGCTGGATTATTTCAGGGAGTAAAAAGTGGATTTCAAATGCTGGGGTATCACAGTTTTACACAGTTCTAGCATCAACTGACGCAAGTAAAGGTGCCAAAGGAATCTCTGCCTTTATTGTTGAAAAATCAGATGCAGGAGTTTCATTTGGTTCGCATGAGAAAAAGATGGGATTTCGAGGATCACCGACTCGTGAGGTCTACTTTGATAATGTAAAAATTAATGATGATCGAAGATTAGGAGAAGTAGGAAGTGGGTTTTCACTTGCTATGAAAACTTTAGATCACACCAGAATTACTATTGCCGCACAAGCTTTAGGAATTGCTCAAGGTGCATTTGATGTAGCTAAAAAGTATGCCCATGAACGCCAACAATTTGGTAAGCCAATATTTGATTTCCAAGCGGTGCAATTTATGTTAGCTGATATGGCGATGCAGATTGAGGCTGCTCGCCAATTAACCTATGCAGCTGCAGTAAAGAGTGAAAGAGCAGAGAGTGATTTAACCTTCTTCTCAGCGGCCAGTAAATGTTTTGCCACAGATGTGGCTATGAAAGTGACTACTGATGCGGTTCAGGTTTTAGGTGGGTATGGATATGTAAGTGATTATCCAGTTGAGCGCATGATGCGAGATGCCAAACTAACTCAAATTTATGAGGGCACAAATCAGATTCAACGCGTGGTAATGGCTAGAAATTTAGATTCTTTAACTAATTAAAATCTAACAATAATTTCAGGAGTTGCTGCAGCCTTTACTTTTTGATCATGAGGTTCAACTGGAAGTGGCTCACTAGTTAATTCACCGCGGTGTAGCAGTGCGATGGTCCAAGCCTTACTTTTTGCCAGCGCCCGATCATAAGAACCACCACCTTGGCCTAGGCGATTTCCTGCTCTATCAACATGTAAGGCGGGCACGATTATTAGATCAAGGGTCAACTCAGTCTCTGCATCACCAATTGGTTCATAGTTTTTACCTACTTTTTTAAGATCTGTATTACTTCCGCCCCATTTAACCCAGAGTAGATCATTATCTTTTACAACCTTTGGCAGAAAAACTGTTTTACCAGAAGAGATTAACTTTTGATTTAGATCACTAGTTTCTGGCTCAAACTCATAGGAGATGTATGAACCAACATTTGTAACATTCTCAAACTCTTTTGCTGAGAGAATATGGAGCCAACTATCAGTAATAAATCGATCCGCTCTCTCCTTTCGGTACTGCTTTCGCAGCTGTGACTTATTTTCTTTATTACCCATGCCCCTTACCTTAATTTATGGCTTGGGCAAAGTAGGGTTTAGGTATGGATGAAATGGTGACAGTCGGTGCTTTGCAGGAGCAGTTACTCAATTTAAGTAAGCCATTGGCCGCACTTGACCTACCACTTTTAGATGCGCACGGGGCGACCTTGGCTAGTGACCTATTAGTGGATGAAAAACCAGTTATAAAGAGTGGTCAGCTAATAGATTCAACTCAAATTGCACTTGTAGCCTCACTTGGCCTAGATAGATTGCCATGTCGTCCCCATCCACGAGTGGTGATAATCAGCGCAGGTGATGACTTAGTTGAGCCTGGAAGTAAATTGGCAGATGATGAAGATGAGTTTGAGAGCAATTCTTGGTTTTTAACCACCTTTGCTCGCGAGGTGGGAGCACATGCATTTCGAGTCCACACTATTCCAGAAACAGCTGAGCAGCTTAAGTTAGTAATTGAGGATCAATTAGTGCGGGCTGATTTGATAGTAATTAGTGGTGAATCAAAAGATGAATCATTTGATTTAATTACCTCAGTTATATCTAATCTTGGCGAGATCAAAATTGTTACACCAAAACTTGTTGAAAGTAGTAAGCATAGTTTTGGGTTAATTGGTCCAGATAAAACTCCAGTTGTGGTTCTGCCAGGTGACCCAATTGGCAACTTTCTTTCTGCGGAGTTGTTTATCAGACCCATAATCAAGAAGATGTTAACTGGTACCAGCACAGAACGGCTAAGCAAGAAAGTGAAATTAACTAAATCAATTACTTCTCCTTCAAGCAAAGCTCAATATATAAGAGGAAATTTGAACTCAGATGGTCAGGTATCACCGTTGTCAGATCAAGAATCACTCATGACACTGTCTAAAGCAAACTGCCTGATTGCAATTAGTGAGAAGGAGGAAAAAATAAACTCTGGTGATCTGGTAAATATAATTAAATTAAATATGGATAAACCTTGAAAAAACTAATTGATAATGAAATTACCTTAAAACCAATTCGTTTTAGAGATAAAGCACAGTGGGATGCAGTTCGCGCAGTTAACCGAGATTGGTTATCACCCTGGGAAGCAACTAGGCCCAAGATAGAGAGTGATTCACCACTTCCTTCTTACTACGCAATGGTGATGCAATTAAATAAGGAGATAAGAGCGCTTCGATCTATCTCGCTAGCAATTTGGCTAGATGAAGCTGGCGAACAGGTATTAATCGGACAGATAACTTTAGGCGGAATTATTTTTGGCGCGATGCGAGGTGCCCATATTGGCTACTGGGTAGATCAACGATTTGCTAATCGTGGTTACACCACCAGAGCGGTAAAACTATTAACTAAGTTTGGATTTGAGAACCTTAAATTGCATCGAATTGAAATAAACCTGCGCCCAGAAAATGAGGCATCAAAGAAAGTTGCAGCAAAAGCTGGGTATGTATTGGAAGGGGCTAGAAACAACTACCTTCATATTGCAGGGGATTGGCGCAATCACATTACTTTTGTTAAGGAAAATCCAGAGATAAAATAAAATAAATCAAGGACATACCTACTCATTTGCCGTTAAATTCAACCCTTAACATTTATTGTTGTGCTTTATGGGTTCAGGTTTTATCTACTTAATCATCATTGCCATGTGGGCTGCCTACTTCTTACCGCAATGGTTAAGTAAACACGAAGATAACTCTGGAAAAGCAATTGAGAGATATAAAAATGCCATGCAAGTAGTTGCTGAGAGCAACCCAAACGTAAAGACTGAACCAAGAAATGAAAATAAAAAAAGAGTTTATTTCCAACGCCAACTTATATTCGGTTCATTATTTTCTTTAAGTTTTATATCTTTAATTTTTGCAGCTGTTGGATTCTTAGATATAACAACAACATTGATACCTATGACAGCTTTATTAATTTACCTAGTTAATGTCCGAAAACAGGTGGTGACTTCACAACTTAAAGCCAGACGATTAAAAGCATTAGAGAAAATCACTAATAGTAAGATCCCAACCACGGTAATCCCAGATCCAGTTACAGAAAAAAGTAGCAAAGATCATTGGATTCCATTTTCAGAGCGTCCGGAAATTACTGGGGTAGTAGTAGTTCCAAAAGATCGAAATGGTTGGCAACCAACAAAATTACCAAAACCTGTCTACACAACAGCTGCCAAGGCAGTTCCAAGTAAGCGAATTATTGATCTAACCACAACTGGTCAATGGAGTGCTGAACAAGAGCGAGTTAAGGCTTTATCAGGTAGAGATGATGACTTCTTTGATCAAGAGATTGCAGCTGATTACTCTGATAAAAATAAGGCAGTCAACCAATAGTTAAATCCAACTAGGCAACCACATCCGGTCCATCCAATCCGAGTATGGAATTTCTAATCCGATCAATATTGGTAAGAAGTAAATAAAATTAACACCAACTAATAATAGATAGCCATATATATATTTACGGTCTAAACCTTTCTTTAAGGCCCAATCCAAAAAGTTAATGATGGCCAGTATTAAGAAGGGCAGTATTGAGATTGAGTAAAAGTAAAAAGTTGTCCGGCCTTGGATAAAAAACCAAGGTAGATATGTGCCAGCAATTCCTGCTAAAACAAAGCCAGAAATACGATCAGACTTTGAGATAAAAAAGCCAAAAGTAATTGCAATTGCAAAAACTCCAAACCACCATAACATCGGTGTTCCAATCGCCAGAATCTCTTGCGAGCAGGATGAAGCACCGCAGTTTGTTGGAGTTTCATAGTAAAAAGAGGTGGGACGGCCAAGAACTAACCAATTCCAGGGATTGGCATCATAGGCATGTTCATCTGTTAACTCTCGATGAAAGCTTAGAATTTCACGATGATAGTTCCAGAGTGAGGAGAATAAATTTGAGCCAGATTCCCTAGCCCAACCTTTAGAGCTAAGTATCCATCCACCCCAAGAAACAAAGTAAATGCCAAGTGGCGTCAGTATGTATTGCCCAATTCGTTTAACCAATGTACCCCAATGAAATTTACTAAAATTTATGGTTAGTAAAATCAATACTGGTATTAGGAAAAAAGCACTCCATTTAGTAGCACCAGCAACTCCAATTATCGCACCACTTGCCCATAAATTATTTTGAAGCAATAGATAAAAGGTGAGTAATATAAAAAACATTAAGATGATATCAAGGAGTGCAACTCTTGACATCACTAGGTGTAAACCATCGAATGCCATCAAAGCGGCTGCAGTATTACTTAAGAACACCGAGTTAAAAAGTAATTGAGTAATCATGAATATCAACAATACGGAGGCAGTACCAACGAGCGCTGCCGAAATTCGCCAGCCAAACTCATTATCTCCAAATGCTTTTATACCTAAACCAATTACCCACTTTCCAAGGGGTGGGTGCACGACAAACTCAGCATCTCCTTGCGAATTTAACTCAACACCATCATTAATTAAAGAGGCTGCATTTTTTGCGTAGTAGATCTCATCAAAAATATAACCTTTTGGTTGGTTTAGTCGCCGAAGCCGAAGTGTGAGGGCAAAGCCGAGAATTAAGGTGATGGGTGCAAATTCTCGCAATCGACTCTTATTCATGGGGTCAGCCTAAGACCAGATAGAACATCAGTTGCGAAATAACCTGAGAGAATTAGCAGATGTTAATCCTGGCCTGCTTACCCATCGGCGATGCACGAGATGCCTCTGCCCATTTAATCCAGGCAATCCAACAGGTGCAGTATGTAGCTGCAGAGGATTCGCGTAAATTTGCCAGACTCTGCCAAGACTTAAGCATTAAACATAATGCCAAGGTAATTTCATTTTTTGAAGGAAATGAAAGTGAAAAAATTGAGGAATTAACAAATTTACTGAAGTCACAAAAAGATGTTTTGGTGGCAACTGATGCAGGTGCTCCTGGTATTTCAGACCCAGGGTATCGATTAATAAGAGCTGCCTTGCAATCGAATGTAGAGATAAAAGTTTTACCAGGACCAAGTGCGGTCACAACGGCATTATTACTTTCTGGCTTACCAACTGATCGATTTTGTTTTGAAGGTTTTCCACCAAGAACTCAAGGTGCCAGAGCAAAATGGTTTGAGGAACTAGCCCAGCAGGAGCGAACCATGATCTTCTTTGAAGCACCACACAGAATTACCGAGTGCCTAATTGATGCAGGTAATGCCTTTGGATTAGATAGAAGTGGGGCAATCTGCCGTGAAATGAGTAAACATTATGAAGAGGTGGTTCGCGGAAGCGTCACAGAGTTAATCTCTTGGTCTAAATCAAAAGAGATCTTGGGTGAGATAACAGTTGTGATTGCTGGTTTTGATCCAGCAAGTAGGCAGATTGCTGATGAGGATCTAATTAAAATGGTTTTAGAGCTTGAAGAATTTGGCGAGAGCCGCAAAGAGGCAATCGCACAAGTAGCGAAGAAATATGCAGTCGCTAAGCGAGTGGTATTTGATGCCATGGTTACCTACAAGAGTGAGGATAAGATCTGATCATGGCTGAAAAAGCTTTTTACTTAACCACACCCATTTACTACGTAAATGATGCCCCTCACATCGGTCATGCCTACACAACTGTGGCAGGTGATGTTTTAACTCGCTGGCATCGCCAGAAAGGTGAATCAGTTTGGTATCTCACTGGAACTGATGAGCATGGACAAAAAGTCTTAAATACTGCCCAGGCAAATAAGAGTTCACCACAAGATTGGTGTGACAAACTAGTTGAACAGTCTTGGAAACCGGTCTGGAAAGATTTGAATATTGCTCATGATGATTTCATTAGAACTACTGAAGCCCGACATACCGACCGAGTTCAAAGGTTTTTACAAAGCCTAAAAGATGCTGGCCATATATATGCTGGAAAATTTGAAGGCCCATATTGCATAGGTTGTGAAGAGTTTAAGTTACCTGGTGATTTAGATGATGGAAAGTGCAAGATCCACTCAAAGCCAGTTGAAATGTTAAGTGAGGATAACTGGTTCTTTAAACTATCAGCATTTCGCCAACCCCTTCTTGATTACTACAAATCAAATCCATCAGCATGCCAGCCAGATAGTGCGCGAAATGAGGTTGTTTCATTTTTAGAAGGTGAGGTTAGGGATCTATCAATATCTCGCTCCACCTTTGATTGGGGAATTCCAGTTCCATGGGATACAAAGCAGGTTATATATGTTTGGTTTGATGCTTTATTAAATTATGCAACTGCAGTTGGTTTAGGTGATGAACCAAGTTCACAAGGCGGTAAGAAATTTGCGGCCACCTGGCCAGCTGATGTGCACCTGGTTGGTAAGGATATTTTGCGCTTTCACGCAATTATCTGGCCGGCCATGCTTATGGCAGCAGGTGTTGCTGTGCCAAAGAAGATCTTTGCTCATGGTTGGCTATTAGTTGGTGGCGAAAAGATGTCAAAGAGCAAGTTAACTGGCATAGCTCCAGCTGATATAACTAAAGATTTTGGTGTTGATGCATTTAGATATTACTTTTTAAAGGCAATTCCCTTTGGAAGTGATGGTTCATTCTCTTGGGAGGATATGGCAGCCCGATACACCAGTGAATTAGCAAATGATTTTGGCAACCTAGCCTCAAGATTAATTGCCATGATTGAAAAATACTGCGACAACAAGATTCCAAGTGTGGCTCAAAATTCTGAGTTAGCTTCACTGCTTTCTACCACTGTACAAACTGCGGATAAATCAATCTGTGATTTAGATTTTCAAGGTGGCATAACTGCAATTATGGATTTTTGTAAGCGAGTTAATGGCTATGTAACCGAGTCAGAGCCATGGGTAGTTGCTAAGGATGCTTCTAGAAAAGCAGAGTTAGATGAAATTTTATACAACACCGCTGAATCACTTCGTGCTTTAGCAGTTTTACTGCATCCAGTAATGCCTGAGGTAACTACAAAGTTGTGGGTAAGTCTAGGTGCGCAAGAAAAGCTTGGAGATATTTCTACCCAGAGGATCGATAATCTCTCAAATTGGGGGCAATTACCAGCAGGTAGTACTGTCACAAAAACAGATGTGTTGTTTCCTAGATTAGAAGAGGCAAAGTAATTTATGGCAGATCGTCATAACCGCGATCTTGATCGAAAACCTGGACCACTTCCGCAAGCGTTAAAAACTAAAACAGTTGATTCCCATGCCCATCTTGAGTTAATTCATAACAGTGAACCAGATTCACCCTTAATTAAACAAACTCTTGCTGAGGCAGCATCAGTTGGCATAGATCGAGTTGTTCAAGTTGGTTACTCCGCTGAACAGTCACTCTGGTCTGTTAAATGTGCTGAAAGTTTTGTTGGCCAGGTATTGGCAGCTGTTGCTTTGCATCCAAATGAAGCACCAGTAGTTGAAGATTTAGAAAAAGACTTACAAATTATCGAGGAGTTAGCGGCAAATCCTAGAGTGAGAGCAATTGGAGAGACTGGTTTAGATTTTTTCCGCACCCCAGAAAATTTACGTGACAGACAAAAATACTCATTCGCCCGCCATATAAAGATGGCTAAAGAACATAAAAAAGCATTAGTGATTCATGATCGTGATTCACACAGAGCTGTCCTTGATCTTTTGATTCAAGAGGGTGCACCTGCCAACACTATTTTTCACTGCTACTCAGGTGATGCCCAAATGGCTAAGGAGTGCATTGCAAATAAATACATTCTCTCCTTTGCTGGCACTGTGACATTTAAAAATGCTCCTGAGCTACGAGAGGCGGTAGTGCTTGTGCCAATTGAGCAGTTATTAGTGGAGACCGATTCACCATTTCTTGCACCAATGCCAAATCGTGGGGCACTAAATACTCCAGCCCAAATTCCAAATACTTTAAGAGTAATTGCTGATTTAAGAAATGAATCAGTTGATTATCTAGCTGGTGCAATCTCTGAAAATGCTGAACGCATATTTGGAAAGTTTTAAATGAGTAATCTGCTAGGAGCAGTTGAGATTAGAGCTTTAGCTGAGCAATTGAATTTAAAACCAACCAAAAAGTTGGGTCAAAACTTTGTAGTTGATGCAAATACATGTCGAAAGATTGTAAAACTTGCCTCCGTTGAATCTAGCGATATCGCACTTGAAATTGGTCCAGGTCTTGGCTCACTCACCTTGGCTTTACTAGAAAAAGCCAAAGAGGTTTTAGCAATTGAAATTGATGATCGATTAGCAGTTCAATTACCGATAACAGCTGCCCAGCATGGCTTTGATATAAATAAACTTACAGTAATTAGCCAGGATGCAATGCAGCTAACAAAATTGCCTGCTAATCCAACTGTCTTAGTCGCAAATCTTCCTTACAACATCTCGGTACCAGTACTGCTCAATATGTTAGAACTATTCCCCACCTTAAATCGCGGAGTGGTAATGGTTCAAAGTGAGGTCGCTCATCGTTTAGCAGCTAAGCCAAATAACAAGGATTATGGCTCACCTACTGCAAAAGCTAATTGGTGGGCAGATTTAGAGTTATCTAGTTCAGTTGGCAGATCAGTTTTTTGGCCAGTTCCCAATGTGGATTCATCTTTAGTTAGTTTTGTTCGCCATCCACCCTTAGGAAGTGAAGATCAAAGAGTTGCTACCTTCGCTGTGATTGATAAGGCATTTGCGAAACGAAGGAAGATGATGCGCTCTGCCGTAGGTGAGTTATTTGATGATGCAGAGGGGAATTTAATCGCAGCTGGGGTGGATCCAACTATTCGCGGTGAGGCATTGGCAATTGCTCAGTTTTTTCAAATTGGTAAGCAATTAATTAAGGACAATTCCACCAAGTGAGTTATCTAACCAATACGCTCTAGGGTATGAGATCACGAGGAGTTACCGCCCGGGTTCCGGCCAAGGTAAATCTGCAATTATCTGTTGGCCCACTTGGCAGTGATGGCTTCCATGAGGTGACTACAGTCTTTCAAGCAATCTCCTTATTTGATGATGTCACAGTTGCAACTACCAGTGAAAATGATGGAATCAAGATCAGTATCACAGGTCAAACCTCAACTGGTGTACCAGTTGATAATTCAAACTTAGCGATTAAAGCCGCACAGTTAATGATTGAAAATTATGATCTGCCAAAAGATTTAAGGATTAAGTTGAAAAAAGAGATTCCAGTTGCCGGCGGAATGGCTGGTGGTAGCGCAGATGCAGCTGGGGTAATTGTTGGCCTGGATTCCTTATTTGAACTTGGTCTTTCTAGAGATGAAATGGAATCAGTAGGGAGCAAGATTGGCTCTGATGTGCCATTTTCAATTTGTGGTGGAGTTGCAATAGGAACAGGGCGGGGGGATCAGATAACTCCAGCACTTGCTAAAGGAAATTACAACTGGGTGCTTGCCCTTTCAGGTCAAGGATTATCAACTCCTGCTGTTTATGGGGAGTGTGATCGATTGCGTGAAGGATTATCTATTGCACCACCAGTTGTTAGTGAGCAGTTGATGCAAGCATTACGAGCCGGGGATGCAAAAGCATTAGGTAAAGCATTAACAAATGAATTACAACCTGCAGCTTGTTCATTACGACCAGCACTTAGATTGGTACTAGATGTAGGTACAGAATATGGTGCACTTGGCGGGATTGTCTCTGGTTCAGGACCTACTGTTGCATTTTTAGTATCAGATGATGAGCATGCAATCGACTTAACCGTTGCATTAAGCAGCAGTGGGGTTGTTTCCTCTGTTGTCAGAGCAAATGGACCTACTCATGGCGCACGAATTATTGAAAGTTTTTAATTTAACCAGTTATAAGGGATAATTCAGGTTCCGCCATTGTGTAGTGGCTAGCACATGAGCCTTTGAAGCTCAGGGTCCAGGATCGATACCTGGTGGCGGAGCCACCAAGTTAAGGGGGTAAGAGATGAGTGAGGTATCACTTGTAATTCTCCTCGCCGCCGGCGATAGCAAACGAATGAAATCAAAACAATCTAAAGTCTTACACAAGATCGCTGGTAGATCAGTTATTGCAAATTTACTCTCCTCAGTTGAGCAATTAAAGATTAAGAATTTAACAGTAGTAGTTGGCGCTAATAAAGATGAGGTAGTTGAGCATTTATCTAAGATCGCGCCAAAGGCAAAAACCGTATTTCAAGAAAAACGAGATGGCACTGGTGGTGCGACCCAATTAGCACTAGCTGAATATAAAGGCGATGGCACTGTTCTGATTTTGGCAGGCGATACCCCACTGCTAACCCATCAAACACTTAGTGAGTTTGTGCAGGTACATCAAAAGGAAAATCAGAGCGCATCTGTTTTATCTGCAATACTGCCTGATCCAACTGGGTATGGCCGGGTAATTCGAGGTGATGATGGGCAGATTTTAAAGATCGTTGAGGAAAAAGATGCCAGTGAGATAGAAAAAGAGATTGATGAGATCAACACCGGGGTTTACCTATTTGATCTGGTGCTCCTTCGAGATATTATAAAAAATCTGAAAAGTAATAATGCTCAAAATGAGCTATACCTAACTGATGTAATTGGACTAATTAATTCAGCTGGTAAAAAATCTTATGCAGTTTTATCCAATGATTACACTGAAACACTAGGAATTAATGACCGTACTCAATTGGCAGAGGTATCGGCAATTATGCGGGATCGAATCAATAACCAACATATGTTAAATGGAGTTTCTATTGTGGATCCGACTACTACCTGGATTGATCATGGAGTTGAGATCGCGTCCGATGTGGTGATTTACCCAGGGTGTGCGATCTCAGGTAAGACTGTAATTAAAACTGGTGCTGTAATTGGCCCACGGACTACCTTAGAAGATTGCATAGTTGATGAGGGAGCTAAGGTAGTTGAGTCAAATTGCACAGAGTCAAAGATTGGCAAAGATACCAAGGTTGGACCATTTACATATTTACGTAAGGGAACTCTCTTAGCTAATGAGAGTAAGGCTGGTGCTTTTGTTGAGATCAAAAATTCCACGATAGGAGAAGGAACAAAGGTTGCCCACCTTTCATATGTGGGCGATGCTGAGATTGGAAAAGAGAGCAATATTGGCGCTGCCACAATTTTTGTTAATTATGATGGCCAGAGCAAACATAAAACTAAGGTTGGCGATCATGTCAGAATCGGCAGCGACACCATGCTGATCGCACCGGTAAGTGTGGGAGATGGTGCCTATACAGCAGCTGGATCTGTGATTAATGAGGATGTGCCAGCAGGTGCGATTGGTATTGGTCGCGCTCGCCAGGTAAATATCCTGGGCTGGGTACTTAAAAAACGAAAAGATAGTAAATCAGCGGCAGCGGCAAAAAAAGCCGGGGCAAAAGAGTAAGTAAGTTCTAGTAGAGTTAACCTAGATTCACCACAGTGAGGGGGAAGCTAAACTGAACGAGATTCGCTTATCCTCCGAGAAAAGTTTGCGCCTATTTTCAGGACGCGCCTATCCAGAGTTAGCAGATGAGGTTGCCGCTGAACTTGGCATCCCAATAACACCAACCTCAGCATATGACTTTGCAAATGGTGAAATTTTTATCAGATTTGAAGAAAGTGTTCGCGGCAGTGATGCCTTTGTACTGCAAAGCCATAGTGCCCCAGTTAATAAACAAATAATGGAGCAACTAATAATGGTCGATGCACTCAAGCGTGCTTCGGCAAAGCGAATTACTGTGGTGCTGCCATTTTATGGGTATGCCAGACAAGATAAAAAACATCGCGGACGTGAACCAATCTCAGCCCGATTAATGGCTGATCTATTTAAGACTGCAGGTGCTGATCGATTAATGTGTGTAGATCTTCATACCTCACAAATTCAAGGATTTTTTGATGGACCAGTTGATCACCTCTTCGCACTTCCACTATTAACAAATTATGTTGGCAGTAAGGTAGATCGTAAGAACTTAGTAATTGTCTCCCCTGACTCAGGCCGAGTAAGAGTTGCAGAGCGTTGGAGTGAGTTACTAGGTGGCTGCAGTATCGCCTTTATTCACAAAACTCGTGATCCAAGAGTTCCAAATGAGGCAACTGTTGGCAAAGTAGTTGGAGATGTTGAGGGAATGACCTGCGTGGTAATTGATGACATGATCGATACCGCTGGCACAGTAACAAAAGCTGTTGATGCCTTAATTGAGGCAGGGGCAAAGGATGTAATTATTGCCGCTACCCATGCTGTATTTTCTGGGCCTGCAATTGATCGATTAAAGAAATCAAGGGTTTCTGAGGTGGTAGTAACTAATACCCTGCCTATCTCGGAGGAGAATAAATTTGATAATCTAACTGTGCTTTCAATTGCGCCATTACTTGGACGAGCCATCAAAGAGGTCTTTGAAGATGGTTCAGTTACTAGTCTCTTTGATGGGCATAGCTAAAAAGAGTTTTACCGAAAAAATTGCGCCCGTAGCTCAACTGGATAGAGCATCTGACTTCGGATCAGAAGGTTTGGGGTTCGAATCCCTACGGGCGCACCATTGGATTTGTCCTTTTACCCACCCATTAGATAACCTTGCGCCTCATTCCGCGAGGGATCAAACCGTTATCGAGGGAGAAGTAAAGTGGCTGAGATTTCAATTAAGGGAGCACGCCGAACTGAGTTTGGTAAGGGTGCATCTCGTAGATCACGTCGTGATGGATTTATACCGGCGGTAATTTATGGACATGGCGAGAAGCCACAACATGTAGCTCTACCTTCTCGTGAACTTGGAATTGCATTAAAGACTTCAAACGTTTTGATTGATGTTGTATTAGATGATCACACAGAGTTAACACTTCCAAAATCTGTTAGCCGTGATCCATTAACTGGACTTCTTGAACACATTGATTTAGTAATTGTTCGCCGCGGTGAGCGAGTGGTTGTCTCCGTTCCAGTCCATACTGAAGGTAAGTATGACCAAGATGGAATTTTGGAACACACAAATAACTCTATTGAGGTTGAGACAGATGTAACTAACATCCCAGCATTCTTAAAGTTAAGCATGGAAGGCATGTTGGCTGGTGAATCTAAATCAGCCGCTGATGTTGTTCTACCTGAAGGCGTTAAGTTAATTAGCGATCCAAAGATGACTGTTGTGCACTTGTCAGTTAGATCTGCTGAGGTTGAAGAGGCACCAGTTGTTGCCGCTGCCGCCGAAGGAGATGCCGCTGCTGCACCTGCTGAAGGAGATGCCGCTGCAACTGCTGCAGCACCTGCCGGTGGCGATGATAAGAAGGACAAAAAGAAGTAAGTTGGCACTAGCCTTAACTTATGGCTGATCGTTGGTTGGTAATTGGTCTTGGAAATCCTGGACCTGAGTATGAAAAAACCAGACACAATATTGGCCAGCTTGTTTTAGATCAATTATCTAGTGGTCAAAAATTCACCTCCCACAAATCTCGAATGGAGATTTGCGAGGTTAAATCTGGTGAGCAAACTTTAGTTTTAGCTAAATCTCGTGGATATATGAATGAAACCGGCGGACCAGCTAAGGCTTTGTTAGATTTTTACAAAATCGAACCTACCCAAGTTATCGCAGTTCATGATGAACTTGATCTGCCATTTAACGCACTGCGAATTAAACAAGGCGGCGGGGATAACGGGCACAATGGACTTAAATCATTGACCTCATCATTTTCAACAGCTGATTACTTTCGAATCAGAATGGGTATTGGCCGGCCTATTGCAGATCAGGATCCAGCAGATTTTGTCCTTAAACCTTTTAATAAACAGGAGCGCAAAGAGCTAGATGATTTCATAGCACGTGGTGCAGATGCAATTACTGCTTTGGTATTAACTGGGATAGATAAAGCTCAAACTGCTTTTAATTCTTAATCACCTTAGCTCTACCTGATTCAAGGCGTGCTACTGGTACTCGAAATGGTGAGCAGGAGACATAGTCAAGATTTAGGTTGTGGAAGAAGTGAATACTTCTAGGATCTCCACCATGTTCACCACAAACTCCTAATTTAAAATCCTTTCTTAATGTTCGGGCCTGATCTATGGCAATTTTTACTAACAAACCAACACCATCTTGGTCAAGTGATTCAAATGGATTAAAGGGCAGCAGCTCTAAATCTAAGTACCTTGGTAAGAATGTTGATTCAACATCATCACGGCTAAATGCCCAAGTGAGTTGAGTTAGATCATTAGTGCCAAATGAGAAAAAGTCAGCGTAATCTGCCAATCTGCTTGCGGTAATTGCAGCTCGTGGAGTTTCAATCATTGTGCCAATAGGCATATCTAACTGGGCGCCATTTAAGGTTTTCTTAATCTCATCCTCTAAGCTCTCCCGCAAATACAAGAGCTCACGTTGCGTTGCAACTAGTGGAATCATTAACTCAGGTTTTGGATCAAAGCCTGCCTTTTTAACCTCAAGTGAGGCAAGCACTAATGCCCGTACCTGCATCTTAAACAACTCTGGAATTAAAATGCCAAGCCGCACACCGCGAAGCCCAAGCATTGGATTTGATTCATGCAAACGCTTTACCGCTGAAAAGATTGCCTTATCTCGTGGGGTAATTGTCGACTCCAACGCCTCCGCTGTTGCCATCTCAGCACTAAGGGTTGCCAGATCTGGCAGGAACTCATGTAGTGGTGGATCTAATAATCTAACTGTTACTGGGAAGCCTGACATAGCTTTTAATATCCCAACAAAATCTGCCTGCTGCAGTGGCTGCATCTCAGCAATAACTGCATTTTGTTCACTCTCACTTTCAGCAAGTACTACACGTTCAACAAAACTTCTTCGCTCACCCAAAAACATATGTTCAGTTCTACACAGACCAATTCCTTGAGCGCCTAAGGTTCTAGCGCGGGTGGCATCCTCTGGCGTGTCAGCATTTGCCCGGACATATAATTTCCTAATCTCATCTGCATGTTGCAAAATTCGATCTACCGCTTTGACAACCGGTGTGGCATCTTTTGAAGTAGCAAGCAAACTTCCCTCCAAGTATGAGGTAACGGGAGATTGGGTAACTGCTAGCTCACCTAAGTAAACACAACCAGTTGTGCCATCAATTGAGACAACCTCACCCTCTCTGACTATTAAATCACCAACAGTGAATTGCAGTAACTTTTCATCAACTGTAATACTTTCAGTTCCACAAACAGCAGTCTTCCCCATGCCGCGAGCTACAACTGCCGCATGTGATGTTTTACCACCTCTGCTAGTTAAAATTCCCTCAGCAGCAACCATTCCCACCAAGTCATCAGGACTAGTCTCTCTGCGAACTAAAATAACTTTGCGACCAGTTTTTGCTAAATCAAAGGCACGTTTTGAGTTAAAGACAATCTCACCCACCGCTGCACCAGGGGAGGCGGCAATTCCAGTAGCAATTAAATTTCGTTTTGCAGTTAGATCAAATTGAGGGAACATTAACTGTGCCAGCTGATCTCCGCTGGTGCGCATTAATGCCTCATCCATTGATATCTTTCCCTCATCAACTAACTGGGTAGCAATTCGAAAAGCTGCTTCAGCAGTTCTCTTTCCAACTCTTGTTTGTAATATCCAAAGCTTTCCACGCTCAACTGTGAATTCGATATCGCATAAATCTCGGTAATGATCCTCTAATCTCTTCATTAACTGCTCTAGCTCAGCATGAACAACTGGCTCCTTCTTCGACATATCTACTAGCGACATGGTGTTACGAATTCCTGCCACCACATCCTCACCTTGGGCACGATCTAGGTAATCACCATAACTTCCTTTTTCACCACTTGCAGGATCCCTAGTAAATGCCACACCAGTTCCAGAGTCATCACTTAGATTTCCAAAGACCATCGATTGGATATTTACTGCAGTTCCTAAATCAGAAGGTATGCGTTCACGTCTGCGGTATAACTGGGCACGTTCTGAGTTCCAGGACTTAAAGACTGCCTCAATGGATTGTGTTAGATGGTCAATTGGGCTTGTTGGAAATGCTTTGCCCGTGAACTTCTCAACTTCACTGATTAAGTCTTTTGCGAGATCTTTTAAACTAGCTACAGGCAGGTCAGCCACAGCTGATACATTTGCCTTTTCTAAATATTTATTTTCAATTTTATGAACGCTCTCATCTGGCAGCTCACACACAATTCGTCCGAACATATCAACAAATCTGCGATAAGAATCCCAGGCAAATTTCTCATTACCTGAATCTTTTGCCATTGATTCTGTTACCTCTGGAGTAATTCCCACATTTAAAACAGTCTCCATCATTCCTGGCATTGAATGCTTTGCGCCAGATCTGACAGATACCAGCAGTGGGTTCTTTGCGTCACCAAATTTTTTACCAACAATTTTTTCTAACTTTGAAAGGGATTCCTTAACTTGCGCTACTAATTCAGTTGGAACCAGACCGGTTGCTAAATACTCACGGCATGCCTCAGTAGTAATAGTGAAACCCGGCGGGACTGGTAAACCCATCTGAACCATCTCAGCGATATTTGCACCCTTACCACCGAGCAAATCAGATTTACTTTTATCGCCAAATGTGAACGGATAGACGAATTGCTTTGCCAAATTAACCCCCGTCTAAAACATCCCCGAGCATACTCACCTAAGATCACACACCAGCACAGCACCACATTTAATCTGGGGCTAGCCTAGGCTCACTTTTCAGCCGGTCGCTGCTGGCTACGCCAAATTTATACCAGGTCCTAGCCAGACTCCGAATCCTATGGAGCTAAGCCCCATCACGGGATTGGTTCAAAAATACTGCAATGACAGCGGCCCTACACTTTGCACCTCACCCCCCTTCATTTATGAAACGGGGGTAGTTGGCGTTTTACTTACAAAAAGCCAGAAGGGAGAGAGCATGAAAGAACTGTTTAATGTATTGAATAACTCAATAGAAACCTATCTTGCAGAGAATAAAAACATGATTGCTCCTTCGGCAACTCACGCTTTAATTTGTGTAAATCAAAAATCACCAATACTAATTGTGACTACATCCACTTATGCTGCAACCAAATTAGCAGAAGAGATTCAATCCCTAGTGGGTTCAAATAAAGTAGTTAGCTTTCCGGCTTGGGAAACTCTGCCACATGAAAGACTTAGTCCAAAACCAGACACCATTACAGAGAGATTTAAAGCTTTAAATAAAATAAATAGCCATGAAGCAAAATACATAATTTGTTCAATTAGATCCTTACTACAACCGATAATTGCAAATAATCTTCAAAGTTCAAAACTTAAAATAGAAAAACATGCAAATATAAAAATGCAAACACTGATTGAGCAGTTATCAAAATTTGGCTACATTAGATCTGACATGGTTGAAAAGCGGGGAGATTTTGCTATTAGGGGCGGAATATTAGATCTATTTCCGCCAGACCAAGAACATCCAATTCGAATTGATTTCTTTGAAGATGAGATTGATGATCTTTCTTTTTTTGCAATTTCAGATCAAAGATCAATTGAAAAAATCAGCCAAGAAGTATTTGTATACCCATGCCGGGAGCTTTTAATTGATGATAGTGTAAAAAAACGTGCAGCAGATCTAGGAAAACTTTTCCCCCAGATCCAAGATTTAGCAGATAAATTGAGTGAAGGCATAACTTTTGAAGGAATGGAATCATTAGCCGCTGGGGTTGTAAATGAATTTAATTCAATTCTGAGTTATTTACCAAGCGGTTATCAAGTTTGGTTAATTGATGAACCAAGAATAAGAAGTAGAGCTGTGGATCTGATCAAGACTAATCAAGAGTTTTTAGAGGCAGCTTGGTCAAACATAGCTTGGTCTGATCAAGAGAGTAAGCAAATCCCATTAGATCTAAGTAAGGAGTTGGGCCGAGGTGGTTTTTACACCTTGGAGAAAATGGAGCAACAAGCTGCAAACTTAAGTATTCCGTTTCGTTCTCTTAATCTTTATTCAAGTACACCAGAAGATGTGCCATTAACTTTAATGACTGAGTTAGACAGCTATGCAAACAACTATGAAAGCGTGCTTGCTGACATACAGCAGTGGCATAGGGATGGATTTCAAGTAATCTTCACAGCCTCTGGTAATGGAGTTATAAAACGATTCTCTGAACTATTAAATGGAATAAACCTTCCAAATAAAATTATCACTGATAGTTCCATGATGAACAATATGTTGATTAGTTTAATCCAGAGTGATTTAAAACATGGGTTCATAAGTGAAGAGTTTAAGTTTGTGGTAATAACTGACAAGGATGTAACTGGGCAAAAATCAGTTGATAAAGATCTTGCCAGAATGCCATCACGCAGAAAAAAATCTATTGATCCGCTGCAATTAAAGTTAGGTGATTATGTTGTGCATGAACAACATGGTGTTGGCAGGTATTTAGAACTAGTTAATCGTGCTGCAGCAGGAGTATCTCGGGAGTACTTGGTCATTGAATATGCCTCATCAAAGCGTGGTCAACCCGCAGATAAATTATTTGTTCCTACTGACACCTTAGAACAGGTAACAAAGTATGTTGGTGGTGAAGCACCTGCTCTTCATCGAATAGGTGGATCTGATTGGCAAAGCAGCAAACGCAAGGCACGTAAAGCTATTAAACAAATTGCAGCAGAGCTGATACGGCTTTATGCAGCAAGAATGAGTGCCCCAGGTTTTGCATTTTCACCAGACACTCCTTGGCAAAAAGAGTTAGAAGATAGTTTCGCATTTGTTGAAACAATTGATCAACAAGCAACCATTGATGAGGTTAAGAGTGATATGGAGAAGCCAAATCCAATGGATCGAATTGTTTGCGGAGATGTTGGATATGGAAAAACTGAAATTGCTGTTAGAGCTGCCTTTAAGGCGGTACAAGACGGTAAACAGGTTGCCATCTTGGTACCGACTACTTTGCTAGTCCAGCAGCACTTCAATACATTTTCAAATCGATACTCTGGTTTTCCAATCAAGTTAGCAGCCTTATCTAGATTTAACACTCCAGTTCAAAGTAAAGAAATAGTTGCAGGTCTTAAATCTGGTGCCATCGATGTGGTTATCGGAACACATCGGTTGTTATCAAAGGATGTGATTTTTGCTGATCTTGGTTTACTTGTCGTAGATGAGGAACAACGTTTTGGAGTTGAGCACAAAGAAGAGTTAAAAAAAGCTCGAACAAATGTAGATGTCTTAGCCATGTCGGCTACACCAATTCCTAGGACCTTGGAAATGGCAATTACTGGCATTAGAGAGATGTCAAACATAACAACACCGCCAGAAGAGCGGCACCCAGTGTTAACTTATGTTGGACCATATGATGACAAGCAGGTAAGTGCGGCAATTAACCGTGAGTTGCTTCGAGATGGTCAAATATTTTTCATTCATAATCGCGTTGAGAGCATTGATGCAGTTGCTGAGCGTCTAAAGAAACTAGTACCGGAAGTAAAAATTGGCATTGCTCATGGTCAAATGAACGAGCGGACATTGGAAGAGGTAATTTTTTCTTTTTGGAATCGAGACTTTGATCTATTGCTTTGCACAACAATTATTGAGAGCGGAATTGATATTCCGAATGCAAACACCTTGATTGTTGATCGGTCAGATTTATTTGGTTTATCACAACTGCATCAACTTCGAGGTCGGGTTGGTAGAAGCCGAGAGCGTGCTTATGCCTACTTTCTATATCCAACAGAGCAACCAATCACAGAATTAGCACATGATCGTTTAACCACGATCGCCACAAATACCGACCTAGGAGCTGGGATGCAAGTGGCACTTAAAGATTTGGAGATTAGAGGAGCGGGAAATCTTTTAGGTGGTGAGCAATCAGGACATATTGCTGAAGTTGGTTTTGATTTATATATGAGAATGGTCGCCGATGCTGTAGAAGAGTTTAAGACCGGCTACTTTGAAGATAAACCAAAAAATAGTGAATGCAAAGTTGAGTTACCAATTAATGCTCATTTGCCGGTGGCTTACATAGAATCGGAAAGATTAAGACTTGATCTATATCGTCGGATTGCAGATGCTCACAATGATGAGGAGTTGGCCGACATCAATGCTGAGTTAGTTGATCGCTTTGGGCCCATTCCTAACCCAGCCCAAGAGTTGTTGGCAGTTGCATCTCTAAGATTATTTGCAAAAAGTTTGGGTCTTACCGATGTTGCAATCTCTGGAAAGAATCTGCGTCTTACTCCGGTATCTCTTCCTGAATCAGCTCAAATTAAGTTGACTCGTCTGTATCCAGGATCAATATATAAAAATGCGACCCAAATCCTATTAGTAGCAAGGCCAGTCAGCCCCAATTGGATAGAAAGTGCATCGGTAGGAGATACTTCTACCCTTGCATGGGTTAGATCCGTACTTAATGAACTAATCCAGCCTTTAAAACTTAGCGGGCAAAGCTAAGGCAGAACGGGGATAAAATTGTTTAAGAAATTGGTCTCATCAATACTTCTAGTTGTACTTCTAACTGGCTGCTCAAGTATGAGCTCTGGCGTGAAGGTAGGAGATCAAGAGTTCACCTCAGCTTCAATTCAAAAGTCAGTAGATGAAATTTTAGCGGCTCGCAAAACTGTTGATACATCACAAATGAAATTAGTTAACGGTCTGGATTTACTCCGAGATCAAGCCCAATTTTTTGTTGTTAAAACTCTCATGGATCAAATTGCGATAGATCTGTCTGTGGATGTATCCCTTGCAGATGTTGCAGCTCGAAGAACAGATGTTATCGCTAGATTAGCTAGTCCAGCTGAGCTACCTGCCGCCCTAGTCAGTGCAAATCTTCCAGCATCAAATCTTGATCCATACTTGAGGGTGCTAATTATTTCTGAAAGACTCCAAGATAATTTTGTTAAATCTGGAGCCCCAGAAAGTGAGTTACCACTCTATATTGATAAATTAGTTGTTGACACTGCCAATAAATTGGGCGTAAAAGTAAATCCAAAATATGGCAAGTGGAATGCTAAAATCGCATCAATTGAAGCCAGCGATGTAACCGATGGCGCAGTAGTACCTCTTCCATAAATAAAATAATGAGTTCTGAGCTAGTCAGACTTCGCGAAGTAATGAATAAACTTCGCTCACCGGGTGGTTGTCCTTGGGATGCCGAACAAGACCATGCATCACTTCTAAAGTATCTTTTAGAGGAATCATATGAATTCATTGAATCAGTTGAGAATAATGACCGGCAATCTATGCAAGAGGAGTTGGGCGATCTTCTTTTGCAAGTTTATTTTCATTCTAGAATGGCTGAGGAAGATGCAAAACAACCGTTTGACATTGAGGATGTAGCGAAATCAGTCACCGACAAATTAATTAGGCGCCATCCACATGTTTTTGGAGGGCAGCCTGGTGGTACCAGTGAAGATGTTTTAGAGAATTGGGAGAAGCAAAAAGCAGCTGAAAAAGGTAGAACTTCAGCAATTGATGGTGTCCCACTTGCTCAACCAGCATTATCGCTGGCGACAAAAGTAATATACCGTCTGAATAAATTAAATTATGATCTGCCAATTTCCAAGCCAATCTCACTTGCAAGTGAGATTGATCAGGATCAGTTTGGTCAGATACTTCTTGGATTAATCACCCAAGCAGTTGAAAGAGGATTAGATCCTGAGGCAGCACTTCGAAGCGCCACCAAAGCTCTGATTACTCAGATTCAAGAGCATGAGACAAGGTAGAATTCACATGCTTGTTTCAATTATCAAAAACAGTTAGGAAAATTTTGTGTCAAAGATTAAGGCAGTAAATGCAAGAGAGATCCTTGACTCCAGGGGAAATCCAACTGTAGAGGTCGAAGTATTATTAGAGGATAAAAGCATTGGGCGCTCTGCAGTTCCTAGCGGTGCCTCAACTGGCGCATTTGAAGCTGCTGAATTACGAGATGGCGGATCAAGATATTTAGGCAAGGGCGTTACTAGTGCTGTAAGAAACGTTATTGAGAAAATAGCTCCAGCCGTGGTTGGTATGAGTGCAGCCGATCAAAGAGCGATCGATCTAAAAATGATTACATTAGATGGTACAAAAAATAAGTCTGCATTAGGGGCTAACGCAATTTTGGGAGTATCTCTTGCAACAGCTCGAGCAGCATCAATTAGCACTAATCAATCACTGTTTAAATACTTAGGTGGCGCTGAAGCAAAAATTCTGCCTGTTCCAATGATGAATATATTAAATGGTGGCGCACACGCTGACACTAATGTAGATATCCAAGAATTTATGATTGCACCAATAGGTGCAGATAGCTTTAAAGAATCTTTACGGTGGGGTGCTGAGATTTATCATAGTTTAAAATCCGTTCTCAAGAAAAAAGGTTTAGCAACAAGCATTGGAGATGAAGGTGGTTTTGCGCCTAATTTAGATAGTAATCGCGCAGCTTTAGATTTGATCTTAGTTGCAATTGAGAGCGCAGGGTTTAAAGCCGGCAGCCAGATTGCCTTGGCAATGGATGTGGCAGCTACTGAATTTTTTGATAATGGTAAGTATAAATTCGAAGGAAAGTCTTTAACCTCAGACCAAATGATCACTTACTACAGCGATCTAGTTTCAAATTACCCGCTGGTTTCGATAGAGGATCCGTTGGACGAGGATGATTGGAGCGGTTGGACTACATTGACCGCTGAATTAGGTCAGAAAATACAAATCGTAGGTGATGATTTATTTGTAACTAATCCAGAGCGATTAGAAAAAGGAATCAAGAGTAAGACGGCAAATGCACTTCTTGTTAAAGTAAACCAAATTGGAAGTTTGACTGAAACCATAGATGCGGTAACTATGGCACATGCCAATAATTATAAATCTATGATGAGCCATCGTTCAGGTGAAACTGAGGACACAACAATTGCAGATTTAGCAGTCGCACTTAACTGTGGGCAGATTAAAACTGGAGCACCAGCCAGGTCTGAACGAGTTGCTAAGTACAACCAGTTACTAAGAATTGAAGAGGAGTTAGCGCTCGATGCGGTCTATGCCGGCGGTGCTGCATTTCCTAGATTTAGGAGGTGATTTAGTTGGCAAAAAATAAATTCTTTGCAGCGGGCTTGATATCGGGCTCGCGCAAAAGTATCAAGTTAGGCCTTAAAAAACATGGGTTATCCAATCGAGCATTGATCGTTGGAATAGTTTTGTTTGTCGTTGCAATTACCTTAGCCCCACCTATTCAAAATTACTTTACCCAGCGTGCCCAGATAAATGCTTTAAAAACCCAAATCTCAGATAACCAAGCAATGTTAGATAAGGCAGTAACTGAGTTGGCTCAATGGGATGATCCTGAGTTTGTCGCAAGCCAAGCAAGGTCCCGACTATATTTTGTTTTTCCAGGAGAGCGTCAATACATCGTGGTTGGTAATGAAGAGATTGAAAATAGTGAGCAACAGACAAAAGTCTCTGAACAACTTCCTATTGGAATACCTTGGTATTCAAGGTTGATATCTTCGATCACAAGTACAAATGTAAGCAACTAAAATGGTTAAGCCAGCAAATGCATTTGAGGCCGAAGCACCAACGGAAAAAGATTTGAAGACTGTTGCCGCACAACTTGGCAGAGAGCCAAGAGATGTTTCAGCTATTGCACACCGTTGTCCATGTGGTGAACCAGATGTTGTTCAAACACCACCACGATTAGCCGATGGCACACCATTTCCAACTTTCTACTATGCCACCTGCCCAAAACTAACTGGTGCAATTTCAACTTTAGAAAGCTCTGGGTTAATGGCGCAAATGAATGATCGCCTGCAAAGTGACCCAAAATTAGCTGGAGATTATTTGGCCGCACATGTTGATTATGAGGCAGCTAGAAGTGCAGTTGCTAAGCAAGTGAATTTAGAGGTGCCAGAGATTAAAGGTGTGACAGCTGGTGGAATGCCAGATCGAGTTAAATGTTTGCACTCACTTATTGCGCATGCATTAGCTGCTGGAAGTGATGTTAATCCACTTGGGGATGAGGCATTGATTGCACTTGAATCTTGGTGGTTAAGTAAACCATGTAGCGAAATTAGTAATTTACTAGGTGAGGACAAATAGTTGAGTCGAGTGGCAGCAATTGATTGTGGCACCAATTCTATTAGGCTTTTGATCGCCGACATTACTGGAGGTAATTTCAAAGAGGTAGTGCGAACCATGGAAATCGTGCGCCTTGGTCAAGGTGTAGACCAGAACAAATCATTTCACCTAGATGCTATTTCTAGAACTCTCGCTGCTGTTGAGAAATTTGCGCAATTAATTGCAAGCAAAGGTGTAGAAAAAATAAGATTTTGTGCAACTAGTGCAACTCGCGACGCAAGTAATCGTCAGTTATTCACTAATGGTGTTAAGAAAATCCTAGGCACTGAGGTTGAAGTAATTCCAGGAGAAGAAGAGGCTGCACTTTCATTTATTGGAGCCACTAAAGAGTTGTCTAAAAATGATGGGCCATTTTTAGTAGTTGATATAGGTGGTGGATCAACCGAGTTTGTCTTTGGTAATGAAAAAGTAGATTTTGCAAAGAGTGTAAATATTGGTTGTGTGCGGATGAGTGAGCGCCACCTAAGTTTACAACCACCAACTATTGAACAAATTGCTGAAGCAATAATTGATATTGATCTTGCAATCACCCAAGCTGCAAAAGTAGTGCCCATATCACAGGCTAAATCTTTAGTGGCAGTTGCAGGCACTGCAACCACTGTTGCAGCAGCTGCTTTAAAGTTGGACAAGTATGACCGATATTTAATTCACCTTTCTAGAATTTCTGCCCCATCTGTTCATCAAGTCGCTGCAATGCTGCAAGCTATGAGTAAAGATCAAATTGCTGCCTTGGGATATATGCATCCAGGCAGAGTCGATGTGATAACTGCAGGTGCGTTAGTTTTATCCCGAATCATGGCCGCTACTGGGGCCAGTGAATTCATCGCATCTGAGTCAGATATCTTGGATGGTATTGCTTGGTCACTTTCAAAGTAAGCGAAGAATTGGCTGGATTTGGTGGTTAAAAAAGACGGGTAGATTTACCCCTGAAGATTCGCCCCTGTAGCCCAATGGCAGAGGCATGCGACTTAAAATCGCACAAGTGTGGGTTCGACCCCCACCGGGGGCACGCTCAATAGCTGCGAATCTTCAGCAAAGATTAAGTCAGATTTTGCCCAAAGCAATAGCCTAGGGAATTAGAAAAGATTAATATTTGTTCACTACCTAAGTAACTAAATTAGTTCTACCCAAAAGTTACTTCTATAGAAGGAGAAGAATGAGAAGCTCAAACCCTGTACTTGGCAAGGCATTTAATCAACCTACAAATATGCAGGTTGATCAACTAGAGCAAAGTTATAACGCTCCAGCTGCCTCATCAATACGAACAGGTCGCATGACAATTGAAGATGTTGTTGCGAAAACTGGATTTTTATTTGCGATATTAGTTGTTGTTGGTGCGTTTGCTTGGAATGCAAATCTTGGCATGGGCGCAATACTCATTGGCTTCCTAGGTGGTTTTGCCCTAGCCATGGTAATTAGTTTTAGTAAGAACATTAAGCCAGGGTTAGTTGTTACATATGCTGCCCTAGAGGGGTTGGCCCTTGGAACACTAAGCAGCTACTACGAAACAGTCTCTCCTGGAATTGTTAGCCAAGCAGTAATTGGCACAATCGCAGCATTTGCTGGAGTACTAGTTATGTATCGCAACGGCACACTTCGTGCCACACCACAATTTACCCGTGCATTAATTGGTGCAGCAATTGGCTACTTCCTATTGGCATTGGTTTCACTTGTGGCGTCATTCTTTGGAGTCGGTGAAGGTTATGGTTTCTACGGTGTCTCAGGGCTTGGCTTACTACTTGCAGTAGCTGGTGTAGCAATTGCAAGCCTTTTCTTAGTTCTAGATTTTGATCAAATTCAAAAAGGTGTTACAGCTGGTGTTCCAGAGAAGGAATCTTGGCGAGCATCCTTTGGTTTGATGGTTACTGTGGTCTGGCTATACCTAGAGATCTTGCGACTAATCTCAATTCTTCGCGGCGACCGCTAAACAATAAGCATCTAACAGGAGCTGTGAGAAATCACAGCTCCTGTTTATTTTTGTCTGGAATTAAGTCGTTTTCCATATGAGCCAGCCTGGTTTCAGGAAGAAATACCGCCAGCAGAATAGCAATTGCCCAAATACCTGCTGAAACCAAAAATGCGGCCTGGTAACTAAAATTATCTGTTAGAAAGCCAACTATAACTGGACCAAAAATCATGCCGGCATCACCGGCCATTTGCCAAACTGCAATTACTTGGCCCCCACGACCTTTAATTAGGTCCCCCACGACACTTCCTGGCGCAGTTCCTACATATGCCCCACCTAATCCAAATAAAGCCATAGAGATAAAATAAAGAGTTGTGTTAGTTGTAAATGCCAACATAAGTATTCCAAACAACACAAATGCACTACCAAATAAAAAGGCCGCTTTTCTTCCATTCTTGTCGGAGTACTTGCCTGCCATCAACATAAAGGCGCCCTGTACAAGTGCCCCAATAGTCAATCCCAGACCAGCTATTGCAGCTGTGGAATTTAATTTCTCAGTGACAAAGATTGGAAGAATTGAAGATCTTAAGCCAAACAAAATCCAATTATTTATAAAGGCAAGAACTAACGCAATCTGGTAGGGTCGTAATTGAAAAGCCTGACTTAATGTAGTTTGACCGATGAGAGATGTTGGGGCATCAACTTTTTTACCCAGTCGCTTTTCACTCAAGAATACCAACGCAATAATTCCAGCGATAGCTAAGGTAATTGCGTATACGAAAAAGGGAGCGCGCAAAGAGATAGCCGATAGAATTCCGCCAAAGGCTGGCCCGGTAATGCTGCCTAGTAAAAAACCACCGTTAAAAAGAGATTGTGCTCGGCCCCGAATATCATCAGTTACTGAACGCATCAAAAGGGAACCGGCCGATACTGAAAACATTGAAGAACCAAGGCCACCGAGAGATCTAAAAATGAGCATTTGATCATAATTTTGCGACAAAGCGGTAAGTATCGTAAAAAACGAAACCATGAACAAACCAAAACCTAAAACTGCACGTTCACCAAACTTATCAACCAAGCGACCAGAAACCAGTCCGGATGAGAATCTTACAATTGCAAAGCTTGAAATTATCAATCCAATTGCAGTTTTACTTACTCCAAAAGAAGCTGCAAAAATTGGGATTGCTGGAATTATCAAACCAAATCCGACAGCAACAAAAAATGAAACTGATGAGAGTATTGAAACCTCTCGCGGTAAATTGGCAAATGGATTGCTGATTAGTTTTGCAGTTTTTATTTAACCTACCGCCTCACCGTTAGCTTCCGCCCTTGCTGCCGAATGGTCAGCTCCAGACTTAAGAGGTTTTTCCCTTAAAAAGAAGGTAAGTATAAATCCGATGAAGGTAATTGGAACTGCTGCAAGGAAAACTATCCTAAATGTTTGAGCAAAACTGCCAAGCACTACTTCTTGAAGGGCTAGTGGAAGTGTTGAAATTATTGATGTATTGACAGTAATTACTTCAACATCTAGCGGATTGAATCCAGCCATTGCTTGTGGGTCGCTCTCCTGCAATTTTGTTAGATTCTCCTGAAGATAATGCGCAATTCGATTACTAAAAATTGTGCCAAATATTGCAGTACCAAATGCACCACCAAGAGATCTAAAAAAAGTATTTGAGGAGGTAACTATTCCCATGTCTTTGAACTCAACATCATTTTGCAATGCAATCAAAATTGTTTGCATAGAAAGTCCTAGTCCACCACCAAGCAGAATTGCATAAATTGATAGTGACAGAAAGGATGTGTCCTCGCTTAGCGTGGCCATCAGAATTAGTCCTAGCGTCATCATGGCCGTGCCAACAATTGGAAAAATTCTGTATTTACCAGTGAGAGAAATTCGTTTACCACTAAAGATTGACATAGACACAATACCCATCATCAGTGGGATTAGTTTTAATCCAGCCTCTGTTGCAGAGTTACCTTTTACAATTTGTAGATAAAGAGGCAGCATAACAATTGCGCCAAACATTCCTGCTCCAATAATAAAACCGATTAGAGAGGTGAGTGAGAAAGTATGATTTTTAAATAGCCGCATCGGTAAAATTGGCTCGACTGCTCGACGCTCTTGCCAGATAAACAATAGGGTCAAAGCGGTACCTAAAATCATTGTGGTAATGGTTCGATTATCTGTCCAACCATTTTCTGGCCCATAAACTGAGGCTGACATCAGCAGGGAACAAACTGCTAGGACTAAAATTAGAGCACCAAAGTAATCAACTTTGTGCTCGCGCTTAACCTTTGGGATGTGTAGTACAGCTGAAGTAATTATCAATGCCAAAATGCCAAAAGGTAGATTAATATAAAAAATCCAGCGCCAACCCGATATGCCAAATATAGCTTCCTTGTCTGAAAAGAAGCCTCCTAAGAGCGGGCCTGCTACAGATGCCAATCCCCAGACAGCACCAAAGTAACCCACATATTTACCTCGCTCGCGGGGTGAAACAATGTCACCAATAATTACAAATGTGAGTGCCATTAAGCCGCCGGCACCTAGTCCTTGCAGGGCTCTAGTGAATATAAGTTGAGTCATATTTTGTGAAGCACCAGCTAGAAGTGACCCGATTAAGAATGTAATAATGGCAAATTGAAAGACAGGTCGCCTTCCGTAAAGATCTGAGATTTTTCCATATAGCGGCGTAGAAGCAGTTGAAGTTAACAGGTACGCAGTAACCACCCAGGTGTAATGGTTTAAGCCATCAAACTCTTCCACAATACTTTTTAAGGCTGTAGAGACAATTGTTTGGTCTAAAGCAGCCAGCAATAATCCGGTCATTAAACCACTGAGCACCACCAGGATTTCTTTGTGGGTTAATGGTCCAATTTCTGCATTTTTTACTGGCTTCTTCACTTTAGATTAACCACCCTAATTTTAAGTACATTTGAAAAATCGCCTAAATGCGTAAGAGTTATAGATTACTCTCTTTCTTTGTTAGTATCTAATTCATGAAAGCAGTTATTGCCGAAAATTTAGTTAAGACCTATAACAAAGGCTCAGTTAAAGCATTAGATGGATTAAATCTAGATGTTGAAGAAGGAACTGTTCTAGGTGTGCTTGGACCAAATGGTGCTGGCAAAACAACCTCAGTTAGAATTTTAGCCACACTTTTATCACCTGATTCTGGTCGAGCTTTTGTAGCAGGAATTGATGTTTTAAAACATCCAGATGAGGTAAGAAAAATTATTGGTTTATCAGGTCAATATGCCGCAGTTGATGAGACATTAACTGGTTGGGACAACTTGATTATGTTTGGCCGGCTTTATCACTTATCAGCGAAAGCTGCGAAAGATCGGGCAGTTGAATTATTGGAGCAGTTCTCACTAACAGATGCAGCAAAGCGGCCGATTAGAACCTACTCAGGAGGCATGAGACGCAGATTAGATTTAGCAGCATCTTTAATTATTCGACCAAAGGTTTTATTTTTAGATGAGCCAACTACTGGATTAGATCCAAGAGGCAGGCAGGATATGTGGGGTGTAATTGATGATTTGGTTAAAGGTGGTGTAACACTGCTCTTAACAACACAGTATTTAGAAGAAGCCGATCACTTAGCTGATGAAATAGCAGTGATTGATCATGGCAAAGTGATTGCCCGCGGTACCTCTGATTCCCTTAAGCGTGAGGTGGGAGGCGAGCGGTTAGAGATAGTTGTTGAAAATGAATATGTTGCAGCAGTTAAGGAAATCGTTGCGAAGGTTAGTGGAGGTGCAATTAATGTGGATGAGGGCCTGCGCCAGATTTCAGCTCCAGTTACTACCGGAAGCAAAGCATTAATTGAAGCGGCAAAAATGTTGGATGAACAAGGTATTCACCCATTAGATATTGGCTTAAAACGCCCCTCATTAGATGATGTCTTTTTATCTTTGACTGGTCATGTGGCTGAAGAGAAGGTGGTAGAAGAGGATTTAACAACTAAGGGTAGGAGGCGAGGAAAATGATTAATTTCATCTCGGATGCAGCGGTAATTACTAAGCGGCAGCTTCAACAATTAACCAGAGTGCCTGAACTTTTGTTGTTCTCCACAATTCAGCCAATTATGTTTGTGTTGTTATTTAGGTATGTATTTGGCGGTTCGATTGATACTGGCCAACCTGGCGGTTATGTGCAATTACTAATGCCTGGCATATTTGTTCAAACTGTTGCATTCACACTAGCTGGCACAGCGGTTGGTTTAGCTGCCGATATGCAAAAAGGCTTAATTGATCGTTTTAGATCACTGCCAATATCTAGATCAGCCGTTGTAATTGGTCGAACTCTTGGCGATGGTGCGTTGAATATTGTCGTACTTACTGCGATGGGGATTACTGGATTTATTGTTGGTTGGCGACCAACCTCATCAGTTTTTGAAGTGATATTAGGATTTATCTTTTTACTTGTTTTTGGCTTTGCAATGTCTTGGATTGGTGTCTTAATTGGCTTATCAGTTCGTGAAGAGCGAGTTGCTACCAACGCCACATTCATTGTGGTCTTCCCGCTAACTTTTTTATCAAATGCTTTTGCGCCAACAACTGGCATGCCAAGGCCGCTGCAATATATTGCAGAGTGGAATCCAGTCTCAACAATGGTGGCAGGCTGCCGGGAATTATTTGGTCTTGAGAATCAATTTGGCGCAACCGCTGGATCATTCCCAAGTGAAAATCCATTGCAGATGTCAATTGTTTATATGATTCTAATAATGGCCATCTTTATTCCTCTTAGTATTAGAAAATACAATAACGCTGCTAAGAAGTAAGTTAGCTAAAAAGTTTTGCCTCTAGTACAGCAACCTTTATCTGTTTTCCATTTGGCGCAGTGTAATTAACGCTCTGCCCAATCTTTGCGCCAAGGACGGCAGCTCCAAGTGGAGATTTTTCAGAGTAGACGTCAACATCACCAGATGAAATCTCTCTAGACCCAAGTAAAAACTTAAGTTCATCACCTGCAATATCAACTGTTACTAACATGCCCAGACCAACTACACCTGATTCACCAGCAGGTGGTGTACCAATATGAGCATGCTCCAACATATGTTTTAGTTGACGAATTCGTCCTTCAATCTTTCCTTGTTCCTCTCGAGCTGCGTGGTAACCACCATTTTCTTTTAAGTCACCTTCAGCCCTTGCTGTTTCTATTTTCTTAATAATCTCAGCACGAAGTGGACCCTCTAACTGCGCAAGCTCTGCTGTTAGACGATCTGCTGCTTCCTGGGTAAGCCAGGTCTGAGTCGGTTGGTTCATAAGTGGGAAAGGTTACTGGCAACTGGCAATTCCTGCATTTACCGCAGGTAATCGGGTAGCGATCTCAACTGTGCGCAGATTGCCACCGGCAAGTAGTGAACCAGCTGGCATCAAATCTGCCACCTGTCCAACAGTGTTCTTATCAATATCTCTTGCTACTAATGAACAACTATGATCTTTAGTTAGATCTCGAACTGTAATTTTATAAGAAATGGAGATGCGTTGTTCATCAATAACTTTAAATGAGATTAATTCAGATCTTAGATCTGGATTTGCGGCGTTAAAGCCACTCCAAATAAACCAAGAAGCGGTGATACTTAGTAAAATCCCAGCAATAAAAAAACGGCTGTTTTTACCACCAGCTATGCCATATCTAGCCCGTAGCGCTGGATCGGTATGTACTTTGGGATGCATCACACTCTTATTGTAGATCTAATTGCTTAAGGGTTAAGTAGGCTTATCTCACCGAATGAAGGGTGAAATTGTGGAAGAGGTATCAAGTTTTGATATGGGTGTGGCTGGCTCCTTGACCATGATTTTTTTATCACTGGCAATGTTGGCATTAATGATTAGTTTTTATCGCAGGTATAAGAGATTAGTTGACCGTAAAGATCAAGAGTAGTTTTAAAAACTCATGAAATCAGCAGTCAGTAAAGCTGGCCTAGTTTTAATCTGGCTCTCTTTAATTTATGCCTGCTATGAATTAGGTGTTTGGCAATTGAACCGAGCACAAGCCCTAAATGTAGTCACCGCCCCAAAACCTGATCAGCCGCTGATACCACTAAATGAGGTTTCATCTGCTGGTAAGAACATGCCGATAAAGGCGGTTAACCGAATAGTTTCTGCAACAGGAAATTATGCCAACTCATATATTGCTAAGGATCAAAAGATCTCTGAAGCGCAGATTGCAGATTTTGATGTGAGGATTCTTAAACTAAACACTGGCCATGGCGTACTAGTGGTGCGAGAGGTATTTACTCAAGCTCTCGATCAGGTGGCAGGTGAGGTTTCAATTACTGGCCGGCTATATCCAAGGCAAAATGTTGATCGCGCCTTTGGCCAACCAGGTGAGCTCTCTCGAATTGATCCGGCATTAGTTGTAAGTAAAGAAAACCCATTTTTATATGATGGCTACATAATCCTACGAAGTGAGATTAATGCTACTAATCAACTCAGTGATTTAACTTTGGTGCCATCACCACAAATCTCTGAACGCTTACCTGGCTTTTATTGGCAACACATCTCATATGTAGTGGTGTGGTGGTTTATGGGAGTACTACTGTTGATTGCACCAATCTTTCCACAGTTTAGGCTTAATGCAGAAAAAGTTGGTGATAGCTCAGATAGAAAAGTTAACAAAAAAAGGAAGGCGGGCATAAAAAAGTGAACAGGATTATTTTCTTCTTCCGGTTTTGGGCCCTTTGGGCTGGGGTTATGTCGCTGTTGCTCTGGTTTTTATATATGCCAGCTAAGTACTTAGTAAGTGATAAGAATTTTTATGAACAGTTCATTTGGATACCAATTGTGCATGGCTTTACCTACCCGGTTTATCTAGTTGCAGCCTTAATACTTTGCGTGGCAAAGCGAAAATCATTGCTAAGCACTGGCCTATTTCTATTAGCTGGTACCTTGCCGGTGGCATCAATTTGGATTGAGCGACGGGTTAAATCCGGCCGTTGGTAGGGTGATCCTTTATCTAAACTTAACCTTTAAAGCTTGCGTGTTGCCACTACTTCTTAAGGTTGGTTATTTACCCTTTACCTATTCTTCCAAAACCAATGAGCACAACTAAAGAGATTGTGAAGATCGTAATTGGCCAGTGAATCTATTGTTCTAAAGTCAGTCGCCGCCCAGCCACAACCTGCTCGCATTACCTATGTGCTAGATACCTCTGTATTACTTGCAGATCCTGTGGCGTTAACAAGATTTGCCGAACATGAGGTAATCATTCCAATTACAGTAATTGGTGAGTTAGAGATTAAACGAGATCACCCAGAGCTTGGTTACTTCGCCCGGGCAGCACTTCGCACCCTTGATGATCTTCGGGTTAAAAGCGGGAGATTAGATCAGCCAATTGGAATTAATGATGATGGTGGCACACTTTCAGTTGAGTTAAATCATGCCGATGCTTCAAAGTTACCAGCTGGCTTTTTAAGAGATGGTTCAAATGATTCAAGAATTCTTGCAATTGCAAAAAACTTAATGTCTGATGGTCGAAAGGTAGTTTTAGTAACTAAGGATTTACCGCTTCGAGTTAAGGCATCCTCTGTTGGCGTTGAGGCGCAGGAGTATCGCGCAGAGCTGGCTAGCACCAGTGGCTGGAGCGGGATGGCAGAGGAGAGTGTTGGCTCCACAGTAATTGACTGCCTTTATGAGAATGAAAAGATTTCACATGAGATTGCAAAAAACTATCCTTGTCACACCGGGATTGTGCTTGCCTCAGAAAAAGGAAGTGCGCTAGCTCGAGTTACACCAGATAAGCATCTGCAATTAGTTCGAGGTGACCGCAGCGCATTTGGATTACATGGCAGGAGTGCTGAACAAAGAGTCGCCTTAGATATTTTGTTAGATCCTGAGATAGGCATTGTCTCCTTAGGGGGCAGGGCTGGTACTGGAAAAAGTGCCTTGGCATTATCTGCCGGTTTAGAGGCGGTGTTGGAGAAGCGATTACATAAAAAGGTAGTTATCTTCCGGCCCCTATACGCAGTTGGTGGCCAAGAGCTTGGTTATTTACCTGGAACTGAAAATGAAAAGATGTCGCCCTGGGCCCAGGCAGTTTTTGACACCTTAGGGGCATTGGTTAGCCAGCAGGTTTTAGATGAGGTGGTGCAGCGAGGGCTAATTGAGGTGCTGCCATTGACCCATATCCGTGGCCGCTCACTTCATGACTCATTTGTAATTGTTGATGAGGCCCAATCCTTAGAACGTGGAGTGCTGCTGACTGTGCTCTCTCGAATTGGCCAGGGCTCTAGAGTTATTCTCACCCATGACATCGCCCAACGGGACAATCTTCGGGTGGGCCGCCATGACGGGGTGGTTGCTGTGGTTGAATCCCTAAAGGGGCATCCGCTCTTTGCCCATATCACCTTGACTCGAAGTGAGAGATCTCAGATTGCAGCATTGGTTACTGAGCTGCTTGAGGAGCCAATTAACTTCACCAGCTGATTTTCACCCTCACTACGACATAAGGGGTAAATCGGACTTCATAGTGCCTGACCTGCGGTTTTAGTACTTAGATTACCTGTGAATATAAACATAATCTCGCCACACGGCTCTATAAAGTTGCCCCTGCTACCCCCAGATGACACTCTAAAGCGGTTCTGAGGGGTCAAAAATGGCCAATTGGAAGAGATGAAGGAAGGGGTTAGAGATGGTTAAGCAGCTTTTACTACCGCACTTGCAGCTTCGCCGCATCTCGATCTCTGCTGCCCTTCTGGCTTTTTTCCTGTTGATCGCAGAGCCTGCCTACGCCTCAAGCAACCTAACCTCATCGGTGAGTATTGGCTCAGTTCAAGCCTCACTTGAGATCTCTGAGCCAGTGGCGGCTGAGGAGGAGTTTGATCCAAACCCCTCTCTACTAGAGCTAGATGCGATTAAGACTGTTGATGCCTCAGCTATGGCTTTAGTTTCAGTAGCTGCTCGCCAGGTTGATCTTGCCCGCCAAGCAGAGGGTGCTAAAGCTGTCGCCCAAGAGATAATCGCTGCCAAATACACCTGGTCAGCAAAACAATTTCCCTGCCTAGAACAACTTTGGACTAAAGAGAGTAATTGGAATTACAAGGCACGCAATCGAGTATCAGGTGCACATGGAATTCCGCAAGCACTTCCGGCCACCAAGATGGAGGTAGTTGGAACTGATTGGCGGACTAATCCAGTAACCCAAATTACCTGGGGACTTAAATATATTAAAGAGCGTTATAACACCCCATGTGCTGCGTGGAGCAAATTCAAGCGTTCTAATTGGTATTAAAAAAACTTTTTTCTAGTTAGGTTTCCTACCAATACTTAATGGTTTTCTAGTTTGGGCATAAAAATCATTACCCTTATCATCAATAATTATAAATGCTGGAAAATTCTCTACCTCAATCTTCCAAACCGCTTCCATACCCAACTCTTCATAATCTAAAACCTCAACTTTTTTTATACAATCTTGGGCAAGCCGGGCAGCTGGGCCACCAATTGATCCTAAATAAAATCCGCCATACTTCTTACAAGCACTCGCCACCTGCTCAGATCTATTTCCCTTTGCCAACATAATTAATGAACCACCTGCGGCTTGAAATTGCTCAACATAGGAGTCCATTCGACCAGCAGTTGTTGGTCCAAATGAGCCAGAGGCGTAACCAGCTGGGGTCTTTGCCGGACCTGCGTAGTAGACAGCGTGATTTTTTAAATACTCAGGCATTGGTTTTCCACTATCTAGCAGCTCTTTTATTTTGGAGTGCGCTAAATCTCTAGCAACTACCAATGTGCCAGTTAGTAATACCCGGGTTTTAACTGGATGCTTTGATAATTGGGTTAATACATCAGCCATTTTCGCAGTTAAATCAATATGAATCTCAGGCCCATCTAACTCCTCATCTGTAGTAGCGGGCAGATAATGAGCAGGCTCGGTTTCAAGTTTTTCAATAAATACACCATCTTTATTGATTTTTGCCTTCACCTGTCGATCTGCTGAACAGGAGACAGCAATTGCAATTGGCAGTGAGGCACCATGGCGTGGCAATCTAACTACCCGCACATCATGACAAAAGTATTTGCCACCAAATTGTGCACCGATACCAATATTTTGAGTGAGCTTTAGGATCTCTTTTTCTAACTCTAAATCTCTAAAGCCATGGCCAGTTTTAGCATCCCCCTTAGTTGGTAATGAGTCCAAGTACTTTGTGCTGGCTAACTTGGCAGTCTTAACTGTGTACTCAGCACTTGTGCCACCAATTACTACAACTAGGTGATAAGGCGGACATGCAGAGGTACCAAGTGAGCGCAATTTTTCATCCAACCAATTCATAAATGAGGTGGGGTTTAATACCGCCTTGGTCTCTTGATATAAAAATGATTTATTGGCGCTGCCACCACCTTTGGCAATAAATAAGAAGTTGTACTCATTTGGGTGATCGGTATCTGAGTAGATCTCAATTTGGGCTGGCAGATTATTTCCAGTGTTTTTCTCCTCCCAGGTGGTAACTGGTGCAAGTTGGGAGTAGCGCAAATTTAATTTAGTAAAGGCATCATAAACACCACGTGAGATTGAAATTTCATCTTTCTCATCAGTTAAAACCTGTTGTCCTTTTTTACCCATCACTATTGCCGTACCGGTGTCTTGGCACATTGGTAGCACCCCACCAGCAGAGATGTTGGCATTTTTTAATAGATCAGTTGCGACAAATCGATCATTAGGTGAGCTCTCTGGATCCTTCAAAATATTAGCTAATTGCTCAAGGTGTTCACTTCGCAGGTAATGAGAAATATCATGCAATGCTACTTCGGTTAGATTTGAAATAGCCTGCTTGGACACCTTTAAAAATTCCTTGCCATCGGCGGTGAAGGTACTTACACCCTCAGTTGCGATACGTCGGTACTCAGTTGTATCTGGCCCAACCGGCAGTAGATCTTGGTAGGTGAACTCTGGTGCCATGGGGCTAAATCTACTGTCTTGGATCATCAATTAGGATAAGCACATGAGCGCAGACACTAAAAAGCGAGTATTACTTGCAGCACCTCGTGGCTACTGCGCTGGCGTTGATCGCGCAGTAATTACTGTCGAAAAAGCTTTAGATCTATATGGCGCTCCAGTTTATGTTCGCAAGCAGATTGTTCATAACAAACATGTTGTTCAAACCTTAGAGGCACGGGGTGCGATCTTTGTTGATGAAACTGATGAGGTGCCAGAGGGAAAGATTGTGGTCTTCTCCGCCCACGGTGTATCGCCAGCGGTTCATCAAAGCGCGGCAACTCGAAATCTAAAAACAATTGATGCCACCTGTCCACTTGTAACTAAGGTCCATCATGAGGCGAGGAGATTTGCCTCTGATGATTATGACATTTTGTTAATTGGTCATGAGGGGCATGAAGAGGTTGATGGCACAGCAGGTGAAGCCCCAGGCCATATCCAATTAGTTGATGGCATAGATAGCATTAAAAATATAAAGGTGCGGGATGAAAACAAGGTAGCTTGGCTATCACAAACTACTTTAAGTGTGGATGAAACCTTAGCTACCGTGGCAGAGCTTCGTAAGAGATTTCCAAATCTAATTGATCCTCCAAGTGATGACATTTGTTATGCTACCCAAAACCGACAGGTGGCAATTAAAGAGATCGCACCACAAGCGGATTTAGTTTTAATTGTTGGTTCAACTAACTCTTCAAACTCAGTTCGATTAGTTGAGGTCTCACTTGAGTATGGTGCTAAAGCTGCCTACCTAATTGATTACGCAGCCGAGGCAAAAGAGGAGTGGTTAAACGGAGTAACAACTATTGGTGTTTCAAGTGGTGCATCGGTGCCAGAGATTTTAGTTAAGGATTTACTCACCTGGCTGGCCGAGCGTGGCTTTGGTGAGGTTGAAACAATTACCGCAACTGAGGAGCATCTACTGTTTGCAATTCCACCTGAGCTTCGGAAAGATTTAAAAGCTGCTGGAAAGTGATTGGCTATCTAGATTTCGCTCTTTTTTAAACCAGATAAACCAAGCAACCGCTGCCCCACTTAGTAGATAAAAAGATACTGAAGCCAAACCTGCGACCAAGTCGATAAGTAATTCAGTTGGTGCAAAGGAACCACCACCAAGAGTTGGCATCAAAATAATTGAGGAGATCAAGAGCGATACTGGTGGCGCTACTGCGGTCACATAAGCAGTTCCAGCTCTGCCTAAGTAGATTGCGCCAAAGAATGCGATCCAGATGGCTAAGCAGGTGATGATGCCAAGTGAGTTACGAAATAAAATCTCCACCGCTTGAAATAAAAAGATCACTAAAAACTGCAAAATTACTACCCCAGGCTTAGTTAATCCTGGCCCCTTGATGGGTGAATTAATTGGCAGATTACTCATTTACTTTTCCCCTTCAATCTCTTCCACCTCAATAAAATCATCATCGGCAGATATTGCCTTTAACTCTCTAACCTCACCAGGAGATTCTGGATACTCAATTGCTAATTTATCCTTATCTCCAGTTACACCTAAGTTATGAATGCGCCGGGCAGGGCTTAACACTGTTCGCTCAGCGGTTGGAATTAAATCCTCATACGCTTTTGCAGTTGAGGAGATTGCTTTACCAACTGCCACAATTTTGCCATGCAAAAGTGTGATGTTCTTTAAGAAGGTATTTGCCACCTTTTGTATCTCATCTGCGTTATCAGCTAATTTATTTCTAGTAAATATATAACCAATGGTGCGAAGTAGGGCCATCATTGAGGTTGGGGTAGCAATAGTTACATTAACTTTAAAAGCTTTCTCTAGCATTGATGGATCAATTCTTAATGCCTCAGCTAACAAGGTTTCAAATGGCAGGAATAAAACTACAAAATCAGGTGAGCCCTGGGATTTGTGGTAACCGCGCTTGGCTAACGCCTCCACATGTTTTAACAAATCTTTACTATGTTGAGCCAAATACTCATCTCGCTGACTTTGCTCTTCAGTACCAAAGGCATCTAAGAAGCGATCAAATGGAAATTTAGAGTCAATAAATATGGCGCTACCACCTGGCATCTTTACTGTGATATCTGGAATTCCAGATGAATCAGCATCGGTGGTAGATTTTTGCCGGCTGTACTCATGACCTTCGCGCAATCCAGCAGATTGTAAAAGTAACTCTAACTGCGCCTCACCAAACTTACCTCTGCTTTGGGTATTAGATAAGGCCCCAGCAATCTTTTTTGTTTCATCAAAGATTGACTCACTAGCTCGTCTCATCTCATTAATTGTGGTTTCAAGTTTGGCCTCTGCTTGGGTTCGAATCCGATTAGCCTCAACTGATTGGGTGGAGAGTTTTTCAACTGTTGATTTCATGGCATTTAACTCAGCAGTTAACTTAATTGAGTTCTCGGTCTTACTTCGCTCATCAGCTAGCTGCTTTTTGTAATCATCCAGCAGGGTGCTATCGCCGCCATTGTTTTTATTTCGTAGGGCATTAAATAGGTATCCGATTGCTACTCCGGCAGTCAGGCCGATAAGCAGTGAGATGATCGAGGCGGGCATGGGGTTATAGTGGCAGGAAGTTCTGACAATCTTGCGTAGGCTTAACCCCTTGTGAGCCTTTCAATCGGAATCGTCGGCCTGCCAAATGTGGGTAAATCCACCCTGTTTAATGCGCTGACCAAAAACAATGTCTTAGCTGCTAACTACCCCTTTGCCACCATTGAACCCAATGTTGGTGTGGTGGGTGTGCCAGATGAACGCCTTGCTGTCTTAGCCAAAATATTCACCTCCGAAAAAATCCTGCCAGCTGCGGTCTCATTTGTTGATATCGCCGGAATTGTTAAAGGTGCCTCAGAGGGAGCTGGGCTAGGTAATAAATTCCTAGCAAATATCAGAGAGTCAGATGCGATCTGCCAAGTAATTAGAGTTTTCAAAGATGGGGATGTAGTCCATGTTGATGGAAATGTTGATCCTAAAAAAGATATGGAGACAATTAATACTGAGCTTTGCTTAGCAGATCTACAAACCTTAGAAAAAGCTATCCCACGTCTGGAAAAAGAGGTTAGAACTGTTAAAGAAAAGGCGCCAGTATTAGCTGCGGCAAATGAGGCAGCTGCAGTTTTAAACAATGGCCAACTTCTGCGAGGCAGCAAGGTAGATATTGCAGCCATTTCAGAGTTGCAGTTATTAACTGCTAAACCATTTTTATATGTATTTAATGTTGATGCCGCTGAGTTAGCAGATAGCAAATTACGAGATGAGTTAGCAGCTCTAGTAAAGCCAGCAGAGGCGATCTTTTTAGATGCAAAGACTGAGGCAGAGCTAGCTGATTTAGATGAGGTAGATGCGCTGGAATTGCTCAAAACAATTGGTTTAACCGAGCCAGGATTAACCACATTAGCAAGAGTTGGTTTTAATACATTAGGATTACAGACATATCTGACCGCAGGGCCTAAAGAGGCCAGAGCGTGGACGATTCATAAAGGTGATACTGCCCCAGCTGCAGCTGGAGTAATTCACACTGATTTTCAAAAAGGATTTATCAAGGCAGAGGTTGTGGCCTTTGATGATTTAGTAGCTGCTGGATCAATGGTGCAAGCCCGCGCCAATGGCAAGGTGCGAATGGAAGGTAAGGATTACGTGATGGCCGATGGTGATGTAGTGGAGTTTAGGTTTAATGTCTAAAAAACAAGCGCACTTAAAAGATTTGCCAGTTAAAAAACGAGAAGATCTTCGTAACGTAGCAATTATTGCTCACGTAGATCATGGCAAGACAACTTTAGTTGATGCCATGCTTTGGCAATCTGGTGCATTTGCCGCGCATAAAAAGCAAGATGAAGGCCAAGATCGCATGATGGATTCCATGGATCTAGAGCGGGAAAAAGGAATTACTATTTTGGCAAAAAATACTGCGGTAAAACGTGGGCAAACCATTGTAAATATCATCGATACTCCAGGACACGCTGATTTTGGTGGCGAGGTAGAGCGCGGATTAGAGATGGTCGATGGCGTAATTTTGTTAGTTGATGCCTCAGAGGGTCCATTGCCACAAACACGATTTGTACTTCGCAAAGCACTGCAAAAAAATCTGCCAGTAATTTTAGTAATTAACAAAGTTGATCGACCAGATTCTCGAATTGCAGAGGTTGTTGATGAGGCTTACGCACTCTTTTTAGATTTAGATGCCAATGAGGATCAGATTGAGTTTCCAATTGTTTACGCATCTGCCAAAGCTGGTAAAGCATCCCTTGATCGACCAGCAGATGGTGGCATGCCAAATAAAGAGAACTTAGATGTTTTATTTGACACAATATTTTCTGCTATTCCAGCACCGGAATACCATGAGGGTGCACCACTGCAAGCACATGTAACAAACCTTGATTCATCTCCTTTCTTAGGTCGTCTTGCATTATGTCGAGTTCGGGAAGGTGTTATAAAGAAGGGTCAATCAGTAATGTGGATTAAAACTGATGGCTCAACTGAGCGAGTAAAGGTTTCAGAGTTATTAATTACTGAAGCTCTAGAGCGAGTGCCAGCACTTGAGGCCCACCCAGGTGACATTATTGCGGTGGCTGGAATTGAAACTATTACCTTAGGTGAAACACTTGCTGATTTAGAAAATCCTCATGCGCTGCCATTAATCACCGTTGATGAGCCAAGTATCTCTATGACTATTGGTATTAATACCTCACCCCTTGCCGGAAAAAGTGGCAATAAGTTAACCGCTCGACAAGTTAAGGGCCGGCTTGATTCCGAGTTGGTTGGAAATGTATCTCTTCGAATATTAAATACTGATCGCCCAGATACCTGGGAGGTGCAGGGAAGAGGTGAGTTACAACTTGCAGTATTAGTTGAGATTATGAAGCGAGAAGGTTTTGAGTTAACAGTTGGTAAGCCACAGGTTGTTACCAAGATGGTGGATGGCAAGATTCATGAGCCAATGGAGCGGTTATCAATTGATGCACCTGAGGAGTATTTAGGTGTGATTACCCAGTTGATGGCACTTCGTAAAGGGCGAATGGAGCAGATGGTTAACCATGGCACTAGTTGGATAAGGCTTGATTACCGAGTTCCATCCCGTGGCTTAATTGGTTTTAGAACTGAGTTTTTAACTGAGACACGTGGAACTGGATTACTTCACCATGTATTTGATGGTTATGAGGCATGGCATGGTGAGCTGCGCACTCGCTCAACTGGATCATTAGTTTCAGATCGAATGGGATCAGTTACCAGCTACGCCCTTTATGGCACTCAAGATCGCGGCTCAATATTTGTTGAACCAGGGGATGAGGTTTATGAGGGAATGGTTATTGGTGAGAACTCACGAAGTGAAGATATGGATGTTAACTGCGTAAGGGAGAAGAAGTTAACAAATATGCGAGCCTCCGGTACTGATGAATCAGAGCGATTAATTCCGGCAAAGAAATTAAATATGGAGGGCGCGCTTGAATTTTGTCGTGAGGATGAGTGTGTTGAGGTAACCCCGGCGGTAGTTCGAATTCGTAAGGTAATTTTGGATGGATCAACTAGGGCTCGAATCACCTCAAAGGCAAAGCGAACCAACGAGAATTCATAACCATTATTGGGTAATAAAGCGGTAATGTCAGAGCTGCCTTGTTAAATTAGGCTGTGGCCAGTGCAAAAAGTAGTATCGAGTTAAATCTAGTTAGAGCTACACAAACTAATTCTGCGATACCAAATGAGAGATTAACCTCTGAGCAATTAAAGATAATAAATCACAGCGGCTCAAGATTATTAGTTCTAGGCCAGGCAGGTAGTGGCAAAACCACCACATTAATTGCTGCAATCGCACACCGCATTTCCCAAGGTGTTAATCCAAATGCAATCTTGGCAATTACCTATGGCAGAGAAAGCGCTAGCAAATTACGAGATCAAATCGCCTCAGCTAACCCAACTTTGCACACAGTGGCTGAACCAATTGCTCGAACCTTTCACTCAATTGCATTTATGATTTTAAATGATCCAATTAATATCGAAAGTGCTGGTGAAAAAAGATTTGTGCTGCTATCTGGCGCAGAACAGGATGCTCAGATAAGGCAGCTATTGGAGTTAGATGCTGCAAATCCAGGTAGTACTTTGTGGCCAGCGGAGTTGATCCCAGCCCTTACCACCAGAGGTTTTGCTAAAGAGGTGCGCGAATTTATAAGTCGAGCTACCGAACGGGGCAGCTCACCTGAAGAGTTAGCCTCCTTTGCTAAAAAGTATGATCAAAAGTATTGGCCAGCTATCTGTGAGTTTTGGCAAAAGTATAAAGATGCGATGGCATTACGTGATGGCACTACCTCACACTCATTTAATCGAGTAGACCCTAGTGAAATTATAGTTTTAGCAGCTGAAAAACTTGAGGCCAACCCAAAATTGTTAGAGAAGTATCGCAAGATCTTTGAAGTTATTTATGTTGATGAGTTTCAAGAGTCAGATCGTGCCCAGCGTAAATTGCTGCAACTACTTAGCTCACAAGAGTTGGTGATATTTGCCGATTCAGAGAGTGCGGTAGGAAGATTTAGGGGAGCAGATCCAGATAATTTAATTAATGATTTAGATAACTTTGAGATTAAAAATAAGATCACTTTGCAAATTAGATTACGAGATAATCCTGCGCAAGAGGTGGTGCTGCTAAGTAGTGTTAGCGAAGAGGCAAATTTTATTGCCCATCAATTTAGATCAGCTCACCTAACTTTAGGAATCCCCTGGTCTGAGATGGCGGTAATTGTTAGATCCCCTGGTGCTCAAATAAACGCCCTACAACGTGCCTTTGCTATGAACTCAATTCCAGTTGAGATAGATGCACAAGCTCTCTCCCTCGGAGATAACCCAGCGATTAAACCAATTATTACCATCGCGCAAATTGCAGTTGGTCAATTAAAACTAATTGCTAGCAATTGGGATCAAATTGAGGAGTTGTTAAAGAGTGAGTTTGCTGGCGCTGATGCCATCTCAATTAGGCAGATGCGAATTGCCCTAACTAAGGCGCAAAAAGGTGATCAGGTTAAAAACTCAACTGAGTTGATTTTAGATGCACTCACCGCACCAACTGCTGATCTGCCATGGGAGGAGTTAACTAGCCTTAAGCGAATAAATGATTTAATTAAAGAGGGGAGGAAAATATTAAGTAAGTCATCTGATATTTCAGATCTTTTATGGAGTATTTGGAGTAATGGCAAAAATTTTGAGGGTGAATTAATCTCACAAAGTTGGCAGCAGACAGCACTTGCTGGTGGCACAAGAGGTGGCGTAGCTGATCAAAATCTAGATGCGGTAATTACCTTATTTGAAGTTGCTAGAAGATTTAGCCAGCGCCTGCCTGGTGCTAAGCCATCCTTATTTATAGATCAACTATTGGGAGAGAAGATTCTCTCCGACAGCATTACTGCAACTGCTCAGCGCGGTGAGGTAGTTAAGGTTTTAACTGTTCACTCCGCCAAAGGTTTAGAGTGGCAATTTGTTGCCTTAGCTGGCATGCAAGAGGGTAGTTGGCCTAATTTAAAGCAACGCGGCTCCTTACTTGGTAGTGAGCGGTTGGTTGAGATATTCAGGCATGGCATAAGTAATGCTCAGCAGTTAGATGCTATTTCAGCAGCTGGCTTATCCCAGGATGAGAAGAGATTGTTGAATGTTGCATTAAGTAGAGCAAGTAAAAAGGTGTTAATTACTGCCGTAGCTCATGAAGATAATCAGCCCTCTAGATACTTTGAGCAGTTAGCACCGGAAGATATTCAATTTTCACAAACTCAAAGATCTATTACCCAACCGGCATTAGTGGCAGCACTTCGGCGAATGGCAACCGTTGCAAGCAAAGAAGATGTTGAATTTGCTGCCCGGGCGTTAAAAACCTTAGCTGCTAATGGAGTTAGAGCAGCTGATCCAAAAAATTGGGTAGGTATTGCACCTGCTTCAACGCAGTCGCCAGTAATTGCTGAAAATGAACAACTTCGAATCTCACCTAGCTCACTTGAAAGCTTTACTGAGTGCGGATTGAAGTGGATGTTAGAACAAAGTGGTGGCAAAGATGCTGATTCCACCGCACAAGTTCTTGGCTCTGCTATCCATGTAATTGCTGCCCAATTAAAAGATCAACCTGATCTTTCCTTAGAACAATTAGAGGCAAAGTTAAAGGGTGCTTGGTCATTAATTGATATGAATAAAGGCTGGATTAAAGATTACGAGTACCGCCGGGCTGCGCTAATGTTGCAAAAGTTTTATGGCTGGCACTTGAGTAACAAAAATAAGCTAATTGGGGTTGAAGAAAAATTTGAATTTAAGTTAGGAAATGCGATTGTTTCTGGCTCCATAGATAGAGTGGAGTTAACAACTGAAGGCAAATATTACATTGTTGATTTAAAGACTGGCGCTACCCCCATCTCTTATGAGGATGCACAAAGTAATAAGCAATTACAAAGTTACCAACTAGCTGTTGTTAATGATGGCTTTAAAAATAAGTTAGAGCACCAAGAGGTGGATGGTGCGCAATTAATCTTTGTTGGCGACCATAAAGGCAAAGAAGCAAAGCCAAGACCGCAGGATCCAGTCGATGCTAAAGCGGTAAGTGATCAGATTGAAGAGATTGCAATCAAAATGAGTGATAAAAGTTTTGTGGCAATTATTAATGACCGTTGTCGAAGCTGTGCGGTTAAATCATCTTGCCCAATTCAACCTGCAGGTAAATCGGTGATTCAATCATGACAATTAAGTACTCCGCACTTGAGATTGCAAAGAAAATATCTGCAATAGATCCTGCCTTTAGAGTGCCAACTGCTGAACAGATTCCAATTATTGAATCGCCCCTTACCCCAGCAGTGGTGATTGCAGGTGCTGGCTCTGGCAAAACTGAAACAATGAGTCAGCGCGTTTTATTCTTAGTAGCAAATTCAATTATTACTCCTAATCAATTATTAGGTTTAACCTTTACTAGAAAGGCAGCTGGTGAGTTAGGAAAACGAGTTAAGTACCGACTTCGTCAATTGAAAAAGGCAGGTTTGTTACCAGATCATTTAGATGAGTCTGAGTTAACTGTCTCTACCTATCACTCCTACGCCGGTAAAGTATTAGCAGATCATGCAATTCGAATCGGCATCGATGCTGATGCAGATCCAATTGGTGAGGCAGCAGCTTGGCAGATCGCCTTTGAAGAGGTGACTAGATTTTCTGGTAATGATTTACCAATCAATGGCTCAACTGCTTCTGTTGTGCAAGAGGTGATGGATTTATCAACTGGTCTAGCTGAAAATGATCGAAGCGCTGAGGAGATCATTGATTACACCCAAAAATTACTTTCCCAAATCTCACAATTTAGCGACCGCCAAACCATACCTGTTGTTGAGTTTAAAGAGGAGCTAAAGCAGCGGCTTGCGATTTTGCCAATAGTTGCCGCCTTTGATCATCGGCGAAAAGAAAGTGGCTTATTAACCTTTAATGATCATATGTCTATCGCTGCCAGATTAGTTAGCCAAAGTAAGGCAAGCCATAGTGATGATATCGGTGAGATTGAACGAGGTAAGTACAAGGTGGTACTACTAGATGAGTACCAAGATACTTCCTTTAATCAAATCAAATTTCTATCAAATCTTTATGGCAATAATCATCCAGTAACAGCAGTTGGTGACCCTAATCAGGCTATCTATGGCTGGCGCAGTGCTAGCTCTGAAACTCTAGATACCTTTTCACAATCTTTTAATAGTAAAGCATTGCGATTTAATTTATTAACTACTTGGCGAAATGATCATGCGGTATTAGATCTTGCTAATGTGGTAATTGATCAAATCTCAACTGAAAAACAGATAGCGAAATTAACCGCTCGGCCTAATGCTAAAACAGGTGAGGTAATTTGCGCTGTCTATGAAACACAGGCTCAAGAGGGTTCAGAGATAGCTGCATATTTTGCTACAAAATGGTTTGAAAAAGAGCGGGAGAATCTACCTGCTGATAAGAAATCAACCTTTGCAGTATTAGTTAGAAGTAGGTCTCAGATTGATTTGATTCAATCGGCCTTCAACGAATTAAATATTCCAACTGATGTAGTTGGTGTTGGTGGCTTGATTAATACACCAGAGGTGGCTGACATCATTGCCCTCCTTCGCACCTTGACGATGCCTGAGTCTGGCACTGCGCTAATGAGGTTATTAACTGGTCCCCATTTAAATCTTGGGGCCAGAGATCTAATGGCGTTAGGTAGTTTTACAAAAGCTTTTGCTAGAGATAATGATTTCTCAAGGGGTGCGCAGTTAAAGCAAGCACTTGAGGAGGATATTGAGGTAGTTGCAACAGCAGATGAGTTTGCTACTGGCTCCATTATTGAATCATTAGAGCAATTACTAATACTTACCCCTGCGCAATTAAACATGTATCAAAAAACACCAGAATTTAGTGCAGAAGGATTAGCTAGATTAAGAAAATTCTCACTCTCACTTCGTTCACTGCGCCGTAATCTAAATGGTTCGATAACTGAGGCAATTATTGAGGCCTCGCAGTTTTTATCTTTAGACACTGAAGTTTTAGTAAGGGATGGCTGGCAAAATGGCCGAAGAAATATTGATCGCTTCTTAGATGAGGCGGCAAGGTTTCAGAAAAATGGCGGTGGCTTATTTAACTTCTTGCAATGGCTAAAGATTGCCCAAGATGCTGAAGGCGGCCTTAAGCCAGCTGAGGTTGATGTTAGAAGTGATGCAGTTCAGATATTAACCATCCATGCGGCAAAGGGTGCTGAATGGGATTATGTTGCGATACCAGGTTTAGCTGAGAAAAACTTTCCAAATATTGGTAAAAAATCAGATAACTGGATTACAAATGCCGGCAGTATTCCAGTGAGTATGCGTGGTGATTATCAGCAACTACCTTCAATTAACTTTGATAACTTTTCAACAAATAAAAATTTAAAGGATGGAATTGAAAGCTTTAGTGATCAATGGAAATCTCGCAAGGCAATGGAGGAGATGCGTCTGGCATATGTGGCTATTACCCGAGCAAAGCAGGGATTAATTTGCACTACCTCTCACTTTAGAACTGGTGAAAATGCGGTAGCGCCAAGTCGATTATTTCAACTATTTGCTAATGCGCTAGGAAGTATTCCAGGTGGCAAGGTAATTGCTGATGAACTAATTCCAGCTGGCATTAATCCAATGAAGGAAAATCCAATTACTGCTTACTGGCCAAGCCAAAGTAAAGAGGTAACAAAACTACGCGAAGTAGCTTCAGTAGTTGAAGTCAGTGAACCCTTTACTAAAAATGAGGTTGAACAGATAATAAAAAGCTCAGCAGATGAGGAGAAGGTTAGTTTATTGACCGATTTAGGGATGATAATTAATGAGATTCAATCTAAAAGTAGTAAGCAAAATATTGTTTTACCAACTCGATTATCAGTATCAACGCTGCTCTATCTTGCAAATGATCCACAGGAATTAGCACTTAGGTTAAGAAGACCAATGCCAAATCACATTGATAAATACGCAAGGCGTGGAACAGAGTTTCACCTATGGCTTGAAAATCACTTTAAGCACCCATCTTTGATCTCAATGGATGAGTTATTTAATAATGATTTATCAAGTGATCTCATGCAGGATGCACCCCTTGATAAGTTACAAAATGCCTGGCTGAGTAGTGATTGGGCTAATCGAGAGCCCGTTGCTGTTGAGGTTGGATTTGAAACCATGATTGATACCACGCTAATTCGAGGAAGAATTGATGCGGTGTATCAGACAACTGCTGATCATTATGAGGTTGTGGATTGGAAAACTGGAAAGGTTAAATCAGGGCAGGATCTACAAACTGCTGCAATTCAACTTGCCATGTATCGACTGGCCTATTCAAAACTTAAGAGTGTGCCAATCGAAAATATTTCAGCAGCTTTTCATTATGTAATTGATAATGAAACAGTTAGACCAGCTGATATTTTGAATGAATCAGAGTTGATTGGCTTGGTCAGCAAAATTCCAATTCAGATCTGAATCTCTACCCCAAGTGGGGTGTGATCTGATATTCCAGTGGCAGTTGATTTAATCGGTTTAATACTTGAAATACTTTTAAGCTCACTTTTACGAAGCATGATGTAATCAAATTGAATCTTTGGTTTCCAACTTGGATATGTAGCTTGAGAGATTAATGATTTAAAACCACTCAATTTACTTGGTAAATTTGCCGGAAGGTTTAAATCACCAGTTAGCAAAGCTAATCCAGGTAGTTTTCTTAGATATGAAGAGAGCTTATTTAATTGAAACACATTCACGCCAGGCACAAAGGAGAGGTGAGTCGTTGCAATTGTGTATCCATTTTCAAGTTCGGCGATTAGTGCAACTCTTGGCTCATCTTTTACGTAGATAAACCTAACTCCTTTTCCATTATTTTTAGGAATTAGTAGTGGCATTCCTACGATAGATCTTCCTAGTTTTTTAACGTAGAGCTTTTTAATTGGCCAATTAGTAGCAAGAGCAATTCCATAACTTGCCTTAGGATTTTTATCTAGAGAGCTTTGGGTGATAATTGAATTTTTTAAATCTTTAACACTGCGCCATTTCTCACCTGGTGTTCCAATTAAAGTTGGTAGGTATGCCCAATACTTAAGTTGCATGCTTTGAGCAACCAACTTGGTCTGATTAGTTAGTTCAGATCTTGATTGAAAGTAATCCACCTCTTGTAGAGCTATGAAATTTGGTTGTAATTCATCTGCAACTCTTTTAGCTGCACTTACTAGCTCTGCCTGCCAATCTTGCGAGTTAGTTGGTGGGATTTTCTGGCCATGTAAAAGATTCCATGAGATCACTCTCATCCTTTGAGCGGGGGCGACAACCATGACGACAGGCTAGTAGGGTCAGACGGTGATGGCACCGCATAAACCACTAAATCTTCCATTGGCAGCAGCTGAGGTCGATCGTGCTGCCCATTTACGCAGTGATCTGACTTATTTAAATTCAGCTTGGGCGCAGGCATCAATTCTTTTATTTTCAGATGAAAAATTTGCCACTGAAAAAGATCAACTTCTTTTCACCGCTGGACAATCATTGGGTACTTATCAAGATCAAAGTGATTACTTCTTGGGGGTTAAGGATTCAAAACCATTTTTTGTTCGCCACTTAACAAGTGATCACGGCTTAAGTAATGAGTTCAAAACTTTGCGCGAGGTGGGTGCTTTTTTATCAGCGCGAGATATTGGATTGGCAGTTCATGCCCAAGGGCTTGCTAATTGGCATAAAAAACATCCAAGATGCGCCATATGTGGTGAAAAAACAGTTGTGGTGTTAGCAGGAGCGGTAAGAAGATGTCCGGCAGATCAGAGTGAGCATTACCCACGCACTGATAGCGCGATAATTGTTTTGGTAAAAGATGATCAAGATCGAGTCTTGTTGGGCAGACAAAAGGTTTGGCCAAAAAATAGATTTTCAACCTTTGCCGGCTTTGTCGAGCCGGGTGAATCATTTGAAAATTGTGTCACTCGAGAGGTAATGGAGGAGGCAGGGGTAAAACTAAAAGAGATTAATTATCTTGGCTCCCAACCTTGGCCATTTCCGGCATCATTAATGATTGCATTTGAGGCAATAACTACTACACCTGAATTAGCTCGCCCTGATGGTGAGGAGATTGAGGAGATTCGCTGGTTTACTCGAGATGAGATGAAGAGTGCGATTGCTGAAAAAACTTTAATTCTCCCTCTTGAAATTAGTGTGGCCAGGCAGATGATTAAAGCTTGGTATGGAAAAGGTGCTGAAACTGATTTAGTTGGTAATCAATCATGGCGATAGATGATGCCGCAATATTGGCGCAGCTAGATCCAGATCAACTTGCTGTAGTAAAAGCTATTACTGGTCCTGTTTGTGTAATTGCAGGTGCTGGCACAGGAAAAACCCGAGTAATTACCAATCGAATTGCATATGCAATCAACTCTGGCGTTACAGATCCCACAAAGGTTTTAGCACTTACCTTCACCGCAAAAGCAGCTGGTGAGATGCGTGCAAGATTGCGCTCCCTTGGTGTGCCAAATGCCACAGCTAGAACCTTTCACTCAGCTGCACTTAAACAACTTTTGTATTTTTGGCCCTACGCATTTGGTGGCCAATTTCCATCGCTATTAACCACAAAATCTGGATTTATCAGTCAAGCAATTACAAGGGCAGAGGTAGCAATTCCTGCCCAGGTAAATGCACTTCGCGAAATAGCAAGTGAAATTGAGTGGGCAAAGGTTCTTGAGATCTCTCCAGATAATTACCAAGAAGAGGCGATTGCTAATAATCGATTAGTTAGGTTGCCTAATAGCAAAGGTGAATCTGAAAATCTCTCCATGGTTGCCCAAGTTTATGAAGCTTATGAATCATTAAAAAAACAGGAGCGCACCTTAGATTTTGAGGATGTCTTACTGCTAACTGTTGGAATGTTAGAGGAGGATCGTGGAGTTCGAGAGCGGATACAAGATCAGTATCGCTACTTCACCGTGGATGAGTATCAAGATGTCTCACCCCTGCAACAGCGATTACTTAATCTTTGGCTGGGAAATCGTCAGGAGATCTGCGTTGTGGGTGATGCGGCCCAAACTATTTACTCATTTGCCGGAGCTACCTCAAACTTCTTACTTAACTTCCAAAATAGATTTCCTAATGCACAAGTTTTTCGACTATCTCGTGGGTATCGCTCCACCCCTGAGATCATCAATACCGCTAACTCCATTTTGCAGGCTGCAAATCTAGTTTCAGATCATGGCAGTCAGCTGCAATCTGTAAATGCCCATGGCGATAAACCAGTTGTAAATGGATTTAATACCTCCCAGGATGAGATCTCATATGTGGCCTCTGAGGTGGCAAGGTGTATTTCACAAGGGGTTTATTCCTCTGACATTGCAGTATTGGCTAGAACTAATGCTCAACTAGATCAGGTAAAGGCAGCATTAAATAATGCCAAGATCCCAAGTCAGATTAGATCCGGTGAGCGATTTTTTGATCGCACCGATGTTCGGGATGTTATGCGAATTATTAGAAGCGCCTCAGTTTTGCCCTCTGAAGGTGGGGATTGGTACTCCGATTTAGTAGCTGTTTTAAGACCCTTTGGCGAGGCAGATTTTGTGATCGCATTTTTAAGGTTAGCAAAGAGCATTCAAGAAAATGGTGGAACAAATATGCGTGCATTTTTGCGTGAGATTGAGGATCGATCTGAACAAAACAATCCACCAACCTTGCCCGGGGTTACCTTGGCAACTCTGCATGCAGCCAAAGGGTTGGAGTGGAGTCAACTATTTTTAATTGGGGTTTCAGATGGGGTGCTACCAATGGGTAATGATTTAAATGAGGAGCGCAGGTTGTTTTATGTGGGAGTTACGCGGGCAAAGGAGCGAATTCAAATTACCTATGCCGGCAAACCCAGCGTATTTCTAGCCCATTTTAATTAAGTTGCATCAAAGATAGTTGATGCCTTACTCTTGCCAAATGGCAAAAGTAGTTAAATCAAATACAGCAGTTGCACCTATTGCAGCTACTGCTAATTGGTATGCCATCACATCAATCACGGCGAAATCTTCATATCGCTCAGATTGGTCAAATAAGCGCTCTAATAAGGGTTTTTATACCTTTACATCAGATCGCACCCCTGGGAGCTATATCGGCTAAGGTCGAGATAGAAGCCAAGGGGCCCGCGAATCTAATGATTCGGGGCCCTTTTTCTTTTATCCAATAACTTCTAACCACCGCCAAATAACTGGCAAAGAAAAACCGCACCAAACTAAATGAAAGATAACCGAAAGGAAAGGTGAGAACGATGACCGTTCTCTTCAGCGAACTACTTGTACCAGGTTGGGCACAAGGCCCAACTGCCAAAATTGGATTAGGTGATGTCACCTGGGCTTACGAGGATGCCCCAGTGATCTCCTACACCGATTACACCGCCAACTCAACAGCAAATATTGCTAACCAGAGTTATCAGGCAAAGGTGGCATACAAGCGCGCAGATAATCCTTTCGCACCTGATACAAATCAGGCTCCTAAGATTTCCAGCCTGCCCTGCCACTCGTCAGATCCTGAGCTCTTCTTCAGCGAGCAAGCGGCAGTTATCGCCCAAGCAAAGGCCTTATGTAGCAGCTGTCCAATGAAGGCTAAGTGTTTACAAGGCGCCCTTTCTAGGGCTGAACCTGTTGGGGTATGGGGAGGAGAGTTATTTGATGAAGGTCAGGTAATTCAAAGCAAACGAAGCCCAGGCCGTCCAGCAAAGGTGGCACAAGCTAGTTAAGTTTAAAAAGTTAATTACAACTGTTAACTAGAAAGGGTTAACAAAAAAGCGGTGAGGTTGGTTTTTAACCGACCTCACCGCTTTTACTTTTGGTTACTTGCTTATTTATTAAGCCTTACCAAGAATACGATTTACCTTTGTGCCACAAACTGGGCAGATTCCTTGTGCCATACGGCGACCAGAATCAGAGACCTTTACATGTCCTTCAAAGGAGCGCTTCTCTTTGCACTTAACGCAGTAAGCCTCACCCTTGTACTCTTCAGCCATTTTCTTCCTCCATCCGCCGCACTCTAGGGAGCATGCTGGCAAGTTCCGGCATGTGAGTACGAATAGCAACACCATACCCCTTGTGGTGCGCTCAGTTGGGGTTTTCCACGCTTAAAATCCTAAATATTAAGTCAAAAGGTTAGAAATGAGGGGTAAAACTAGATATTTACCGCAGGGATTACACCAGAACCACCACTTTGGCTGCCAAGTTCAAACCCCTCTAAAAATGCCTCGGCTTTGCCTTGATCTGTGAAGCGATTTAAATAACTGTAAAAATTTTGGTCATGGCCTGGAACTATTAAATGAATTAGCTCATGAAAGATTATGTAATCCAAAACATATTGTGGTGCACCAATTAGTCGATCTGAGATGCGAATTGTTCGATCAACTGTGGTGCAAGATCCCCATCTCTCACTCATATTGCGCCAATTAATACTTGCTGGCTTTACCTGTGCCTCAGGCAGATACTTTTCTAATAACTCAAGGCCTATCTGCATAAGTTGTGAGTCGGTTTTGCGAGATCTAGCCTCCCTACGCAAGACCATAGCGATCATCTCTGGAATTATTTCAATCTCCTGTCGCCGGCTCATTTTGGCTGGAATATGAATCTCAATCACTCCGCCCTGACGAAAGGCGCTTATGCTGCGCCGCCTTCGCTCCTTTCGGATTACTCGATGCGCCGGCAGGTCAGTAGGTAGTGCTGGGGTATTTTGGCTTCGACGCTTGGAAATTTGGGCAACAGGAGGCAGTAGATCACCAAAGAGGATCTCCTGCTCAAAGTTATCCACCATTACCTCTTCTTATCCACCATAATTGTGGGTGTCTCCACAGGTTAATCCACAGCAGGTGGTGCAATTTTACGCAATGATCCTCCAGCGGGTGACCCTGCCATACCGTATTGGCTAAAGCTTTTTTGTTTTATGTAAAAAGAGCGCTGCTAGGAGCTAATAATCTTTTAAAAATAATTTTTTAAAACACCATTCTAAGTTGATTCTCACCTTTTATTCCCATAGGTTTGCGCCACGAAGTCCTCGGATAACCGTTTCATATCTGCAAGGGGAAGGCAGATAAGAAATTGTGCGCCCGGGGATTTCGCTTTTAGATCTGCCTTCTTAAATCAATCCCGATAGATCATCTGGCACGGTGACGCTATTTAAAAAGCCTTTTACATCAGCTAAATCTTCTGGCATTGGCAGGAAGGCTGGATCCTCCCAGCACTTATCTCTACCATCAGAGCCTCTTAAAGTTTTAACCTCACTCCAAAATGCAGATGCTTCTCGCATCTTTCTCGGTGATACCTCTACTGCCAGTAAGTTTGCAAATAATTGTTGCATTGGTGCATTTGTTGCCCGCCGACGTCTGGAGTTTTCAATCAATGCCGAAAATGCTGGAATACGTTCAGCCGCAACTTGGGAAATTACATGATCAATCCAGCCCTCAATTAATGCCAGCGTCATCTCTAATTTAGTTAAAGCCAGCTCTTGCGCTGGTGTTTGTTGCGGCGTAAACAAGCCAGCATTTAATGCCAAATTAATTGATTGGGGATTGTTTATATCAATCTCACCACTTGTCATTGCCTCCTCTGCCTGCCGGGTTATTGATTCGACATCAATTGTGATGCCCTTGCCGTAGGCGGTGATTAAATCCTTTATGTAGTTTTGCAACCATGGGGTATTGGCAAATAAACGTGCCGCAGCGCTCTCGCGCAAGGATAAGTAAATTGCTACCTGCTCCTGATCAATACCTACGCCATCAGACCACTCAGCAATATTTTGTGGAATCAAGTGTGAGCCAGAGTCTGCTTTTAGCAGAGGAATAGCAACATCATTTGCTCCAGTAATGGAGTTGGCTAACAAGCCAATGGTCTGGCCTAATTGGGTTTCAATCAGATTGCCCATCAAGCCACGTAAAACCTGGGCAAGCATTAACTTCATTGCCTCCTGCTGGGCCTGTGTTTGCTCACCAGATCCCATAAATTCAATTGGTAGAGGGTTATTTGTTGTAGCTATGACATTACCAAGAGCATCTGCCATTCCAACTGCCAGCGGTTCAATTACGCTCTGCCAGCCCTGCGCTGAATCCTCCAACCAATCACGTTTGGACCAGGCACTTTGGCTAGGCACCACCGCTGCTGGAAATAAAATCTCAGCATCCAGCCAGAGATTTGCAAGTTGAAGTGACTGAGCGCATTGATTCTGGTCGGCAGTTCCAGTTGGTAGATCACCTTTTGCTGTAATAATTTTCTTTGCAATCTCGCGCAAATTTGCTGTAGTAATCAAACTTTGGCCTGGACCAGTATTTTTTGATCGCATACTTTCAAAAAAAGATTTAGCACCAGCAAGTTCGTTTGCTTCAATGCCCATTTCTGAGAATTTCTTCAATAGCGCATCAAAGTCAGGCTGACCGTCATTTGGTAAAAAGCCGAAACTCATTTCTTTAACCTGCCCTTGGCTGTAGATCGATGGATTGCTGCTGGTAGAACAATAATGCCACCTATTTTCTTCCCCGCTGATTAAGATGGGGTTATGAGTTCAAGTGCGGCCTCTGCCCTGATTTGGTTACTTATCCCTATCGTGGCAGTCTTTTGTGCAATTATTTATGGGGTTTGGATTTCTAAATACAAGTCTAAGTTTGATAACCAAACCAGTCGATCTGTGAATAACTTCAAAAAATTTCAAAATACTTTTCGTCCTAAAAATTAGTTTAGCGAAATTAACTAAATGAGATCTTTGCTGCCAACAAGAGGCTACGTTCCAAAACCCACAAAGGCATTACTCACACTTTTAATCTTAGGCTCACTCTTCTTGCCAGCCCCATTTGTTATTTTAGCTCCTGGGGATCCACAAAATGTCCTTGGGTCGGCAATAAAAATCTCTGGCACTCAAACTTATCCAACAACTGGCAAGCTTTCAGTTACTGCGGTGATGATTACTGATCCAGATTCATACATAACAGCTTTTGATATTTTTTATGGATGGGTAGATAAAAATAGAGCAGTTCTGCCACGAGAGCGGGTATATCCAGATGGTGAAACTGCTGCTGAAGCAGTTCGCGAAGGCGCCGCTGAAATGAGCAGCTCGCAGGTAAACGCCACCGCTGCCGCCCTTTCCTACCTGGGATATCAAATTCCATCAAAATTGATGGTGGTTGGTATCAATGAACAAACTAATGCATACCAGGTGGTTTTGATCAATGATCAGATACTTTCAATTGATCAGATTAAACTTAATAATACTAATGATCTTTTGCGATACCTAGATGGGAAAAAAGCAGGAGAGAAAGTTTCTTTGGAAATAAGCCGCATCGGTGTTGGTGTAATAAAAAAGAGCATCGATCTATCTCCAAGAGAGGATGAGTCAGCCTTTATCGGTATCAATATTCAAGAACAATTTGATTTTCCATTTGATGTAAAGATAAGGCTGGCAGAGACAGGTGGACCAAGCGGTGGTTTGATTTTTGCACTTGGCATAGTTGAGAAGTTAACTCAAGTAGATTTAATTCGTTCTCGAAATATTGCAGGCACTGGAACGATTACAACTAATGGGTTAGTTGGGCCAATTGGTGGCATTGCCGAAAAAATTATTGGTGCTCAAAATGATGGCGTAGATCTATTTTTTACCCCAATAAATAATTGCCAGGATATAAACAATCCTGACCAATTAGGGGCCGGCCAGGGGGGTAAGGGTATGAAAATTGTGCCGGTTGCCACACTCGCTGAGGCGATTGAAGTATTAAAACTACCTGAGAATGCCAAGCTTCCCAGCTGTAAAAGCTATGCCTAGGAGTGGCTAAGATCTGCGCATGAGTAATTCTGGTTTTGGTGGGGGCGGCTTTAACCGCAACAACAATCCATTTGGTGGCAGCGGCATTGGCGGAAATTTCCCAAATCCATTTGCCAATCGTGGCGAGGGTAAAAGAAGAATTAGTCCACTGACAATTACTTTTATTGTGATTTTTATTTTGGCTAGCATATTAGTTTCCTTGAGTGGTTTCTATGCTGATTTGCTCTGGTTTCGCTCTGTTGGCTTTGTTGATGTTTGGCAAACCTCATTATTTACCAAAATATATTTGTTCATAGGCTTTGGTTTAATCACTGCCGCAGTTATCTCACTTAATATTTATTTTGCCTTTAAAAAGCGTCCAATTTATGTGCCAGTAACAGTTGAAGCTGAAAGTTTAGAAAGATATCGTGCTCAATTAGAGCCAATTCGTAAATTGGTAGCGATTGGAACATTCCTAGCAATCTTTTATTTTGCTGGAAGTGCTGGGTCAAGATTTTGGCAAACCTGGTTACTTTTCAGAAATTCGACAGAGTTTGGTCAGGTTGATCCACAATTTGGTCTTGATATCTCATTTTTTGCCTTCAAACTTCCGATGTGGCAAGCCTTAATTGGTTGGGGCATTTCAACAATAGTTCTAGCAATAATTGCCGCAGCAGCGGTGCATTACATTTATGGTGGCATAAGACCGCAGGTAAAGGAAGAGCGCACAACTGTTGCAGCCAGAGTTCAACTTTCAATCTTGCTTGGTCTATTAGTACTGCTTAAGGCAGTTGCATATTGGTTTGATCGTTACGCATTGAGTTTAAAAGAGGGAAGATTAATTACTGGTCTTACCTACAGCGATGTCAACGCATTACTGCCTGCTAAATCAATTTTGGCAGCAATTGCAGTTATCTGTTCACTTTTGTTCTTTGCAAATATAGTTAGAAAATCTTGGCTGCTGCCAACTGCAGGTGTGGCTCTGATGGTAATTGCATCAGTATTAATTGCTGGCGTATATCCAGCAGCTATTCAGCAATTCCAAGTTAAGCCATCTGAATCAAGTAAAGAGGCACCATTTATTCAACGAAATATTGATGCCACAAGAGCTGCATATGGTTTATCAGATGTTGTAGTTAAAGATTATCAAGCAATTATCTCCACCTCAGCAGGCCAACTTGCAAATGATGCTGCCACGATTGCAAATATTCGATTGATGGATCCAAATGTGTTGTCTGCAACTTTCAGGCAGCTACAGCAGATAAAGCCATATTATGCTTTTGCTGATTCATTAGATATTGACCGTTACAAGATTGATGGTAAAGAGCGAGATGTAGTTGTTGCAGTCCGTGAATTAAATATTGATGGTAATCCATCTCGAAACTGGATTAATGATCACTTGGTTTATACCCATGGTTTTGGAATGGTTGCTGCCTATGGAAATACTGTTGATGCCGATGGCAAACCATCCTTTGTAATTGGAGATATCCCTCCAACTAAGGGATTAGGTGAGTTCCAACCTAGAGTTTATTTCGGTGAAAATGTTCCTGATTACTCAATTATTGGTGGACCAGCAGCAAGTAATCCAGTTGAACTTGATTATCCAGATGATAATTCACCAAATGGTCAAAAGAATTACACATACACTGGTGAGGGTGGCGTGCCAATGGGCTCACTCTTTACTCGGTTGTTATTTGCGATTAAATACCAAGAACAAAGAATTGTTCTATCCAATCTGATTAACTCTGAATCTAAAATATTATTTAACAGAAATCCACGTGAGCGAGTAGCCAAGGTTGCTCCTTGGCTCACCCTAGATGGCGATCCATATCCAGCAATTATTGATGGAAAAATTCTTTGGATTATTGATGGTTATACAACAAGTGCTGGGTATCCAAACTCAAGGGTTGTAAACCTTGCAAACACTGGGGATGCATTAACTAGTAGATCCAACGCAGTTTTATCCTTGGATGATCGAAATGTGAATTACATACGAAACTCAGTCAAGGCAACTGTTGATGCCTACGATGGCACCGTTTCTTTATACCAATGGGATGCGAAAGATCCAGTACTTGCTACTTGGAGCAAAGCATTTCCAGGAAGTGTGAAGCCAAGGAGTGAGATTTCACCTGATTTACTATCCCATATTAGATATCCAGAGGATATGTTCCGTGTGCAACGAGATATTCTCAGTGCCTACCATGTAACAACTGCAGATGCCTTTTATGGCGGACAAGATTTTTGGCGAGTACCGCTAGATCCATCAAGTTTTGGTGCAAACTCTGCAAACCAACCTCCTTACTACCTGACTATGCAAATTCCAGGACAAAGTAAGCCAACCTTCTCCCTTTACACACCATTTGTACCAAGAGGTGGTCGTGAAAACTTAACCGCCTTAGCAGTAGTTAACGCCGACGCCGGTGATGAGTATGGCAAGATCACAGTTTTACAACTACCACGTTCAACAAACGTGCCAGGTCCATCTCAGGTGGCATCCAACTTTGAGGCAAAACCTGAGGTTGCAACATCCCTATCTTTGCTTCGCCAAGGTGGAGCTGATGTAGTACTTGGTAATTTGTTAACTCTTCCAGTTGGTAAGGGCTTGCTTTATGTACAGCCAGTTTATGTACGAGCAACTGGTAACACCGCTGCCTATCCATTATTACAAAGAGTTTTAGTCTCCTTCGGAGATCAAATTGGATTTAGCGAAACCTTACAAGGTGCGTTAGATCAGGTATTTGGTGGCGATTCTGGAACGGATGCATCCAATAATCAACCAAACACACCTGTTAATGAAGGTGCTGGAACTAGCCAAGCAATTAGATCAGCAATTGCTTCACTACAATCTGCGTTTTCAGATCTTGAAGCGGCACAAAAACGTTTAGATGGTGCTGCTGAAGATCGAGCAAGAGCTAGAGTTAAAGCAGCAATTGCAGCATTAATCTCTGCACAAAATAGATAACAAATTCATTTATTTGGGTTAAATGCCCATCTCCTCTAAGATTTATTCACCGACGCGGGGTGGAGCAGCTCGGTAGCTCGCTGGGCTCATAACCCAGAGGTCGTAGGTTCAAATCCTGCCCCCGCTACCAATCCTTACTTAATACGTAAGCTATTTAAGACTACAAATAAAGATGATAGCGACATTGCAGCTGCTGCATACATAGGCGATAAATTGCCACTGGCAGCAACTGGAATAAAGGCTACGTTGTAGAAAAAAGCCCAACCTAAATTTGATTTGATTACCTTCACACTCTTTTTAGATATCGCCAGTGCATCTAGTACAGCAATTAATGAAGGCCTAATTAAAGTTATATCAGCAGCTGCAATCGCTGTTTCAGTTCCCGATCCCATGGCAATGCTTAGATCAGCTTTAGCAATTGCTGCTGCATCATTAATTCCATCACCAATCATTAGTACCTTGCCTTTTTGCTGCAAATTTTCAACAAATGCTAATTTATCTTCAGGGGTTGCAGAGGCAAAAATGTGGTCAATTGGAATACCCACTGCAGATCCCATTGATATGCCAGCAGTCTCGTTATCACCAGTCACAAGCCAAGTATTGATTCCTGAGTTTTGCAATCTTTCAACTGCCTGCTTGCTCTCTGGCTTAATTAGATCACCAACCTCAAATACGCCATAAGCCAAACCATCAATAGCCAGGATTGCAACTGAGTTAGCTCGTTGATTAGCAGCCTCAATTGCTTGGGTGAGTTTTGGTGCAAACTCAGTGGTCGCTCTTGCAATGGAAATTGCAGAACCAATCAAAACCGCCTTTGATGCAGAGGTGGCAGATGATGGGATACGGGCTGCAACTCCAGCACCTGGTGTGTGTTCAAAATCTGACACATCTACCTTGGTAACACCTTGTTTTAGAAGTGATACTGAAATTGCTTTAGCAATTGGATGTGAATCTAAACTTTCGATCGATAATGCATATGAAAGCAGTTGTGAGGCTGAAAGGGCTGTGCTTTCTGTAGTGAGTGGATTATTAATTAGAGTTATCTCAAGTAGCACCATCTGCCCAGTGGTAATGGTGCCTGTCTTATCAAATACAGCATCGGTAATTCCAACAGCCTTTTCAATAGAGCGTGGGGATCTAAGAACAATTCCCGATTTTGCAGCTTTACCAGTTGCCACCATAAGTGCAATTGGTGTTGCTAGTCCTAGTGCACACGGGCAGGCAATCACTAAAACTGCCACTGCTGCTGTAACTGACTTAACAAGCTCTGCGCCGGTGAAGTGCCAGGCGATGAAAGTAATGATAGATAGTAATAAAACTGAAGGTACAAAGACCTTGCTTATCTTGTCTGCCAACTGTTGAGCAGGTGCTTTTTCGGATTGCGCAGCCAAAACCATTCGAGTGATTCGAGCTAATTCAGTGTCAGATCCAATTCGGGTAGCTTTTACTAAAATATTTCCATTGTTATTTACTGAACCAGCAAAAACGAAATCATCCACTCCAACCTCAATTGGCGTTACCTCACCGGTTAAAAAGGCGTTATTGATGGTGGAGTAACCAGAGATTACTTGCCCGTCAGTTGCAATGCGATCGCCAGGCTTTACTACAAAAACATCGCCAACCTGAAGTTGATCAATAGGAATTACGATATTTCCATTCACGCCCTGAACTTCAACCTCGCCAGCGGAAAGCTTGAACAGTTCAGCTAATGCAGAGCCAGCCTTACGTTTGGCACGATGTTCTAGGTAGCGCCCTAACATTACAAAAAATATTACTGAGGCAGAAACCTCTGCATACACATTAGGCATTCCATCTGTAGATTTATAGGTAGCTAGTGAGTAAATACTCCAGCCAAGTGCAATCAGAGAGCCAAGTGAAACCAATGTATCCATCGTGGGGCTAGCTATATTTTTAAGCGCAGCCCGGTGTATCGGCCAAGCTAAAATTAAAACTACACAGATAGAAAGAAGTATTACAAGCCAGATTGAAATTGATGCAGTTGGATAGTTAATTGTGACTGAGGTAGCAAAAGTGGCTAGAAAGTCATTGGCATAATCAACCAGCGAAAGTAAGGATTTATCTAAATCTTGGTGCAAACTATCAATCATTGAGATTGCAATTATTGGCACTGTGAAGATAAAAGTAATCAAAAGCCTTATCCCCAGGTAATTGGACTTCTCAAAGGATTCGCGCTCGCCTTTAAAAGCAGATGCTTCATAGCCAGCTGATTTGATTGCTTGAATTAAATCTTTCTCTGAAACATTAAGAGGTGCAATTATGTGAGCAGATTCCATAGCCAAATTAACGGCTGCCCGAACTCCGGCTATTTTATTTAGCGATTTTTCGACTGAGCCAACGCAGGATGAACAGGTCATGCCCGTAACTGAGAGATTTACTTGTCTGGTCTTAATATTTTTATCGACTAGATCATTGCTCATGAAGATCAGATTACTCTTACTTTTACTACCCAGCAGACAAAACTCTGCGAAGGCTGGCAAGCCTTGCCAGGTTTTGTTCGGTAAAGGAAGGCCAGTGATTTAATGCACAATCTACTTCGTTGTGCGTACAATTTTTTTGGCAGTTTGAAATAGCCTCACGAAATTCAGGAAATGATGAGATAACTCGTGCAGGTTGAATGTGGGCGATACCAAATGAGCGAACTCCAGGTGTATCAATAACCCAGCCAAAATCTGCTCCATCAAGGGATGATGAAAGTGGCAGCGCAATTGCACTAGAGGTGGTGTGACGGCCACGTCCAGTTACTTCATTAACATCACCAGTTGCACGGTCAATTTTTTCAAACAAAGATTCTGAAGCACGATTTGTCGAGCTAGCCAGTAGGTTATTTACTAAGGTTGACTTTCCAACACCAGAATGACCAAGTAGCACTGTAGTTTTGCCTAGCAGCACCTTTTGTAACGCAGTCAAATCAGATGATTTATCTATCTTAAATACCAAAATCTCTAAATCTTTATAGATCTGTAAGAAGTCATCACCATCGGCTAAATCTTTTTTGGTCATAACAATTATTGGCGTTATCCCTTGATCATATGCAACTGCTAGCGCTCTATCTACTAATCCAACTCTAGGTTCTGGATTGGCAGCCGCAATGACAATTGCCATTTGATCAATATTTGCCACAATCACCCGCTCATCATTGGCGTGATCATCAATACTTCTAGTTAATGAATTTTTTCTAGGAAGTACTGTTACAACTCTGGCTAATGAACCTTCATCACCGGAAATATCGCCAACAATAGAGACTAGATCGCCAACTACAACTGATTTCTTCCCCAGCTCCCTAGCTTTCATTGCAGTAATAACTTTTTTACCATCTGGGCCTTCTACTAGACATTTAACTCGACCCCGATCAACTTCAATTATGGTTGCAGTTTGGGCTGTTGAATAATCAGGTCGGTCTTTGGTTCTAGGACGTGCTTTATTACTTGTTCCAAATTGGCGTGACTTATTTATGCGCACATCATCTTCATCCCAATTGCTTCTTGATCTAACCATCAAGCATCCCCTGCCACATGCCTGGAAAGTCTGACAAGGTTTTTTGTGTAGTTTCAATATTCTCAACGATTACCCCTTCAACAGCCAAACCAATAATCGCCCCAGCAGTAGCCATGCGATGATCTTCATAGCTGCGCCAAATTTGAGATGCATTCATTTTGCCCGGTTTAATAACTAGATCTCCTGGCCCTTCAATAACTGAGCCACCTAAGTTATTGATCTCATTAGCGAGTGCTGCCAGTCGATCAGTTTCATGCAAACGTAGATGAGATATTCCTCTTAATGCTGAGGGTGTTGTTGCTAAAGATGCAATGGCAGCAATACTTGGTGTTAATTCACCAACATCTCCAAGATCAATATCTATTCCATGTATTTTTCCACTACCGGTAATAGTTAAGCTGGAAGCATTGAGTTCTACTTTGGCTCCCATCTTGGTAAAGATAGAACGCAATTGATCACCAGGCTGAGTTGTACTTAGGGGCCAATGCCTGACTTGCACACTTCCACCGCAGATCATGGCAGCGGCCATAAATGGTGCAGCGTTGGATAAGTCTGGTTCAATTACTAAGTCCTGACCAATCAGCTGACAAGGTGTGACACTCCAACTTGATGAGGTGCGTTGCACGGTTGCGCCGAATTTTTCTAGCATTTGAATTGTCATTTCAATATGTGGAGCAGATGGCAGGGACGGGCCGATATTTTTAATTGTTATACCCTCTTGGGTAGCTGGTGCTACTAAAAGCAGAGCCGAAACAAATTGACTTGATGCGCTGGCATCAATTTCAACAGTTCCGCCCTTAATCTTTCCATCCCCGTTAATTGTTATCGGTAATTTGTATTTGTTGTTGTGCTCAACTGAGACTCCAAGCTGCTTCAAGGCAGTAAGCACTGGTGCAATTGGGCGTTGGTGAGATCTTTCATCGCCATCAAAATAAATTAAGCCAGTTGCAAGAGCGGCTATTGGCGGTAGGAAGCGCATGACAGTTCCAGCATTTCCAACATCTATTTGAGCTGGCCCCATTAATTTGCCAGGAATTACTTGATAATCAAAGCCCTGATCAGTTTTTATTTGCTCAATCTTGCATCCTAAACTTTGTAAACCTTTAACCATCAAATCAGTATCACGAGAAGAAAGTGGTTTTCGGATCCTTGATGGTGTTGTCGATAGAGCGGCCAGAATCAAAGCCCGGTTAGTTGCTGATTTTGATCCGGGGATGTTAACTGTGGCTGATATTGGCTTACTTGCAGCGGTTAATCCACTGCGAAAAGGAGCGCTCCAGTTACTCATATGTCCCAGTCTACCTTCCGTCATCTAAATCAAATTGGGCATTTGTACTGATAAACCCGCATCTCACCAGGGAATAAACCTTTGGTTAGAAGGGTTTTACCTCTATGCATGCATTACGTCCATCAACTGGGCAAACTAAAAATTATCTAGTTATTGATAAGACCCCCTTCGAGGTAGCCTTGTCCCAAATGAACAACGAAGATTTACTGCCGGCGATTATTGATCGAAGCAAAGAGAGTTTAGAACAGCGCAAATCTAGATTCGAAAGAGATGCCCTGGTATTTACATCTCAGCTATATGGCGCCGCACTTCGTTATACAAAAAATACACATGATGCTCAAGATTTAGTGCAAGACACTTATGCAAAGGCGTTTACAAGTTTTCACCAATTTGAACCTGGCACAAATCTCAAAGCATGGTTGTACAGAATTCTCACCACTACATTTATAAATAATTATCGTAAAGATCAGCGCAGGCCTCAGATTTCAGCAGGTGAAATAGAGGACTGGCAAATAGCAGATGCCTCATCCCATACAAGTGATCAAGGCAAATCTGCAGAGGATGAAGTTTTAGAAAATATTGCTGACAAGGATGTTAAAGAGGCCTTAGCTGCTATGCCAGAGGATTTTCGAATGGCAGTTTACCTCTCTGATATGGAAGGTTTTTCCTACAAAGAGGTAGCTGAGATAACAGGAGTACCAACCGGCACAGTTATGTCCAGGCTACATCGAGGAAGAAAGCTACTGCGGACATCACTTTCTGCTTACGCAACTGAGCGCGGCTTTGGTAATAAAAAAGAAGGTGGCAAAAAATGAGTTTTTCAAATAATGATTTCATGCCATGTGAGCAAGTTCTACCAAACATAGTTTTATACATTGATCATGAGATATTTGATGATCAACAACTTAACGCTGTCGAGCTGCACTTTGGTACATGCACAGATTGCCGAGATCAAATGGAACAAGAGAGCGCTGCGCTACTTTTGATGAAAAGCCTTTTATGTAATGCCCTAAATGAAGAACTACCAGAGAGTTTATGTGATCGCATAAATCAGCAAACTGAGGATTTATACATTCAAATGAAGCAAGGCTCCCAATCAAGTGGTATTACTGAAATTACCTATACCCAAACCACTTATACGGAGATTACCTCTGATGGTGCAACTCAAATTGAAATAACTAGCGAAATACGCAGGGAGTTCCCGCAAGAGTAATTAACTAATCACTAATCTTCTGATTATGAAAGCAGAGCAGGTAATCGGTGCAATTGGAATGGCCAGCATGTCTATCAGACCTGGCGACACATCAGTTGCGCAAGGGATTAATGATCTGCCAGTTATTGGTTCAAACCAAATACTTGGGTTAGTTGAAAGTGCATGTAGTACTGCAATTATTGAGTTTTTAGATTTTGGTGAAACCACCGTTACATCATCTTCTGAATTAGATATTAAAGGAGCAGCTGGGGTAGGTAGTGAAATACATGCCACCGCTAGATGTCTTGGTTTAGCAGATAACGTTTTAAAATTTGAAGTTGAGGTTCATCAGAACTCTAGATTAGTTGCCACCGGTTTAATCACAAGAAAATTTGTGGAAAGAGTTTCATTCATGGCAAGGGTTGCTGCCGAAACAATTGTTGCCGATAAGGCCACTTACTCAAACAATGAAAAAATCGCTAGCAGTTTAAACTTCTAAACCACTAGCGATTAGAAAAATACTTATTTTTTAGTAGCCCAGAAAATTTCAGCAATCTCATCAATTTTGCCGATCAGTTTTTCAGCAACTGCAACATCATTGGTGCCTTTGCTTCCACCAGCACCGGCTAATTTGGTAGCCTCATTAAATAATGAGTGCAGCTGTGGATACGCCTCAAAATGATTTGGCTTGAAGTAATCTGTCCAAAGTACCCACAGGTGGTGCTTTACTAACTCAGAACGCTCTTCTTTGATAGCAACTGCACGGGCTTTGAAATCAGTATCACTGCTGGCTGCATACTTTTCCATGCATGCCTTAACAGATTGGGCCTCAATTTTTGCCTGTGCTGGATCATAAACACCACATGGCAAATCACAATGCGCAAAAACTGTCTGCTTTGGTTTTACAAACTTAATTAAAGATTTAAGCATCTCTCTCCTTGGTTTATTAAAACTAATCTCTTAGTGGGAGAATACTCCCATGTTTGGATTAACCAGGGTAGTAGTTGCTGGCAACTCAATGTCGCCTACCTTCAACCAAGGAGATTGGTTGCTTGTTCGTAAGATAAGTGGCCAGAAACACAGATTAAGGATTGGAAAACTTTATTTAGTTGCTGACCCTGTAAGACCTGGCGTGGCTTTGTTAAAGCGGCTTAAAGATAGCCAGACGGAGCATGGAGTAATTCGGTACTGGGTGGAGGGAGATAATCCGGCTAGCACTGATTCTAAGAATTGGGGCTGGATTGAATCTGAGCAAATCTTGGGAAAAGTTTTAATCCGTTATAAACGAGGGGATTAACGAGTAAAGGCTTCAGTCATTAAAGCCTTCTCTTCCTCTTCATGTAGATGATGATTTCCAGTAGCTGGACTTGCAGTGGCACGTCTGGAGACTCGTCGCAAACTTCTTCCCGCTAGCTCTTCATGCGCAGCAAAAGCCTCAGTAGTAGTTAATGCCACAAATGGCCATGGACCTTGATTTGCTGGCTCATCTTGTACCCAAAGCAATGTTGCCTTTGGATGTAATTTAGCCTGCGCAATAATCTCATCAACTGGCAATGGATAAAGTTGTTCAACTCTTACTATGGCGGTGGAGAACTCATTTAGTTTCTCTCGTTCTGCAATTAAGTCGTAGTAAACTTTTCCAGAGGTAAAGATTAACCGTGTTGCATTACTTACCTTCAGATCTGGAATTACCGGTTTAAATGTGCCAGATGTAAAATCTGTTAGACCGCTGGCAGCAGCTTTTAATCTCAACATGGATTTAGGTTCAAAAACAATTAATGGTCTTCTTGCTGGATTCTTCATGTGCCAGCGCAGTAAATGAAAGTAAGAGGCAGGAGTTGATGGTTGAGCAACTGTCATATTTTGCTCAGCACATAGTGCTAAGAATCTCTCTATTCGCCCTGATGAATGGTCTGGACCTTGTCCTTCATAGCCATGTGGCAAAAGCAGCACCACAGATGAGCGCTCGCCCCATTTTTGAAGTGCTGATGAAATAAATTCATCAACAATAGTTTGTGCACCATTTGCAAAATCACCAAATTGCGCCTCCCAAATTACTAGAGCATTTTCACGCTCTACTGAGTAGCCATACTCAAATCCCATAACGGCATACTCTGACAAAAGCGAGTCATAAATATGGAATTGATTTGGATCCTTCACGAGAGTTCTAAGTGGGAAGAAATCCGCGCCCGTTTCCTTATCAACAATTACCGCATGGCGATTGCTAAATGTGCCACGGCGAACATCTTGCCCACTCATTCTAATTTGATGACCTTCTAGAAGGAGTGATCCAAAGGCGAACATTTCACCAGCTGCCCAGTCGACTGTGCCCTCTGTGAGCATTTCAGTGCGCTTTAATAGTTGCGGAAGCAATTTTGGATGGACTGTAAAGTTACTTGGAGTTGCAGATTGAGTAGCAGCGATACTGCTCAATACAGATTCTGAAACTGCAGTATTAACTGTTTCAGGAGCAGGCACTACCGGTGCCTTCCAGTTTGGATCACTTTGTGGCTCAGTGTTATGAACCGCTGTAAATACACCTTCTAGTTGTTGCTGGTAGTCACGCAATACCTCTTCGGCCTCTTCCACAGTTATGTCACCGCGACCGATTAATGCTTCAGTATAAAGTTTTCTAGTTGAGCGTTTGGCATCTACTAATTTATACATTACTGGCTGAGTAAAGCTTGGCTCATCACCCTCATTATGCCCACGTCTGCGGTAGCAGATTAGATCAATCACAACATCCTTATTAAATGCCTGTCGATACTCAAACGCCAGTCTGGCAATTCGGACACAAGCCTCAGGGTCATCACCGTTAACATGAAATACCGGGGCCTGAATCATCTTTGCGATATCTGTTGAATAAGTAGAAGAACGTGCTGCATGTGGTGAGGTAGTAAATCCAACCTGATTATTAATCACAACATGAATAGTTCCGCCAGTGCGGTATCCCTTTAATAATGAAAGTGAGAGGGTTTCAGAAACCACTCCTTGACCAGCAAATGCTGCATCACCATGTAGAAGAATTGGTAAAACTGGAAATGAACTCTGCTCATCTACTGAAGTATCACCGGATGCAGCCCTTAATTTATCTTGCTTAGCTCTAACAATTCCTTCCAGAACCGGATTTACTGCCTCAAGGTGTGAGGGATTTGCTGCTAAATAAATCTTTGTAGTCGCACCACTTTCAGCGGTAAATACACCCTTTGTGCCAAGGTGATACTTAACATCGCCAGAACCATGCACCTCATTGTCATGATAATTTCCTTCAAACTCCTGAAAAATCTGTCCATATGACTTACCTGCAATATTTGCCAAAACATTAAGTCGACCACGATGGGGCATACCAATGCAAACCTCATCTAACTTACTTTCAGCCGCTGATGAAATCATGGCATCAAGTAAAGGAATTACTGATTCACCACCTTCTAATGAAAATCTCTTTTGACCAACATATTTTGTTTGCAAGAAAGATTCAAAAGCTTCAGCCGAGTTGAGTTTACGTAAAATTCTAAGTTGCTCTTCACGAGCAGTTCGGGGGGCACCTACCTCTATTCGTTCTTGAATCCACGTGCGCTCTGCTGGATTTGCAATGTACATATACTCCACACCAATTGTGCGGCAGTAGGAGTCTCGCAATATGCCAAGGATTCGACGTAACTTCATACTTGATTTCGCACCAAAATCATCTGTTGCAAACTCGCGATCTAGGTCCCAAAGAGATAAACCATGTGTAACTACATCTAAGTCTGGGTGTGATCTTTGAACATAAGTTAGTGGATCTACATCTGCCATTAAATGACCGGTGGTGCGATATGCATCAATTAGTTTTTGAACCTTAGCTGTTTTAACTGATTCATCAGCCTTGGCATCTTGCATATCTACTACCCAGCGAACTGGTACATAAGGAATTCGAAGAGCTTCAAAGATTTCGTCATAGAAATTCTCTTCGCCCAACAAGATTTCATGAATTCTTCGCAAGAAATCACCAGATTGAGCACCTTGAATGATTCTATGATCGTAGGTGCTGGTAAGTGTTACTACCTTGCTAATTCCGAGCTCTGACAAAGTTTGTTCATTGGCACCATGGAACTCAGCTGGATAATCAAGGGCGCCAACACCAAGAATCATTCCTTGGCCCTGCACCAATCTTGGTACCGAGTGCACGGTACCGATAGTTCCCGGATTAGTCAGTGAAATAGTTGTGCCAGCAAAGTCTTCAACTGTTAAAGAACCACCGCGAGCTTTTCGCACCGTATCTTCATAAGCAGACCAGAACTGAGCAAAATCTAAATCTTCACAACCTTTAATTGATGGCACAAGTAACTGGCGGGAGCCATCTGGTTTTGCTAAATCAATTGCTATTCCTAAATTGATATGTTCAGGATGGCCTATTGCCGGCTTACCATCTTGTGCAGTAAAGAACGCATTCATCTCCGGCATTGCACGGATCGCCTTTATCATTGCGTAACCAATTAGGTGAGTAAATGAAACCTTGCCACCACGACCACGTTTTAAATGGTTATTGATTACGGTTCGATTATCGATCATAAGTTTTGCAGGCACAGCGCGAACACTTGTAGCTGTTGGTACGGTTAATGAACCCTCCATTGATTGCACAACTCTGGCTGCCACACCTCGTAATGGTTCAACTGATGAGGCACCTGGTGTAATCAAAGTTGGAATTGGTTTCACAACTGGATCAGCTGGTTTAAGTGCTGTATTAGCAACTTGAATTGGTTCAATTTTTTCAACAGGAGCTGGTGTAACAATTTGTGGAGCGGCAACAGTTGGCACAACTGGAGCAGTTTTTGCTAATTGTGCTTTAGGAATTGGTGGTGTTCCTGGTTTTGCTGCTGGCGTTGCTGAAATTACTGTGCCATTTAGAGATGAGTTACCTTTAAAATCTGCAAAAAAATCCCACCAAGCTTTATCAACTGATCCAGGATCTGCTTGGTATCTTTCATACATCTCTTGGACTAACCACTCGTTAGGTCCAAAGGAGCCACCAAAGTGATTTGCGGGCGTATTGGCTCCGACTTCGCTCACTTATGCTCTCCCTATTTAGACCATGCTCCGTTGCTCGATCTGAGGATAATCTTAACTCCAAGCCAGCGCTGGCTAAACCGGTGGAGCCGATTGTTTTAAGTGAAAGTGGCCACCAGCACATAAATAACTGTGGCAATTAGGCATAAACAACGGCAAGGTTGCGCCCATGAGTACAGATCAAAAATGGGCAATTGTTACCGGTGGATCACGGGGCCTGGGCTATGAAACTGCAAAAGGGTTAATTGAGTCAGGAATTTTTGTTTATTTAATTGGTAAAGATGCCTCTCGAGTGAAGGAGAGTGCGCAAAAGTTAGGTTGCCAGTATCGAGCAGTGGATGTGGCCGATAGTGAAAAATTTCGCCAAACTTTAATTAATATAACTAATGATGCAACTGAAAAAGGTTTTGCTGAGTTAGATGTTTTAGTTCTAGCCCATGGCGTAATGAGTGAGAAAATGTCTAAAACTCTACGAACAACAGATGAAGAGTGGCGAAGAGTTTTATCAATTAACTTAGATGCAGTTTTTACCGCAATCAATCAATTGGCACCAGCTATGGCTGAAGCTAGAAAAGGTAGAGTTGTTGTTTACTCCGCTTGCCTAGGAAGAATGTCTGGCCCTGGCACACAAGGTGGTCTTGCGCCTTATCGAATTAGCAAGGCTGGTGTTAACGCTTTGGTTAAAAACCTCTCATATGAAACTGGTTTAGGTGCGCGTGGATTTTTAGTTGATGCCATTTGTCCTAATCACTCACGAACAGATATGGGTGGTCCAGATGCCCCACGGAGCGCGGCAGAGGGGGCTGAAACAGCAATCTGGCTTGCAACTAGATCTTTTGATCCAGCAGTTGATAAGACTGGTTTGCTTTGGGAGGATCGCAAGATAGTTGAGTGGTAGTTACTCTGAATAGCCAAGCGCAGATGAGATTAAGGTAGCACCGGCTAAAAGAGCTAAGGGGATTCCAACTAAATAAAGTTTTCCGGTAATCATGTAGTAAGAAACTCCAAGTGCGATCAAATTAGCTAGTACGGCCGGCGCTCTTCCAAATGATTTTTGTTTATCAAAACCTCTAGCTGAAAACCAAAGTCCAACACCAGCGAGAGTTCCAAAAATAATCTCAGCAGATAGTGCAGCAGGCGCACTTACATCGGAGATGAAGGGTGCAAGCAGCAGGTAAATAGCTACCCCAAAAAGTATTAGAGACTCAAATTTAAGTAAATAACTTGCACGAATGCGAGAGCGCTCAGTTGAAAAAACTCTTTTCATATCCATATTTAAATACTACCCTTTCTAACTACTATGAATAAGTATGAAGAGGTAGTTCAATCAATATTCCTCTCTAACGATGGCCAAATTGACCTATTAACTGGTGCCCTGGCTCCCGACCAATTTGATCAAATTGCAAAACGAGATCTAGCGATATCTGATCGCAATTCCTCGCAAACTGCCATTATCTCTGTTGTATTAAATTTGCAACAGTATCTGCCGGCTATCTATGCAGCTGAATTAGACAAGATGAAGAGTGACATCGAGAGTGAGTTAGTGAAATTATACTTTGAATTAAAAAACATATTTCGTCAAACAGATTGTATTTGTCGTGTTTCTAAACTAGGTTTTTGGATTTTATTAAATGGTAGTAGTGAGGAAGATACTAAGCAGTTAATTGAACGTACCAATAAATTACTTCCAGAGTTTGTGCAGATTAACCCTTGCCAACGACTAAAGGATGAAAAGCTTTTAGATTGGTATCAGCGCATAGATAAGCTTCATTTTAACAACGATAAGTGACCACCTAATCACCAAAGGTGAGTAGTAATACACAGCACCTGCCTTACAACTGCTGCTGCCATAAATACTTAGCAGGTGAATCTAAATACAAATCAATTAGAAAGTTTTGGACCACTTGCAGATCTCATTCAAGATGAGAGCATCGAGGAGATTTGGATTAACTCTCCCAGTCGGGTATTTATCGCAAAAGCAGGTAAAAGTGAGCTGACAAATCTTGTATTAACCAAAGAGATTGTGCAGGACATAATTGAAAGATTGTTAATCTGGGGTGGGCGCCGGTTAGATGTTAGCAACCCATTTGTAGATGCGCGCTTACCAGATGGCAGCAGACTTCATGTTGCAATACCCGAGATTACTGCTTCGCATTGGGCAGTAAATATCAGAAAACATATAAATCAGGGCAATACCTTAGAAGATCTTGTAAAAATAGATTCAATTAGTAATGAGATATTAGAACTGCTAGATCAAGCAGTTTTTGCTGGATTAAACCTATTAGTTAGCGGTGGCACCCAAGCAGGGAAAACTACATTTTTAAGTGCATTAATTAGTCGCATTCCGGTGAATCAGAGAGTAATAACAATCGAGGAGGTGTTTGAGTTAAAACCAAATTTGCCTGATTGGATTGCTCTTCAAACTAGAACCGCTAATTTAGAAGGTGATGGTGAGATATCGCTACGAAGATTGATTAAAGAATCATTACGGATGCGGCCTAGCAGAATTATTGTAGGTGAGGTTAGAGAGGCGGAAGCCTTGGATTTGTTAATTGCTCTTAACTCAGGGCTGCCTGGAATGGCCACCTTACATGCGAACTCTGCAAGAGGTGCCATTAATAAGCTTCAATTACTTCCACTATTAGCTGGAGAAAACATCTCGCAAAGTTTTATTACCCCTACCATTGCCAGCAGTATTGATTTAGTAATTCAATGCTCGATTGATACAACTGGACAGCGACGAGTTAGCGAGATTGCCTGCGTCACTGGCAGATCTGAAGCAGGAAATATTGAAATTGAAAGCTTATTCACATGGAATGGCAAAAAGTATGTTTCAGGTTTAGGGAATTTTACTAATCTACTAAATAAGCGAAGCAGGGTAAATTAAGTATGCAAAGCTTAACTTTCTGGCTGCTACTTACTTTCTTAATGGGAGCAACCTTGTATGTTTTCAAGGTCGCTAAGCAAAAACGTCTAGCGTTAAGTAGAGCCAATGCCTGGCCAGAGGTATTGGACTTGATTATCTCTGCACTTCAATCTAGTGCATCAATTACGGAGAGCTTGGCGAACTTGGGCAAAGTAGGTCCACTTTCAATTCGTCCAGATTTTGCTCAGTTTGCTGAGAATGTATCAACAGGGATGAGGTTTGAGGTAGAACTTAGCAAACTTAAGGCGAAATTCTCTGATCCCATTTCAGATCAACTTTGTGAGGCGTTATATTTCGCAGCTAAATTTGGAAGTAGAAACACTGTAAGGGTTCTGCGGGAGTTATCAGAGTATGTATCAACTGATCTGGCGGTGCGGGCTGAGATAAATACTAGATTTGGTTGGATTAGAAACTCAGCCAACTTAGCTGCCCTAGCACCTTGGCTACTCTTACTAATTCTAAGAACTCAAGAAAATGCCAGAGTTGCTTATCAACAAAATATTGGGCAATTCTTAATGGTGATTGGCGTGCTTGCAACCGCTCTTGCCTATCTATGGATGAACAAGATTGCCCAACTACCCAAGAGTAAGCGCTTATTGACACTAGCGTTAGATGAGAAATGACAAACCTTAATCTTTATATATTTATATTGATCGCACCTGCATTGCTATTTTCATTGCGAATCATTCTAGTTGAGGTGGCTGCATTAATCTCAGTATCAAACTATGCAGATCAGATCTTTTGGTTGAAAAAAATAATAAATAAAATAACTGGGAGTGAAGTTAAGCAAAGTGAGATTAATGAAGAGTTGGTAATCATTTTACAGATGATTTCAATTATGATCTCAGCTGGTGAGAGTCCTATGACTGCTTTGAAATATGTATCCAATCGATCTGATGGTTATCTACCAAAGCTCATCAATAAAAGTTTTGAAAAGTACTCTACCGGGGTAAATCTGACGCAAACTTTAGAGTTTATTGCTGCTGCAACTCACTCAACACAGGTAAGGCGATTGACTAACTCAATTCAAATAGCAGTTGAGCGAGGCACGCCAATTTTGGATGTCTTAAACAATCAAATTCTGGCGTTAAACAAGCAGATAAACCTGGAGTTATTAAGGAGGTCAGGCAAGAGCGAGATTGCCTTATTAATACCGGTGGTCTTTTTAATCCTGCCAGTATCAATTAGTTTTGCAATTTGGCCCTCCCTCTATGGCTTAAACCAAGCGGGGTTTTAGTTGTAAAGGTTAGACTGATGCCATGTCTAAGGTGCTATCTGCGTTACCAGTAGGGCAAAAGGTTGGTATCGCCTTCAGCGGTGGGTTAGATACATCAGTTGCAGTTGCTTGGATGAAGGACAAAGGTGCAAAGCCTTGTACCTACACAGCTGACCTAGGTCAATATGATGAAAAGAATATTCAAGGCGTGCCAGATCGAGCAAAAGAGTATGGCGCAGAGATTGCCAGATTAGTTGATTGTAAAACTGCATTAGTTGAAGAGGGATTAGCAGCCCTTGCTTGCGGAGCATTTCATATTACAACTGCCGGCAGGGCGTATTTCAATACCACCCCACTTGGTCGAGCAGTTACTGGAACTTTATTGGTGAGAGCGATGCTTGCCGATGATGTTTTAATTTGGGGAGATGGCTCAACCTATAAAGGCAATGATATTGAGCGTTTCTATCGCTATGGATTGTTAATAAATCCAAAATTAAAGATATACAAACCATGGTTGGATAAAGATTTTGTGGCAGAGCTTGGCGGCAGGAAAGAGATGTCTAAATGGTTAGCCGACCATAAACTGCCTTACCGCGACTCCACCGAGAAGGCATATAGCACTGATGCAAATATTTTAGGTGCAACCCATGAGGCAAAATCTTTAGAGGAATTAGATTCTAATATTGAAATTGTTGAACCAATAATGGGAGTTAAATTCTGGGATCCAACGGTAAAAATTGATACTGAGGATGTGAGTATTGAATTTACCCAGGGCAGACCAACTGCAATTAATGGTAAAAGTTTTAAAGATGTAGTTGCGTTGATCCAAGAGGCCAATGCAATTGGTGGCCGTCATGGACTTGGCATGAGTGATCAAATTGAGAATCGAATCATTGAGGCAAAAAGCCGAGGAATTTATGAAGCGCCAGGATTAGCATTGCTATTTATTGCTTATGAGCGATTGGTAAGTGGCATTCATAATGAGGACACAATCACTACTTATCATGAGCAAGGTCGCAGGCTTGGACGTTTACTTTATGAGGGTCGCTGGTTTGATCCACAATCATTAATGCTGCGCCAGTCATTAACCTCATGGGTGGCATCGGCTGTTACTGGTTCTGTCACAATTAGATTACGTCGTGGTGATGATTACTCAATTATAAAAACGCAAGGAAAAAATCTTACCTACTCACCAGAGAAATTATCTATGGAGCGAACTGAGTCAGCTGCATTTGGTCCAGCTGATCGAATTGGGCAACTAACAATGCGAAATCTAGATATTGCCGACACTAGGGCAAAGCTTGAGTTATATGCCGCCCAAGGGCAATTAGGTGGGGCTGATTTTGAATTACTTAAGGAAATCGGTAACGAAGAGAAGTAATTGGCTTGCTTTTAACTCTCCTGCAAAGTCGTTGGTGTTCCATGAACTCCCTTAAGGTCACCGCTTAATTTATAACCAATTCCACCTCTACTAACTGGTCTCTTAGCTTTACTCCAGTCAGGTGGAACTATTCCAAGGACGCCTTTTTGGAAATCATCAAATGCTTTCAAAACTTCAGTTTTTGTATTCATAACAAATGGGCCCATCCAAGCAACTGGTTCTTTGATCGGTAGCCCACCCAGAATCAATACATCTAAAGTTGGCGCACGAGACTCTTGAGTTAAATCTGCTGCAATCACTATCTCATCACCATCACGATAGGTAACAAGCTGTCCAGTTTTAATTGAATGTTTCTCATCTCCTACAGTGCCAAAACCATTTAGAACATAAGCCAGTGCGTTGTATGCAGGATTCCAAGGCAATCTCAACTCTGAGCCAGGTTGTAATGTTGCATGCACCAAAGTGATTGGTGTTTGGGTTGCACCCGGTCCGCTATGACCTGCAACCTCTCCAGCAATAACTCTAAGGAGGGCACCGCCATCTGCTGAGGAAAGCAGTGCTACATCTGAAGCTCTTAAATCTTGATAGGCAGGTGGTGACCACTTTTTTGCAGCTGGCAGATTCACCCAAAGCTGAAAACCATGAAACAAACCACCACTGACAACTAAATGTTCTGGTGGAGTTTCGATATGCAAAATTCCTGCACCAGCTGTCATCCACTGAGTATCACCATCAGAGATTGTTCCGCCGCCACCATGATTGTCGTAATGATCAAAGATGCCATCAATTATGTAGGTAACTGTTTCAAATCCACGATGTGGGTGCCAAGGAGTTCCCTTTGGTTCACCAGGTGCGTACTCAACCTCACCCATTTGATCTAAGTGAATAAATGGATCTAAATCTGCTAAGTCAACTCCAGCAAATGCTCTTCTTACCGGAAAACCTTCACCCTCATGGCCTTGCGGTGCGGTGGTAATACTTTTTACTCGACGCGCACGAGCAGCTGGCTTAGCTACAACTCTTGGCAGGACGGTTATATCTTTAACGGTAACAGCTGGCAATTTTTCTCCTAAATTAATTAATTCACTTTCATACTATAACTAAATAATAGCGGGAATTATTCCTTATAAACCTTTTAATGAGCTAACCACTTTTGTTAGCGAATCCTTTGCATCACCAAAGAGTAATGTGGTTTTTGGCTCGTATAAGAGTTCATTTTCAATACCGGCAAATCCAGGACGCATAGATCGTTTGAGGAAGATCACATTTGCTGCAAGCGCTACATCCAAAATTGGCATGCCATATATTGGACAGCCAGGTGTGGTTTTGGCTGCTGGATTAACAACATCATTCGCACCAACAACTAGCACCACATCAGTTTGAGGGAAAGTTGGATTTATCTCTTCCATTTCTACCAATTGTTCATATGGAACATTTGCTTCTGCTAGCAGTACATTCATATGTCCTGGCATGCGACCTGCAACTGGGTGAATACCGTATGCAACCTCAACTCCCTTGGAAGCAAGTAAATCTGCCAACTCTCTAACTGTGTGCTGAGCTTGGGCAACTGCTAATCCAAATCCCGGAACTATTACAACTCGTTGCGCATAATTAAGAAGAATTGCTACATCTTCTGCTGACCCAGATTTAACTGGGCGAGCATCTACTTGGCCAGTTTGCGCAGTTGCCTTGGCGGTAAATGCACCAAACAAAGTTCCAAACAGGGATCTTCCCATTGCCTCTGCCATTAATCTAGTCAAAATAGTTCCAGATGCACCAACTAAGGTTCCAGCAACAATTAACACAGTAGTTTGCAATACATATCCTGATGCGGCAACAGTTAAGCCAGTAAATGCATTAAGTAATGAAATAACTATTGGTACATCTGCGCCACCAACTGGTAGCACAAAGAGGACACCAAAGAATAATGAGAGCACACCATTTACTAACAGTGGGGTTGTTCCACCACTTGTAATTACCCAAACACCACTTGCTAGTACACCAATTAGTGTTAACGCAATGATCTGGCGTCCAAATGGGAAAATTACCGGTCTTGTTGTCATTAGCTCTTGTAACTTAAGGAAAGTAATTATTGATCCAGAGAATGAGACACAACCAACTATTACGGTAAATACTGTTGCCACTACAACTGCCGTGGTTGCATCTTCACCAAGTTTTAAGTACTCAACAATTGCCACTAAGGCTGCTGCTCCACCACCAACACCATTAAATAACGCGACAAGCTGTGGCATCTGCGTCATCTGCACCTTGCGGGCTGCTGGTACACCAACAATCACACCAAAAGCGATAGCTACCAAAATTAAGGTTTGGTTATTAAGTGCTTGGCCCCCATTGGCATAAAAGAAAACGATTAGGGTTGCAATAGTTGCACCAAGTGCACCAATTAAATTGCCGCGTCTGGCAGATTTTGGAGATGAGAGTCCTTTCAGCGCCAAGATAAAGCAAACTGCTGCGACTAAACCGATTAGGTCATAAAGGTTACGACTCATTTGTCACTACCTTGATCCTTTTTTGGTTTGGCTTTGCCTTTAAACATCTGCAGCATTCGATCAGTCACCACAAATCCGCCGACCATATTTATAGTTGCAAGCACCACTGCTGTTATAGCAAGTGAAATCTCAAGTGTGGTTTTAGCATGATCTGCAACCACAATTGCACCAACCAAGATAACTCCGTGAATCGCATTAGCACCACTCATCAACGGCGTGTGCAAGGTGGTTGAAACTTTTGATACCACTTCGAACCCTACAAATACCGAAAGAATAAAGATTGCTAGCAAGGCAAGTTCATTGCTCATTAACTCAGAGGCCATTACTTACCCTTCTCTCGTTTTTGCCCATTATGGGTAAGTGTTGCTGAATCAATAATCTCATCTGAAAAGTCAGGCTCTATTACTCCTGTTGGCTTACCGTCAACATTTTTTGCCATCAACAAAAGTAGGTTTACAACGTTTCGTGAGAACAACATTGAAGCATGGAATGCCAACTGACTTGGAACATCTTTGCCGCCCCAAATCTTTACCCCACCTGATGTGGTAACAATTTCACCGGCAACAGATCCTTCAACATTTCCACCACTTTCAGCTGCTAAATCAACAACTACTGAACCAGCTGTCATTTGGGAAACCATTTGCGCAGTCACTAACATTGGCGCCGTTCTACCTGGCACCGCCGCTGTTGTGATTAGTACATCTGCAGATGCGATATATGGCGATAACAACTCCCGTTGCTTATTTGCACGCTCTTGTGTCATCTCTCGGGCATAGCCACCCGCGCCCTCTAATGCTTCAAGCTCTAAGGTGATGAACTTTGCTCCCATAGATTTAACTTCATCAGCTGAGGCTGGACGAACATCATATGCTGATACCACCGCACCTAATCTCTTAGCAGTTGCAATTGCTTGTAGACCTGCAACGCCAGCACCTAACACCACAACCTTGGCAGGAGTAACAGTTCCTGCAGCTGTCATTAATAGCGGAAAGAATTTTGGCGATAGCTCTGCTGCTACCAACGAAGCTTTGTATCCAGCACAGAGTGCTTGAGAGGTTAGAGCATCCATGGATTGAGCACGAGAGATTCTTGGCACCATCTCTAATGAAATTGCTGTAACTCCAGCGCCAACTGCAGCATCTATTACATCTGCAGCAGTTGTGGGGGATAAAAAGGAGATAGTGATAGCACCTTTTTTCAATGATTTTATTTGATTAACTGTCAATGGTTGTACTGATAAGACCACATCACTTGCAGTTAACACATCACCAGTTTTGATCTGAGCGCCTGCATCAAGGAATTGTTTATCAGAGTATTCGGCAGCAACACCAGCGTTTGATTCAATTACTACTTCAAGACCTGCTTTAGTTAATTTAGAAATGATATCTGGCACCAAGGCAACTCGTTTTTCACCCTGTTTGGTTTCCTTAGGCACTGCAATTCGCATTTGCTTACTTTACCTAACCCTTACTTTACTTATTACCAACCAAATCACCTTTGGTAAGGTGATAAAGCAAGGCTTGAATCGTAGTTCTTCGGTGGTATGCCTGGCGCCAAACAACAGATTTTTCGCCATCAATTACCTCTGCAGAAACCTCTTCCCCGCGATGAGCTGGCAGGCAATGCATGAATATTGAATCAGCCACCGTTAATTTCATTAAATCACTGGTAACAGCGTAGGGAGTTAGCGCTGCAATTTTTTCGCTGCGATCTGCTTCAGAATCTCCCATAGACATCCAGACATCGGTGTAGATAACACTGGCCCCAGCAGCAGCAGCTTTTGGATCAGTTAACACTTCAACCCTACCGCCAGAACTTTCAGCAATTTTTTTGGCCTCAGCAACCACCGATTGTTTTGGCGCCCACTTACCAGTTGGGGTTGCAACCTCAACATGTGCTCCCATTCTTGCACCCATAATCAACCAAGCCGCCGCCACATTATTTCCATCTCCGATATATACAAATTTACGACCAGTTAAATTCTTACCAAATTTTTCTCTAATTGTTACCCAATCAGCTAACAATTGAGTTGGGTGGTCATCATCGGTTAATGCATTAATTACGGGGATGCTGGCATATTTGCCAAGCTCTTCAACATCGGATTGAGCAAAAGTTCTTACAATTAATGCACTGCAAAATCCAGAAATTATTTTTGCGGTATCAGATATTGTCTCTCCTCGACCAATTTGTAGATCATCAGAACGTAAAAAAATGGGGGATCCACCTAAGTGCGCAACTGCAGTCTCAGATGCAATGCGCGTTCTGGTTGAGGACTTAGTCATATAAATTGCCACAGTTTGTTTGGCCAAAGTTTTCTTCGCACGCAGCGGTTTTTCAGCAAACTTTCTGGCGGTAGTTAGAAGCTTCTCAATATCTGCCTTAGACAGATCTGAGGTACGCAAGAGATCCTTAAGTGGCCTGCTCATTGGTAAATGGTAGGCGATAAAATTGGATTAGGATTTGGCCATGGGCTTTCTTGATGATTTACGAGGCAAATCAGGCAAAACTGGCTTGCTGGAAAAAGAAGTTTTAGCACCTACCGATGAGGGGGATCATGAACGGTTCTCCCATTATGTTGATAAAAACAAGATCACAGAGTCTGCAGTTACCGGCAAGCCAGTTCGTGCTTTATGTGGGAAAAAATGGATTCCAAATCGCGATCCGCAAAAATTCCCTGTGTGTCCAACATGTAAAGAGATTCACGCCCGCTTAAAGTAATTTCTCAGTTAAAACCGATACCCTAAAATTCATGAGGGCACGGAAAATATTAATTACGACAGCTGTACTCTCACTTATATTCTCAACCCTGACTCCAGCATCTGCAAATAACCCACCTCGTCGAATTCTTTCAGGTTGGTTGCCAGATTATTCATTATCAAGAAATCTTCCAACAGTTGAGGGCAACTTAGATTTAATCCGGGATATATCTCCATTTTGGTATGGCTTAACTGGCGCCACAACGATAAAAGATAAGTACGCACTAGGTAGATACACAACTCCGAAGGCCACAGTGATTGCTAGATTGAAATCAAATGGTTTGGTTTTACTACCAACAATAACTGATGATACAAAGAAGTTAGTTCTTGCAGGTTTGTTAGCAAATTCAACTACCAGATCAAGTATCGTGCAATCCATAAAAGAATTAGTACTGCGGCATAATTATGATGGTATTGATTTAGATTTCGAAGTTTTTTACACTCAAGACGGTAGATCAACATGGGCAACAACAAAGCCAAATTGGATCGCATTTATAAAAGAGTTATCAGCAGAGTTGCGCCAGCAAGGAAAACTTCTTTCAGTAACAACACCACCAGACTTTGCACCTGAAACTAAGCGAGCAGGTAATTGGGTTTTCTCTTGGGCTGAAATTGGACCATATATTGATCGATTAAGAATTATGGCTTATGACTTTTCAACTGTAAGTCCGGGTCCAATTGGACCACTGCCTTGGAGTGAAGATGCGGTTAAGTATGCGGTAACTCAGATGCCAGCCTCTAAAGTATTTTTAGGCATTCCTGGATATGGCCGAGATTGGATTACAAAAGTAGAGGGAGTATGTCCAAAAGATTTTGCTAGCTCGGTAGTAGTTGGTGCAAAGGCTGCTGTAGTGATGCGATCAGCGGTGGAGCTTGCAACAAGTAATAACGCCACAATTACCTATAACCCAACACATGCTGAATCAACCTTTACCTATAAAAAAACCTATGTTGATCCAACTAACTCAGCTAGCTTTTGCACCGCCTCAAGAACAGTGTGGTTTCCAGATGAAAAAAGCTACACCGCAAGAAGTAATTTAGTTGGCAAGTATCGAATCGGTGGGATTGCAGTTTGGACATTTGGTATGGAAAATACTGCAGCGATTGCAGCAGTTAGAGATATAGCTAAATCAATTGCACCTGATCAGGTGGTAGGCACAATTGCTACTGATTTAGAGCAAATCGCCTACGGTTCAGTGTTTAATCTAACTGGCACATTTAAACTGCCAGATAAATCCCCTATCCCTTCGCTAAATGTCAGATTTGAAATTAAAAATAGTAATGACAATAGCTGGCGAACCTTAGCTGCTGGAGTTACTGATGCCTCTGGCGTGATTGCACTTCCTGTAATTGTTGGTCAAAAGAGTGAGATCAGATTGGTCTCGGAAGGAAGTTGGGAGCGAGTAGAGGGCAAGACGAGTGAGAAAACTATTACAGTAATTCCTAGGGTTAAATTAGAGATTCCAGCATCTATCAAAGCAAACACTAGTTATGCAATTACTGGGCAAGTCTCACCAAAGAGTGCTGACATTAAGTTAACAGTTAAGCAAGATGGTAAGCAGATTGGGGATTTGATAACAGATGCCAACGGCAGTTTCACCTTGAACTCTAAAGCTGTACCGCAAGGGTTGACCACTTTCCAGGTAGTAATTGCAGCTGGTAGTAAGAATGCTGCCGGAGTTAGTGATGAGATTACGGTTTTAGTTAGATAATAGGAATATGAGCTCTCAGACCCAGGTTGAAGAAACATTGGATCTGAGTAAATTCTTTGACAATCTTTGGGTAACAATTGTTTGGGATGACCCAGTAAATTTGATGAATTACGTAACCTATGTATTTATAAAACTTTTTGGTTTTTCAAAAGAAAAAGCCCACGAGTTAATGATGCAGGTTCATACTGATGGCAAAGCGGTTGTTTCATCTGGAACAAGAGAAGAGATGGAACGAGCAGTTCAACAGTTACATGAACATGGTTTATGGGCAACACTACAAAGAGATGATCATGGGCGAGTTTAAGGGTACGGCGGCAAGTGGTGATCTATCTGTTGCACTGAGCAATGATGAACTTCATATTCTGATCAATCTAGTTGAACAATTACTTGAATTATTAGGTGAGCGAAACTTTACTCATCATTACCAATCTGATGATCCATTTGCCCAGTTAATGGCTGCCACACTTGGAAACATTCAATCACCAATTGAGCAGCCAGATGATCCGGTGCTTCGCCGATTATTGCCAAATGGATATGCAGATCCTGAAAGTGCAGCGGAATTTCGTAAATACACCGAAGGATCTCTTCGCACACTTAAGCAAAAGCACCTGCTATACCTGCGTGAGCAACTAGTTTTTCCAGTTGACCATGAGCTACCCAAGGCGGACATCTTGATAACAGATCCCACCCAATGGTTGATCGCAATTAATGATCTGCGCATCGCGCTGGCAGTTAGGTTAGAGATTGATGAGGATGGATATAAGAAATATGAATTAATGTCAGATTCAGATCCTCAAAAGCATCTACACGCTGTTTATTACTGGCTAGGCGGCATTCAAGAGAATTTGATAAGCCACCTTTAAAATAAAAAAAGCGGGACCAATTTCTTGGCCCCGCTTTTTAATTAAAGAGAATTAAGCGTCTTCCTTCATTCCCTCAGCTACGGATTTCATCTTTGCAATCTTTAGGATTGTTAGACCAAATACGCACTTAGCTGCTACATCTGCAATCGTATAACCGATTTGACGGTTAACAAATGCACCTGGATCCAACGCGTCTGATCCCAAAATTGGAAGCAGGTAAGCGATTGGATATACGCCCCAAGTTGCGATCAATAGCAAACGTAGGCGACCAATGGTTGCTGCTACGCCAGCTGGTTGACGATCTAGGGACTTTGAAAGCTCGACGAACAATACATACAAAATGTATAGGAAAGGTATTGTTGATAGGACACCCCAAAGAATCTTGGTGTTGTTATCAGTTGAAATCTCACCTGGGTAACCAAGTGCGATCATTGCAACTGCAGCTGGAACTAAGCGGTTGATCAATGAAGAAGCCGCTGCCTTAGCAAGAGCTAGTACTGCTACTACCTCAACTAGTAGTAGAGGTACAGTAAGGATCCAGTCAACGTAGCGATATCCTTCGTTGAAGTCACCCTTTCCAGTTCCTACCTTTACTGCGCCATCAACATATGAACTCTCAAATGAATTGAAAATTCTCCAGTAGTGGTATGCCGCAATGAATGTAACCATTGATGACATAACCAGGGCAGTACGGTATTTAGGAAGTACCCGTGATTGTGAAACTAGTGTGTAGATAGTGCAAGCAAGCATTGATACAAGTCCAAATGAAAGAACGTTGTATACCAGCCCGAACTGATCTGCATTAAGTGCAATTGAGTTCATCTAAATAAGCCTCCATAGGCATTTAGTTTGCTCATATCCTTTTGGTTATAAGCCGGCACACTTTCATAACCCCATATGTAAGCTATGACAGAAGTGCTTAGGTAAAGAGTGCTCCCTACTGATGAGTCCATCAAGCCAATTGACCACAATTTCTCTTGAATTTTTAAGAATTAAAACCATTAAATGGGGGCAAATCGGACATCACCTGTGGGCTGCCTAACACGAAGGCATATCTACCTATGCCATTTAGACTTATACAAATGGCAACCTCCCAAATACCAAGCAAGAGCGCTCCGATTGGAATCTTTGATTCTGGGGTTGGTGGCTTAACTGTGGCCAGGGCAATTATTGATCAGTTGCCTGGTGAATCAATCCTCTACCTAGGCGATACCGCACGAGGGCCTTATGGCACTCGCCCATTAGCTCAAGTTCGAGAGTTTGCATTGGAGATTATGGATCAACTAGTTGCAGCCGGTGTTAAGGCAATTGTGATTGCTTGCAATACTGCAAGTGCTGCGATGTTGCGCGATGCTAGAGAGCGCTATCAAATACCAGTTATTGAGGTGATCCAACCTGCGGTAAGGAGAGCGGTCTCAGCAACAAGAAGTGGCAAGGTTGGGGTGATTGGCACTAATGCCACGATCGACTCCAAGGCTTATCTAGATGCTTTTGCTGCCGCACCGCAATTAAGTATTACCTCCAAGGCTTGTCCATTATTTGTGGAGTATGTTGAAAGCGGAAAGACATCTGGGGATGAGATAACAAAAGTAGCCCAGGATTATTTAAATCCAATGAAGAGTGCTCAAATCGATACCTTAGTTTTAGGCTGTACTCATTATCCATTATTAACTGGTGTCATCTCATATGTGATGGGAAATAATGTGACCCTAGTTTCAAGTGCGGAGGAGACAGCTAAAGATCTATTTCGCACCCTGGTTGAGGCGGATTTGCTCAGTGATCAACCCAAGCAAGTAAGCCATCGATTTGTGGCAACTGGAGATCCCGATAAGTTTGCTACCTTGGCTAGAAGATTTCTAGGGCCTGAAGTTTTAACTGTTAGCAACAAGATTTAATTTTTTTACTAAGTTTTAACTTATTTAAGGGAGAGCGATTATGAACAGAGCAGATGGCAGAACTAATGATCAATTGCGCCCAATTAAATTTACAAGAAATTGGCTAAATAACGCTGAAGGATCAGTATTAGTTGAGTTTGGAAACACCAGAGTTTTATGTGTGGCCTCATTTACTCCAGGAGTCCCAAGGTGGTTAGTTGGCAAAGGTGAAGGCTGGGTGACAAGTGAGTACGCCATGTTGCCAAGGGCTACTCACACAAGATCAGATCGTGAGAGTGTGAAGGGTAAGTTGGGCGGCAGAACACAAGAGATTTCTCGATTAGTTGGCAGATCCCTTCGTGGCATTGTTGATATGAAAGCATTAGGTGAGAACACAATTGTGATTGATTGTGATGTTTTACAAGCAGATGGCGGCACTAGAACTGCAGCAATAACTGGTGCCTACGTAGCCCTTGCTGATGCGATCACTTGGGCTCAAAGCAAAGGTCATATCGCCGCCGGTAGTAAGCCACTTACTCAATCTGTTGCAGCCGTCTCTGTTGGCATCATAAATGGAAAGCCGGTGCTTGATCTTTGCTATGAAGAGGATGTAAGTGCGCAAACAGATATGAATATTGTCTGCACTGGTGATGGTAATTTTATAGAGGTGCAAGGAACTGCTGAGGGTGAGCCATTTGATCGAGCACTGTTAAACCAATTACTAGACATTGGCGCAGCTGGTTGTGCTGAGTTAACTAAGTTACAAGTGTCTGCTTTAGCTAAATAGATTCCAGGTAGATGCTTAAGTTAGTTTTAGCAAGTAAAAATCTTGGCAAAATTGCAGAGTTTGAACGGATGCTCGGGCAACAGGCAAACTCGGTAAAAGTTTTAGGCTTAAATGACTTTCCAGATATGCCAGATGTTGAAGAGAGTGGAAAGACCTTAAGTGAAAATGCCAGATTAAAGGCACAGGCGATTGCTAAGTTTACAAATTTGCCAGCGCTAGCCGATGACAGCGGCCTATTTATTGATGCCCTAAATGGAGACCCAGGCGTTCTCTCTGCCAGATGGGCTGGCTATCAAGGAGTCAGTAGCCAGGAGCGAGATCATGCCAACATCGAGAGGGTGTTAGCGCAATTAAAAGGTGTTCCAAAGCCAGAACGAGGTGCTCAATTTAAATCGGTCGTGGCTTTTTGCGATCCTCGTGGCCAGCTGCAAATGATTGAAAAAGAGGAGTTAGGAGTGCTCAATGGCGAAATACTTCTAGATCCAATTGGTGATGGTGGATTTGGGTATGACCCAATATTTATGCCAACTGGATTTGATAAATCTTTGGCACAACTTCCACCAGGGGTGAAGGATGAGGTTAGCCATCGCGGTATTGCCTTCCGGGCGATAATTGCCTTTATAAAATCAAATCTCTAGCAGTTGGCGCTTGTCCCCATAACTACCTAATCTTTGTGATGTATCCTTATCGCATCCTTCCCTAAGGAAACGAATAAACCTCACACTGCTAATAAGTAGGATTTAGTTAGTGCCTAAATTTAAGGAGTTTTAAGTGGCCGCAAAGAAGAAGGCAGCAAAGAAGTCTGCTGCAAAAAAGAGTTCGGCAAAGCGCAGCGTTAAGAAAGTTGCTAAGCGCTCAACTGCTAAGCGAAGTGCAAAGAAGAGTGTTAAGAAAAAAAGTAAGTCAACAACCCGGTACTCAATTCCATCAGTTCCAGTAAGCGGATCTGGTAGATCATCAGTATCAACAATTTCAACTACTCCAAAACCAAATAGTGGATCCTCTTACTCTTCAAAATCAACAAAGAGTTCAGATGCAGGTTCCTCTAAGGGAATTGTGATTGCTGTTGTCTTGGGTATTTTAATTTTGGCAATCGCAGTTATCTCTCGAGGTTCAGATTCAGAGTCAACTACTGTTACACCAACACCTGTTGCTTCTGAAAGTGTTGCTCCAACTGAAGAGCCAACAACTGATCCAACCTCTGCACCACTGGCCGCACATGAGCCACCTGCAGGAATCGTCTCTCTTTACAATGCAACTGGCGCAACTGTTAACTGGAAAGCACCAGCTGCCTCAGAGGGAATTACCGGTTACAACATTGAGCTTCGCGATAATGGCGTGGCCGAGTGGAGGCTAGTAGCAACAGTTCCTGCCACACAGTTCAAGCAACAAATCGTTAAGAATGGTGATTCTGGATGGGTGCAAGTTAAGGTCTCAACAGTTTACTCAGATGGTGTTGTTGCTGAAGGAAAGATTCACGGCCTACCAGGTAGCTGGTCATAGTCGTAAGTAAATACTTTAGTGGCCCTCAAGAAATTGAGGGCCACTTTTATTTAAGCAGTAGTTTTTGTTAAAACACTTACAACTAAATCTACATAGACATCAGATCCAGCTGGACTTAGATGGACGCCATCTGGTGCAAATAACTCAGGTCGACCAGTTGAGATTTTATTCCAATCGATGACTATTACATTTGGATACCTGGCTGCAACTGATGAAATAATTGCATTGTTAGCATCTTTCCAAGATCTTGGAACCGCCGTGTTAACTACAATTATTTGCGGTTGGTTCTTTAGAATTTCAAATATTTCAACAACTGTCGGTTCAGATAAAGCATTATTGTTTCCAAGATTAAACACCACAGGAGATTCTGGTACTGAGGTTTGATCAACCCGCATAACACCTAGTAACTCTGGTGCTTGCCTGCCTACTCGGGCATTTACTAGTGAAATATGCTGCTTAGCTTCTAACTTACTTCGAATTCCTAAAATCACACTATCGCCAGTTACCCAAAGTCCAGTTGTACTTGCCAAATCCTCAGTTGGTTTTATTGGTTCATTACTTTGCACTAGAAGCTCATTAGCAACTTGATCTGATTTAGTTATTGCCTGTACTGAGATTGATGTGGTTATCGCTAATGTAATAACTATTGAGAAGATCACAGATAATTGTTGGCGTAACCGAACCTTTGATGAACGGTACTTCATGCCACGAAACCAGTTCTGAACTACACCTTGTCGAAAAGGAATTTCAACCCAGCGAAGAGAGATATCAGCAAGAGCTAGAACTAATAAGACTCGTGCTAGATATAGGGCCCAGGTTTGTCCCGATAGATCAACTGATGGTCTAGTTACCTGGAAAATTACCCAGTGCCAGATGTAAATACCGTAACTGCGCTGGCCTATCCATCGAAATGGGGCGGTGCTAATTAATGGTGCAAATCTAGATGCTGGATGCACCAGCGAAATAATGACTAAACAACCAAATATTCCTGCCAGCGGAAAAGCGATTCGATACAAACTCGCATTTGATTGATCAATAAATAAAAATACTGAAATCAAACCAAGTAACCCAACCACGCCAATTGCATCAATCACATCTTGTGCTCGTTTTTCAATATTTGCACTCAGATTCTGCGGAATCCAAGATACCGCTAACGCTGCACCTAGAAATAGACCAAGTGAATGGGTATCAGTTCCAAAGTAAATGTGGCTAATTTGTTTAGCATTTGCCTGGTCTAACTGCAAAGAAACAAAAAATAGAGCGGTACCGGAGATCATCGCAATAATAAGGGCAATCCGAGCGATGTTTTTCTTGCCGAAGTACTTTAAAACAGTAAGCAAAATTATTGGCCAAATTAAGTAAAACTGTAGTTCAACTGCCAGTGACCAGGTGTGTTGAAGTAGTGGTGGTCGGCCAATAGTTTCAAAGTAATCTTGATTACGAGCAACTAATAACCAATTTATAGTTCCAGTTAGTGCATATGGCAAGTCAGATAAGAATCGCTTTATGGCCTCTGGAGCCCAAACACCAATAAAGATAATTGTGCAGATAACCATAAAAATAAAACCAGGAAATATTCGCCTGATACGTGCGGCATAAAATGCCCTTAGATCCAATGCACTTGATTGATTTATTGAATCAAGAATTAATCTGGTAATAACATAGCCGGAGATTACAAAAAACAGATCAACACCTAAGAATCCGCCTGGTATCCAAGATATACCAAGGTGATACAAAACCACTGCAGTAACAGCGATGGCTCGCAAACCATCAATCGATGATATGTGCCTGGTACTTTCTGCGCCCTTAGTACTCATTTGAATTATCCAATGCTAAAGAAGTTAAGCATTGCTAACTTCTATTAGAACTACTTAGTTTTCTTTTTGTTTGCTTTATTCTTGTTATTTGCAGCTTTTTGTTTTCTTGCTGCAGCTTCAGCCACCTTCTTGCCAGCGCCTGGAACAAAAACTTTGCCAGTGGGTTTGCTTTCAATATCTAAATTCGCATTGATATCTGATTGAAGTTGTGAAAGCCGATCAAAGGCATACTTTAACTTTTGTCTTGATTCAGCAATTGCATGCTCAGCAGCATTAAGTGAAGCATTCTGTGCACGGTGCAAACGCTCAGCTTCTGAGATTGCTGAGGACAACCAGGATCGGTAGTCAACAATATTTTTTGCAGCATCTGAAATCAATTTTTGTGCATCCCGTTTTGCAGCAGCTGTTAACTGCGCTGCTTCCCTGGCTGACTGATTAAGAAGCTCATCTGCTTCTCCTTCTGCTGTGAGAATTAGATCAGCAGCATCATCTTCAGCAGCTGAGATGTATTTTCGACCTCTGGACTCTGCTGAGGACAAAATACTTTTTGCCTTATTCTCCGCGGCTTCAAGCTTTTCTTTTGTACTACGAGTTGTTTCATTAATTATTCTTTGTGCGGCTGAGTTAGCTTTTGCCTCACGCTGTTGAGCAGATTTGATCATGGTCATGGCAGTTTCAGTTGCCAAGATTTCAAACTCTTCTCGACTTAATCCGGTGATATCCCGGCGTGAGCGCAAGTCATTTAATTGGTTCTCTAATTCGCGAATACGATCCAAAGCATTTTGAGTTGGCGCAGGCTTACTCTCATCCTCGCCCTTGAATCCAACCCAACTTAGAAAATTCTTTTCAGCCATGTGCTAAGCCTTCCCTAACAACAAATTAAATACAACTGGTGCGGGAGGTGGGACTTGAACCCACACGCCGAAGCACAGGTTCCTAAGACCTGCGTGTCTGCCATTTCACCACTCCCGCATTTATTACTTGAGTGAGGGGGAAAGATTACGGCGTATATGGCGGCATCACCAAAACCCATCGACCTTTAGCAAGGGTTAGCGGGTAGCCTTGCTCAAATGAGTGCAGATTCAGTGCAAAGTAAGGTTGCGCAGGCGATCTTAACTGCGCTTGTCTCAGCCAAAGATGCAGGTGTAATTAACTGCCAGCTGCCAGAGCAAATCATTTTAGATCGGCCAAAAAATCGTGACCATGGCGATTACGCAACCTCTATTGCATTGACTTTGGCCAAGGTAGCAAATCAGCAGCCAAGGGTGATTGCGGAGGCGATTGTCAAAACGCTAACAGCTAACAACTTGTTGAATGATGCTGGCATTGCAAAGGTTGAGATTGCTGGGCCTGGATTTATAAACATTACTTTAGAAAGTGCAAGTCAAGGCAGTGTAGTTATTGAAGTATTAACTGCTGGGAAAAAATATGGACAAAGCTCCTTGTTAGCTGGCAAGAAAATAAATCTTGAGTTTGTTAGCGCAAATCCAACTGGACCAATACACCTAGGTCATACCAGATGGGCTGCAGTTGGTGATTCACTTGGCCGTGTTTTAGCAGCAGCGGGTGCGCAGGTTAGTCGAGAGTTTTATGTAAATGATCGTGGAAACCAAATGGATTTATTTGGACAATCAATAAGAGCTGCCGCCCTTGGAATAGATAGACCAGAAAATGGTTATCACGGTGAATATATTGTTGATTTAGCAAATGAGATCTCCAAATCAAATCCAGAGTTTTTAACCCTTCCGCCGGAGCAATCAGATGTGGCATTTCGAGAGGCTGGATATAAATTACAACTTGACCAACAAAGGATGGTGTTAGATAACTTTGGCACCCACTTCGATACTTACTTCTCAGAGCGTAGCTTGTATGAAAATAATTTCTTCAACCATACATTAGATAAATTAAAAGCTAATGGACATGTTTACGAAGAAGAGGGTGCTACCTGGCTTAGAACTACAGATTTTGGTGATGATAAAGATCGGGTGATGATTAAATCTGACGGCTCCTTTGCCTACTTTGCATCTGACTCTGCGTACTACATAAGTAAGCGAGAGCGCGGATTTAATTTATGTATTTATATGCTTGGCGCAGATCATCATGGATACGTTGGCAGAATTAAAGCGATTGCAGCTTGTGCTGGTGATGATCCAGAGAAAGATATTGAAGCGCTCATCGGTCAGATGGTAAAAATCATTGAAGGTGGCCAGGAGATAAAACTGTCCAAGCGAGCTGGAACAATAATTACTTTAGAAGAGTTAGTTGAAAAAGTTGGTATAGATGCTGCCAGGTATACATTGATTAGATATCCAACCGATACTCCAATGGTTATGGATGTTGATTTACTTAAGAAAAATACCAATGACAATCCAGTTTACTATGTGCAATATGCCCATGCTCGAATTTGTGCAGTACTTAGAAATGCCAAAGATTTTGGTATCGAGTATGGGGTAAATTCTTACAACCCAGAGTTGTTAGTTCACCAGCAAGAGCGTGAGCTAATTGGTTTGTTAGCTCAGTACCCAAGGATTGTTGCTTCAGCTGCGCAAATGAGACAACCACATCGAGTTGCTAGATTTATTGAAGATCTTGCGGCGCAGTACCACCGTTTTTACAATGATTGCAGAGTTTTGCCACTTGGCCAGGAGAAGCCAACTCAGTTAAATTCAGCTCGTGCTACTTTATCCTTGGCAGCAGCTCAGGTGATAAGCAATGGCTTAGACCTACTTGGCGTAAGAGCTCCGGAGAGAATGTAATGACTGACAATTATCCGACCTCACTCTTCTCCACAAATCTTAAGTTTTCAAACCAAAATCTTTATGGTGGTGAACTATCAATAGCCGGATGCTCAGCTGAAAAGATAGTTAAAGAGTTTGGCTCCCCAATATTTGTATTGGATGAAGCAGATTTCTACCTAAGAACTAAAGCTTGGAAAACTGCACTTGAGCAATCATTTGGCGGTGGGCAACTTTATTACGCTGCAAAATCATTTATCTGCGTTGAGGTAGCAAGATGGTTAAAGGAGTTAAAAGTTGGGCTAGATGTTTGTACCCAAGGTGAGTTAGCAACCGCTTTAGCTGCTGATTTTCCAGCTGCTGATATTGAGTTTCATGGCAATAATAAATCTGAAGCAGAAATCTCATTTGCTATTAAATCTTCAGTCGGAACAATCGTAATTGACTCCTTTGATGAGCTATCTCGAGTAGCTAAAATTGCCAATCAAGAGGGCAGGATTCAAAAAGTATATTTACGCCTTACTCCAGGAGTTGATACTCATACTCATGAATTTATCTCAACCGCTCATGAGGATGTGAAGTTTGGATTCTCAATTGCATCAGGGGATGCGCAAATAGCAATTGATAAGTGCATGGCTGAGAAATCCTTGAACTTGGCTGGCATTCACTGCCATATCGGCTCTCAAATTTTTGAGGTAGATAGTTTTAAGTTAGCGGCCAAAAGATTAATCGCTGTTTTAGCAGCCTTTAGAGATAAATACTTAAAAGAGTTGCCTGAATTAAATATTGGTGGCGGTTATGGAATTGCCTATACAAACAATGAAACTGCCATCTCACCTTTCCAGGTAATACCGGCAATAGCTCAGGAAATTAAAGATGAGTGCGCTAAAGCAAAACTATCAATTCCTAAGATTTCCATCGAACCGGGTCGAGCAATTGTTGGACCTACTACTACAACTATTTACTTAGTTGGAACTACTAAATTAGTTAAGTTGGAAGATGGCTCAACTCGTAAATACATCTCAGTTGATGGTGGTATGAGCGATAACATCAGGCCAGCGCTCTACGGTGCAACCTACTCAGCATTTTTAGCCAATCGAAACTCTGGTGAGAAAATTACTAACTCTCGAATTGTTGGTAAGCACTGTGAGAGTGGTGATATTTTGATTCCAGAGATTGAATTGCCAGCAGATATAAGAGCTGGTGATTTATTGGCAATTCCAGCCACCGGTGCTTATGGCCGAAGTATGGCCAGCAATTACAACCATATGCCGAGGCCATCGGTGATTGCTGTTAAAGATGGCCAGGCTAGAGAGATATTACGCAGAGAAAATGAGGCAGATCTACTAAATCTGGATGTAATTCAAGCGCCACGGCAGCTCTCATAAGTTTGAGATACTTCTCCAATGAAAACTCTTAAAGTTGGGATGCTGGGCTGCGGAAATGTGGGCTCCCAAATTGCCCGGCTATTGGTGGCTAATAAAGCAGATTTAGCCTCCCGCTCTGGGGCCCAACTTGAGTTAGTAAAAGTTGCGGTAAAAGACATCAAAGCAAAACGTGATGGCATCGCAACATCATTACTAACTGATGACCCTTATTCAGTTGTAAATGATCCAGAGATAGATTTGATCATTGAAGTAATTGGTGGGATTTCACCAGCTAAAGAATTAATTTTGGCAGCATTTAAAAATGGTAAATCAGTTGTAACCGCAAACAAAGCATTGCTGGCAAAAGAAGGTGCGGCTTTGTATCAGGCAGCAGGTGAGGCAAATGTTGATTTGTATTATGAAGCAGCAGTTGCTGGCGCTATTCCAATTTTAAGGCCACTACGTGAATCATTAGTAGGAGATCATGTAACAAGAATTATGGGAATTGTTAATGGAACTACTAATTACATTCTTACCAAAATGGATGAAAGTGGAACTGCATTTGCCGATGCACTAAAGCAAGCCCAAGAGCTTGGCTTTGCCGAAGCTGATCCAACAGCAGATGTTGAAGGAATTGATGCTTCAGATAAAGCAGCCATTTTGGCAGGCTTGGCATTTCACTCCAGAGTTACTGACAAAGATGTATACCGCGAAGGAATTACAAAGATAACTGCTACCGATGTAAAAGTTGCTAAGGCGATGGATATGGTTATTAAGTTATTAGCAATTACTGAGCTAACCGCTTCCGGTGAGATATCAGTGCGCGTTCATCCAGCATTAATTTCACGTACCCATCCACTTGCTTCAGTTAGAGAGTCATTTAATGCAGTTTTCGTGGAGGCACAATCTGCTGGCCAAATGATGTTTTATGGCAAAGGAGCAGGCGGTGAACCAACAGCAAGTGCGGTTTTAGGTGATTTAGTAGCAATTGCTCGTCATAAAGTTTTGGGTGGAATTGGACCGAAAGAGAGTGACTACGCCTCGCTAAAAATTGCGCCAATGGGTGAAACAAAGACTCGCTACCTAATTAGATTAAATGTCGCAGATAAGCCAGGAGTTCTTGAATCAGTTGCCCATGTATTTGCCTCCCACAGCGTCTCAATTCAAACTGTTAGACAAACAGGTGCTGGCGATAAGGCAGAGTTAATAATAATGACTCACACCTCAACTGAATCAGCACTTTCTGCCACTGTAAAAGAGTTGGGTAAATTACCTGCAGTAACAGATGTTGCTAGCGTGCTTCGAGTAGAGGGTGCAATCTAATGGCTTTGTTTGGCAAGAAAAATGCCCATCAGTGGCGTGGAGTAATTGAAGAGTATCGTCGCTGGTTACCAGTAACAGATGCGACTCCGATTATTTCTTTGCGTGAAGGTGGCACACCACTTGTTTATGCATGTGTCCTATCTGAAATGTTAGGAAATGAAGTTTGGCTTAAGGTTGAAGGAAATAATCCCACTGGATCTTTTAAGGATCGTGGTATGACCATGGCTATTTCAAAGGCGGCAGAAGAGGGCGCTAAAGCTGTAATTTGTGCCTCTACTGGAAACACAAGTGCTAGTGCTGCAGCTTATGCCAGCAAAGCTGAAATGAAACCAGTTGTGTTAGTTCCACAAGGCAAAATTGCAATGGGTAAATTAGCTCAAGCAATTGCACATGGTGCGATACTTTTGCAGGTCAAGGGAAATTTTGATGATTGCCTAAAACTTGCCCGTCAATTATCAGAGAATTATCCAGTTTCACTTGTTAACTCAGTTAATCCATATCGAATTGAGGGGCAGAAAACTGCAGCTTTTGAAGTGGTAGATATGTTGGGCTTTGCACCAGATATCCATGCCATGCCAGTTGGTAATGCTGGAAATATCACCGCATATTGGAAGGGTTATCAAGAGTATAAAAAGGCAGGGAACTCTGGATCGCTGCCAATGATGTGGGGATTCCAAGCAGCAGGAGCTGCCCCGATTGTGAAGAATAAAATTATTAAGAAGCCAGAAACAATTGCAACTGCAATCAGAATTGGAAATCCAGCATCTTGGGATCAGGCTGTGGCGGCGCAGGTTGGCTCAAAAGGATTAATTGATTCTGTTACCGATAAGGAAATTTTAAGTGCTTATCGATTGGTAGCAGCAAAAGAGGGAGTATTTGTTGAACCATCAAGTGCTGCCGGTATTGCTGGTCTGATTAAACTTAAAGCTCAGAAAAAATTGCCAAAGGGCAAAACAATTGTTGTGACGGTGACTGGAAACGGATTAAAGGATGTGCAGTGGGTATTAAATTCATCAAGAAAACCAATTGTTATCCCAGTTGATGTTAAGCGAGCAGCGAATGCAATTGGACTTAAGTAATGGCAGCTAAACGTAATTTAAGTGGCATAACTTTTAAAGCCACAATGGCCCAAGTTAGTGTGCCAGCAAGTAGTGCAAATATTGGACCTGGTTTTGACTTCTTCGGCTTAGCTTTAGAGATCCGTGATCGATATGCTGCCCAAGTTTTAGATGATGAAACCTTTGATGTTGATGTAACTGGTGAGGGAGCTGATCAGGTAAAGAAGGATTCAAAAAATCTTGTCATAAAATCAATGATGCGTGGCTTTGAGCATATGGGTGCCAAGCCAAGAGGAATTGCCCTTAGAGCATTAAATGTGATCCCACATGGCAGAGGACTTGGCTCATCAGCTAGTGCAATTGTTGGTGGCTTAGCACTTGCAAGATCTCTTGTTTTAACAGGTGAGCAATATATGAGTGATGAAGAGTTAATTACCTTGGCAACTGAACTTGAAGGTCACCCAGATAATGTGGCTGCGGCATTTTATGGTGGAGCAACTATTGCTTGGCTTGAATCTAAAGTTGGTAAGGATGGATCAAATACCAGTATTGGTCGGGCGGTAAGTCTTAAAGTTGATGATCGAATTAAAGCTTTGCTACTTGTTCCGGAGAATCAATTATCAACTGCCAAGGCCCGTAAATTATTGCCTGAAACAATCCCTCATCAAGATGCGGTTTTAAACTCATCTAGATCAGCATTACTAGTCCACGCACTTGCTGAGCGACCAGATCTGTTATTTACTGCCACTGAAGATGCATTGCATCAAAGGTATCGGGAGCAAGCAATGCCCAAGACGATTGCCTTGGTTGAGAAGTTAAGAGGTGCTGGTTTAGCTGCGGTGGTTTCAGGAGCAGGTCCATCGGTGATGGTGCTTTACTCAGGTGCTGAGGATGAGATTGATCAACTGCAATCAGTTGCCCCAGGGTTTACCCCAATGAAGTTAGCTATTGCAAAAACAGGGGTTCAGTAGCGGGTTTTCCCTATACATCTAGGGTGTGGTAGATTTACTCCTGTCGGAAAGTGCGACAGATACATAAGATATAAAAATCCCAAAATAAAAAACTTTTTTCGCGGGATTACCCTCATACGGGTAGCAAAAATAATAAAAAGAAAGAATGGCAAGATATAAATGGCAGAGAAAAAATCAACCAATCGCGCAGATGCGGTTGAGTTAGTGGATATGGCGCTTAGCGATCTTAAAAAGGTTGCTGGTCAACTAGGAATTGAAAATGCCGCCACACTTAAAAAAGCAGAGCTAGTCCAATCTATTGGCGATCTGCAGGCCGCGAATCGCGAAGCCGCTAAAAATGAACGAGAGGCTCGTCGTATGGAACGACAGAACAATCGAAACAATAGAAACAATAATGCTGAGGTAGAAGATAACGAATCTAGCCAAGACAGCTCACCCAACAATTCAAACAACAACTCTTCAGGTGGCTATGGCGACTCTGACCGAGGAGATAACAATCGTAGATTTGGTAACCGAGATAACAACCGGCGAGATCGTGGACGTGATCGCAATCGAGATCGCAACCGTGACCGAGGGCAGCGCGAAGAGCGTGAAATTGTTGTTGGACCAGATGATGTGTTGCTGCCAGTTGGTGGCTTACTAGATATTTTAGATAGCTTTGCATTTATTAGAACTGGTGGTTACTTACCATCACCTAATGATGTTTATGTCTCACTACAACAGGTAAGAAAGTATGGCCTGCGTAAAGGTGATGTAATTACTGGATCTGTGCGTGAGCCTAAAGAGGGTGAACGTCGAGAGAAATTCAACGCTCTTGTCAGAGTAGAAACTGTAAATAGTGTTGAGCCAGAAAATGCTAAAGAGCGAGTTGAGTTTTCAAAGTTAGTACCACTTTATCCGCAGGAGAGATTGCGCTTAGAGACTGAGCCAAATGTTTTAACCACCAGAATTATCGATTTGATCTCACCAATTGGTAAAGGGCAACGTGGATTGATTGTTTCACCACCTAAAGCTGGTAAAACTATGGTTCTTCAAGCAATTGCAAACGCCATAACAACAAATAATCCAGAGTGTCACTTAATGGTTGTCTTAGTTGATGAGCGCCCTGAAGAGGTTACTGATATGCAGCGCTCTGTAAAGGGTGAGGTAATTGCCTCAACATTTGATCGCCCAGCCGATGATCACACCACAGTTGCTGAGCTTGCTATTGAGCGTGCTAAAAGATTAGTTGAATTAGGTCATGATGTAGTTGTCTTACTAGATTCAATTACTCGACTAGGTCGTGCATATAACATCGCAGCTCCAGCCTCTGGACGAATTCTTTCTGGTGGTGTTGATTCAGCTGCGCTTTATCCACCAAAGAAATTTTTTGGTGCTGCCCGTAATATTGAAAACGGTGGCTCACTAACTATTTTGGCAACCGCTTTGGTTGATACCGGATCAAAGATGGATGAAGTTATTTTCGAAGAGTTTAAGGGAACTGGAAATATGGAGCTCATCCTTAACCGTAAATTTGCCGATAAGCGAATTTTCCCTGCGGTTGATGTAGTTGCATCTGGAACTCGTAAGGAAGAAATTCTGATGGGAACTGAAGAGTTAAGCATTGTTTGGCGTTTGCGCCGAGTGCTACATGCTCTTGAGCCACAACAAGCACTTGAGTTGCTTCTTGAGAAGATGAAGGGAACTAAATCAAATGTTGAGTTCCTTCTACAAATTCAAAAGACCACAACTGGTGGCGATATGCCAACTGGCAGTGGATCTAGCAAACAGGAGAGCGACCAAGCCTAATTAATGCGTAAATTTTGATTGCTTTGGCCCAGCAGTTATTCTTTACCCCTCTAGTACTTCACTAGTCCTACTGGTTCACAGATGTTCTTTAAAAGGAATATTTGATCCAGTAATAATCAAGGAGAAATATGAAGAACGAGATTCATCCACAGTATGTCGAGACCAAGGTAACTTGTGGTTGCGGTGAAGTTTTCACTACCCGCAGCACCAAAGAGAACGGCTCAATTTATGTTGAAGTTTGTTCTGTATGCCATCCGTTTTACACCGGCAAGCAGAGAATTCTTGATACCGGCGG
>CAMCVO010000002.1 GCA_945881945.1 Bifidobacterium breve
ATGTCAATACTTCTATTATGTAGTTTTAACTTCGTCCCTACTGTAGTTCAATTTGGCTACATATTCTGATATTCACACTATGTGCAGTATGGGTCAATCAGTTCTATAGATCCACACTCTTTATGCGGATATCAGAACTATAGGGGAGGGGACTGACAGAGGTAACCCCTTGCGCTATGAGATCTAGCAATTACGCTTTATGGGTGAACAAGACACTGATTTCGTTTCTCTCGATTCTTTCCCTGTCTTTAGCCCATTCTTTAAATTCAGCAAATGCTATGGAGAATGGTTTCGATGCTCCCTTAGATGGGAGAACTGTTCCGATAATCGTTCAACCCATGGGAATAGTTTGTACAGGATTTATGTACTCAGAACGGATCGTATTCACTGCAGGGCACTGTCTGCACAATATGCAAACCAAACAGCGCTTTGAAAATGTGCTTATCGGTGCTCCAAATGAAGTTTTTACATCAAACTCAAAAACTTCAGCAGTGCTAAGGAGTTTTGTTGCTCCCAACTGGGGTAATTTTGGTTGGTCAGATGAAATAAACTTTAATCCAACAGGGGAGTTTGGGATTTATGTTCTCAAGCAACCCATAAAATTAAGTGGAAAAGCAGAAGTCGCAAGCCTTGAAAAACTGAATCAACTAACAGCGGCAAAATCTATGGTTACTAATGTTGCATATGGTAAGCAAACGCCAAATGATAGTTACAGTGGTTTGCCATCTAGGTCTGCAAAATATGCTGAGTTTCCAATTGTGCCTTATGAAACTGCTAAATCATCGATCGATGGAGCCTTAAACTGGAGTGGAAAGAAAAAATACAATATGACTTTTCATGTACTCCAAGTCCCAGGTGGACCAAGTACTTGTAGCAGCGATTCAGGATCCCCATTCTATGTAAAAGAGAATGACAAATTTATATATATAGGTCCGCTTTCTAACGGCTTAGGCGGTATCCCCAATTGCAGTGGAAAACCATGGGAAGATTCGAAAATGTACATGGGAGCGGCTGCGGCGTATGACTATTTAGATTTAATCGCAGAGGCAGAAAAATTCGTTGCAAACAATCCTTATGTAGAGCCAAAGGTAACCAACTCATCCTTAAATAAGAAATCCACCATCAACTGCACCAAAGGCAAAGCCACAACAAAAGTAAGGGCCATTAATCCAAAGTGCCCAGTTGGGTATAAGAAAAAATGAATAAGAGATCAATTACGTTCTTGTCAATTCTTTCTCTTTCTTTAGCCCTTCCGCTTATTCCAGCAAGCGCTGCTGCTAAAGCAGTGAGTAATTAGGAGATAAAGAATGTGCATAATCTGTGTCTCTACGATTGGTATAGCATCTTTATTGGCTCCATCACACGTAACAACTGAACTACCCGTTCAAGCACCAATTCAAATTACCACAGTGGTAAAACAAAATGAGGTTCAAGAGTATTTCTCCAAAAAAACCGTGTGCTCTAAATCAAATGTCAATAAGGTTAAAGGCAACACTATATGTTTAAAAGTTGGGAAAACGTATAAGTGGGCGACAAAAAAACCTAGTTCAAGCAAAACTCCAAAAATAGAATCAATTACTTATTCCCCTCCATCTCAACCAAGTGCAAATATCCAAGCCTGTGAAATTAAAGAAAAAAATAAAAATAGAGAAACCATAGGCCCTTCCATGCTACCGACTGGTTTTCCAAGACATACCATCGCCCAGAAAACAGGAACTGTTAAATGGGCATTAATTCCGCTGGATTTTTCAGACTTACCAGGAGAGGCAAACTTTAGATCACGAATAGATGAGCAAATGAAATTGACATCTGAGTGGTTTGAAACTGTCAGTGAGGGCAAATTTAAAGTTGAATGGGTTGTAGCGGATAAATGGGTAAGACTTTCTAATCCAAGTAATGATTATAAGATTGACCGATCTGATAATTTAGACACCGTGCCCAACGGACTAAAGCTTTGGAATGATGCAATGACCCAAAGTGATAAGGTTTTCGATTTCACTGGTGTACAAACTATCAACTTTATACTTCCTAAAGGGCAGGACTTCATCACTGAAACTTCTCAAGGCTTTCCATGGGATGCAGCAGTTAAGAATTTTGTGACCAACGAAGGGTCTGTGTCTTCTTTTTCAATTCCAGGTAAATTTATGGATTATGAAAAAAAGGGATATTGGTCCTACTTTGTTCATGAGTTTGGTCATGCAATGGCTATGCCCCATATTGGTTCCTCCCGTGAACCTAATCCATTTCTTGGTTTAGACATTATGAGTAATCAAGATGGAGAATCCAGAGAACTTAGTGGTTGGATGCGCTTTGTTGCAGGTTGGCTAAGTGATGAAAGAATTTATTGTCAGGAGTTAAGCACTTTGAAAAGTACGGATATTACTTTAATTCCGCTGAGTCAATCAGATAGTGGCATTAAGATGGTGGTGATTCCAATATCTGATACAAAAGCGGTTGTAATTGAATCAAGGCGTGAAAATAAATTTTCTTGTCAAATGCCTTCTAAAAGAAATGGTGTTTTAGTTTATACATATGATGGAACACTTATGCACGGAGAAAATTTCTTAAAGCCGCTCACATTTGAAGGAAGAGCAATTGAAAGTAGTTCTAATTGTATGGTGGCGCCATATCCAAACCCATTTCTCTATAAAGGTGAGAAAATTTCTACTGAGGGGATTACAATAGAAGTGACTGATAGTCTGAATTATGACAAGGTGAAGATTTCGAAATAGCACTAATCGTTTGATTTATCTGAACTTCAAATCAATCTGCCACCCAACTCAGATGAGGCATTAATTTCTTTGAGGAAGCCTTTTGTATCATTAGCGTTTGACTGGAAATACTGCCTGAAAGACAATACTTCCACTCATCTACATATTAGGAAGTAGTGTTCGTTTTACGAACTTATCTTCCTTATCATGTGTAGCAAGTGGACGATACTGGGATCGAACCAGTGACCCCTTCCATGTCAAGGAAGTACGCTACCGCTGCGCTAATCGTCCGGTGGTTAAAGTCTACTAGCGACCGAAATCATCCTCAACACGTTCAATGTCGTCTTCGCCAAAGTAACTACCAGTTTGTACCTCTATAAAAATTAACTCGATGGTGCCAGTGTTACTAATCCGATGAAGCATGCCCTGTGGTACCTCGATGGCTGAGCCAACATTTACTGGTTGCACCATCCCATTAAGTGTTACTTCACCACTTCCTTGCGTTATATACCAATACTCACTTCTCTTTTGGTGGCGCTGATAAGAAAGACGTTTACCAGGCAACACATGTATTGATTTCACCTTGTAGCCGGCAGATTCTTGCAATACCTCATACCGACCCCATGGCCTATCGGATTTTTCAAGCATGGAATTACCTTATGCCCTTTCTCGGTAACTTTAATAACTCACATCGAGATATTTCGCTAGGTGCTTTTCGACATAGATTGATAATCTGATTTCAGGAGGGTTATTCAATTAATGGAGGTCGGAACGGGATTTGAACCCGTGTAGCGGGATTTGCAGTCCCGAGCCTCGCCTCTCGGCCATCCGACCTTGCTATTCCCAGAGTAAATTTGTTTCGATGCGAGCGGACGACCGGGTTCGAACCGGCGACCTGAACCTTGGCAAGGTTCCGCGCTACCAACTGCGCTACGTCCGCGTAAGTGCGGGGTGAAATCTATCGCATTTAGCCACCCTTGGCACAATTGTATTTTTTCACACCTTTTCTATCGCAGGAGGTAGCGTATAAACATGAATTTATCGCAAGCAACCTTTTGGATGGCAGGTCGGCTTGCAACTGATTGTGTTGAGATTTCAACTGACCCCAGCTGCCTAGACCGACCAGGTTTTTGGGCGGTGGTAAATACTTTTGAAGGGCAGTGGTTATGCGCACGGTTTGCATCTGTTGTTGATGCACCTCTTCCGACAGCGCAATGGCGTGGCATAGATGGGCCTTGGGGTTCATCCCAAACTCAAAGTGAGTATCAAAGTAATGTTGAAAAAATAAAGGAAAAAATTGCAGCTGGTGATATCTATCAGGTAAATCTCTGCCGGGTATTAAGTACTAAATCTGAACAAGGCTTGCAGGGCTTAGCAAATAGATTGCAGCAAGATAACCCTGCCCCTTTTGCAAGTTATTTGAGATTACCCAGTTTAGAGATTGCATCTGCCTCACCAGAGTTATTTTTAAAACGAGATGGGGCGATGATTAAATCCACCCCTATTAAGGGAACGTCCAAAACCGATAATTTTGGAGAAAAAGATCGAGCAGAAAATGTAATGATTGTGGATTTAATGCGCAATGATTTTGGCAGCATCTGTGAAAGCGGCAGCGTAGATGTGCCAAGATTATTAGCAAGTGAGGCTCACCCTGGTTTGTTTCACCTAGTTTCGGATGTGGTTGGTAAGTTAAGAAGAAATACTCAATGGAGTGAAATCGTAAAGGCTTTACTTCCTGCTGGATCAATTAGCGGGGCGCCAAAATCATCAGCACTTAAAAGCATTGCAGAGATTGAAAAAATATCTCGCGGCCCATACTGCGGGGTTATTGGCTGGGTACAAGGGGAGCAGGCGGTACTTTCAGTAGGAATTCGTATATTTTGGTCTCACGGGGATGGTCAATTAAATTTTGGAACTGGGGCAGGCATTACCTGGGCAAGTCAGCCGCAAGGTGAATGGGAAGAAACTGAGTTGAAAGCTAAGCGATTAATCTCAATTGCATCGGGAGTGTTGGTATGAAATTACTTATCAATGGCAAAGTAGTAACCGAGCCACTTTCATTGCCTTTTTCACTCTCTTTCATAAGAGGAGATGGCATATTTGAAACCATCTTAGGCATAGATGAGAAAATCATCGCCTGGCATCGACATTATGAAAGGTTGGCAAAATCTGCCGAGAAGCTGTTGATAACCATTCCAGCAAGAATTGATATTGAGGTTGGGATTAATCAATTGTTAACGGGAGTAGTTGGTAAATCTCGAGTTCGAGTTGCTGTATTGGCAGATGGTAATTGGCTAATTACGTTGGAGCGGGTGGTAGAGGGCGATAAGTTGCCCAGTTTGATAAGGATGAATCAAACTCTAAATTCAAACTCACCATTGACAGCAATCAAATCAATCTCATATGGACAGTCAATGTTGGCTGTTCGCCTAGCCCAAGCTCGTGGATACACAGATGGGGTTTACTTAAATCAAAATGCAGATGTGGTTGAGACTGGGTCGGCAAACATTGTTATTTTAAAAAATGAAAGGTTTATCACGCCAAGCCTGGATTCTGGATGTTTACCAGGAATTACTAGGCAAATTTTAATTAAACATTTTGATATCTCAGAGGAGTTGTTTGCATGGGAGGAGATGCTTGATTCTGATGCAATTTTTCTATGCTCATCTATTCGCCTTCTAATTCCTGTTTGTAAAGTTGAGGATAAGTTGTTTGAAAGCAACCCCATGGGCGAGAAATTAATTGGTGACTTAAATCAACTTATCAGGAGTAAGATAGATTTATGACCCCGATAGTTAAACGAATAATCGTTGGAATTGTTGGCGGATTAGTGACATTAGTAGGTGTGGTGGCACTGGTGGCGCCAGGTCCTGGGTGGTTAATCATTTTTACCGGTCTTGGAATCTTAGCTACGGAGTTTGCATGGGCTGCAAGGGTTTTAACCTCAGCTAAAGAAGCTGCTAGCCGGGCAGCAAATAAGGCGAAAATAAAGAAGAAGCATCAATTGATGATTATTGCGGCGCTGATATTTTTATCACTTGTTTTACTAATTATTTGGTATGAATACACCTTTTAATTCGCCACCTTTACCGTCTGCTTTGCTAACCTAGCGGTATGTCGGCTCAAATCAAGATCACAGTTAATGGCCAATCCAAAGAGATTTCAAGTGATCAAAAGCCAACTCACCTTTTTCAGGAGTTATCTGATGTTGTGGTTTGCCGGATTAATGGCGAATTACGAGATTTATGGAGTGATTTAGCAGATGGTGATGTTGTTGAATCGGTAAGCATCGCATCGGAGGATGGCTTAAATGTTTTGCGCCACTCAACTGCCCATGTTTTAGCCCAGGCTGTACAAGAGGTTTTCTCTGAAACTAAATTAGGAATTGGCCCGCCGATCCGAGATGGCTTCTATTATGACTTTGATCCTAAAAATCCATTCACCCCAGCTGACTTAGAAAAGTTAGAGAGTGCGATGCGCAAAATCATTAAAGCGGGTCAAAGGTTTCGCCGTCGAATAACAAATGAAAAAGATGCACTCCTTGAATTAAAGGCAGAGCCTTATAAGTGTGAGTTAATCGGATTGAAGGCGAATAATACTGATGAAGAATCAAGTGTTGAGGTTGGGGGTTCGGTATTAACCATTTATGACAATTTAGGTCGCGATGGTAATCCAGTATGGAGTGATCTATGTCGTGGTCCACACCTGCCATCGACCAAACATATTCCTGCCTTTAAATTAATGCGGGCAGCTGGGGCATATTGGCGAGGTTCTGAGAAAAATCCTATGTTGCAAAGAATTTACGGCACAGCTTGGCCAACTCAAGAGGCACAAGATGCGTACCTACTCCTGTTGGAGGAGGCGGAAAAAAGAGATCATCGCAAACTTGGTGCAGAGTTAGATTTATTTTCATTCCCAGAGGAGATTGGTTCTGGCTTAGCCGTCTTTCATCCTAAAGGCGGAGTTATTCGCCGAGCGATGGAGGATTACTCGCGCAAACGCCATGAAGAGGAAGATTATCAATTTGTTTATTCACCACATTTGACTAAAGCTGCCTTATTTGAAACCAGCGGACATTTGCAGTGGTATGCCGATGGCATGTATCCACCGATGGTGATGGATGAAGAGTTACATGCAGATGGCACTGTAAAAAAGCCGGGTCAAAAGTATTACATGAAGCCTATGAATTGCCCATTTCATAATCTAATTTTCCAGTCCTCGCCAAAGTCTTACCGTGATTTGCCACTTAGATTATTTGAATTTGGCACCGTATATCGTTATGAAAAATCTGGTGTGGTACATGGAATTACTAGAGCTCGAGGTTTCACCCAAGATGATGCTCACATTTACTGCACCAAAGAACAGATGGCTGGTGAGTTAGATAGTCTTCTTACATTTGTGCTTAATCTCCTGCGTGATTATGGCTTAACAGATTTTTATCTTGAATTATCAACTAGAAACCCAGAAAAATCAGTAGGGGAAGAGCGGGATTGGCAGGATGCAACTGAAGCTTTGCGCCAGGCAGCTCAGAAGCAAAAATTAGAGTTGGTGTTAGATCCTGGTGGGGCAGCTTTTTATGGCCCAAAGATCTCAGTGCAAGCTCGAGATGCAATTGGTAGAACCTGGCAGATGTCTACTATTCAAGTAGATTTTCAATTGCCACAAAGATTTGATTTAGGTTACGCGGCATCCGATGGTTCTCGAAAACAACCGGTGATGATTCACCGAGCTCTGTTTGGATCTATCGAAAGATTTTTTGGGGTGCTAACTGAGCATTATGCAGGCGCTTTCCCACCATGGCTTGCTCCTATTCAGGTGCGTGGAATACCGGTGGCAGAATCAATTAATCCATATCTTCAAGATGTAGTAAAACAGTTTAAAAAAGCGGGCATTAGGACTGATATTGATACCTCCGATGACCGGATGCAGAAGAAAGTCCGTAATGCTCAATTAGAGAAAATACCTTTCATGTTGATTGCTGGAGATGAAGATATGTCAGCTAAGGCGGTTTCATTTAGATATCGAAATGGCGAACAGAAGAATCAAATTCCAATTCAGCAAGCAATTGATGAGGTATTAACTGCTGTTAAAGATCGCAAGCAAATTTAATGAGTGATCAATCCATCTCAGGTGGTGCTGGAATGCCTGATAGTTGGCAGCGGTTATGGGCCCCGCATCGGATGTCTTATCTAGAGGGCGAGAACAGGCCCCTTCCCGGAAATGAGATCGAATGTCCTTTTTGTCGAATAACTAAGTTAAGTGATGAAGAAGCGCTGATTGTTTTCCGCGGTAATGAAGCGTATGTAGTTATGAACTTATATCCATATAACGCAGGGCATCTATTAATCTGTACTAATCGGCATATTGCAGAATTACCAGATCTAACAGTTTCAGAGCGAAATGAGGTGCAGGAGATAACTGCTCATGCGATGAAGGTGTTGCGTAAGGTAAGTAATGCCATTGGCTTTAACATCGGGATAAATCAAGGCGCAGTATCTGGAGCCGGTATTGCAGGTCATCTGCATCAACATATTGTTCCTAGATGGGGCGGTGATGCAAATTTCATGCCGATTATTGGAAAAACTAAGGTGCTACCAAAATTATTACAGGAGAGTAGAGATCAGTTAGCTGCGGCTTGGAATCAGATCTAAAAAACGCTTTATTTCAGATAGGCCTAATTTGTTGCTTAGCATCAGAGGAATGGCTGGAATTATCAAGCCGGCAATGAATTGATCCCAACCCCCTTCCTGCAAAGCATTATCTAGTTCCTCTTTAAATTCTAATATCAGCTCTTTATGCTCAGGCTCACTTGGAATATCAACCACGGTTTTGGTGGAGTAGTCAGTAATGATTTGGTCTTCTAGATTAATTAGCGCAGTAGGTTGCCCATTATCTGCATGTAAGACTAGGTATGGAGTCACTACTGGTTCCAACATCTTTCCAATAATTGCACTCATATCCTCAAAATCAACATCACCATCTTCAAAATCAACAACTGCCACAATAGTGGGGATATAAAGCTCCCTAAAGGTTTGCCACTGTGCCACAACTTTTGGATCTATCCCTGATTTAGCACTAGCTACCACCACTACTACATCTGCGGTAATTAAGAGCGGATCATCCATTTTGGCAGCTGATACGCCAAGAAGTTCGGAAATCTGCTGGTTCTCAGGAGACATTCCAAGGACAAACCGTGCGTTAATTAGGTCGGTCATGATCGATAAGCCTACGATGTGAATTATGTTGCAGCGTTCATTACGTGATCCTGTCGCGAAATTAATTGCCCCATTGGTCAAAATCTTGATCAAATTAAGGATAAGCGCCAATTTAATATCAACTATTGGTGGGGTTGGAAGCACTATTAGTGCTTTGTACTTTTTCCCAAAGGGTGAATTCTTCACAGGCGTTCTCTGGGTTGCTGGCTTTGTAATTTTTGATTTATTTGACGGCGCAGTTGCTCGCTCTTCCAGTAAGGGGGTAAGTAAGTGGGGAGCTGTTTTGGACTCAACTTTAGACAGATTAAGTGATGCGGCAATATTCATCGGAGCCTTGTTGTTCTTTATCGAAAATGATGACCCACTTGTGCCACTTATTATTATTGCCGCTGTTGCTGCATTTATGGTTTCCTACATAAAAGCTAGAGCAGAATCTCTAAATATTATGTGTGATGGTGGGATTGCCGAACGTAGTGAGCGACTGATTATCGCATTAGTAGCTTATGCCCTTCATGGACTAGAAGTTGCGTATGCAATGACTATCGGCATCTGGGTTTTAGTTCTTCTCTCCATGATCACCGTAGCGCAACGTATGTTGATTGTTTACAAAGCGGTGAAGTAAATGTATTTGCTATATCTATTTGCTTGGAAATTGATTGGTCTAGCTCCAGAAAAATTTGCATACAAGCTAGCCAACTTCGCCTCTGATCAGATCTATAAAAAAAATGGCAAGGGTATTAAAAGACTCAGAAGTAACTATCAACGAGTAAAACCAGATTTTTCCGAGGCTGAGTTAAACGAATTAACTAAACTTGGCATGAGATCCTATATGCGATACTGGATTGACACATTTAGATTAAATAAATGGAGCAAAGAGAGAATTATTCAAACAACTAAGGTGAATAATGAACACTTACTTAGAGATCCCATTGAGAAAAAAATTGGTTGCATTGTTGCGCTTCCACATTCTGGAAATTGGGATCATGCTGCCGCTTATTTTTGTTCAACAGGAATCAACCTAACTGCAGTGGTGGAACAACTTAAGCCTGAAGCAATATTTAAGAAATTTCTTGATTATCGCCGCAGTATTGGGATCGAGGCGATAAGTCATAAGGAAAAAACTATCCCGATACTCACTGAGAGATTAGAGTTCGGCAAATTGGTTGCATTAGTTGCAGACCGCGATATGTCACGTAATGGTATTGAGGTGAAATTCCTAGGTGGGATAGCTAAAATGCCATCAGGACCAGCGCTCTTGGCGCTGAAAACCCGAGCACCATTAATTACTGCTTATATTAGTTACCTACCATCTGGTATCGAAATCTTCTTTGATGAAACTATTGCGCTACCTATTGCTGGCAGCGAAGCAGAGCAAATCAAAATAATTACTCAATCAGTTGCTGATAATTTTGCTAGCAGAATAAAGAAAAACCCAGTTGACTGGCATATGTTGCAAAGGATTTGGTTAGATGAGGAAAATTAGAATTGGAATAGTTTGTCCATATGGTTGGGATACGCCGGGGGGAGTACAAACTCATATCCGTGATTTGGCGGAACACCTAATTGATGAAGGGCATTTTGTGTCAGTACTAACACCGATTTCAGATGACTCAACTGAGCATCAAAATTATGTTGTTAATGCCGGAAAACCAATATCAATTCCGATTAATGGTTCCGTGGCCAGAGTTTTATTTGGTCCAATTGCTAGCTCAAGGGCGAAGCAGTGGATTGCTAGTGGTGATTTTGATTTACTCCATCTACATGAACCTGCAATTCCATCTTTGTCACTTTTAGCCTGCTCTGCTGCTGAAGGTCCACTAGTGGGTACATTTCATGTTTCTACACCAAAAAAGAAAGCGATTTATGCAATCGGGCCAATTCTGGAACCCATTGTTGAAAAACTGAGTGCACGAATCGCTGTAAGTGAATTAGCTCGATCAACGCTCAAAGATCATTTCGAAACAGATGCCGTTGTAATACCAAATGGTATTGATGGTCAAAAATATGCAAATGCAAAGATCATTGATGCTTATTCAAAAAACCACACCATAGGGTTCATTGGCAGATTTGAAGAGTCACGGAAAGGATTACAGGTACTAATTGATTCACTAGCGATTGTTGCTCGATTTGTACCGGATGTTGAGTATTTAGTAGCAGGCCCTGGAGATAGCAAAGAGTTCATGAAGAATTTGAACCCACAGTTGCGAAGCCGAGTAAAATTCCTAGGTTTACTAAGTAATGCGGAAAAAGAAAGTTTTTTGAAATCGATTCAGATCTATGTAGCACCAAACACCGGTAGTGAGTCTTTTGGAATAATTCTAACTGAGGCACTCTCTGCTGGAACTGCAGTAGTTGCTAGTGATATTCCCGCATTTAAAGCCGTTCTTGAAAATGGTGAAGCAGGGGAGTTATTCAAAAATGGAGATTCAGCTGATTTGGCAAAGGTTTTAGTTGCGTTACTTCGTGATGATGACAAGCGCAAACGATTATCTGAAAATGGTCGATTAAGCGCACAAAAGTATGATTGGCAGGTAGTTGCAGAACAAATTGAGAATGTTTATGAAATGGCTATAGCTGGTGGGCAACGGGTAACTTTGGCTTCTGAGAATAGATTCTGGAGCAGGCGATGAATTATCAAGCTCTATTAGCTCTTCTGTTTGTAGTTTTAGTTGGGTGGTATTTGTCTTTCTCTGCCTCAAGATTAGATCGACTTCATCATCGAGTTGAAACCTCTTGGGCAACCTTGGATGCATTGCTTCAACAGCGGGCTGCGTTAGCCCATGAGATTGTCGCTGAATCTAATTTAGATCCTGCAACTGCTTACTTAATATCAAGTTCGGCAACAGCAGCACGTAATGCCAATATTGTTGAAAGATCTGCAGCCGAGAGCGTTTTATCTGAGTCTTTGAAATTGGTGCAGGGAGCTGCCATTGATCACTCATTGGAGCTACCGTCTGATCTACTGGTTGAGTTATCGGATACGACAGCAAAGGTAAAAATTGCAATCAATATTCACTTAGAAGCGGTAAATGCCACAAGAAATGTTCGCGCCAAGCCACTTATAAGGTTGTTTCGATTGGCAGGTAAGGCTCCGATACCAGTTCGCTATGCATTTGAAGATGATATTTTATGAAAATTGCTCGACGGTTAATTTTTTTAGCTTCAGCAACTGTAATTGTCTTGTCTATTGTTGGCACTAGTAATCTTCCCCAGATATTAGATAAACCAGAGATTCCAAAAAACTTCTTCAACGGGTTACCGGGTGCTAATAACCAGATATTAGTTGTGAAGATCGACGATACAAATGCGGCTCATCCACAAATTGGAGTTGAGGATGCTGATGTGGTTTATGTAGAGCAGGTAGAAGCTGGTCTAACAAGATTAGCCGCGGTCTATACCTCAAAACTTCCACCATTGATTGGTCCAATCAGATCGGCAAGAATTTCAGATCTGGAACTTCTTGCTCAATTTGGTCGCGTTGGATTTGCCTACAGTGGTGCCCAGAGCAAGATGAGGCCCGTTATTGCAGCAGCTAATTTAGAAAATCTCTCTGCTGAGCGAAACCCGCCATCAATTTATGGCAAAGATCCAAATCGACCAGGCCCTGTAGACATGATTTTAAAACCAGATTTATTGTTGGAACGAGCAAACTCAAATCCTAAGATAAAAATAGATTCACCAACCATTTCAGTATTTCCATTTGGCAAGGTGCCAAAAGGTGAGACAAACACTGCAAATGCAAAAGTTAAGTGGCCAAGTGCTAAGTATGAACTGCGTTGGGATAGTTTGGCTGAAAAATGGTTAATTTATTTCAATGAAAAACCAAATTTGGCAGCGTCCGGAGAGCATTTATTTGCAGACACTGCAATAATACAAATTGTTTCCATTACCCCTTCAATATATGGTGATAAATTTGGTGAAATCACCCCATTTAGTAAAACTACCGGGACTGGAAAAGCAGTTATGTTAAGAGATGGTTTTAGCTACCAAATTAGCTGGCAGCGCGATACTGAAACTGAATTAACGAGATGGCAAACAATTGATGGTGAACCTGCCAATTTCAAGCCAGGACGAACTTGGATTTTCCTTACTGACCAGGCACCTGTTTTGACCCCTTAGTAAGCCTGCCCGTGTGAGCAAGGCTTCATTTAAGTGTTTTCTCGCCTCGCTGTTGGATTAGTACACTAGGGGACTAGATAATTGCAAGGGGAGAGAAATGTCTAAGGAAACAGGTACAGCTCGTGTAAAACGCGGCATGGCAGAGATGCTTAAGGGCGGCGTGATTATGGATGTTGTAAATGTTGAACAGGCAAAGATTGCCGAAGATGCTGGCGCGGTTGCTGTCATGGCATTAGAGAGAGTGCCGGCAGATATTCGTGCCCAAGGTGGCGTTGCCCGTATGTCTGATCCCGACATGATTACTGCCATTCAAGCTGCAGTATCGATTCCAGTAATGGCAAAAGCAAGAATTGGCCATTTTGTGGAAGCTCAAGTTCTGCAAACTTTAGGTGTTGATTACATTGATGAGTCAGAAGTTTTAACTCCAGCAGATTATGCAAATCATATTGATAAATGGAATTTTACAATTCCATTTGTTTGTGGCGCTACAAATCTTGGAGAAGCACTTCGCAGAATCAATGAGGGTGCAGCAATGATTCGATCAAAGGGAGAGGCTGGCACCGGAGATGTTTCAAATGCCACCACTCACATGCGGACAATTTCAGGTGAGATTCGCAGATTAACCTCGATGCGTGAGGACGAATTATTTGTAGCAGCTAAAGAATTACAAGCACCATATGAATTAGTAAAAGAGGTAGCCAGCACCGGAAAGCTTCCCGTTGTCCTATTTACTGCAGGTGGAATTGCAACTCCGGCAGATGCGGCAATGATGATGCAATTAGGCGCTGATGGTGTATTTGTGGGTTCTGGTATTTTCAAATCAGGAGATCCCGCAAAGCGTGCGGCTGCATGTGTTAAAGCGGTTACTTACTTTACAGATGCAAAAGTTGTTGCAGATGTTTCACGCGGTTTAGGTGAAGCAATGGTTGGAATAAATGTTGCTGATATCCCAGTACCTCATCGGCTTGCGGAGCGGGGCTGGTAATTGTGAAAATTGGAGTACTTGCACTCCAAGGTGATGTTCGAGAGCACATTCAATCATTAAGTGATTGCGGAGTTGATGCCCGAGCAGTAAAGACCAAGAGTGAAATTCAAGATATTTCAGCACTGGTAATTCCAGGCGGTGAATCAACCACCATTGCAAAACTAGCTAGATCATTTGATTTGATGGATTTGATTAAAGATCGAATTAACTCAGGGATGCCAACTTATGGCTCTTGTGCTGGAATGATTTTACTTTCAGATGTTGTAAAGGATGCTGTAGAAGGACAAGAAACTTTTGGTGGTATTGATATGGTGGTCAGGCGCAATGCATTTGGCAGGCAAGTTGAATCATTTGAAACAGATTTAAAATTTAAGGGAATTACTGAGCCGGCAGTACGGGCGGTATTTATTCGTGCTCCTTGGGTAGAGTCAGTTGGGGCTTCAGTTGAGGTTTTAGCCGAGATAACTGGCCAAGATGGAATTAAACATCCGGTTGCGGTTAGATCAGGACACTTACTTGCTACCTCATTTCACCCTGAATTAACAGGAGACAATCGGGTTCATAGATATTTTGTTGAAAATATTTGTCGTCAACTAACTGGTTCGAAGGGTTAATAGGTAAATACGTGAGCGGTCATTCCAAATGGGCAACCACCAAACATAAAAAAGCAATTATTGACTCACGTCGAGCAAAGAATTTTGCAAAATTGATTAAGGCCATTGAAGTATCTGCTCGCGCTGGGGGTGCTGATGTTTCTGGTAATCCAACTTTGTATGATGCTATAGCTAAGGCAAAGAAAAATTCTGTGCCAGCTGACAATATTGATAGAGCAGTAAAGCGAGGAGCTGGGCTTGAAACCGGTGGAAAACAATGGGAAACCATTATGTATGAAGGTTATGCCGCAGGTGGAGTTGCCTTACTAATCGAATGTTTGTCTGATAATAGAAATCGTGCAGCTTCTGAGGTTCGTGTTGCTGTAACGAGAAATGGTGGAAACATGGCTGACCCTGGCTCTGTTTCATACCTGTTTAACCGCAAGGGTGTAGTTATAGTTTCAAAAGAGAATGGGAAGGTAACAGAGGATTCATTGCTAGAAATTGTTTTGGATGCTGGCGCAGAAGAGGTTAATGATCTTGGTGAATCTTTTGAAATAGTAGCTCAACCATCTGACTTAGTAGCAGTACGAACATCGCTACAAACAGCAGGGACTGAGTATGAGTCAGCTGAAACTTCTTTCTTGCCTTCTATGTCTATACCAATTGATTCTGAGACCGCCAAGAAGGTTTTTGAATTGATAGAGGCAATCGAGGAATTAGATGATGTTCAAAATGTTTATGGAAATTTTGATGTTTCAGATGAAGTGATGGCGAGCCTTAGTTCCTAGAGAAAATCCGCTGATTACTCTAGTCCTATGCGAGTATTGGCAGTAGATCCTGGTTTAACCCGGTGCGGAATTGGTGTTGTGGATTCCTCTGGACCTCAATCCCTTGAAATGATTTCAGTTGGCGTGGTGAAGACTGATATTGATGCAGCTCTGGAATTTAGATTATTAGAGTTAGAAAAAGAGATTTCTATTTGGATTGCAAAGTTTAAACCTGATGTAATTGCAGTAGAGCGAGTTTTTTCTCATCTAAATGTTAAGACAGCTATGGCTACAGGCCAGGCTGCCGGAGTGGTGCTTTTGCTAGCGGTTAAAGCCGGCATTCCGGTTGTAATGCACACCCCTAGTGAGGTGAAGGCTGCGGTAACTGGATCTGGAAGAGCAGACAAGAAACAGGTAGCGCAGATGGTTAAACGTTTACTGAAGTTGAAGGAAATTCCAAAACCAGTAGACAGTACAGATGCTTTAGCCCTTGCTATCTGCCATCATTGGCGGGGAGTTGGTAATGCCCGATTAGCAACCGCAAAGAAAAAGGCAGTCAAAAAGCGATGATTAGCTCGATAAGTGGCAGCGTTAAATCAACCTCTATAAATTCCCTGGTGGTGGAGGTGGGCGGTGTGGGATTGCTGCTACAGGTGCCAGTTCGAATAGCTGCGAAAATGCAGGTTGGTGAGCGAGTAAGTTTTCATACTTATTTAATAGTTCGAGAAGATGCCCTCACTTTATATGGCTTTACTGAAGTTGTAGATCGTGATTTTTTTGAGTTGTTGTTATCAGTTACCGGAATTGGGCCTAAGGTTGCGCAATCAATCCTGGCAAATAGTGATGCAGCCTCAATTGCTAGTGCGATCATCTCCTCGAATCTTAAGTCTTTAGAGGCGGTACCTGGGTTAGGTAAAAAAGGCGCACAGCGGCTGGTTCTTGAATTGAAAGATAAGTCTGCAGCATTTGCTAGTGGAAAAAGTGGCTCTGATTTAACAATTTCTAACCAAGTTGAAAATGCTTTACAGGGTTTGGGATATTCAAATAAAGAAGCTATCTCTATGGTAAATCAAGTTACGAAGGATGAAAAAATTGAAGGTCTTTCGGTTGGGCAAGTATTGAAACTGGCACTTAAGAGTGGCGGTAAATAGAGATGGGTGATCGAGTAATCGATAATGGCGCAGATGATGCTGAACGAGTTGCCGAACTTGCCCTTCGTCCAAAGAGTTTAAATGAGTTTGTAGGTCAACTTAGAGTTAGGGATCAATTAGATCTGCTGCTTTCAGCGGCCAAACAGCGTAAATCAACCGCTGATCACATTCTTTTTTCTGGTCCGCCAGGTTTAGGTAAAACTACCTTAGCGATGATTGTTGCCACCGAAATGGATAGTCCAATTCGTATTACTTCTGGACCTGCGATTCAGCACGCAGGAGATCTTGCTTCAATACTCTCATCCTTAGTTGAAGGAGAAATTTTATTCCTTGATGAAATCCACCGGATGTCCAGACCAGCTGAAGAGATGTTGTATTTAGCAATGGAGGATTTTCGAGTTGATGTAATTGTTGGTAAGGGTGCTGGTGCAACCTCAATTCCCCTGGAGCTACCACATTTCACCCTTGTTGGCGCAACCACGCGTGCTGGTTTACTACCCAGTCCATTGCGGGATCGATTTGGATTCACAGCTCAATTAGATTTTTACGAAGCTGATGAATTATCACAAATTATTAAGCGAAGTGCAGATCTTCTTGAAATCAGTATTGACGCCACTGCTATTGTAGAAATAGCTTCTCGTTCCAGAGGAACACCAAGAGTGGCCAATAGACTTCTTCGCAGAGTGCGAGATTACGCACAAGTAAATAATGAAAAACTAGTGAAACTAGAGCATGCAAAATCAGCTCTAGAAATATATGAGGTTGATCAAATCGGATTAGATCGCCTAGACAAATCAGTGCTCACCGCGTTACTTAAAAACTTTAATGGTGGACCGGTTGGAGTTTCAACCCTTGCTATGGCAGTCGGTGAGGAGATTGAAACTATTGAATCCTTAGCTGAACCTTTCTTGGTTCGAATGGGATTTCTAGCTAGAACACCAAGAGGGCGTATTGCTACAGCCGCAGGTTGGTCTCACCTTGGATTAAAGCCACCGCTGTCTGCGCAAATTGGAACTGATGCAACTCTGTTTGATCAAGACCCAGATATTGCTCAATAATCTAAGTTTTTCGCCTGTTTTTCGCTAACTTATTGCTTGATTTCTCAATAATCTCACCTCAGCCTAGAATTGGCCCTCATGTCTGCTAATAAAATTGCAAATACCCAAGCCCGAGCAGTTAGAACCATCTCGATCCTGTTGCTTTCGGTTTTGGCCTTGACTGGTCTTTCTTTTGTTATTGGCGCAACCTCATTCAAACTTGGTTTGGATTTGCAAGGTGGTACCAGCGTTACATTGCAACCAAGAATTGAAGATGGCCAAAGTGGCAGAGTAACTGCCGAGGCTATCGACCAAGCGGTTGAAATTATTCGTCAGCGGGTTAACTCATTAGGTGTTGCCGAATCTGAAGTTTCAGCACAGGGAACAGGTATTAATCGCCAGATCGTAATTCAAGTACCTGGTGAAACTGGCAGAAGAATTGTCGATTTAGTTGGTCAAACTGCGGAACTTAGATTCCGTCCAGTTTTAGCAGAAGGCGCTGCTAATGCAACTCCGGTAAGTGCTGATCCAACTGCATCGGTGCTACCACCAGGTGTAACACCTGAGATAAATGCCCAGTATGCGGCTTTAGATTGCACATTGCCGGAAAATCGCCAAGGCGGTAGCAGTGGCAATGAAGCAGCCACAATTGTCAGTTGTGATCGCACTGGAGTTAATAAGTATATTTTGGCGCCAGCAGAAGTTTTAGGCCGCCAAGTAACTCAAGCATCTGCCCTGCTGGATCCACAAGGTGCATCTGGTTGGTATGTAACGTTGGAATTTGATGGTGAAGGTGCTTCAAAGTTTGGTGCTATGACAACTCGATTAGCCTCATTACCTGCACCACAAAATCAGGCTGCAATTGTTCTTGATGGTTTAGTTTATTCAGCACCCCGAATCAATGAACCGATCAATACCGGCAATGCGCAAATAACTGGAAACTTCACACAATTAGAGTCACAGGATCTGTCAAACGTCTTAAAATATGGTGCATTGCCACTAACTTTTGATCGTGGCGAGGTGCAACAGGTATCTCCTTCACTAGGTGCTGATCAATTACGTGGTGGATTAATTGCTGGAATTTTAGGTTTGGCTTTGGTGGTTATCTACTCAATGCTCTACTACCGTGGTTTGGGTTTGGTTTCCGTTAGCTCACTAATAGTCGCAGCCGTAATGTCATTGCTCTCTTTCGCCCTACTCGGCGAGTTAATCGATTTCACATTGACTTTGGCTGGAATTGCAGGTGCGATTGTTGCAATTGGTATTACAGCTGACTCATTTATTGTTTATTTCGAACGTATCAGGGATGAAATTCGAGAAGGCAAATCAATTAAGTCAGCTGTAGAAACTGGCTGGGTACGTGCCCGTAGAACTGTTATCGCAGCGGATGTCGTCTCCATGTTGGCAGCAATTATGCTTTACATATTTGCTGTCGGTGGGGTTAGAGGCTTTGCATTCACACTTGGCTTAACCACCATAATTGACTTGATCGTAGTCTTTTTATTCACCAAACCATTGATGACCATTTTAGTAAAATTGTCATTCTTCAATAATGGACATCCGTGGTCAGGTTTTTCTACCAAATCCATCGGAATGGTGGAGAAAAATCCACAAAAAACCGAGGAGGTTTCTAATGCTTAAACTCTCAGGACTTGGTGGAAGACTTTATCGTGGTGAAACCTCTATAGATTTTGTTGGCAAGCGAAAAGTTTGGTATTCAATTTCCGGACTTTTGATATTGGCCTCAGCAATTACACTTTTTGCTCAAGGATTACATCTTGGAATTGAGTTTAAAGGTGGTTCATCTTTCACTGTAACTACTCCAAATGCTTCAATTGATACTGCTAAACAGTCTTTAACTGAAGCGCAAATTACAACCCAAAATATCATTCAAAAAGTTGGTAGCGATAAAGTGCGTATTCAAACAGATGCGCTAACTTCGGTAGAACAAAGTACATTAGAAACCACGCTGGCTAAGAATTTCAATGTCACTATTGAATCTATTGATTCGCAAATTATTGGGCCATCCTGGGGTGAAGAGATCACTCGAAAAGCACTATATGGATTATTCGGATTTTTATTGGTGGTAATGCTTTATCTTGCTATGACTTTCGAAGCTAAAATGGCGATCTCGGCCATCATCGCAGTAATACATGACGTGGTTATCACGGTTGGTATTTATGCACTTGTGGGCTTTGAGGTAACACCAGCTACCATAATTGGATTCTTAACTATTTTAGGTTACTCCTTATATGACACGGTAGTAGTCTTTGATAAAGTTCGAGAGAATACAAAAGGAATAGCCGCAACTGGCAGAACCACCTATTCAAAAGCAGCAAACCTGGCAGTAAATCAGACCATTGTTCGTTCATTTAATACATCCTTAGTTGCCCTATTGCCGGTTGGATCGATTTTGTTCGTGGGAGCAGGCTTACTAGGTGCTGGAACTTTAAAGGATCTATCTTTGGCTTTATTTATTGGGTTAATTACCGGTACCTATTCCTCTATTTGTATCGCTACACCAATTTTGGCTGGCCTGCGTGAGAGAGAACCTGCGATGCAAGCATTAGCAAAAAGAGTAGGCACAAGGGGAGATAAAGTTTCCGCAACCACTCCCACAGTTGTCGTTGAGTCTAGATCTGATCGTGGTCCTCGCAATCAGCCTAAACGCGATCGCCGCCGCTAAATTAATTGATTTAACAAAAGCAGCCGAAGCGCTATGACAACCATCGAATTGTTAAAGCCGCTTTCGGATGGATTGGCTCGTTCACATCCTGGATTTTCTAATTTGGATTTAGAGCGAGCATTTAATGCGGCAGACAAGGCTCACTCAGGTCAACTACGCAAATCTGGTGAACCATATATAACCCACCCTGTTGCAGTTGCTCACATCCTCATCGATCTTGGAATGGATTTGCCTACGGTAATGGCCGCACTTTTGCATGACACAGTTGAAGACACCTCTTACTCAATTGAGTATATTAAAGGTGACTTTGGTGATGAGGTGGCTGCGTTAGTTGATGGGGTAACCAAGTTAGACAAGTTGACTTATGGACCAACTGCCGAAGCTGAAACTCTTCGCAAAATGGTTGTTGCAATGTCACGAGATATCAGAGTTTTAGTCATCAAGCTTGCTGACCGCTTACATAATGCAAGAACCTGGGAATTCATTGCCAAAGAAACTGCTGAACGAAAAGCTCGCGAAACCCTTGATATTTATGCTCCACTTGCTCATCGTTTAGGAATGAACGCTATTAAATGGGAACTAGAGGACCTATCGTTTAAGACAATTGAGCCAAAAAAGTATGAGGAGATTGAAAGGTTAGTTGGCGAGAGGTCACCAGCTAGAGATTTACTGACTAATGAAGTAGTTACTGCAATTGATGTTGATTTAAGAGCTGAGAGTATTGAGGCAAATGTCAGTGGCCGACAAAAACATTTTTATAGTGTTTATCAGAAAATGGTGGTACGTGGTCGGGAGTTTAATGATATTTATGATCTAGTCGGAATAAGGATTTTGGTTGATTCAGTAAGAGATTGTTATGGGGCGTTGGGTGCGATTCATGCCAGATGGAGTCCTGTACCAGGTAGATTTAAAGATTACATTGCTATGCCCAAATTCAACCTGTATCAATCGTTACATACCACTGTGATTGGTCCTAGTGGGAAAGCCGTTGAAATTCAGATTAGAACTTTTGATATGCATGCTAGGGCTGAATATGGAATTGCCGCTCATTGGAAATACAAATCCAAAACCTTTGATCAACAGAAAAATCCAGAGATTTTGTGGATGAAACAGTTGCATGAATGGCAACAGGAAAGTGAGGATGTAAGTGATTTTCTTGAAACACTTCGCTATGACCTACGCACTCCCGAAGTATTCGTCTTCACTCCTAAAGGTAATGTTATTGCGCTGCCGTCAGGCTCAACACCTGTTGATTTTGCCTATGCTGTTCACACCGAAGTTGGTAGTAAATGTATTGGTGCAAAAGTAAACGGAAAACTAGTGCCACTTGAATCGCATTTGGTAAACGGCGATGTGATTGAAATTGTTACTAATAAAAATCCCAATGCGGCCCCCAGCCACGATTGGCTGAATTTTGTCACCTCATCACGTGCAAGATCAAAAATAAAAGCTTGGTTCTCCAAAGAGCGTAAAGAAGAGGCAATAGAAGCTGGTCAAGAATCGATCGCGCGGCAGATGCGAAAAGCAGGCTTGCCAATTCAAAAAATTCTTGGGGGGCATGCCCTTCTAGAATTGGCACATGATTTGAAGTATGAAGATATTGAATCTATGTATGAAGCAGTTGGGAATGGACACATCTCCGCTCATTCTGTAATTGAGAAATTAATGGCATTACTTGGCACAGGAGAAAGTAATCCAGAAATTGATTTGGCACCATTAATTGCACCTGTAAAGAGAGCTCGTAAGAGCATTGCCGGGGTAGATGTCGAAGGAACAGCTGATGTTTTAGTTAAATTGGCTAGGTGTTGTGCTCCTGTTCCTGGTGACCAGATAACAGGTTTCATTACCAGGGGTAGTGGAGTTTCAGTACACCGAAGTGATTGTATCAACGTGAATGACTTACAAATTCATCAAGGCGATCGGCTGGTAGGAGTTAAGTGGAATCTTTCGGCAAAAAGTACTTTTCTTGTGAATATACAAGTTGAGGCTTTAGACCGAGCACGATTACTTTCTGATGTGACTAAAGCACTTTCAGATCAGCATGTGAATATTCTGAGTGCTTCGGTTTTAACAAACAAAGATCAGACTGCAATATCAAAATTTACATTTGAAATGGCTGATGCTTCACATCTGGATTCTGTACTAAATTCAGTTAGAAGCATTGAAGGTGTTTATGATGTGAATCGAGTTTTTAACAATTAATTTGTAAAATCAGTTAATCCCTTTTGGGCTTGTTCTAGCCAAACACGACGTGCGGCTGCAGCCTCTCTAGCCACCATTGCCTTAGCAGTTTGACCAGCAGCCTCGGCTTTTGTGGCTTGCTTCTCATAATTTTCAATTGCCTCTGCCAAACCCTGTACAACTTTATTGGCTTGCGCTTTGGCTGTTGGATCACTTTTGCGCTGATAATTGCGTTCTAGTTCATTTATCTCGTCTTCAACTTTCTTTATTTTTGCGTCAAAACTGGTGCGTTTTTTGCGATCAGTCATTCCGATTTTTTGCCACTTACCCATCAGATCATAAAATTTCTTCTTAGCGCCCTTGAAATCAGTTATCGGCAACAGCGCTTCAAATTCAACGATTAATGCTTCACGTTTTACGAGATTCTCCGCCATTGAATTTTTTCGTTTATCCATATCCGCATTCTTAGCTGCAAAAAAAGTATCTTGAGCCGCTTTGAATCTACTCCATAGCGCTGCATCTGTAGATTTTTTACCTCTTCCTGAGGCTTTCCATTGGTCCATTAAAGACTTGAACTGCTTAGCAGTGTTTAGCCAATCTTTAGAGTTTGCAAGTGATTCAGCCTCTTTAACAATCGTTTCTTTTGTAGATGCCACCTTCTTATGTTCGCTAGCAAGATTGGCAAAATGTGTACGGCGCCTCTTATCAAATTTATTTCGAGATGAAGAGAACCTCTTCCATAATTGAGCATCAACTTTCTTATCCAACCGTGGTGCTTTTTTCCACTCCTCCAACAAGACTTTTAATCGCGCTGTTGTTACCTTCCAAGCAACTGAATCCACCAAGCTCTCAGCCTCGACAACCAGTTTCTCTTTGACCGCAGTAGATTCAATTTTTCGAGCTTCTCGCTCTGCCGCTTGAGCAGCTTTTCGCGCGACATAAGCGCCTTCATGTTCAGTTATAAGAGATGGAATCTTTTCAAGTGATTCTGCTAAATTTACTAAATCACCTACCCCATTTAAATCTGTAATCTGTGAACGCAATTTATTTACTGCTTCATGAGCATCACTTGGCACCATTGCGCCAGAACGAATTCTTGCTGCTAATAGAGCAACCTCAGATGCGACCATTTCAAACTTCTTAACAAAGTAAGCAAGAGCCTCTTCTGGGCTTTTTCCGGGATAAGAACCAACAGCTCGATCGCCTGTTGGAGTTATTACATAAACGGTGCCATCTTCGCCGACACGGCCAAATTTTGCTGGATCACCAATTAGTGCTGATGCTGCCCCGGTGGATGAAAGGTTTGATGTAGATGTATTTTCCATTAGGTTTACCTTTCGTTGCACGATTTCTGGTGACCAGATCTCGTTATGTGGGGGCGTGGCTATCAATTTTGCACTTAGCATCATTGATTGCTGGGTTTGGTGCTGGCTAAAAGATAGCCTAAGCACCATCTTTTAGGGAAATTTGAACCTAAAAACAGATGAGAGAGCGGGGCGATAATTGCTGATTGATCGGGTAATTGCTCCCTATTTTGAAACCAATTGTTGGATTCTTGCCTCAAAAATTGGTCAAGAGTGCATAATTGTCGACCCTGGTATGGCCCGGCCAAACTTAGTTAACGAAATCGTAACCAAAGTTTCGGAACATAATTTAAAACCTATCGCAGTGCTTATCACTCATGGTCATCTTGACCATATTTTCTCAGTGCTGCCATTAACTGCTCAGGTTCCGATGCGAACTTTTATCACCCCTGCAGATCGATTTTTACTCACCGATCCCATGGGAGCTCTTGATCGCAATGGGATTAGCCAGCAATTTCTTAATGCATTTGGGAATGAAAAATTGAAAGAACCGGATGAAATTGTGGAGTTGGAAGATTTTGAAACATTTGAATTGGCGGGTATGCAGATCACATCAATATTTGCACCTGGTCACACCAAAGGTTCGGTGATCTTTACGGTTGATGACCAACAGTTAATTTCAGGTGATGTTCTCTTTGCTGGAAGTATCGGTCGGACTGATTTACCTACTGGTTCAGCCAGTCAGATGAGAAATACCTTACGAGATCGAATTTTAACCCTGTCTGATGGCCTAAATGTCCTGCCTGGACATGGAGGGCAAACTACAATCGGCATTGAGCGCGTGAGAAATCCTTACTTGCAGAGTGATTTTCTAGATCAGAGTGGGCGGTGAGATTTTGAGTAAATTTCAGGCGCCTAAAGGAGTAAGTGAGTATGTTCCGCCAAACTCAAATCAATTTGAATACGTTAGAGATCAATTACTTAACGCCGCAAGGCTTGCTGGTTACAATCTAATTGAGTTACCAGTTTTTGAAGATACAGAAGTTTTTACGCGTGGCGTAGGTGAATCAACCGATGTTGTTAGTAAAGAAATGTATACCTTCGAAGATCGTGGCGGTCGCTCAATCACTTTAAGACCAGAGGGAACCGCAGGAGTAATGCGCGCAGTAATTGAACACAATCTTGACAAGGGCCAGCTGCCTGTAAAACTCTTTTACACCGGTCCATTTTTTAGAGCTGAACGTCCGCAGGCAGGCAGATACCGTCAGTTTTACCAAGTTGGAATTGAGGCAATTGGTTACAACGATCCAGAGATTGATGTAGAGGTTATTGCAGTAGCAGATGCGGCATTCAAGGCATTGGGTTTGAAGAAATATACATTGAATATTACATCTCTTGGGGATTCCAGTAGTCGTGATGCCCATCGAAAAGATTTAGTTAAATTCATATCTGGTTTAAAGCTTGATGAAGCAACTGTTGCAAGAGCAAAACTTAACCCTCTAAGACTATTTGATGATAAAAGAGAAGAGGTTAAGTCGGCAATGGTCAAAGCGCCTTTGCTTCTTGATTATTTAAATAAGGAGAGTAAGCAGCACTTTGAAACAGTTCAGGGCTTATTGAAAAACATAGGTATTGATTTTCAGATAAACCCAAGAATGGTTCGAGGTCTGGATTATTACACCGGAACTACCTTTGAATTTGATCATGAAATGCTTGGCGCGCAATCTGGAATTGGTGGCGGGGGCCGATATGACGGCTTGATGTCATCTTTAGGTGGGGCAGATGTGAGTGGTATTGGATTTGGCTTGGGAGTGGATCGGATATTAATGGCATGCCAGGCGGAGAACTCTTTGCCGGCAGTGATAAATCAGATGCAATTGTTTGTTGCGCCAATCACTGAAGCAGGTAAAGCAGCTGCATTCAAGTTGATTGCCGAATTACGTCAGGCTGGAATTATATGCGATATGGCTTATGGAGATCGTGGGTTGAAAGGTGCTATGAAAGCTGCTGATAAAAGTGGTGCAAAATATGGCTTAGTGATTGGCGATGATGAATTGGCCACTGGGAATTGCCAATTGAAAATAATGAGCAGCGGTGAGTTGTTATCCAGTAGCCTTGATGCTTCAGATCTAGTGAAAAAGATTGGTAAATAGTAAATAATGTTGCGTACCCATGATGCTGGTTCATTAAATGCTAAGTCAGTGGGTACCACTGTTGTTTTAGCTGGCTGGGTTGCACGTCGTAGGGATCATGGTGGGGTGGCCTTTATTGATCTAAGAGATTCATCTGGCGCAGTGCAGGTTGTAATAAATGATGAAAAGATTGCTGGGGAATTACGTGCTGAATGGTGTGTGCTAATTACAGGTGTGGTAAAAACCCGCCCAACTGGAAATGAAAATAAAGATATTCCTACCGGTGAAATAGAGGTGGTTTGTGAGTCGTTAGAGGTTTTAAGTGAAGCAGCAGCTCTTCCATTTCCAGTAGATAGTGGAGATATTGGAAACATTTCCGAGGAAATTAGACTTAAGTATCGATATTTGGATTTAAGACGCGAGGGTCCGGCCAAGAATCTGAGATTGCGCTCCAAAGTAACCTCTGCAATTCGTGAAGTAATGGCAGATCAGGATTTCCTAGAGATTGAAACACCATACTTAACAAGATCTACACCAGAAGGTGCCAGAGATTTTCTTGTTCCGGTTAGGTTGCAACCAGGTTCTTGGTATGCCCTTCCACAATCACCCCAATTATTCAAGCAGTTATTAATGGTTGCTGGAATGGAAAGGTATTACCAAATTGCCCGTTGTTTTCGTGATGAAGATTTCAGGGCAGATCGACAACCGGAGTTTACTCAGTTAGACATTGAGATATCTTTTGCAGATCAATCTGATGTAATCGCGGTGGCAGAGAAAGTACTGACCACCGTTTTCAACAAAGTAGTTAACTACACGATTCCAACGCCAATTCCACACATGACATATCGTGATGCCATGCGTGACTATGGCTCGGATAAACCTGATTTACGATTTGAAAGTAAGATAATTGATGTAACAAGTTTTTTCAAAGAGACTTCATTCAGAGTATTTCAAGCCGAATATGTTGGTTGTGTAGTTATGCCAAAAGGAGCAGGTACTCCTAGACGTGAATTAGATGCTTGGCAAGATTGGGCCAAAGCTCGTGGCGCCAAAGGGTTGGCTTATATATTAGTTGGTGAAGATGGAACTTTATCCGGACCAGTAGCTAAGAATTTGTCAGAGAAGGAAAGTGCTGGGATCACAAATGCTGTTGGGGCAAAAAATGGGGATGCAATTTTCTTTGCTGCAGGTGCCACCGTTTCATCTCAAAGCTTATTAGGTGCGGTGCGATTAGAAATTGGTCAGCGATGTAATTTAATTGATGAAAAGGCTTGGAAGTTTGTTTGGATAGTTGATGCACCAATGTTTGAACCAGTTGATGCAGAAAATCCTGCAGCTGGCTGGACAGCAGTGCACCATCCATTCACTGGACCTAAACCAGAGTACGCAAATACTTTTGATACCAACCCACAAGAGGCTTTGGCTTATGCATACGACATCGTTCTGAACGGTAATGAGATTGGTGGTGGGTCAATTCGTATCCACCAGCGAGATGTTCAGCAGCGAGTATTTAAAACAATTGGATTGTCAAAAAGTGAAGCTGAAAGTAAATTTGGATTTTTACTTGAAGCATTTAATTATGGCCCACCACCACATGGTGGTATTGCCCTGGGACTGGATAGATTATGTGCATTATTAGCTGGGGCTCAATCAATTCGAGAAGTTATTGCTTTTCCAAAAACGGCCAGTGGCGGTGATCCTCTAACAGGTGCACCAACACCTATTACGCCAGCACAACGTAAAGAGTCAGGGGTCGATACTCCAGCAGTTGCCAAATAGTTCCCACCTTTTCAGGTATTCTTCCCAACATGGGTCCAGGTGGAATTGCAACGATTATTGCCGCGTCCAGCCTTGCTGTAATTGCGGTTGCAATTGCCTACACCGTTATTCGAGCATCCAGGCTGATTGATGAAATAACTAAAACAGTTGCCATGATTAACAGTCCTTTAAAGAGTTTAATTAATGCAGGAAAATCAATTGAGAATTTAACAAAGAAGGTATCGACGGCAACTGAATCATTCCTAGATGAGAACCCGATAGCCATGAAAGCCGCAGCTGCGGTCTTTGGAGCGGTTAAGCAAAAGAAAAAGGGTAAGAAAAAAAGCAAAGCGAAGGCGTAGTCATGAATTCTGCTGATATTCGCTCTAGATGGTTAAAGTACTTTGAATCGAATAATTCTTTAAACTTACCCCATACGGTTGTTCCGTCAGCATCATTGATTGCAGATGATCCAAATTTACTACTGGTAAATGCTGGCATGGTCCCTTTCAAGCCGTACTTTCTGGGAGAGATAAAACCTCCATACAAACGTGCAACTTCAGTACAAAAATGTGTTCGTACTTTAGATATTGATGAGGTTGGCAAAACAACTAGGCACGCATCATTTTTTCAGATGTGTGGAAATTTTTCCTTTGGAGATTACTTTAAAGAGGGAGCCATAGCACTTTCCTGGGAGTTGTTAACTAAATCAACTTCAGATGGTGGCTATGGATTTAGCGAAGATAAACTCTGGGTAACTGTTTATAAAGATGATGACGAGGCTGCACAAATTTGGGAGAAACAAATTGGAGTCCCGAAAAATCGAATCCAGCGAAGAGATATGGCAGATAATTTCTGGTCGATGGGTGTTCCTGGTCCATGTGGACCTTGCTCTGAAATCTATTTTGATCGCGGCAGTGCGTATGGGAAAGAGGGCGGTCCGATCGCCGATGAAGATAGATACCTTGAGATTTGGAACCTTGTTTTTATGCAAAATGTTCGCGGTGAAGGAGGGGATAAGAACACCTTCCCAATTGTGGGTGAGTTACCGGCGAAGAATATTGATACAGGGTTAGGGTTGGAAAGAACTGCAGCTTTGCTGCAAGGTGTTGAAAATATTTATGAAATTGATACCACAAAAATTATTCTTGATAAGGCCTCTGAATTAACTAAGGTCAATTATGGCAAAGAGGTTAAAGATGATATTTCGTTGAGAGTAGTTGCTGACCATAGTAGAACAGCAATGATGCTAATCGGTGATGGGATAACGCCAGGTAATGAGGGCCGTGGTTATGTTTTAAGAAGAATGATGCGTAGAACAATTAGAAATATGAGATTACTTGGTTCGCAAGATTTGGTGATTTCTGAGTTAATAAAGAGCTCAATACAGGCTATGGGACCTCAATATCCAGAACTAATAAAGGATTCAGAGCGCATTTTATCTATCGCCCAAGCCGAAGAAGATTCATTTATTCAAACATTAAAAAGTGGAACAAGTATTTTTGATATCGCTGCTGAGGACTTAAAGAAGTCAAAACAAAAGGCAGTCTCTGGGGATACAGCATTTAAATTACATGACACCTATGGGTTCCCATTTGACCTCACCTTAGAGATGGCCCGCGAACAAGGTTTAGAGGTTGATGAGACAGGTTTTAGAAAATTGATGAAGGAACAGAAAGATCGAGCAAAAGCTGATGCAAAGCTTAAGAAAAGTGGTCATACCGATTTAACTGAATATAGGTCAATAATCGATGCAGCAGGTCCTACTAAATTTATTGGTTATGAAAAAAACTCCGCCGAGGCAAAATTGACTGGATTACTAATCGCCGGTAAGAAATCTGGTGAAGCAAATATAGGTTCTGAAATCGAAGTAACTCTAGATCGAACACCATTTTATGCTGAAGGTGGTGGCCAATTAGCTGATGCTGGAAAAATAAAGTTATCAAATGGAGCTGTTATTCAAATTGATGATGTTCAGTCACCACTGCCAGGATTAATTGTTCACAGGGGAACGGTAATAAGTGGTCAGGTAAAGCAAGGTGATCAAGTACTAGCCGAGATTGATCTAGGGCGAAGAATGGCGATCTCTAGAGCGCATACAGCAACTCATATGGTTCACAAAGCATTTCGGGAGGCTTTGGGAGAAACAGCCACACAAGCAGGCTCTGAGAATGCACCTGGAAGATTTCGATTTGATTTTCCTTCAACAAGTTCAGTGCCCGATTCCGTATTAGCTGATGTTGAAAGTCGAGTGAATGAATTATTGATCGCAGATCTATCGGTAGAAGCCCAGGTTATGACTCAAGATGCTGCTAAAGCGATGGGTGCGATGGCGCTATTTGGTGAAAAATATGGCGACCAGGTCCGCGTGGTGAGCATCGGCGATTGGGCCAAAGAATTGTGCGGCGGAACTCATGTAACAAGATCTGGCCAATTGGGATTGGTTAAATTGCTATCTGAATCTTCAATTGGTGCAGGCGTTAGAAGAATTGAAGCTTTGGTAGGGCACGATGCTTACCAGTTCTTAGCTAGAGAGCATGTCCTACTTAATTCTCTAACAGAAATTATTAAAGGAGTAAGAGCGGAGGAGTTACCGCAGCGAATCTCCGAGCTGGTTGAAAAAATGAAGATTATGGAGAAGGAGTTGGCGGTTGTTAGAAGTGCTAAGGCGATGGCTTCAGCTGCTGAACTTGTTAAGAAAGTAAAGCAGATTGGTCAAGTTAACTTATTAACCGCTCAATTGGAAAATGAAGTATCAGTGGATGACATGAGGTCTATTGCTATTGACCTGAAAGGTAAGTTGAGGAGCGGGGTGGTTGTACTTGCAACAATCAACAATTCAAAACCCATGTTGGTAGCTGCAGTATCTCCAGAGGCAATAAAACTTGGTGTTAAAGCAGGAGAGTTAATAAAGGTTGGTTCAACCGTACTCGGCGGAGGCGGAGGCGGAAAAGATGACTTTGCCCAGGGCGGCGGAACTGAGCCGAAACTGATTGATCAAGCACTTACAGAAATTACGAAAGTAACAACCGGAAAGATTAGTTAAATAGCTGGATGGAAATGAAAACACCAATCGCCCAGGGCCGTCGAATTGGTTTTGATTATGGAGAGAAGCGGATAGGAGTTGCTACCTCTGATTCTGAATCAATTCTTGTTTCACCTCATGCCACAATTAACAATGACGCTGATTTGTATTTAAAAATCGGTGAGATTTTAAATGATGTACAACCTATATATATCGTGATTGGAAATCCAAAACACTTGTCTGGTGCAGACAGCTCAAAATCCCATGAAGCTGCCAGTTTTGCAGCGCTAGTTAGGTGTCTATATGAAGGTCCTATCTATTTGGTTGATGAAAGACTTAGCACTCAAGTTTCTTATGCTCAGATGCGAGAAGCTGGTAAAAGTGCGCGAGATAGTAAAAGCGTTATTGATCAGATCGCTGCGGTGAATATTCTTGAAACTGCGTTGTTAAATGAAAAATCCAATACTTCGATCGGAAACCGTTTTTGAGAAAAATAATTCCTCCACTGGCGGTAGCTATAATTTTCACCTTATTCGCAATCTCAACCCATAACGCATTCTTACTAAATGACTACCGAAATATTAGCTCTGCAGAAAAAGTTGAGATATTGATTGAACCTGGGGATACAGGGGTGAAGATCGCTCAAAAACTTAAAGAGTCTGGAGTGATTAAAGCAGAGAAGGTATTTATCAAAATTGCTATCAATGATAAGCGGGCAAATGGTATTTCACCTGGTTTACACGAGTTGGATTTAGGTATATCTGCGCAATCTGCATTGGAACAATTACTTGATCCAAAACGTAACCGCGGATTATTTGGTTTTGTTGAAGGACTTAGAGAAAATGAAATATTTGATTTGTTGGCTAAGTCCAAATTAGTCACTGGCAAGTACTCGACAAATGCCAAGATCGATCCACTTTATAAGGCAAAAGATGTAGAAGGCTTTCTCTTTCCAGCTCAGTATTCGATAGTTCCTGGTACAACTTTTGATCAAGCAGTTGACCAAATGATTCAGCGATTTTATATATCAGCCAAGAAGAGCGGTATAGAGAATGGCTATCGAGGCTATTCACCTTTCGAATTATTGATAATTGCCTCGATGATTCAGTCCGAGGGGGATATTGTGGATTTTCCTAAGATAGCGCGGGTGATTTATAACCGCCTTGAAATAGGCATGCCTTTGCAGATCAATGCAACCATTGATTACGCAACCAATACTCGTGGAAAAATAAGGCTCCCGTACAAGAGGTTGGATACGAATTCTAAATACAACACCTACAAGTATCGAGGGCTACCGCCAGGACCAATTAGCAATCCAGGTGAACAAGCAATGTCAGCAGCTGTTAATCCAGCAAACGGGGATTGGTTGTATTACGTTACAGTCAAACCAGGAGATACCAGATTTACCAGATCTTTCGACGAATTTAATGTTTGGGCAAATGAATTTAGAAAAAATGAAGATGCGGGGTTGTTTGGTTGATTAAATTAGCAGTCGCTGGCTCGCCGATAGCGCATTCTCTTTCGCCACTTCTACACTCCACGGCATACCAAATGCTTGGCGTGGAAGCGGAATTTCTAGCTCACGAAGTTAGTGACCAGGATTTTGGAAACTTCTATTTTGAATCAAAAAATTCTCAGTATCGAGGCTTGGCACTGACCATGCCATTGAAGGAGATTTGTATTGGATTCATAGACAGGGTAGATCCAATCGCCAAACAAATCTCATCAGTCAATACTGTGATTTTCGAATCAACGGGAAGCATTGGAATTTCTACTGATTTGTTGGCATTTAAGAACTTGCTGCAACCATATTTTGGCAAGAAGATTGCAATCTTAGGGGCGGGCGGCACGGCCAGGGCCGCACTTGGCGCCCTTAAAGGTACAAACACCGATGTAACGGTGGTGACCAGATCGAAGGTCAGACATGATCAACTTCATGCAGCTCTGGCAGACTTAGACATTAATTTTCTGGATTGGCACAACTTTGACGAGATACAAGATCGTGATTTGATCATATCTACAACACCGGCAGGTGCCACAGATGGTCTATCAATTATCTCAACTAAGGCGGATTTTTTTGAAGTTGTTTATCACCCATGGCCAACTGAACTAGCCAAACGTTATCAAAACCTCGGAAAACATGTAATCGGTGGGCTAGCTTTACTGGTTGAGCAAGCTTTATTTCAGATCAATTATTTCTCCCAAAAAGAGTTTGATTTTGATTCCATGAGGCGAGAGTTGCTTAAGGTTGCGTCGGAGGCGGTTAGAAAGTAATCCACAGGAGTGCATCTAGTTCACAAATTTAAGTAATCTAAATGAGTGCTGCTAGAGATATTGGCGTTTATTTGGTTCACCAAAATAGCAATCTATGATGTTCAAGCTCACCTGATTAGAAATATCGACTTGGTAATCGTAGGCATACTTCTAATGCCTCTTCACTTTATGAATTGGAAAATAGGGTGTTTTGGACTTGGCATATATCTCTTAATAAATCTAGTTAGTGGTTCAAAAATAGGTTATGGAGATATAAAACTTTCATTTATTTGTTCAATTACCTTGGCCACAATTGATGAACTCTCAATTGCATTAACATCAACATGGATCCTTGCGGGTTTATTTGCATTGACTCAACCCCAAAGGAGTATTCCTTTTGCGCCATTCATGATAATTGGCACTTATTTCACAAAGATTCCACTGTTGTAAGGGTTAATTGAGCGCAGGATAAGTGCCAGATCTGAGAGAATACTCCCATCAAACTTGAGTGGAGATAATGTGTTGCGTTGGTTAACAGCAGGTGAATCCCATGGCCCTGCCTTATCTGCAATTGTGGAAGGTATTCCAGCTCATGTGGAAATCACCAGCAAAGATATTGATGCCGATTTATCACGCAGAAGATTAGGTTTTGGCAGAGGAGCTCGACAGAATTTTGAAGCTGACAAAATTACAATTACAGGTGGAATAAGACTTGGTAAAACTCAGGGCGGTCCCATAGCAATTCAAATAGCAAACTCAGAGTGGCCAAAATGGGAAAAGATTATGAGTTCTGATCCAGTTGATGACAAGGAGATTAAAGATTTAGCTAGAAATGCACCTCTTACTAGACCTAGACCCGGACATGCTGACTTAGTAGGAATGCAGAAATTCAATTTTAACGATGCTCGTCCAATACTTGAAAGGGCAAGTGCCAGGGAGACTGCGGCACGAGTTGCTTTAGGTGCAGTTGCACGTGCTTTTCTTAAACAAAGTGTCGGAATTGAAATATTGAGTCATGTCGTATCAATAGGAAAAGTTCATCTGCCAGAGGATTATCTATTGCCAAAAAGTATAGATCGTCAAAAAATCGACGCTGATCCCGTTCGTTGCATGGATAAAAAAACTAGTGATCAGATAGTTGCAGAGATTGAGTTAGCTCATAAAGAGGGCGACACGTTAGGTGGTGTAGTTGAGGTTCTAGCTTACAACCTACCTCCTGGACTTGGATCACACACTCATTGGGATAAAAGATTAGATGCCCGGCTAGCTGGTGCAATGATGGGAATTCAGGCAATTAAAGGTGTGGAGTTAGGTGATGGTTTTGCTTCTGCAACTAGACGTGGGTCTATTGCGCATGATGAAATTGAAAAGAATGATAAAGGCGCAATTGTTCGTAGGACTGATCGAGCTGGTGGTACTGAGGGCGGTATGAGTAACGGAGAAATCTTGAGAGTTAAAGTCGCCATGAAGCCAATTTCAACCGTACCTAAAGCCTTAGACACAATTGACACTAAAACTGGCGAAGCTGCAAAAGCTATTAATCAAAGATCCGATGTGTGCGCAGTACCTGCTGCCGGCATAGTTGCAGAGGCTATGGCAGCACTAGTTCTTGCTGACGCAGTTTTGGAAAAATTCGGCGGAGATAGCGTTCAGGAAACCAAGCGCAATTTTGAAAACTATATTGCAACCCTAGAGATCAAGTAATGATTAAGAAGGTTGTTCTCATTGGCCCACCTGGGGCTGGAAAATCTACTATTGGCAAAGCACTAGCGAAAGAGATTGCTACCGAATTCATTGACAGTGACAGTGAGATTGAACGTATAACTGGGAAAAAAATATCTGATATTTTTGTTGAAGAAGGTGAGGCAGTTTTTCGAAAGACTGAAGTAGAGGTAGTAACTGCGCTACTAGATGGGTTTGAAGGGGTCATCGCACTCGGAGGTGGGGCACCAATCAATACTCAGATTCAAGAGGCACTAACTGGGGTTGACTTTCCAGTCATCTTTATAGATGTATCAATTTCTCAAGCGGCGAATCGAATCGGATTCAACAAAGATAGACCTTTGTTGTTGATTAACCCAAGGCAGCAGTGGATGAATTTAATGAGTGAGCGGCGTCCAATTTATGAAAAGGTGGCGTCGCAAACTGTTAATTCAGATAGCCAGAAACCGCATGAGGTAGCTAAGTTGATTAGTGAGAAATTGAAGGCAAAGTTGTGAAAATTGTTAAGGTGAACGCTGAACGCGAATACCAGGTACAAATTGGAATTAATGCAGTTGAAAAAATCAATGAGATTTCAGATTCGCACAATAAGGTTTTGCTGGTAGCTCCAAATTCTTTAATCTCAAAGTTCAAGATCAAACCAAGAGCAAACCTGAAAGTATTTGGCACAGCAGATGGTGAGAATCAAAAGGGTTTAGCTACGTTAGATCGTGTTTGGAAAAAATGCGCGAGTGAAGGCATTAAGCGTTCCGATGCAATTATTGGACTGGGCGGAGGGGCAACAACTGATTTAGCTGGATTTGCATCTGCCACCTGGATGAGGGGTATTGATTGGTATGCAATGCCAACCTCATTAGCAGGAATGGTTGATGCTTCAGTAGGAGGTAAAACTGGCATCAACGCAAGTTCTGGGAAAAATTTGATTGGAGCGTTCCATTCACCTAAGCAGGTCTTTGTAGATTTAAAATTTTTGGATCGATTACCTGCGCGAGATCTTTCAGCTGGGATGGCAGAGGTTATTAAATGTGGTTTTATCTCTGATTATAAGATTTTGAATTTAGTGCAAGATGATCAAATTGATTATGAATCTGTTATATATAGAAGTATCAAGGTAAAAGCTGAAGTTGTATCCCGAGATTTTAAGGAAAGTAAGTTGCGTGAAATTTTGAATTATGGTCATACATTGGGTCATGCAATCGAAAAAGAAAGCGGATATAAATTAAGACATGGCGAAGCAGTCAGCATAGGAATGGTGTTTGCCGCTGAGTTAAGTTCAGAACTTGCAGGTTTAAACAAAGACGTAGTGGATTTACATCGTGAATTGTTGCGTAATTTCAGCCTACCAATTAATTATGCCGAGAAAAAATGGCCAAGGCTTTTGACTCATTTAACTCAGGATAAGAAAGTTAAAGGTTCTCGTCTTAGATTCATAGGAATTCGCAAAATTGGAAAACCTATTTGGTTTGAAGATGTTTCTACCAGCCAGCTCGCTAAGGTTTATGAGAGAATAGCCAAGTGAAGATACTTATTCTTAATGGTCCAAATCTATCCAGATTAGACTTACGTGAACAGAAATATTATGGAGAGATGGATTATGCACAACTTCAATCTGCTATCAAGCAGAAAGCTCAAGAAATGAAAATTGATGTTGAAATAAAACAAAGTGATAGTGAAAGTGAACTTATCTCATGGTTGCATGATGCAGCTGATAAGAATCTACCCGTAATTTTCAATCCAGCAGCTTTTACGCATTATTCCTATGCAATAAGAGATGCGGTATCAATGTTGACAGCCCCGGCGATCGAAGTACATCTTTCTAATCCGTTAAGCCGAGAAGAGTTCCGACATACTTCAGTTATCAGTGGGGTGGTTCAAGGAACCATTGCAGGTTTCGGAGTGGATAGTTACCACTTGGCTTTAATCGCTATGCAAAAAATCATTGACTGACAGGGTAGACTGAGCACATCTCTTAAAGGAATATTCGGAAAGTTTGATAATCAGATAGGGCAAACATGGCTACGACTAATGACTTGAAAAATGGCATGACTTTGAATTTAGATGGGCAATTGTGGAACGTGATTGAGTTCCAGCATGTTAAGCCTGGAAAAGGCGGTGCATTTGTGCGAACAAAAATGCGTTCAGTTTTGTCTGGAAAAGTTGTTGAGAAAACTTTTAATGCTGGGGTAAAAGTTGAGGTGGCTTCAGTTGAGAAAAGAAATATGCAGTACCTCTATCGAGATGGTGAAGATTTTATGTTTATGGACTCCACTAATTACGACCAGATCTCGGTAAGTAAGCAAACAGTTGGAGAGGCTGTTGACTATTTATTAGAGAATGCAGGTGTGGTCGTTGCCATGCATGAGGGTAATCCGCTATTCATCGAAATGCCTGCCTCGGTTGAGTTGGTAATTACCTACACTGAACCTGGTTTGCAAGGCGATCGTTCATCTGGCGGCACAAAACCAGCAACAGTAGAAACTGGAATTACAATCCAAGTTCCTCTCTTCATAAAGCAGGATGAGAAAGTATTAGTTGATACTCGAACTGGTGCATACCTAGGTCGAGCTAACTAAAGATGTCTGCCCGCAATAAAGCTCGTAAGCGGGCCTTGGATTTTTTGTACGAAGCAGATATCAAGAAAGCCAATGCAACTGAACTATTTTCTAGCCGAGGGGCTAAAGAGTTGTCGCAAGAACCATATGTTTTAGTATTGCTAAACGGGGTTGCTGAGCATTTAAATAAAATTGATGAATTGATTATCACCTATGCCCAGGGTTGGGATATGGATCGAATGCCACCGATCGATAGAAATATTCTTCGGATTGCGATATTTGAAATTTTGTGGGCCCAAGATATCGATCTTCAGGTAGCATGCGATGAAGCGGTGGAGTTGGCCAAGTCTTTATCAACCGATGAATCCTCAAGTTATATAAATGGTGTCCTAGGCAGAATCATTAAACTCAAGGATTCGATCGCAATCTAGGCTGCCAGGAACTCAGCCTCTCTTAGATAATCAAGGGTTGCTACCTCATCGAGGTTTAGCAATAGCGAAAGAAATGCTAGATCATTATCTCGGATGGTTAGAATGTAACCATTCCAATCTTTGCGTCGATTACTCAAAACTCTGGTGAAATTACGTAGCTTTTCAGTTTGTGGCACTAGTGAAGCATTTATTTTTGCTAGGTCTAGAGTGATGTTTCTGGCTATAATTTTTGCTGTAGATTCGGGGAATAACTCACTAATTGGGACTTGATAGAAATCCATTAGTGCAATTGCTTTTTTGAGTGATATGGCTCGGTCAGATCTTTCGTATGAACCAACCACAACCGCCTTCCATTTTCCATTTGAGTGGTGTTCTACATCTTGTAGGCTCCACCCTTTTGATTTTCTGATTGCTCGTAACTGTTCTGCTGGGTTATTTTTGTTCATGGGTGCAGGCTAGCCACACCGTGATTTTGTTGATTTACGATATCCACAGCCGTTCTGCTAACATACGGCGATTCCTTTAACGATCCGTCCAGAGAGGCGGCGAAGGAGAAGTAAATGGGTATTTTGCTATCGGGTTCCGATATTGATCGGGCTATTAAGCGTATTTCACATGAAATCATCGAACACAATCAGGGTGTCTCTAATTTAGTTCTAATGGGTATTCCTACCCGCGGTGCTTATCTGGCTGAGCGGATATGTAAATTTATAACTGAAATTGAAGGCGCTGTTGGATGTGGCGTACTGGATATAACTCTTCATCGTGACGACCTAAGACTTCGCCCACCTAAGCCAATCCTGCCAACAAAGATGCCACCGGGTGGCATTGAGGGTAAAGATCTAGTCCTAGTTGATGATGTTTTATTCTCAGGGCGAACGATTAGAGCTGCCTTGGATGCAATTGGAGAGTTAGGCAGACCTAAATCTGTTCAACTGGCTGTTTTAGTTGATCGAGGCCATCGTGAACTACCAATTAGAGCTGATTTTGTCGGGAAAAATATTCCAACATCAATTAGTGAGAGCGTGAAGGTGCATTTGCGCGAATATGACAGCGAAGATTTAGTGGAGTTGATCAAATGATCACAGGACACCTCTTATCAGCCTCAGATTTAACTAAAGAGAGCGCGCTGGGATTATTAGCAACCGCCAAGGAGTTAGCACAGATTACCGATGGACCAAATAAGAAACTGCCTACATTAAGGGGCAAAACAGTTGTAAACCTATTTTTTGAGGATTCAACTAGAACGCGGATAAGTTTTGAAAGTGCGGCCAAGAGATTATCTGCAGATGTAATCAATTTTTCAGCCAAGGGATCATCGGTCAGTAAGGGTGAGAGCTTGAAAGATACTGCTCAAACTTTGCAAGCCATGGGTGCTGATGCAGTTGTTATCCGTCATTCAAGTTCAGGTGCAGCAAAGCGACTTGCTGATACTCAATGGATTCAAGCTGCGGTGATTAATGCAGGAGATGGAACTCATGAACATCCCACCCAAGCTTTGCTAGACGCCTTCACGATAAAGCAACATTTAAAGTCATCAGAAAAAGATCTCTCAGGAGTTAAAGTATTAATTGTGGGAGATATTCTCCACTCGCGAGTTGCACGCAGTAATGTAATTTTACTAACTAAGTTGGGTGCTAAGGTAACTTTGGTTGCTCCACCCACCTTACTTCCAGTGGGAGTTAATGATTGGCCAGTGAAAATTTCATATAATTTTGACGAAGAGATTGAAGATTGTGATGTAGTAATGATGCTCAGAATTCAACTTGAGCGAATGAACGACTCTTTCTTCCCATCAGCACAGGAGTATTCAAAGAGATATGGTTTGAATACTTCTAGGCTTCAAAAATTATCTAAGAGTGCAATTGTGATGCACCCAGGTCCGATGAATAGAGGGCTTGAGATATCGGCAGAAAGTGCTGATGATCTTAAATCTGTGATTATTGATCAGGTAAAAAATGGCGTAGCTGTGAGAATGGCAGTCTTGTATGAATTGCTAGGTGGCGCACCGATTGGAGAGCAAAGATGATCAAGATTGTTGGGGCCAAATTAGCTGATGGCAGGGTGATAGATCTAGATATTGATAACCAAGTAATTGTTAAAATTGAAAATTCAGCTCGTAATCTTAGTAATGGTGCAGTTGACGGTAGTTCCAAGTTATTAATACCAGGGTTAGTAGATATGCACACCCATTTAAGAGAGCCTGGCCGTGAAGATTCTGAAACAGTTTTGACTGGCTCCAGAGCAGCAGTAGCTGGAGGATTTACCGCAGTTTCAACGATGGCCAATACAAATCCTGTGGCTGATAATGCTGGTGTAGTTGAACAAATTTACCGGTTAGGAAAAGAGGCAGGTTTAGTTGATGTTAATCCAATTGGGGCGGTCACTAATGGCTTAAATGGTGAAAAACTATCGGAGATGGGCGCAATGGCTGATTCCATCGCCAAAGTTAGAATTTTCAGTGATGACGGCAAATGTGTATCTGATCCATTAATAATGCGAAGAGCACTTGAGTATGTAAAAACCTTTAATGGCATCATCGCCCAGCATGCTCAGGAACCTAGGTTGACTGTTAATGCCCAGATGAACGAGGGAAGTGTTTCGGCTCGAATTGGTTTACCAGGTTGGCCAGCAATCGCAGAGGAAGCTATTATTGCAAGAGATATTTTATTGGCAGAGCATGTTCAATCACGCCTGCATATTTGCCATGTTACAACTGCAGGTGGCGTGGAGCTGATACGTTGGGCAAAACAGCGTGGGATTCAGGTCACAGCCGAGGTTACGCCACATCATCTACTGCTTACCGATGATTTGGTAGAGAATTATGATCCGATATACAAGGTTAATCCACCACTTAGAACGCAGAAAGATGTGATGGCATTACGAGAAGGATTAGCAGAGGGAATTATTGATATTGTGGCAACAGATCATGCACCACATCCATCTGAAGATAAAGATTGTGAGTTTCATGCCGGAGCTTTTGGAATGGTTGGTTTGGAGACAGCTTTATCTGTTGTGGTTAAAACTATGGTCGAGACTGGTCTTATGAGTTGGCCTGATTTAATAGATCGCATGTCAATTGCCCCAGCCAAAATTGCGGGATATGCAACACAAGGTAGAGAGATAGAAGTGGGTATGCCTGCAAATTTCATTTTGATTAACCCAGATCAAAGATGGACAGTTGATAAGAACAAATTAAAATCCAAGAGTAAAAACACGCCATTTAATGGCCTAGAACTACCTGTAGTAGTGACGGATGTTTTTCACAACGGAGAGCATGTCATGAAAAATGGCGAGATCTTGAATATGAAGGCTGGTAGTAATGGGCGGTAAAAAACCTGCATATTTAGTACTTGATGATGGTCGAATATTTGAAGGCTTTGCGTGGGCAAAAACAGGAGAGGCTTTCGGGGAAGCGGTTTTTTCAACCGGCATGACGGGTTATCAAGAGACCTTAACTGACCCCTCTTATCATAAACAAATAGTGGTGATGACAGCCCCGCACATCGGTAATACCGGGGTGAACTCTATTGATAAGGAATCATCAAAGATCTGGGTTGCCGGTTTTGTGGTTCGAAATCCTTCCACCATTACAAGCAATTGGCGTAGTGAAAAAAGTTTAGAAGAGGATTTGATTCAGTCAGAGGTAGTTGGTATCCAAGGTGTTGATACCAGAGCGATTACTCGACATCTAAGAGATCGCGGTGCGATGCGGGTTGGAATTTTTAGTGACACTGGATTATCTAGAGAAGAAATGGTTATTAAGGTTCGAAAAATCACTCCCATGAGTGGAGCATTTCTCGCTTCAGATGTAACCACAAAAAAGTCATATGTAGTTAACCCGCCAGATGGCACACCAACTAGATTGAAAGTAGCGGCGATTGATCTAGGAATTAAGGGTGCAACACCTAAAGCTATGGCTGCACTTGGCATTGAAGTACATGTGATGCCACTTGGTACAACCTTTGAAGAGATAAAAAAGATCAAACCCGATGGAGTTTTTCTATCGAATGGTCCTGGTGATCCAGCGGCCATGACTGATGTTGTTGAGTTAGTTAGAAATGTTTTGGCGGCGGAGATACCTTTCTTTGGTATTTGTTTTGGCCATCAAATTTTGGGACGAGCATTAGGATTTGAAACTTATAAGTTGCCGTTTGGACATCGGGGAATTAATCAGCCGGTAATAGATTTAACTACCGGAAAGGTGGAAATAACTGCCCATAATCATGGTTTCGCAGTGGCAGCTCCGAAAGACCATGAATTTAAAACTGTTTATGGTGATGGCCGGGTAACTCACATCTCTTTGAATGACGCAGTAGTTGAAGGGTTAGAGCTTATATCTGTACCGGCTTTCTCTGTTCAATATCACCCTGAATCTGCTGCTGGCCCGCATGATGCTTCCTACCTTTTTGCAAGATTTGCCGATCTGATGGAAAATCCAAAAATAGGTTTAAAGGACATAAATGCCTAAAGACAACTCGATTAAAAGCGTATTGGTTATTGGCAGCGGTCCAATAGTTATTGGCCAAGCGTGCGAGTTTGATTACTCTGGAACTCAAGCATGTCGAGTGCTTCGTTCTGAAGGTATCCGAGTAATTCTTATAAATTCAAATCCCGCAACAATTATGACTGACCCTGAGTTTGCAGATGCAACCTATATCGAACCAATTACTCCTGAAGTTATTGAAAAAATATTGGATAAGGAAAGACCCGATGCTGTGCTAGCCACCTTAGGTGGGCAAACGGCACTAAATGCAGCCATGGCTCTTCATGAACGTGGCTCATTTGAAAAATTTGGATCCAGATTAATTGGTGCAGATGTAGAGGCTATTAAACGTGGAGAAAATCGAGAGGTGTTTAAGAAAATTGTAGAGATTGTAGGTGGAGAATCAGCCAAGTCGAAAATTTGTCATTCCATGCAAGATTGCTTGTCAGCAGTTCATGAGCTTAAGTATCCGGTGGTGGTTCGCCCTTCATTTACTATGGGAGGTCTAGGTTCTGGTATTGCATTCAATGAATCTGATCTAAATCAAATTGCTGGCGCTGGTCTGCGTCATAGCCCGACCTCTGAAGTGCTTCTCGAAGAATCAATAATTGGTTGGAAAGAGTATGAATTAGAGGTAATGCGTGATAACAAGGACAACGTAGTTATCGTCTGTGGAATTGAAAATATTGATCCAATGGGCGTACATACTGGAGATTCAATAACTGTCGCACCAACAATGACACTTACAGATGTTGAGTATCAAAAACTCAGAGATCTGTCCATAGATATTATCCGAGAAGTTGGCGTTGCAACTGGAGGTTGTAATATCCAATTTGCAGTTAATCCAATTGATGGCCGAATAATTGTGATTGAGATGAATCCAAGAGTTTCCCGTTCATCGGCTTTGGCCTCCAAAGCAACTGGTTTTCCGATTGCCAAGATTGCTACAAAATTAGCAATCGGTTACACATTAGATGAGATCGAAAATGACATTACAAAATCAACTCCTGCATCCTTTGAACCGGCTTTAGATTATGTTGTAGTGAAAGTGCCAAGATTTGCATTTGAAAAATTCCCAGAAGCAGATGTACGTTTAACAACAACTATGAAAAGTGTTGGCGAAGCTATGGCTATTGGCCGAAGTTTTCCTGAAGCACTCCAAAAAGCGCTTCGTTCGTTGGAGAAAGTGGGGGCTAGCTTCACTTGGGATAAGGGTGATCTTGTTGATCTGATGGAAAAGATCAAAACTCCAACTGAATTTCGCCTGCAACAGTTGCAATCTGCATTATTTAATGGTGCTACGAGCGCTCAGGTGCATGAGGCGACAAAGATTGACCCGTGGTTTATTGAACAGATTAACTTGATCAATGCGCAAGCAATCGAACTAAGCTCAGCGGGGGAGTTAACTAAAGAATTACTCAAATCCAGCAAAATGCTTGGTTTCTCAGATTATCAAATTGCTAAGTTGCGCAAACTTACTGAAATCGAAATACGTCAAATTAGATCCAAGATGAATCTACATCCAGTCTTTAAAACAGTTGATACTTGTGCAGGAGAGTTTGCAGCATCAACTCCTTATTACTACTCAGCTTATGATGAGGAAAGTGAGGTGCTTCCTAGGACCAAACCTGCAGTTATTATCTTGGGAAGTGGACCAAATCGAATTGGTCAAGGTATTGAGTTTGATTACTCCTGCGTTCATGCATCATTTGCTTTACAAAAAGCTGGATATGAAACAATTATGATCAATTGCAATCCTGAAACAGTATCTACTGATTATGACACCTCCGATAGATTGTATTTTGAACCTTTAACTCTAGAAGATGTATTAGAGGTAATTGCCGCAGAAACTCAAGCTGGACCAGTAGTTGGAGTGATCGCTCAACTTGGTGGGCAGACACCACTTGGCCTAGCTAGAGGATTATTGGAGTCAGGGGTGAAAATTCTGGGCACATCACCTGATGCCATTGATTTAGCAGAAGAACGAGGGGCCTTTGCAAAGGTGCTGGAAAAGAATAATTTGAATGCACCAAATTTTGGTATGGCCAGCTCTTATGATCAATCTGAGCAGATTGCTGCAAACATTGGTTATCCAGTATTAGTAAGACCATCCTACGTTTTGGGTGGAAGAGGAATGGAGATTGTTTATGACCAAGAATCATTACGAGGATTTATAGAAAAAGCTACAGCGGTAACACCAAATCATCCCGTGCTAATTGATAAGTTTTTGGATGATGCAATCGAAATTGATGTGGACGCGCTATATGATGGAACTGAGTTATACCTAGCAGGAGTAATGGAGCATATCGAAGAGGCTGGCATTCATTCCGGTGACTCTGCCTGTGTATTACCCAGCACCTCTTTAGATGTAACGATGATAAAAGAGATTAGATCGGCAACTGAGAAAATTGCAGCAGATGTGGGAGTAAGGGGTTTGATCAATATTCAATTTGCAGTTAGCGGAACTCCTCAAAAGCTCTACGTACTTGAAGCTAATCCGCGTGCGTCAAGAACTGTCCCTTTTGTGGCTAAGGCAACGGGAATCCAATTGGCCAAAGCCGCAGCGCTAATCGCCACAGGCATAACAATTACTCAATTAAGAAAAGATGAAATCCTTCCAAAAAATGGTGATGGAAAGGCAAATGGAGTCTCAGTAAAGGAAGCAGTACTTCCTTTTAATCGTTTCCGTAGATTAGATGGAACTGGTATTGATTCAGTACTCGGACCAGAGATGAAATCAACTGGTGAAGTAATGGGAATTGCAAGTAATTTCGGTTTAGCATTTGCAAAGAGTCAGACAGCCGCTTTTGGTCCACTTCCAAAATCTGGCGCAGTTTTCATATCCTTGTCTCAGCGAGATAAAGAGGCTGGTTGGCGATCAGCTAGAGGTTTACATGAATTAGGCTTTAAAATTTATAGCACATCGGGCACTCATGATTTTTTGATAGAAAAAGGCATACCATCTGAAAAAGTAAGGAAAAATTCTGACCCAAATAATCAGGAGTTAAGCGCGAGTGATGTTATTACCAAAGGTATGGTGCAACTAGTCATAAATACCCCACTTGGTAGGGGTTCGCGACAGGATGGTTTCTTAATTCGAACTGCTGCCGTTTCACGTTCAGTATCTTGCATTACGACCATTCCAGGATTTAAAGCAGCTTTGGCAGGTATCTCGGCGCTTCAGAAGGGTGACTTTGAGATTAAGTCTTTGCAGGAGTGGATGTCATGATCACTCCACAAAAAATTAATCGAAGCGCAATTCAGATTCAAGCAGAGGTATTGAGTAACAAGAAAGTTGGTCCGTACCATCACATAGTTTTTGCAGTGGATAAAATGGCTGCTGCATGTAAGCCTGGAAACTTTGTCGCCATCTCAGTTGGCGGTGAGCAATCAGCTTTAGTTCTTCGTCGTGCATTTGCAATCTATCGGGCAAGTGACAAGGGACCCATGGGTGGCAGCATCGAATTGGTGGTTGCACCACATGGTCAAGGAAGTAAGTGGCTATGCGCTCAGAATGTTGGTGAGTTCATTGACATGGTTGGCCCGCTTGGAACATCCTTCGGAGTTCCAACTACCAATGCCAATACGCTCTTAATTGGCGGTGGGTACGGATCTGCTCCACTATTTGCTTTAGCTGAAGTTTTAAAAAATCGGGGTTGTAGAGTCGACATGGTGCTTGGCGCAAGTACCGCTGGCAAGATCTACGCACCTCTTGAAGGTAAGCGCAGTGTTTCATCTTTAACCCTAACCACCGATGATGGCAGTACTGGAATTCATGGCCAAATTAGCGAAGCAATACCGCGATTAATCCGTGAGAATGCAACTGAGGTTATTTACTCCTGTGGCCCAATGGGGATGTTATCTGCAATCTCTAAGATCGCGATGGAGTTTGATATCCCGCATCAATGCGCTGTTGAAGAATCGATGGCATGTGGCATAGGTGTCTGTATGACCTGTGTTGTGCCAGTTAAAAATGATGGCGAAATTAAAATGGTGAGAAGTTGTATAGATGGACCGGTTATGGATGGATCAGAGATTATTTGGGATCGAAAATCAGTTTTGGATGCGTTACATCCATGAGTTCTTTAGATTTCTCCACCAAAATCGGAAGTAAGCGATTCTCAAATCCCATTTTTACAGCAAGTGGTTGTGCCAGCTCTGGACAGGAATTGTCGCAGTTTTTCCCGCTCACTGAGATTGGTGCGATTGTCACTAAGTCAATTATGACTAAAGCTCGAACGGGTCGAGCCACGCCAAGGATGGCCGAAACTCCAAGTGGCATGCTCAATTCAATCGGTCTTCAGGGCCCAGGAATCGATGCGTTTTTAGAAAATGATATTCCGTGGTTAGTTTCAAACTCGGCAAAGATTATTGTTTCAATTGCCGGTGAAACTGTTGATGAGTATGGGGTATTAGCTAGAAGGTTAAGAGCAGTTCCTGGAATAAGTGCGGTAGAGGTAAATATCTCCTGTCCAAACGTTGAAAATCGGGGCCAGGTCTTTGCTTGCCATCCTGATACTGCCATTGCAGTGATTGAGTCAGTACGTAGGAATATCGGAGGAGAGTTGCCGATAATTGCTAAATTATCACCGGATGTAACAAACATAGTTGAAATTGCTCAGTCTGTGATCAATGCAGGTGTGGATGGATTGGCTTTAATCAATACATTGCTTGGTATGGTCATTGATACAAATACTATGAAACCAAAATTGGCTGGAAAAACTGGCGGGTTATCAGGCCCTGCGATTAGACCAGTAGCAGTCAGGGCCATATATCAAGTACATCAAGCTTTCCCAAACACTCCTATTGTTGGAATGGGAGGTGTGGCAAGTGGCAGAGATGCATTTGAGTTGGTATTGGCAGGAGCAAGTGCGGTTTCAATTGGCACAGCCACTTTTGGAAATCCAACTGCAGTTTTGCAAATACGTGATCAGCTATCTGAACTTTTATTAGAAAAAGGTATCACCGATTTTAGAGATGCTATTGGTTTTGCCCATCGGGGAGTTTGATGAAAAGCCCAATAATCCTTGCCCTAGATACTAAAGATATTGATCTTGCTGGCAAATGGATCGCAGCGGCATCCACACATATAGATCATTTTAAGATCGGATTAGAGTTTTATCTTCAACATGGAAGTGCTGGTATTGAAAAACTGAGAAAAACTGCGCAGTTTGAACTTTTTTTAGATCTTAAGCTTTATGACATTCCAAATACAGTAAAAGGTGCTGTGGAATCGGTGGCAGATTTAAACCCTAAGTTTCTAACTGTTCACGCTTCAGGTGGTGCTGCGATGATCTCAGCAGCTAAGAGTGCTCTACCAAATGGTTCAATCACAGCGGTAACAGTCTTAACCTCTTTTTCGGAGTCAAATTTTGCCGAACTTGGCTTTAAATCCTCAATCGAGGAAACTGCAACAAATTGGGCGGTGATGGCTACTGCAGCTGGAGCTTCATCAATAGTTTGTTCACCTTTTGAAGTTGAAAGTTTAAGGAGAGTAGTTGGCGAGACAATTTTGATTACACCTGGAGTCAGAGTTGTAGGTGATGATCACGCAGACCAAGCCCGCGTTATGTCGCCGAAAGATGCTATCCGATCAGGAGCTGATTTTGTGGTTATAGGAAGATCAATTACCAGTTTATGGGATGGCTCAGATAGCGGTATGCTAAATAAAATCGAACAAATAATAAGTTCATTAGAGTAATTATGTTACCGCCACGTTTAAGCAGAAGATCGCGCAGGAAGGCTGGGGAGAGTGCGGTTAAGGCAAGACAAGAACGGGCAAAGGTTAAAGAATTAGTTATGAACGGTGAGCTCTTCTTTTTTGATCTATTTGAGGATGAACGTAACTCAGTCAAGCGTATGAAACTAATGGATCTACTACATTCTGTGCCTGGGATTGGCAAAGTGCGTGCAGAAATAATTATGGGTAAAGCTCAGATCTCACCATCACGTAGAATTGGCGGTGTTGGTAAACGCCAACTTGAGACTTTACGACAGGAGTTTTTATTGATTAAAAACTCACGAAGAAGTGGAAAGCTTTTAGTTGTATCAGGTCCAAGTGGTGTGGGAAAAAGCACCCTGACAAATCGAATGCGTGGCGATGAGCGTTTTTGGATTTCAGTCTCAGTAACTACTCGAAGCATGCGCACAGGTGAGGTAGATGGTGTGGATTATCACTTCGTATCTGATGCAATCTTTGATGAGATGATAAAAAAAGAGGAGTTTCTTGAGTGGGCAAGTTTTGCCGGCGCAAAATACGGTACACCTCGCAGGGATGTTGAAGCAGCACTTCAATTGGGCAAAAATGTAATTTTGGAGATTGAACTCAATGGGGCAAGGCAGGTTAGGAAAAACTCTAAGGATGCTGTCTTAATATTTATTGAGCCCCCTTCTTGGGAGGAATTGACTGCTCGATTGGTAAAAAGGGGCACAGAGTCAGTTGATTCAACGCAGGCTAGGTTAGATAGGGCCAAAGAGGAGCTCTCTGCTGCGTCAGAGTTTGATTATGTCGTGGTAAATCACCAAGTAGATGAATCAGTGGCCCAACTGGTATCTTTAGCCCTTCGCTAATCCGCAGAATTTTAAAAAAGGACCCAATGAGTAATCAAGCGCTAGATGGAATTACAAACCCACCAATCGATGCTTTATTGGATAAAGCTGGCTCAAAATATAGTTTGGTGCTTTATGCAGCCAAAAGAGCACGCCAGATAAATGCTTATTATTCACAATTAGGTGAGGGTCTGCTTGAGTACGTAGGTCCTCTAGTTGAAACTTATGTGCATGAGAAGCCGTTATCAATTGCACTTCGTGAGATAAATGAAGGCTTACTAACAATTGAGAATCTAGAACCAAAGCAAACCACTCCAGCGAGTTAAAACCGCCATGTTTCCCCGTGGTCGAAAGATTTTGCTTGGTGTCTCAGGTGGAATATCTGCCTACAAGTCTTGTGATCTGCTTCGTCGCTTACAAGATCATGGATTTATAGTTGATGTCGTGCCAACCCAAGCTAGCTTAAATTTTGTTGGCAAAAGCACCTGGGAAGCACTCTCTGGCCGAAAAGTTTATATGGATCTTTGGAGTGATGTTGAAAAAATTCCGCACATTTCCATGGCTAAAGAGAATGATTTAATCGTTATTGCACCGGCTACAGCTGATTTGCTTGCAAAGTTGGCAGCAGGTCGAGCAGATGATCTACTAACCAATATTGTTCTAGCCTCTACTGCTCCGAAGGTTTTAGTTCCTGCAATGCATACTGAGATGTGGCTAAATCCTGCTACAACTGAAAATGTAGATACTTTGCGTAAACGTGGATTTATCGTGGTGGAACCAGATGAAGGCCGGATGACTGGAACCGATATAGGTGTTGGTCGATATCCAGAAAGTACCAAGATCATTAAAGCTATTGATGACGCACTAATTGCCACATCTGATTTGGTAGGCAAGAAAATTATAATAACTGCCGGTGGAACACGAGAGCCAATTGATCCAATTAGATTTATTGGAAATCGCTCCTCTGGTAAACAAGGTTTCGCCCTAGCCATGGCAGCTGCAAGTAGAGGTGCACAAGTTCATTTAGTAACCGCAAACACAGAATTGCCAAATATCGAAGGCATAACAGTTACAAATGTTGAAACTGCTGAACAAATGTTGGCAGTATTGGATTTAGAATTTCCTCATTGCGATGCTCTTATAATGTCAGCGGCGGTAGCTGATGCAAAAGTTGTAAATTATTCTGATTTTAAAATAGGCAAAGAGAGTTTAAATACATTAGCTCTTATCAAGAATCCTGATATTTTGAAATCTTTGTCAGGTACAAAAAAACCGGGTCAAATTTTAATTGGATTCGCCGCTGAAACGATCTCAGATGTCAAAGAGCTCGAGGCCAACGCAACTGCAAAACTCTTGAGCAAATCTCTCGATATGATCTATGTAAATAATGTTGCAGGCGGGGCGATATTTGGAAGCAACGTGACTCAAGGCCTGATTATCGACAGGGATAAAAATATTATTCAAGTGCCAGAGATTAGTAAAGACACGCTTGCGGACATATTGCTTGATCAGTTAGTTAGTAAGTTAGGTTAGGCGAGTGAAAAATCGATTATTTACATCAGAATCTGTAACAGAAGGACATCCAGACAAGATCGCAGATCAGATCTCTGATGCAATTTTAGATTCACTCCTATCTCAAGATGCTAATAGCAGAGTTGCAGTCGAGACTTTGATAACAACTGGTCAAGTTCATGTTGCTGGCGAGGTAACCACCGATGGCTATGCAGATGTTATGAACATAGTGCGGGATACCGTGCTAGAGATTGGATATGACTCATCTGATAAAGGTTTTGATGGCAATAGTTGTGGTGTTTCAATATCGATTGGACAGCAATCACAAGATATTGCGCAAGGGGTTAATGATGCTTTTGAAAGTAGGGTTTCGGCATCCGCTGATCCATTGGATTTGCAGGGTGCAGGTGATCAAGGTTTGATGTTTGGTTACGCCTGTACTGATACTCCAGAGCTAATGCCACTACCAATAGCGTTGGCTCACAAATTAGCCATGCAATTAACAAAAGTCAGAAAGGATGGAACACTTTCTTATCTGAGACCAGATGGTAAAACTCAAGTTACTATCGAATATCAAGGCGACAAGGCAGTTGCACTAAACACAGTTGTTATCTCCACTCAGCATGCACGAAATACCGATTTAGAGAAACAGCTGGCACCTGAGGTAAAAAAGTTTGTTATTGATCCAGTAATTGAATCACTTAATCTAGATATTTCATCAGTAAGATACTTGATAAACCCAACTGGGCGTTTTGTAATCGGTGGCCCAATGGGCGATGCAGGTTTAACTGGACGAAAAATCATTGTTGATACTTATGGTGGTATGGCTCGTCATGGGGGCGGAGCCTTTTCTGGCAAAGATCCTTCAAAAGTGGACAGATCAGCTGCTTATGCGATGCGATGGGTGGCTAAAAACATAGTTTCAGCGGGATTAGCAGAGCGGTGTGAAGTTCAGGTTGCTTATGCAATCGGAAAAGCACAGCCAGTTGGTTTATTTCTAGAAACATTTGGTACCGAGAAATTTGATCCAACAAGTATTAGTGATGCGGTAAAACAAGTTTTTGATCTTCGCCCTGCTGCAATAATTCGGGATCTTAATTTGCTCCGACCAATTTATGGAAAAACAGCTGCTTACGGACATTTTGGTCGGGAGTTGCCAGATTTCTCCTGGGAAAAAACAGATCGAGCCTCAGCACTTAGGGCTTTAGTAAAATAATCAGTGGCCACTCCACTTAAATTAAAGCGTCAAAATAGCACTGCACGAGTTAAAGAAAATAAATTGATTGTCTCGAGATTGCCTGTAGCGGCTGTGCTTGTAGATACACCGGTATCTCATCTTGAGGGAATCTATGATTATTTGGTACCTGTTGAGTTTGATGAGATAGCGATAGCCGGAACCAAAGTAATTGTGCCTTTTGGAAACTCCAAAGCCGAAGGTTTAGTGGTAGCTCGCAAAAATCAATCCTCTGAAGCAAAAAATCTTAAGGTGATCGCAGAGGTAACCTCGCCAAAAGCAATGATAACCGCTGATGTCATGAAGCTAGTGGAATCTGTGCGCAATCGCTTTGGGGGTAGTTATTGGGCTGTTATGAAATCAGCTATCCCACCAAGAGTTGTAAAGGAAGAAAAAACTATTGAAGCAGCCGTGAGTAAAAAACAATTTGATTATTCAAGTTCATCATTGATTGCTCTTATGGGCAGGGCAGATTATGGAATATTGTTAGGAAAACAGCGCATAAGGTGGGCGTTGAGTCTACCGATTGGTATTGATCCATCTGTATTCTTGGCAGAACTTGTAAAAGTTAGAGCTGTAAATAGCCAGGTGCTGATAATCGTTCCTGATGAGAAAGATGTTTCGCAACTGCAGCGACAGTTAAGTGATTACTTTGAAGATCATATGCTCATAATGGGATCACATCTTCCAAAAGCCCAGCGCTACCGCCATTTTTTACAAGCTACTTATCATTCACCTCAGGTTATTGTCACAACTAGAAGTGGTTGTTTTTTGCATCTATCAGACAATGCAACTGTAATTATTTTGTCTGATCTGGATAACTCACATTACGAACAACATTCACCGGGTTGGAATACTCGAGATGTTTCTTTATTAAGAGCAGTGACCTCATCCGTGATATTTGTCTCTGCCTCACATTCATTAGAGGTAGCTCGTTTGGTTGAGTTAGGTTGGCTAGAAAAGAAGAACTATAGAAGCAAATGCAATATTAAATTCTCTTCTAATGACTCAGGCAGAAGCTATATTCCAACGATTAAGAGCGCTATCAAGAGTGGGAATGTTTTGGTAAATGTATCAGAAAAAGGCTATGCCAACCTGTTTCTGTGTGCTCGATGTCGAAACACAGCTAGCTGCTCCTGTGGCGGAAAATTGCAGATTCTTGGTGCAAACTCAATTCCTGTTTGCTACATATGCCATACCCAAAAAAAGGATTGGCGATGTAACTATTGTGGCGATGTCAAGCCTTATGTTATTTCTAAGGGAATAGATCGCAATGCAGAGGAGATAGGCCGAACCATACCTAAAACTTCTATTTTGATTTCATCTGGATCAAAGCAAATACAGTCATTGCCAAAAGGCCGGCATATTGTTCTGGCTACTGCGGGTTCAGAACCCGACGGTCAATACAGTGGAATAGTTTTACTAGACGGAGAAAAGATATTTAATCGTCCGTCACTTAGGGCTGAAGAATTAGCAAGGCTTACTTGGTTTGCATCTTTATGTAGATCAACTGATAACTCTGAAGTTTTCCTCTCCTTGCCAAACAGTCATCCTGTTGTTCAATCTATGCTCAGATTTGATTCTCAATCTGCTGCTATCAGCGAGTTGAGAAATCGAGAATTAGCTAAGTTGCCACCGTTTTATCGAATAGCTGTTGTGTCAGGAGAGGGTACGGAAATTTCAAAGTTTGCAGGGAATCTGAAAGCGAGCGGAAAATACGAAGTTACAGGGCCTATTGATGTAGAAAAAGGCCAAAAAAAGATCTTTATTAGAGTGTCTCTTTTGAATGGCCAAGAGCTAGTTGATTTACTAGACGATGTTACAAAAGTACAGGGCGTAAAAGGCAAAAACATCTTTAAGATCAGATTTGATCCATATGATTTATAGTTTTGCTTAATTAAAGTATGATACTTCCATGGCAATTCAACCAATACGTTTCTTTGGTGATCCAGTGTTGGTTACGCCGGCATCTCCTGTAGTTGATTTTGATAGGGAGCTACGTCAGCTAGTTAGTGATTTAACTGAAACTATGCAAGCAGCACCTGGGGCAGGTTTAGCTGCCCCGCAAATTGGTGTTCCTCTTAGAGTTTTTGTATGGGATGTTGATGATGAAATCGGACATTTGATAAATCCATCACTTGACTTAAGCGATGAAATGCAGGAGGGGGAAGAAGGGTGCCTGTCGTTTCCAAACTTAGTTTATGAAACTCCAAGGGCTTTTCGCGCTGTTGCAAAGGGTTTTAACATGCATGGGGAACCGATTGTCGTAGAAGGAACAGAGTTGTTAGCTAGATGTCTGCAACATGAAACTGATCATCTAAATGGGGTGTTATTTATTGATCGCATGGGAGCAGAAAGTAGGAAGTTAGCTATGAAAGAAATACGTGAATCTGAATGGTTTGGTGCTGCTATAGAAAAAGGAACAGCTCCTACTATTAAAGTTTCACCGCACTCTACCTTTGGTCTAGGTACTTAAAGCATTGAAAGTATTGATAGCTTCATCTTCATTGTTAGCAATCCCACTTTTTGATGAATTAGGAACATCAAAAGCTCATGAAATTCTAGGATTATTGACCAATCCCGATAAACCAACTGGTAGGGGACAAAAAATTGGAGCTAACGATCTTGCATTATGGGCTGAAGAGAATGATTTTGCCACTTACAAGCCAAGTAATAGTGCCGAAATTGAATCGATCATCAGTGAGCTCAAGCCTGATTTGGTTATAACTATCGCATATGGGCAGTTGATCAAAAAAACGGCTTTGACTATTCCCTCATATGGTTGGATCAATATACATTTTTCAGCTTTGCCAAAATGGCGTGGTGCCGCACCAGTACAACACGCAATCATGCAAGGGGAAAGTCAAACTGGAGTATCGATTTTCAAATTAGATGAGGGTATGGATACCGGACCTGTTTACATCACTAAGCTAACCGACATTGACGCTACCGAAACCACTTCTGAATTGCTGCAGAGATTAAGCCTGATTGGCGCTGAAATGACGCCACAGGTTATTGATATGATCAAGGCTGGTGAAGAGGCAATGCCTCAACAGTTATCTGGTGTTAGTTTGGCACCGAAAATAAATAAAAATGATGGAAAAATTCAATGGCAAGCAGCTGCATCACAAATACATAATCACTTTCGTGCGCTCAAGGATAATCCTGGAGTTTGGTGTAATTTTGGGGAGAATCGAATCAAAATTGATGGGTTAAAAATTACAGATCTGTTTAATCATTTGGAACCCGGACAGGTACTTATTGAGAATGAGAAATTGATAGTAGGAACTAAAGATATGGCTATTGAATTGTTAAGGATTACTCCAGCGGGTAGAAATTCAATGACTGCAGCTGAATTTATTCGAGGACTCTCTGTGAAAGATGGTTTGTATCTTGGGTAAACCACAGCCCAACCCAGCTCGTTTACTCGCTTTTGAATTAGTTATGCAGGTAAATCAAGAGGGTGCTTATGCAAACATCAGGTTGCCAGAATTACTAGGTAAGTCAAAGCTCAACTTGGCAGATAGGGCATTTTGCACTGAACTTTCCTACGGCACCCTTAGATTACAGGGCAGGCATGATTATATTGCGACTAAATTTTTAGATCGTCCGCTTGATGAAATTGATTCAAAGATAGTGAATTTGATTCGAATCGGTATTCACCAACTAACAAAAATGCGAGTAGCCCAGCATGCTGCTGTCTCTGAAACTGTTGAAGTTGCCAAACGAGTAGCGGGGGAATCAAAAGCCTCTTACGTAAATGCAATTCTTCGTAAAGTTTCTACTCATGATAATAACTTGCCGGAGTTACAGAATCTGCAACCACTTTCTAGATTAGCAATTGAATACAGCCATCCAGAGTGGATCGTTTCTGCTTTCCACGATCTACTTAAGGATTGGCAGATGGTTGAGGATCTGCTTGCTGCAAATAATGCACCTGTTATGCCTGATGTAGTTGCTTGGCCTGGCAAATCCACCCTTGATGAGCTGGTGAAATTAGGAGCAACACCAATCAAGGGTTATGTGAATGCGGCTAATCTAAATGTCATACCTATGAACTTTGCACCCATTACTGAACGCCGAGCAGGTGTGCAAGATCGAGGCTCGCAACTAGTGGTAGAAAATTTCTTAGCGACCTTTGAATCAGGACTTTCTTGGCTTGATATGTGCGCAGGTCCGGGAGGCAAGGCTGCTTATCTCTACAACTCACTTGCCATTAAGGATCCACAGGCAAAATTTCTTGCTAACGAACCAGTACCGCACCGTGCCGAACTTGTAAAAAGGGTTGTCAATAATCAACAAGTAATAAGTGTTGATGGTACCAATGCTTCTAATTTTCCAGAGTTGTATGACCGAATTTTGGTAGATGCCCCCTGCACAGGATTAGGTGCTTTACGTCGTAGACCTGAAGCAAGATGGCGTAAGAATCTTAAGGATCTTAAGGAGCTAGTTTTACTGCAAAGACAGTTATTGGATAGTTCATACAACCTACTGAAGCCAAATGGGGTAATAGCTTATGTAACCTGTTCACCGCACATTGCCGAAACGCGAGGACAGGTAATGGATTTCCTGTCGGGGCACAAGGATATGAATATTCTTTCTCTTAATGATCTTCCAGGTGCACATTTGAATGGTTTGCTGCCTGATGGAAGCCTGCAACTTTGGACACACCTAGATCAGTCAGATGCAATGTTCATGGTTTTGTTTAAGAAAGTGGGTTAAATAACCTCATGGCTGCTCAGGTTTATATTTATCCAAGCATTCTGAATGCGAATTTTGATGATTTAGAGAATGAGATCAAGAAAATAACACCAGCTTCTGATGCGCTACATCTGGATGTTATGGACAACCAATTTGTTCCAAATTTTACATTTGATATTGCCAGAGCTTTTGAAATAATCAATTTTACAAAGCTACCTGTCGATGCTCATCTGATGATTTGTGACCCAGATTCAATTGCTCCAAAATACGCTGAGCAGGGTACACATTCTGTGACTTTCCATTTCGAAGCTGCGAATAATGTGGCAACTACCATTAGCAATATTCGGTCCAACGGTGCAAAAGTTGGTTTAGCAATTAAACCAGCAACCTCTTTCCAGGAGATAGAAGAATTCATGGCCGATATCGACATGCTTTTAATAATGACTGTTGAACCAGGATTTGGTGGTCAATCCTTTATGCATGATCAAATGGTCAAGGTCAGAACAGCTAGAGAACATATTGGAAGAATGAAAAAAGAGAAACCGCTCTTGCAAATAGATGGTGGAGTTTCATTAGTTACCATCGCTGAAGCGGCTTTGGCTGGAGCAAACTGTTTTGTTGCTGGTAGCGCCGTTTATAAATCAGCAGATCCAGCGAAAATGGTTGATCAACTTCGCAAATTAGCCTCTGAGAATTTTGTAGTTAAAAACTAATCCCCATCAACGGTAAAACTGCAGCTAGATCTTTTGTACTGATTGTGGTGTCAGCGGCTGCAACCACTTTGGGTTTAGCATTGAATGCAATACCAAGTCCGGCAGCCTTGATCATTTCTAGATCATTGGCACCATCACCTATAGCTACAGTCTGATTCAACGATACATTCTCTTGCGCAGCAAAATCCTCCAACGCTTTTTTCTTAGCCATTGAATCAATAATTGGACCTGTTATCCTTCCAGTCAATAAACCGTTTGAAATCTCCAGCTTGTTTGCAACGTAATAATCGATCTTCAATGATTTCAAAATTGGTTCAATTACATCAATGAATCCACCGGAGACTACTCCAACCTTATGACCTATTTTATGAAGTTCCTGGATTAACGTTTGAGCCCCTTTGGTTAGCGAGATTTGATCTCTAACCTTTTCAATCACTGATTCACTGACTCCAGAAAGCAGCTCTACCCTGGTCAGCAGTGCCTCCTGAAAATCTATTTCACCAGCCATCGCGCTTTTGGTTATCTGTGCAATCTGATCTGTTTTGCCAGAGTAGGTACCTAATAAATCAATAACCTCTTGCTCAATTAAAGTTGAGTCCATATCCAGCATTACGAGACGTTTGGACTTACGTGTTGGACCTCCTGCCTCCACAGCTAAATCGATCTTATTCTCGATTGCAACTTTTGCGAGCTCACCTTGTACTTTCTTTAGCGAGTGATTTGGAATAGTTAGATCCAGCTCAATTGCAAGTAAAGGATCAGTTGTAGTTCGCTTGATCGAAGTTATGTTTCCGCCAAGTAATGCGATCTGACCAGCGACTGCGGCTATACCTGCTGGCTTAATGTTCTCACCAACTATAACTACCCGAAGATTCTCTGAGTTAGCAAGAGTCAAATTCTGTTGGGCAAAGTCCACAGCAATATCCAACCCGATTTCTTTTTGCAGGATATCCAAATCCTCTAAAACAGCTTCACTATGCGCTTCATCAAGTGAAACAAGAACTGTTAGCAACAAACGATCTCGAATGATTAACTGCTCGATATCTAAGATCGTGACAGAAAACTGCGCCAAAGTGGTCATCAATTTCTCGGTAATTCCAGGTCTGTCTTGCCCAGAAACAAGTATCAGGCCTGTAAAAGATGAATGATTTTCAATCGGCATTGGGTCAGATTAGCCATAATCGGGCTCTTGGCGAGGTATCTTTCACTCCTATGAGGCCGATATTGGAGTTATCAAATATCAGCGTCCAGCGAGGCGATCGGATAATACTCGGGCCTATGGATTGGCAAGTTCTAGAAGGTCAGCGTTGGGTCATTCTGGGACCCAACGGAGCTGGTAAAACCACGTTGCTGCAGGTTTGTTCTTCATTAATCCATCCAACATCAGGTGAAGTAAAGATTCTTGGTCAAACCCTTGGAAAGACTGATGTTTTTGAATTACGAACTCGAATAGGTTTGACCTCATCAAAACTAGTGGAGCAACTTCCTGGTGATGAATTGGTAATTGATGTTGTTCTAACAGCGGCGTATGCAATGTTGGGCCGGTGGCAGGAAAAATACGATCTATGGGATGAATCTAGAGCCATGGCATTACTGACTGCCCTTGGGGTAAGAGAATTGGGGGGTAGAGAATTTGGCAGCTTAAGTGATGGCGAGAAGAAGCGAGTACAAATCGCACGTTCCCTGATGGCAGATCCAGAATTACTACTGCTAGATGAACCCGCATCCTCATTAGATTTAGGTGGGCGAGAAGATCTATTAAAACGAATTGAAACATTCGCTAGTGATTCACTAGCCCCAGCAACTGTGATAGTTACCCATCACATCGAGGAGATACCTTCAGGAACTACCCATGCTTTGCTTCTGAAAGAAGGCAGAGCAATTGCTCAGGGAGTTATTGAATCAGTAATAAATGATGTGAATTTATCTACCGCTTATGGTTTGCCGATTACGGTGCAAAGCCAAGGTGGCCGCTTTTTTGCCCGTGCAAATTGATCTAAATTCTCTGCTACCAGAGCAGTGGCAGAGTTTGATTGATACATCCTCACTAAATCAAATATCTCAGAATCTAACAGGAGATTTTCTTCCACAAAGATCAAACATCTTCAAAGCTTTTGAATGCGACCCAGATTCGATCAAAATTATCATTTTGGGGCAGGATCCCTACCCAAATTCAGCGCATGCGATGGGTTTAGCCTTTTCAGTACCCGACACTATGACCACATTGCCTTCTTCACTGAAGAATATCTTCCTTGAATTGAAATCAGATTTAGGGATAGAGAGAAGAAATGGTGATTTGTCAGATTGGGCTACGCAAGGTGTATTTCTGCTAAATACTTGTCTTACTGTTCTTCCCAATGATCCGTTGGCACACACAAAAATAGGCTGGCAACAATTCACTGAATCTATAATCGCTCACCTAAGCAAACGTGAAGTAATTGGTATTTTGTGGGGTAACCATGCGCAGAAAATGAATCACTATTTTGCTCAAGAGGATTTATTCACCTCTGTACATCCAAGTCCTTTATCGGCTTATCGAGGATTTTTCGGATCAAAACCTTTTAGTAAGAGCAATAATAGATTAATTGAAAAAGGATTATCACCTATTAAATGGTAAAGGGGGCGAACCTTTCGGTTCGCCCCCTTTTTGATAACAACTTATGCAGTCCAGATATTGATTGGAGATTGCAAGAAGTAAACCATGAACAATCCGGCAACGATCCACATCAAAGGACTGACCTCTTTTGTGCGACCTTGGAATAATCGGATTACTACATAAGAAACAAATCCTGCGCCGATACCTACAGAAATATTGTAAGTGAATGGCATCAGAATAATTGTTAAGAATGCAGGTATTGCAATACCTAGATCATCCCAATCGATTCCTTTGATTTGAGTCATCATCAAGAATCCAACAATGATCAGAGCTGGAGTTGCAGCCTCATAAGGAATAACTGCAACAAGTGGAGCTAGGAAGGTTGTAAGCAGGAATAGCACACCAGTTACAACTGATGCTAAACCTGTTCGAGCACCTTCGCCAACACCTGATGCTGATTCAATATAAGAGGTGTTTGAAGAAACAGAACCAGCACCACCTGCAGCTGCTGCGATTGAGTCAACAAGTAAAATGCGGTTAGCACCTTCAACATTGCCATCTCTATCAACTAGCCCAGCCTGCTTGCCAATTGCTGTCATTGTTCCCATAGTGTCAAAGAAGTCTGCTAGTAATAGAGTGAAAACTAGAAGAACAGCAGCTACTAATGAGATTCGATCAAATCCACCCAATAGATTGAAGTCACCCAGGATTCCAAAATCTGGTGTTGCAGCAACTGTTTCTGGCATCGCTGGCACATTTAAATTCCAACCCTTTGGATTTACAGCGCCAGTAGCACCATTAAACAATGGTCCGATCTTGAAAGCTGATTCAACTGCGATAGCAACGGCAGTTGCAGCAACAATTCCGATCAAGATTGCAGCTTTAACCTTCTTAACGGTAAGAGCAATTGTTAGGAAAAGACCAAAGGCAAAGACAATTACTGGCCATCCAACAAGATTTCCGTTATCACCAAGTGTTACCGGCACAGGTCCAGTTCCAGTTCGGCGAACAAATCCTGCGTCTACAAGTCCGATAAGTGCAATAAAGAGACCGATACCAACTGATATCGCAATCTTTAGTTGTGTAGGTACAGCCCTAAATACCGCAGTGCGGAATCCGGTAAGTACCAAAATTAGAATTATTAAGCCTTCAAGGACTACAAGTCCCATGGCATCTGCCCAGGTCATTTTCGAGGCGATACCAACGGCAACGAAGGTGTTTAAACCTAATCCAGTTGCAATGGCTAATGGAAAGTTAGCGACTAAGCCCATCAAGATGGTCATAACGCCGGCAATGAGTGCGGTAGCAGCTGCAACTAATGCAAGATTAGGAGCATCGCCTCCGCCAATATATTTTCCATCAGCATCTTTTGCTAAACCGATGATGAGTGGATTGAGCGCAACTATGTAGGCCATTGTGAAGAATGTGACGATGCCGCCACGAACCTCTTGAGCTACGGTTGAGCCACGCTGACTGATTTTAAAGAAACTATCAAGCATGGAATAGACCCTTCTGTTTTTTTAACATGGTGTTTTCGACATGTTGTCAGATTCGGTCCGACAAACCGAGGGGAGTAGTTGAACTCTATTTGTTACTTTGAGGTAAGCCTGCCCAAGACACCCAGGGAGATTGCAACAGATTGACCAATAAATAGAGCAAAGAGGGCAGTGCCCACGCCTAAAGAGCCGCCAAGTAAGGCACCGGTGGTTAGAGCCAACACCTCAATTCCAAGGCGAACTCGCCCTACCCGTACTCCAGTTCTGTAATGCAAACCTGTCATCAAGCCATCTCGAGGGCCGGTACCTAATCCGCATGTGATGTAGAGAGCCGAACCGATTCCAACTAAAAGTATTCCAAACAATACGTAGAAAAGCTTAAGAGATATGTTTTCTACTTCAGGAATTATCAGCAATCCAAGTTCGATAGCAACAGCTATAACAACTATATTTGCAAGTGTTCCAAAACCAGGTTTTTGCCTAAGTGGAATCCAAAAAAACAAAACAACTAGGGAAACAAAAAAAGTGGCCTGGCCGATATTCAAATTTGAATTTAATGATATGCCTTCTGATAAAACTACCCAGGGAGAGTTGCCAAGAGAGGTGACCACCAGAAAAGCTTCGCCAATACCAAATACAGTCAATCCAAAAATTAAAAGGAGGAATCGTTGCAAACTCTGATTTCCATTAGTCAGCCCCCAGGTTGATTCAGCTCGCCAAGAAGTTATCGGTATAGTTCTAGAGGGTTTAAGAAAATTACGTATGATGTATAACCAATTCTCGTTATTATTGGTATCACTCACTGCTAAACTCTATCTTAATTACCCCAAGAAGGATGGTTAATCTTGAGTTTTACTTATGAGCAAGCAATAATCATTGGTTTTATTCAAGGATTAACAGAATTATTCCCAATTTCAAGTCTTGGTCATGCGATTTTAATCCCAGCTTGGATAGGTGGATCGTTCAAGCAATTCATTAGTGAAGAGAACGAAGCTTATTTACTGATAACCATCGCAATGCACCTTGCAAGTTCGGTGGCGCTATTTTTGGTGTTTAGGAAACGTTGGATAGGTTTAATCTCTGGTACATTCAAAGCAGTAAAAAGTAAGAATTATCAATCAACGCCATTTCGAGTTCTTGGCTATATTGTTATTGCAACAATTCCAGTCGGAATCCTTGGTTTAGTTCTAGCTGATTACTTTCAAAGTATTTTTGGCAAACCCCAGTATTCAGCCCTTTTCCTTACGATAAATGGATTGATACTGATCACTGCTGAACGCCTTTCGAGGCGAGATATATTGCATGAACTCCATGACTCTGATGCTGAGATTGATCGACGTGTCAACGCTAAAACAGCCCTTGCAATCGGATTTGGACAGAGTTTGGCTTTATTTGCTGGGATCAGCAGATTTGGTGTAACCATGAGTGCAGGTTTGATGAGAAAATTGAATCACTCCGTTGCTTCAGATTTTGCCTTCCTTCTATCCTTGCCAGTGATCTTAGGTGCTTCAGTGGTGAAATTACCTGAGCTATTTACAACCGATACTAAATTGGTGTTGGGACAAATTTTTGTGGGTTCGGTAGTTTCCTTTATTGCCACATACTTTAGCGTTACCTTTCTTGTTCGATGGTTCAAAACCAAAACTCTTTATCCGTTTGCGATCTACTGTCTTGCTTTTGGCGTAATCTCATTTGTGAGATTTATCTGATGTTTCCAGGAGCTGGTACGGTAATAAATGTTGCTGCCATAGCGCTGGGGTCTTTAGTAGGAGTGCTAATTGGAAAAAAACTAAGCGAAAAATTCAGATTGTTGATCACTGATGTGCTTGGTTGCGTAACTGCAATCTCTGCGGCCGATGCACTTTCTGCTTATTGGGATGAGAGTTTTACAAATGCTCTTCCGGCGGGCGGTGCAATAATTGTGGTTGTTTTTTCATTATTAATTGGAGCAATGATTGGTAGCTGGCTCAAGATCGAGGAATCATTGGAAGTTTTCGGTGGAAAACTAAGAGATAAATTTAGTAAAAAAGATGAGTCAAACTTTGTGGAAGGGTTTGTTTCAGCTTCTTTAGTCTTTGCCATTGGACCGTTGGCTATTTTAGGAAGTATCTCAGATGGTATGGGAGAGGGGATAGATCAACTAATGCTAAAAAGTACTCTTGATGGCTTTACCTCTATTGCGTTTGCGGCCTCCCTTGGTTGGGGCGTTGCTCTGTCCAGTTTGCCAGTTGGTATTTATCAGATGTTTTGGACAGGGGTAGGAATAACTCTTGGTGCAGTATTGAGTGCCTACCAAATTGCGGCGATGACAGCAGTGGGTGGAGTTCTGCTGATCGGCATATCATTGCGTTTGCTTAAAATTAAAGAGATTGCAATCGCTAATTTGCTCCCAGCGATAGCCTTAGCCCCTGTTATAGCTTTCTTATTGAGTCAATTAAAATAAAATTCAAGCTAGTACTAATTATTAAATGGCAGTGATTGTTCTGCTGCGGGGTTTGATACTCTTGCAGTGACTTTACGCATGTGATGACGCCGACAGAGAACCTCATAAGCAATATTTGTGGATTTACCAACATCGCCCACTACAACCTGCTCTCCCTCAGTTACCATCTTGCCATCGACGGTTCGGGCATTATGAGTTGCCCGTTCCCCGCACCAGCAAAGAGCCTCTACCTGCAAGGTTTGAACTCGATCAGCTAACTCAACTAAGCGTGCACTGCCTGGGAATAATTTGGTTCTAAAATCAGCAAGGATTCCGAAAGCATAAACATCTATGCCGAGGCCATCAACAATCTTGGCGAGTTGTTCAATCTGTATCTCAGAATAGAATTGTGCTTCATCACAAATGATAAAACTTACTTTCCCGCCAATTGACAACCTTTCCACGATCAATTTATGTATATCAAGATCTTCATCTACTTCTAATGCATCAATTTGCAAGCCCAGTCGAGATGAAATCAATCCCTTGCCAGCTCTATCTTTACTAGTGAAAATAACGCCCTCACGACCTCTTGATCGGTGATTATGAGCGGTTTGTAAAGCTAATGTGGATTTTCCACTATCCATAGTTCCGCAGTAGTAAATTAATTCAGCCATATGCTTATTCTGCCAAGATTGTGTGGATTTGTATCTGAGGATGAGACTCGGCAATTCGTGCTTGACCTGCAAGGGCTGGTATTTGAAGCAAAAATGCCAATTTAACTGGCACTAAACCTGCCATCAACACTAAATCCACAGCTGCACAAGCAGTTCCGCCAGTAGCTAAAACATCATCAATTATCAGCACGCGTTTCTTGGACGGGATAAGCTCATCATGGATCTCCAATGCAGCCTGCCCATACTCTAGGTTATAACTTTTCGAAAAAGTTTTACCTGGCAATTTTCCAGATTTACGAATGGGTATAAAGCCTTTTCCACTTATTGAAGCAACAGCTGCTCCAAAAATAAAGCCTCTGGATTCAATGCCAGCAATATAATCAACATCTTTAGTCAATTCCGATAACTTTTCACAGCAAGTAATGAATGCATTTGAATCGGCTAACAACGGAGTTATGTCTTTAAAAATCACTCCTGGTTGAGGGAAATCAGGAATCACCCGAATTAGCTGGCTAAATGTGGGTTCCACCTGCAAATCATATTGATTTCATGCCTTCTACGTGTCCGGGAGGGGAGTTGAACCCCTAAGCCCTTGCGGGCACTAACACCTCAAGCTAGCGCGTCTGCCAATTCCGCCACCCGGACTTCACTTGTATTTTAACGCAATACCTCGCCATGGGAAATTGCTGAAGTGTAGGGTAATCTCCTTATGAAACTTACGCCTGAACAGGTTATTGAACTTGAAAATGAAACTATCAAAATTTGTCAAGAGTTAATCCAGATACCCAGTGTCAACTATGGTGAAGGCAGAGGCGATGAGAAGGCTGCGGCCGAATATATAGTTGAGAAACTTTCAGAAGTTGGTATAAAAAGTGAGTTAATCGAATCCGCACCTAACCGGGTTAATGTTGTTGCAAGCATTGAAGGGCGGGATCAAAATCGACCAGGTTTGGTTCTGCACGGACATATTGATGTAGTCCCGGCTAATGCAGAGGACTGGTCTGTTGACCCATTTGGCGGCGTTATAAAAGATGGCTATTTGTGGGGACGTGGCGCAGTAGATATGAAAGATATGGATGCCATGATTTTAGCGGTGGTTCGAATGTGGAGCAGAGTTAAATACAAACCTCCCAGAAATATTCTGTTAGTTTTTTTTGCCGATGAAGAAGCTGGCTCAACTTATGGCTCTAGATGGCTGGTAAAACATCGCCCTGAACTGTTTAAGGGCTATAGCGAGGCTATCTCCGAAGTAGGTGGATTTTCGATCAATATCACTGGCGATAGAAGAATTTATCTTATTGAAGCGGCCCAGAAAGGAATACAGTGGATTAAATTGACCGCCAAAGGAACAGCAGGTCATGGATCCTTTTTCAATCAGGATAATGCAATCACGAAAATATCTGATGCTGTTGCGCGAATTGGCAATTTCCAATGGCCTCAGTTAGAGACAAAAACGAGTGCGAAGTTTTTTCGAAAAATAGCGGAAATAACTGGTGATAATTACAACGCTGCTGATGTAAAGCCACTGATCAAACATCTTGGAAACGCAGCAAGGATGATCAGTGCCACAATTTCAAATACCGCAAATCCAACAATGCTTAGTGCAGGATATAAAGAAAATGTGATTCCACAGTCAGCTTCAGCTGTTGTAGATGGCAGATTTCTTCCAGGATATGAAGACCAGTTGCACCAAACTATTAGAAAATTAGCTGGTGATGAAATAGAGGTAGAGATTCTGGTGAGAGATATTGCACTGGAAGTGGATTTCGCAGGTCCATTAGTTGAAGCCATGTGTAACGCTATAAGCGCAGAGGATCCTGATGGAATACCAGTTCCTTATTTGATGAGTGGCGGTACGGATAATAAAGCCTTACATGATCTGGGCATTGTCGGCTATGGATTCTCACCCCTTCGCTTACCTAAGGATTTGGACTTTTTTTCTCTGTTCCACGGTGTCGATGAAAGGGTTCCATTAGAGAGCTTAAAATTTGGCGCAAGAGTTTTATATGATTTCTTAGATAACGTTTAATAGGTTCTAATTCGCTGAAACCTCATTAAGTGCTTGTCGCACTTGTTGGGGTAAATTTATTTGTTCAACAGTTAAGATTCCGCGCAACTGAGCCCCGGTTCGTGCCCCAATCAGCGCACTCGTTACTCCTGGTGCATCTCTAACCCAGGAAAGGGCTACTTCAAGAGGAGAATAGCCAAGTCCGTCCGCTGCAACACAGACAGCTTCAACAATCTGTATAGCTCGATCAGACAAATAAGGCTCAACAAAATTAGCAAAATGGGGAGATGCACCTCTTGAATCTGATGGAACACCATTCCTATATTTACCAGTCAGAACTCCTCGACCGAGGGGCGACCAAGCCAAGAAGCCAAGATTGAGCGCTGATGAAGCGGGAATTATCTCTTCCTCCGCTTTACGATTTAATAAAGAGTATTCATTCTGCGCAGTTGAAATAACTGCTTTACCAAAGATGGGATTCTGTAAAGTAGAAGATCGGGCAAGTTGCCAACCATTAAAATTACATACCCCCACATATCGGGCTTTACCTGAACTTGTTGCATAATCTAGGGCTGATAAAGTCTCATCCAATGGAGTTTTTTGATCCCAAGTATGTATTTGCCACATGTCGAGATAATCAACATTTAATCTGCTTAAACTTTTATCCAAATCTGAGATTAAGTCATTTCGTGAGTTACTTATTTTTCTAGAACCATCTTTGAAACTTATGCCAGCCTTTGAAGCGATAAAAACCTGGTCCCGCTTTACTAAGGTTCCTATGAATCCGCCCAAAACTCTCTCTGCGTCGCCATCGCCATAAACAGCGGCAGTGTCAATTAAATTGCCACCAGCTTCAACGAAGTATTGAAGTTGTTCTGCTGCCTCGTTCTCATCGGTATCTCGTCCCCAGGTCATCGTTCCCAGACCAAGACGGGAAATCGAAACTCCACCAATTCTTCTATGCTCCACGGTTGGCAGGGTAGCAACATGAGAGATAAAAGATCGGTAACCTTGCCAGATGCCAATCGTCTATCTATTGCGTCACGCCCAGTCTTCGGCTAATACCAAGGGGATATTGGCTGGCCAAGACAACTCAGTTGAGTTGTCGAAAAAAGGGGCAAAGGAAGCCAATGAGATTGTTGAGTATCTAGAATCCTTGAAAATTGCAAAGGTTTACTGCAGCCCGCTCACTCGCTGCCTGCAGACCATCACACCTTTTATGGCCAGAAATTCTAAAATTGAGTTTATAGTGGAGCCTAGATTGATCGAGATGAATTATGGAAAATGGTCTGGTAGAAAACTAAGCTCGTTAGCAAAAGATCTTCGATGGAAGAAGGTTATCAGCAAGCCTTCAACATTCACCTTTCCAGAGGGGGAAAGTTTTAAACAAATGAGAAGCAGAGTTGATCGCCTGCTAGCAGATTTGGCTGTACAAAAAGATTCAGTTCTTTTAGTTACTCACGGAGATGTTATTAAAATGATCTTGGCAAGCAGTTTAGGTTTACCTATCGATCGATTTCAAGGTTTTGTGGCTGAACCAGCTTCGGTATCAACCGTCAGAATCGAAAAGAATGCTAGTACTGTTCTGCAGACAAATCATAGGATTAATCAAAGCAAATTTAAGTTTTTCAATTCTAATCAAATTGGTGGCGGAAATTTGATAGGTGCACGAAAGATTTGGTGGAAACGCTAGTGCCAAGAATTATCTACCGGCATGAACCAGCCTTGAGATTTATTGTTAGTACAATTGGAGAGCCCGGACAGAGACAATTTTTCTTACAGGTGAAATCAGCTGCTGGTTTAAATGCTGTCACTTTAGAAAAAGGGCAGGTAGTTGCACTAACTGAGCGCTTTGAGGATTTAATTAGGGAGTTGCGTCGAGGAAAACTTGCATCAGCAACTGATTTGGCAACGCCAGCAACGCTTGATGATCAGCCAATGGAGTTACCAATTGAATCTGATTTTACAGTGGGGGTTATTAGTATCTCTTGGGAAACTGAGCAAGTTATTGTGAACATCCAGGCGGCAACTCAAGACGACGAACTACTTATTGACGATCTAGATTTTGGTCCAGATCTAATTGTTGCCCACTTGAAAATACATCAGGTAAAAGGATTCTGCGAAAGATCTAAATCAATTATTAATGCCGGTAGGCCACAATGTCCTTTCTGTGCGCTGCCAGTAGATCCACTCGGCCATTTGTGCCCAAGGGCTAATGGTTATCGGCGATGAAGGATATTACCGATCAAATTGCAGAGAATGAATTAATAGTTGTTGGTCGTTTGGTTGATGCATCCAATGCTACTTTGCAGGCACACTTGAAGGGGAGTGATCCTAAAATAAAGGTTATTTATAAACCCGTAGCAGGGGAGAGACCACTTTGGGATTTTGAGGATGGAAATCTTGCTCATCGAGAGTACGCTGCATTTTTAATAAGTGATCGTGCTGGGTTTGATTTAGTGCCACATACTGTTTTACGCGAAGGCCCATTTGGTTTTGGAATGGTTCAGCAATGGATTGAGATTGATGAATCTGTCGATGTTGTGGAGTATGGTCAAAGTGATAATTCTCAACTTAGAAGTTTGGCATTGTTTGATGCCATCATAAATAATACTGATCGTAAGTTTGGACACTTACTACTTGATAGGAATGGAAAACTTCGAGCTTGTGATCATGGGGTGTGTTTTCATCAAGAAGATAAATTGCGAACAGTGCTATGGCAATTTTCAGATCTAAATTTCTCGCCGCAGGAGTGCAAACTGATTGACCAAGTTGAGGCGTTAAACCTAGAAGATTTGCTTAGTAACTTACTTACGAAACTGGAGATTGCGGCTATTCGCGTGCGGATTAGAGATTTGAAGCTTTCAATGAAATTTCCACTTCCTAGCGACCAATGGCCAGCAGTGCCTTGGCCACCAGTTTAATAGGAGATAATTAATCATGAACCCGTGGCCAAACCCTCATATCGCTTCGATGCCTGATTTACGTTTTTCAAGCCTCAAATTAATTAATTCAAAAAACGAGCTAACAACTATTGAACCGGCCACACCATTTAAAATCTACGTTTGTGGAATCACTCCTTATGATGCTACACATTTAGGTCATGCGGCTACTTACATCGCTTTCGATCTAATTAATAGGTACCAGCAGTCAGCTGGTAATCAAATAAATTTTGTTGAAAACGTCACCGATATAGACGACCCATTACTGGTAAGGGCAAAGCGAGATTCACTTGATTGGAAGGTTCTGGCAGATAACCAGGTCAATCTTTTTTTAACTGACATGACCGCTCTCAGGGTAATTCCACCAGCTCACTTGGTAAAGGTAACAAGCTCAATGAAGATTATTGAAGATTTCATAGAACGTCTTGATCAAAGAGGTTTTTTGTATCAAGTAGGAAGAGATCATTATTTTTCAGTGGAAGACTTCCTAGATCAGATGCCCCTTTCAAACGATGATGCAATAAAAGTATTTTCTGAAAGAGGCGGGGATCCAGAACGAGCAGGCAAAAAGCATCCATTAGATCCAGTTGTTTGGTTGGCACACCAAGGCGATGATCCAGCCTGGGAAAGTAAATTTGGTTTAGGAAGACCGGGTTGGCATGTTGAATGCACAGCTATTGCCGTTAACTATTTGGATAATGGGAATGCTGACCCGATTATCCATATACAAGGCGGGGGATCAGATCTAATTTTCCCTCACCATTACATGAGTGAACAAATTGTTAAAGCAGCTTACGGTCGAGGATTTGCTAAGAACTTTGTCCATTCAGCGATGATTCATTTAGATGGGGAAAAGATGAGTAAATCAAAAGGTAATTTAGTTTTTGTCTCTAAATTACTTAGTGAAGGAATTGATCCAATGGTAATCAGATGGGCCCTATTAAGTGGGCATTATCAGCAGGATCGATCTTGGAATGAAGAATTATTGCTTAAATCTACTTCGCAGGTGAATCTTCTAAGATCAGTTTTAGCACAAAGTGAGGTGGATGCTACGTCAGAATTAATGCAATCAATTGTTGCTGATATTGCAAACAATTTGGATACACCATCTGCTCTAAGCCGCTTACTTTTATGGGCAAAATCATCTCAAAGCTCACCAAAAGTAAATGAATCTGGTCTCGTTTCAAGGGGCATTGACTCGTTGTTAGGTCTTGCACTTTAATAATTAGAATTCATTTACCCTCTCCTGAGGTAAACTAAGTTAAATGGGAACCCTTCGCAATGCGCTTAAGCAGCGGGTAGTTATCGCAGATGGCGCAATGGGCACAATGCTTCAAGATCGTAATCCGTCACTGGCGGATTTCCAACAGCATGAGGGATGTAATGAAATTCTCAATGTAACCAGGCCAGATATTGTTGAAGATGTTCACACTCAATATCTAGAAGCTGGAGTTGATGCTATTGAGACCAATACTTTTGGAGCTAATTTTGCGAATTTATCAGAGTATGGGATTGAAGATCGTATCTACGAACTGGCTTTTGCCGGCGCAAAAATTGCTCGCAAAGTTGCTGATAAGTACTCAACTGAGGAAAAGCCTAGATGGGTATTGGGCGCGCTAGGGCCTGGAACAAAATTACCTACTCTAGGTCATACAACTTATGAAAAACTCAAGGATGCGTATTTAACTGCCTCAAATGGTTTGATTGAAGGTGGGGCAGATGCTTTACTGATTGAGACAACCCAAGACCTACTGCAAGCAAAAGCGGCGGTAAATGGTGCCAGAGCTGCGATCGATAAATCAAAAAAGGATATTGTTTTGATTGCTCAGGTAACGGTAGAAACTACCGGAACGATGCTAATGGGTTCTGAGATAGGTGCAGCACTAAATGCTTTAGAGCCTCTTGGAATTGATCTAATTGGATTAAATTGTGCCACCGGTCCTGCTGAGATGAGTGAACATTTAAGAGTTTTAAGTAAAGGTGCCACCGTCGGAATTTCAGTTATGCCAAATGCTGGATTGCCGGTTCTGGGCGAGAAGGGTGCTCATTATCCACTTTCTCCAATTGAGCTGGCTGAATCATTAAATCAGTTCGTGAATGATTACAAAGTAGGTCTTATCGGTGGATGTTGTGGAACAACTCCCGCGCACATGAAAGAGGTTGTAAGAGTTATAGATCAGATGCCAATGACTAAAAGAACCATCAATCGAGAAATAGGTGCCTCGTCTTTATACCAGTTTGTACCTTTTAGGCAGGAGAATACTTATCTTTCTATTGGTGAACGAACAAATGCCAATGGATCACGAGCTTTTCGGGACGCATTGTTAGCTGAGGATTGGCAAACTTGCGTTGAGATAGCTAGAGATCAAATTCGCGATGGCGCTCATATGTTAGATCTATCAGTTGATTATGTTGGTCGTGATGGCGTGGCTGATATGACTGAGTTAGCCTTTCGATTTGCCACAACCTCTACCCTTCCAATCGTCCTCGATTCCACCGAGCCTGCAGTTCTGGAAGCAGGGTTAAAACAACTAGGTGGCAGATCGGTGATCAACTCGGTCAACTATGAAGATGGTGATGGCCCATCCTCTCGTTTTGCACGGATCATGCCTTTGGTTGTCGAACATGGCGCAGCAGTAATAGCACTAACTATTGATGAATTAGGTCAAGCTCGTGATGCTGAATGGAAATTGAAAGTTGCAAGAAGGCTCATCGCAGATCTCACAACTAAGTGGGGAATGCGTGTCGACGATATCTTAATTGATTGCTTAACTTTTCCCATCGCTACCGGGCAAGAGGAAACCAGACGCGATGGAATTCAAACTCTGACGGCAATTAAACAACTTAAAGAGGAGTTTCCGGGGGTTCAAACAACCCTTGGGGTGAGCAACGTATCTTTTGGGCTAAACCCTGCCGCTCGGATTGTTCTAAACTCAGTTTTCCTGGCAGAAGCTGTAAAAAATGGATTGGATTCAGCCATCGTTCATCCTTTGAAAATTACGCCAATTAATAGAATTCCAGCCGAGCAATTGAAGGTTGCACTAGATTTGGTTTATGACAAACGAGAGTTTGATAGAGAAGGCAATATTTCTTATGATCCGTTAACTAAATTCTTGGAATTATTTGAGAATATAAAGATCACCTCTACAAAAGAGAGCCGTGCGGCGGAGTTGGCAGTTCTTCCACTTGAACAAAGACTCCAACGCAGAATTATTGATGGTGAAAAAGTTGGACTCTCAGATGATCTCAAAACGGCAATTGAATCAGGAATTCCTGCCCTCTTAATTATTAATGATTATTTATTAGCTGGCATGAAGGTGGTTGGGGAATTATTTGGAAAAGGTGAAATGCAGTTGCCCTTCGTTTTGCAATCTGCTGAAGTTATGAAGAGTGCAGTTGCATTCTTAGAGCCGTATATTGAAAAAACAGATGATCAAGGCAGAGGCAAGATCTTATTAGCTACCGTAAAGGGAGATGTACATGATATTGGTAAAAATCTAGTTGACATTATCCTTGCTAATAATGGTTATGAAACCGTAAATATTGGAATCAAACAAACCGTCAATCAAATTATTGATGCAGCGACTGAGAATGAAGTTGATGTTATAGGGATGTCTGGACTTTTAGTTAAATCAACTGTGATAATGAAAGAGAATTTACAAGAGCTAGATTCTCGGGGATTAGGTCAAAAATGGCCAATAGTTTTGGGTGGCGCAGCCCTAACTCGCTCCTTCGTGGAACAGGATTTAAGTGAACAATTCACTGGAACAGTTAGATATGCAAAGGATGCATTTGAAGGTTTGAAATTGATGGACACGTTAATGGGGATTAAACGTGGAGTACCAGGGGCAGAATTACCTGCTCTTAAACCAAGGAGAACACCAAGGGGATCAAATTTAAAAGAGCGAGATCTAGACACCAATCGCAGTGATGTAGCCAGCAATAATCCAATACCAGTGCCGCCATTTTTTGGATCCCGTATCGTGAAAGGAATTGCACTAGCCGACTATGTAGACATGCTTGATGAACGTGCATTGTTTCTAGGCCAATGGGGGCTTAAAGGGAAGGATTTTGAAAGCATGGCTATTGAGCAGGGCCGCCCACAATTAAGGTCATTGCTCAATGATGTTCAATCTAAAGGATGGCTCAATGCCGCTGTTGCTTACGGTTACTTTCCCTGCGTCAGCGAGGGAAATGATTTGGTTGTTTTGCACCACGAAGGTCCCAATAAGGGGCAGGAGAGAGTTAGATTTACATTCCCCCGACAAAGCAGAGATCGTCGCTTGTGCTTATCTGATTTTTTTCGAAGTAAAGAAAGTGGCGAAGTTGATGTGGTGAGCTTTCAAATCATCACCATGGGTCAATCCATAAGTGAGGCTATATCTAAATTATTTGGGGCAAATTTATACCGAGAGTATCTTGAACTACATGGTTTGTCAGTTCAATTAACTGAATCATTAACTGAACACTGGCATGCGCGCACCCGCGAGGAGTTGGGAATCGATTTTGCAGACTCTAAGGATCTAAGGGAGATATTTAATCAAGGATATCAAGGCTCACGCTACTCTTTTGGTTACCCGGCTTGTCCTGATCTAGAACAACAACTACAAATTTGTGATTTATTACAACCAGATCGAATCGGCGTGAGTTTATCTGAGGAGTTTCAATTGCATCCTGAACAATCAACTTCATCAATTGTTTTACATCATCCAGAAGCAAAGTATTTCAACGCAACATGAGTGCGATTCTTTTTGATATGGACGGAACACTAATCGATTCCGAACCTTTATGGTTGGAGGCAGAGATTCAAGTAATGGCAGAGGTAGGTTTCGGCTGGGATCATTCTGATCAAATCAACTGCTTGGGTGGACCCATGGAAAAAACTGAGCGGTATATGCAAGAGCGCAGCGGGAATATCAAACCTTTTGGTTTTTTCAGTGAGAGATTAAATGATGTAATGGACGAAAAATTGAAAAAACAGTTGAAATTGATTCCAAATGCTCTGGAAATACTACTGGAGTGCAAGTCTGCACTGATTCCTATGGCTTTGGTTACGGCAAGTACTGGTCGACAAATGCGGACGGTTCTCTCACAATTTCCAGTTAATTTATTTGCGTCAACCATTAGCAGAGATGATGTTGAACGTTCTAAGCCAGATCCTGCCCCTTATAAACTGGCGGCAGAGCAACTAAGGGTAGATATCGAGCAATGCCTCATTATAGAAGATTCAATCACTGGAGTTGAAGCTGGTTTACAATCTGGAGCTCAAGTGATCGGAATTCCCCATTTAGTTCAAATGCAACCACATGCAAACTTACGTTTAATAAACTCTTTATCTGATATTAGTTTGAAAATACTTTTAGAATGGTATCCACACTTGGAGAGAAGAGTTGAAACAAGATGATAAATAGGAACTTTGAGTACGGAGATCGCGTACAGCTCACAGATGCAAAAGGAAAACTTTATTCAATCACCTTAGCTGCAGGTGCTGAATGGCACACTCATAAAGGCATGCTAAAGCATGATGAGATCGTAGGACTGCCCGAAGGTTCCTTAGTTTGCACAAATCAAGAATTGAAATTTCAAGCATTTAGACCCCTGCTGGCAGATTACGTGTTATCTATGCCGCGCGGAGCAACCATAATTTATCCAAAGGATGCTGCAATGATTCTTGGTATTGCTGATATCAAGCCTGGGGTTAGAGTTTTAGAGGCAGGTGTTGGTTCAGGGGCGTTAAGTATTTCGTTGCTTAGAGCGATTGGGGATGAAGGCCTGTTGCATTCTGTTGAGATAAGGGAGGATTTTGCCAAGATTTCCGAAAATAATGTAACTAACTACTTCAAAATTAAACCAAACAATTGGAAATTAACAATAGGGGCTTTACAGGATCAAAATTTTGATTCTGAATTTGACCGCATAATTTTGGACATGCTCGCCCCCTGGGATTGTTTAGATGTATCGGCAAAAGCACTTGTGCCAGGTGGGGTTTTTCTGTCCTACGTTGCAACAACAACACAATTGTCAAAAATCGCCGAGGCGATCAAAGATAGTGGATTGTTTACCGAACCTGAATCCTCTGAAACAATCATGAGGGGTTGGCATCATGAAGGATTGGCTGTTCGGCCGCAGCACAGAATGATCGGGCACACAGGTTTTCTAGTATTTGCGCGAAGAATGGCACCGGGAATCCCTGCGCTGCAAAGACGTAGGCGACCTTCAAAAGGTTCCTACGACAATTTAGAGTAGTTTAAGAAACTGTAACTAAATCAACAACAAATATTAGAGTTTCGTTTGGCCCAATAGAGGCTCCAGCACCTTGTGCGCCATAACCTAAATCAGGTGGGATAACTAATAGCCTACGTCCGCCCTCTTTCATGCCAGGAATACCTTGTTGCCATCCAGCGATAACACCGCTTAAGGGAAAAGTAGCGGTCTGTCCAGAATCCCAAGAGGATTCAACTAATACTCCAGAACTCCAAGCCATTAGTGTGTAGTGAACCTCCAAAATTGAATTTTCTAAAGCTTCTTTGCCGTTACCAACGAAAATGTCACTTTTCTGGAGTGTAGATGGCGGTGAGCCCACTGGAGCTGAAATAGTTGGTTTTGCACCCTTGTCACCTGAAACATCGGGTAAAGATGAGGAGGAATTACTGTTTTGATCAATCATAGGATTAACGCCTCCATCGGTGGTGCAACCAGTTAATAAGATCATTGGTGTAACTATCAAAGCAAATCGTGTGAATTTATGCATGCTAAATCTTATCAAATATTTCGCAACTCGATAGCCTAGACCAGTGAGTGATCAGAAAACCGAGCGTTTGATAAACTTAACATTGGCACTCCTGGCTTCAAAACGATTTCTAACCAAAAATGAGATTTTTAGCACAGTAGCGGGATACTCCGGTAGTGCTGAAACTATGGAACGTATGTTTGAACGAGATAAAGATGAGTTAAGAAACCTAGGGATCAAAATAGAAGTCAGGGGTATGGATCCTTTATTTGGGGATGATCAAGGGTATTTGATCCAGGAGGAATCATTCCAGATAAATTCCAATGAATTCACGCAAGAGGAGCTTCTCTATCTGACAATGGCTGCCAATCTTTGGCATGGTTCGGCCTTGCACAATCAATCCAAGGCTGCGCTTTTGAAAATTCAATCAATTAGCGGTCCCATAGAAGTGAATGATGTAAATTCTCCAGTAATAAAAGATAGCGAGGATTCCACAACATTTTTGCTAATTTTGGAAGCCATAAGAAACCTGTCGAAACTGAGATTCGAATATAAGGGGAGTATCCGAATAGTAAGCCCGTATGGTTTATACACCCGAGATGGATTTTGGTACTTGGTTGCCGAAGATGATGTGGCAATCAAGACATTTAAGCTTATACGAATCAATCCAAATGTAGAAATAGTAGGAAAACCAAATGGTTTTTCGAAACCAGAGAACTTCGAACTTAAAAAATTCTTAGGTGATTCCAAGTCTGATACAGAGAATAATGTTATAATACTAGTGAGAAAAAACCAAGCACTTGCGCTTCGAAGAAGATATCAAACTGATGAAGTTAATTCTGAATGGGATCGCATGAAGTTTAAATATTTGATGGCCGATGAACTTATTGAATCATTGCTTTGGTTCGCATCCGATGTGGTTGTACTAGAACCTGAATCAATCCGTAAAAAACTTTTAGCAAACTGTGAAGAGCTCATCAATGACTGATAATGCGGCTCAACGAGCGCTGCGTACTATGGACTTAATTCCCTATATCCTTGAAAATCCCGGTGTTTCTACGAGCAATTTAGCAATGAAATTCTCTGTGACACAAAAACAAATTGAAAGGGATCTGCAGTTAATATTCCTGTGTGGACTTCCAGGATATACCCCTTATGAACTGATTGACCTAACATTTGAAGATGGAATAGTTTCAATTATCGAGCCGCAGGTTCTCACAAGGCCTCGCAATTTTTCAAGCAATGAGATGGTTGTAATAAAAATAGGACTTGAAATTCTTCGAGAAATAAACGTAGATGAACCAGCTAAATTGGACAAAATTAATACTCTGCTCCAGAAGATCAATAAAAATTTGGATCAAGAGGCAGTTGTGCTTGCCAATCCAATTATTTCATCTCCCTATTACTCAGTCATTAACTCAGCAATTTCGCAAAGAAGACAGATTAAAATCGAGTATCAAACCGTTTCAACAGATCAATTTTCTACGAGAGTGATAACGCCGTATGCCATTAACATGTTGAATGGCAATATGTATTTATCGGCCTATGATGTAGATCGACGGGCGGAGCGAGTTTTCAAAATTGATCTAATAAGCAAATGTGAAATTGGGGATCAAACAGATATGGACATCATCAAAACAGCCCAAAGTGAGCTAATGGTCGAGCTAATGGTTGATGAAAAATCAGCCAGGTTCATTGAACGCAATACTTCTATTGTTACCAAGAAAGAACTTACTGCGGAGGGTTTTAAGGTAGTTTTAAAGGTGAGCAATTTTGATTGGATATGTAGGGCTATACTCAGCTTTGCGCCTCATATAAGAGTGATATCGCCGCCTTCACTGTCAAAATTGGTAGATGAGAGGATTAAGGACTTGCAGGAGAGTTATTCAATCACACGGAAAATTGGGGTATCATAGGAGTATGAATGCATTGAAACCTTGGCACTTTTTGGTATTGGCGGTTGTCTTTTTAGTTCTCTTCGGCTCTAAGCGTTTGCCGGATTCAGCTCGATCTCTTGGGCGCTCTCTTCGTATTTTCAAAAGCGAAGTCCAGGAAATGAATAAAGACGATGCAAAAGAGGATAAAAAATCAGATCCTAGTTCTGATAAGTAAACTGCATGCGTAAGAAGCGTGGCGAAAAAATGCCATTGCTGGATCACATTCGTGAGTTCCGTAATCGCTTATTAAAATCTCTAGTAGCTATTTTATTAATGGCAGTAGCAGGCTGGGTTTTTTATCAAGATATTATCCGAATACTCACCTTACCGTTTTGCGATCTAGGCCAATCCAGTGCACCAACCCAAGATACTTGTGGAGATTTATATGTTAATGGAATTCTTGGGCCATTTAATTTACAGGTGAAAATTGCAATTTTATGTGGCGTCATACTAGCCGCGCCAATCTGGATCTATCAGCTGTGGTCATTTATAACTCCTGCATTACATCGCAAAGAGAAAAGAGTTGCTTTAATCTTTGCCGCAATAGCAACACCATTATTCGCTACAGGATCTGCTCTTGCCTACTTGATTTTGCCTCATGCAGTTGATGTTCTGCTCGGCTTCACACCGGATAATCTCGGAAATCTTGTCCGATTTGATGAGTATCTCGATTTTGTGTTGAGACTGATTTTGATCTTTGGGATAGCTTTTGTTTTGCCATTATTTTTAGTAGCACTTAATCTGTTGGGTGTTTTATCGGGTAAGGCAATATTGAAGCCTTGGCGCACCGCAATTTTTCTTTGCTTCTTGTTTACAGCTATCTTTACTCCTACTCCTGATCCGATCACAATGACTCTGCTTGCCATTCCACTCTGTTTGATTTATTTTGCCAGTGGAATTTTTGCGCTTTTGACTGACAAACGAAGAGACCGTGGTAAAGACAAGCTTTTGGATGTATCTCCGATACAAAAGCCTGAAGCAATTTAAATGTGGCTGATAGTTCTAAACAATCGAGCTGGAAGAGGCAAAGCTAGGAAACTATCAACCGAACTGATCTCTTTGTTAGAAAAAGAAAACCAATTTTACAAGATTATTGATACTACATCGGCTATTGAAACTAGTCAGCTTTTGGAGAAAGAATTAGGCTCGAGCAACTATCAAAGATTAGTGGCTGTTGGGGGAGATGGTTTAGTTAATATTTGTTTGCAATATGTAGCAGAAAAACCAATTGGTTTAACGGTAATTCCCTCTGGTACTGGCAATGATTTTGCGCGAGCGATAGGTACCTATCGAAGATCTGTAAGTGAAATTTATGATGCAGTCAAAGTATCTAATTTTGACAAACTGGATCTTGGAAAAGTTTCAGGCCACTTCGGAGAGCGCTGGTACGTACAGGTTCTAAGTACTGGGTTTGATGCTCTAGTGAATTCATTGTCAAATAAAATTCTATGGCCAAGAGGTCAATTGAAGTACACAGTTAGTACCCTATTGACATTGGTTCATTTCAAACCAATCACGTATGAAATTGACCTAGATGGAAAACAAATGAGGATGCAGGCAATGCTTTTGGCAGTTGCAAATGGACAAACTTATGGTGGTGGTATGCGAATTTGTCCAGATGCATCAAATTCTGATGGATATTTTGATATTTTCATTGTTAAGCCAGTTTCTCGAAGAGTTTTAATGACAATTTTTCCAAAAGTATTTTTTGGTAAACATATCCCACATCCGGAGATTGAAATTCTTAAAGCTAAGACAGTGCGAATCAGTGCACTAACCATTGCTCATGCTGACGGAGAGTTTGTTTCAGAATTGCCAGTTGAAATACTGAACGTTCCAAGATCCTTATGTACTTGGTTGATGAAATGAATCTATCGCCAGCAGATAGTTACGCAAAAAGCAAAGCTCGAAGTAAATTTCCAAAAACTAATAGATTCGCCGAAAGTTTTCCTTTTGAACTGGACCCTTTCCAAATCGAGGCATGTCACGCACTCGAAGATGGAAAGGGTGTCCTAGTAGCGGCGCCAACTGGTGCTGGGAAAACGATTGTTGGTGAATTTGCGGTTGATTTAGTTATTAATTCAGGTGGTAAATGTTTCTATACCACACCGATTAAGGCGCTGAGTAATCAAAAGTATCAGGAGCTTAGTTACAAGTATGGTGACGACAAGATTGGATTGTTAACAGGTGACACATCCATTAATTCAGAGGCACAAATTGTGGTTATGACTACAGAAGTGTTGCGCAACATGATTTATTCAAATTCATCAACAATATCTGATCTTAGATATGTTGTGATGGACGAGGTGCACTATTTAGCAGACAAATTTCGTGGAGCAGTATGGGAAGAGATTCTTATTCACTTGTCAGATGCAGTTCAGGTGATCTCTTTATCAGCCACTGTTTCGAATGCTGAAGAGTTTGGAGAATGGCTTCAAACGGTGAGAGGGGATACCGAGGTTATCGTTAGTGAAATACGTCCAGTTCCGCTTTATCAACACGTACTCTTTGGGAATCGTTTAATTGATCTTTTTGGAGATAACCAAAAACTTAATCCAGAGCTGACGCGATTAGAAAGAGATACCTATCGGCAAATCAAGGGAAATTGGCGAGATAAACCCAAAGGACCAAAGTCTTTAATGCGTTCGGAAATAGTTGAAAAACTTGATCGCGAAGGCTTGTTGCCGGCTATAACATTTATTTTTTCTAGAAACAATTGTGACGCTGCTGTCAGACAGTGTTTAGCTGCAGGTATTAGATTGACAAATAGTGAAGAGCGTAGAGAGATTCGTTCCGCAATTACTAGAAACATGAAAAATCTGGCCGAAGATGATTTGGTGGTACTTGGATATTATGAATGGGCAGATGCACTAGAACGTGGTATCGCAGCCCACCATGCAGGCTTACTACCTGCATTCAAAGTGACCGTGGAGGAGTTATTTCAAAAGGGTTTTGTTAAAGCAGTTTTTGCGACTGAAACCCTTGCATTGGGAATCAACATGCCAGCTAGGACTGTCGTTCTAGAAAAATTGAGTAAGTGGAATGGTGAAGGTCATGTCGCAATTTCACCTGGGGAATACACGCAATTAACTGGGAGAGCTGGTCGCAGGGGGATAGATATTGAAGGAAATGCTGTAATCCTTTGGAACAATGATTTGGACTCAACGTCAGTTGGTGGATTGGCATCTACACGAACTTATCCATTGAAGAGTTCATTTAAACCAACTTACAACATGAGCATCAATCTAATTTCCCAGTTTGGATCGAATCGAGCTAGAACATCTTTGGAATCCTCGCTAGCGCAGTTTCAGGCAGATAAAGCGGTAGTGGGACTTGCAAAGCAAATTAGAAAAAATGAGTTGGTTAGAGATGATCTTTATCGGCAGGTCGAATGCCACGCAGGAAATTTTATGGAATACGCAGCCATGAGAGGCGAGATCAAAAAATTGGAAACAGACGGCCGCAGGAGTAAGCGCAAGCGTCATGAAATAGAGGAAGAAATTGGAAATATCCGCAAACGATTGAAGCAGCATCCATCTCACAGTTGTCCAGATCGAGAGAATCATTCTCGGTTGACTGAACGAGCTCAGCGCTTACAACGAGAAATAGATGGTTTAACGGAACGGATAAATTCAAGGACTAATGTGATTGCCAAAAGGTTTGATCGAATTAAGGTGATTCTGGATAAATTTGGATACATAGATAATGACGTGATTACAAAATCTGGAAAATTACTAGCTAAAATCTATGGTGAAACTGATCTGTTAATATCTGAATCAATTCAAGCAGGTGTCTTTAATACACTTGCTCCAGCTGATCTTGTCTCGGTGATCTCTGCTTGTATATATGAGTCTCGCAATGACGAAGCTGCTAAGGTTCCTCGAGGTGATGTTCAATTGGCGCTAGCAGTTGTTTCAAAGATTTATGCGAAAATTCATGATGCAGAAAGTGATATGAATTTAGAACCAATGCGAGCACCGGACCTTGGTTTCTGTTGGGCTTCTCATAAATGGGCAAGTGGTCACTCCTTGACATCCATATTGAAGGGTAGTGAATTGACTGTTGGTGATTTTGTAAGAGCGATGAAACAAATAATTGACTTGCTACGCCAATTACGCGCAGCTGCTCCTGAACTCCAACCAATAATTGATCAATCCTTGAAGCAGATTGATCGAGGAGTTATTGCATATGCAGGAGCTGCGGTATGACTTTAATGCTTCTAGATAGCGCCTCGCTTTGGTATCGTTCCTATTTTGGTATGCCTGACACATTAGTGTCACCATCTGGGATGCCCGTTAATGCTATCCGTGGCTATTTAGATATGACATCTCGTTTGATTGTTAAGTACAAACCTGATCGATTAGTTGCTTGTTTGGAGGGGGATTGGCGACCTTCATGGAGAGTGGAGTTATTTCCTGAGTACAAATTAAATCGATTGAACGAAGAGGGCCAAGAGGATGAACCTGACACGTTATCACCGCAAATTCCAATTTTGCTTGAGGTTCTTGACGCGCTCGGTTTACCGTTACTTGGAGTTGATGATTATGAAGCAGATGATTTAATAGCAACTTTGAGCGTTGAGCAAACTGGACCAATTCGAATAGTTACTGGTGATCGGGATTTGTTTCAACTAGTTGATGAAATACGGGATGTAAAAATTGTTTATTTAGCTAAAGGGGTATCCAATCATGATCTAGTAGATCTTGATTGGATTTCAAATAGGTATGAAATTCCTGGAGAACGGTATGCACTTTTTGCCATGATAAGAGGCGACTCTTCAGATGGTTTACCTGGTATCAAAGGCATAGGCGAGAAAGGAGCTGCCAATATTGCGAACAAATTCAATTCTTTGCCTGCTGTGATGGAGGCTGCAAAACTAGGCGATGAGCGGCTCTCACCCAATCATCGAAAGAAATTGCTTGAAAGCTCAGATTATGCATTGATTGCACCCAAATTGGTTAACTGCGCCACCGATGTCACAATTCCAAAGATGAATATAAATCTTCCTAAGTCACCAGCTTCAATGTCAGATTTAATAAGACTGAAGGATCAATATGGACTGGGCGCGAGTATTGATCGGATAATGAATGCTCTGGGATGGTCATGATCAACATACCCATTAGTTTGCTTGCAGGACTTGTTGCTTCACTCTCTTTCAAACCTCATGCGTTGTGGCCATTTGCTCTAATCGGTTTGGGAGTTTGGTATCAGTTGATATGTGTCCAGAATTTTGGAAAGCGACTGCAAAGTTCTTACTTTTTTGGATTAGGTATCCTTTTGCCGACCCAAGCCTGGACCGGAATTTATGTGGGTGATGTTCCATGGCTAGTTCTTTGTTTCGGACAAGCTTTAATTTTTACCTTCCCATCGTTTTTTGTAGGAAGAGGCAAAAGTTTCAATCAGATAGCATTCATTTGCTCATATATATTAGTTGAAGCAATTTTAAGAACTTTTCCTTTTACTGGTTTTGGTTGGACTAGGCTTGGGTTTAGTCAAATAAACTCACCATTAATAATCATATACCCAGTACTTGGCGTAGTAGGGGTTGCTCTTTTTCTATCTTGGTATTCAACAGTTCGTTCTTTTAAATCATTTTTGCTCCCAACTTCGATGATGATTGTTGCTGCGTTCATTCCCAGCCCTGTTACTTTGGATGGTTCTGTTAGAGTGGCGCTGGTTCAAGGGGGAGTGGATAAACTCGGTTTGGATTTCAATGATAAACCTCGAGAAGTTTTTCTTCGCCATGTTGCCGAAACTCAAAAATCAATTTCACCAAACCAGGTAGATCTAATCGTTTGGCCTGAAAACGCTGTAGATGTTGATGTTTTTAAATATGTAGATGTGATGCAAACTATTTCGGATCTATCAAAGGATCTAGCAACCCCAATATTGATCGGCGGGGTTACTAATCTATCAAGTCCGCGTAATCAATCTATGCTTTTTGATCCACAATTGAAACAAATTTACACTAAGCGGTATCTAACACCCTTTGGAGAGTATGTACCATTGCGATCCTTAGCTGAAAAACTCTCACCGTTTGCCCAACAAATAAATGATTTTCAGGCTGGTTCAAATTCTGTCGTATTTGAAATAGATAAATACCAATTTCAAACTTTAATCTGTTATGAGTTACTGAATGACAAGTTTGTTTCAGAAAATAACAGAGATTTTCTAGTAATTCAAACAAACAACGCAACATTCGGAGATACCGCTCAATTAGATCAGCAACTCAATATTGCCCAAGTCAGAGCAGCAGAATCTTCTCGCCATTTAGCTTATGTTTCAACTACAGGAACAACCGCGTTCATAAATTCATCAGGCCACATAGAAAGTAAATTGATCAAATTTCAACCTGGAACATTAATAGGCGAAATTGATGTATCTTCTGGCAGCTCTTATGCTCAAGAATTTAATCGGTATTTGGAACCGTTGGCAATAATTGTGTTGCTAGTATTTCTTTTGTTAAGACGCTGGAGCAGAGCATGATATATGTTTTGGTAGTCATACCAACCTACAATGAATCTGAAAGCATTCAATCTCTTCTAAATAGGCTAAATAATGTGCGTCAAAAATTTGCAGATATGTATAAGATTGATATCTTAATTGTTGATGACAACTCACCCGATAACACCGCTGCAATTGCTGCCAACATGCATTTATCTGGTTTAGAGATTTTACAGCGGCGAGAAAAACTAGGATTAGGGCCGGCTTATTTGGCCGGTTTTGCGCATGGATTAAAAAATGATTATCAGTATTTTGTGCAAATGGATGCTGATTTAAGTCATCAACCAGAACAGCTGGTGGATCTCCTTAATGCAGCAGCTAAATCAGATTTAGTTATCGGTACCAGATGGATATCGGGTGGTTCGGTTATTAATTGGCCTAAAAGACGCAAATTAATATCAAAATCAGGTACAGGTTATGCATCATTTGTACTGAATCTTCCATATAAAGATCTAACATCAGGTTACCGGGTGTTACCAAGGGAGTTTTTATCTCAATTAGATTTTTCTTTAATTGAAACGCGCGGTTACGGATTTCAAATTGAGATGGCTTTAAAGGCAATTGAAGCTGGGTATGGAATCAAACAGATTCCAATAACATTCACTGAGCGAGCACATGGTTACTCAAAAACAAGTGCAGCAATAATCTGGGAAGCCTGGGCACTAGTCACAAAATGGGGTTTGCGGCGCCTGTTTATTCGCCGATAATCTACATTATGTAAAGTAAACAAGATCTAGTTGGAGGCCAACTCCTCGATCGGCAAACAACTACATACTAAATTCCTGTCTCCAAAAACTCCATCTATTCTGCCCACTGTTGGCAGATATTTTCCAGCTCTACCAATACCAACGCCTTCACCACTGGGAAAAGCTGCAATCTGACGAGAATATTTGCGGTCCCAATCATCTCGAACTAAATCTCCCATTGTGTGGGGTGCGTGCCGCAACGGTGAATCTTCTATGGAGATCTGTCCAGATTCAATCTCGGCAATCTCACTGCGAATGCTCTCCATCGCCGATAAGAATCTATCCAACTCTCTAACATCCTCTGATTCAGTAGGTTCAATCATCATTGTTCCTGCTACTGGAAAGCTAACAGTTGGGGAATGAAAACCATGATCCATAAGTCGTTTCGCTATGTCATCAACGGTGACACCTGTGAACTTTGTTATGTCTCTAATATCAATGATGCACTCATGTGCAATATGTCCGTTTTGACCTCGATATAGAACTGGGAAGGATGGATCCAATTTTTTAGCCAAATAATTAGCTGACAAGATCGCAACTTCAGTTGCTCTAGTCAGTCCTGCTCCACCCATCATCCTGATATACATCCATGAGATAGGCAAAATGGATGCAGAACCAAATGGTGCACTAGATACCGGACCAGGACCAGTTATCGGACCCGCAGTGGAGTTAGCTGGATGGTTAGGTAAAAATGGAGCTAAATGGGAGCGAGCAATTACTGGACCTACTCCTGGTCCCCCACCACCATGTGGAATACAAAAAGTTTTGTGAAGGTTTAAATGTGAAACATCAGCTCCAAATTTTCCAGGCTTAGCAACTCCTACTAACGCATTCAAGTTAGCCCCATCAACATAAACCTGTCCACCACCTTTGTGAACTAATTCGCATATTTCTGATATGGCAGATTCAAACACTCCATGTGTTGAAGGGTAAGTCACCATTAATGCTGCCAGTTGACCTTCATACTGAGTGATTTTTGATTTTAAATCTTCAATAGAGACGTTACCATCCTCATCACATGCAATGACAATAACTTTCATTCCTGCCATCACTGCACTTGCCGCATTTGTGCCATGGGCACTTGAAGGAATTAAACAAATATTTCTTGCCTGTTCTCCTTTGCTATCAAGATAATTTCTAATGGCTAGTAATCCAGCGAACTCCCCCTGCGAACCAGCATTTGGTTGCAATGAAACAGCGTCATAACCAGTAACTGAAGTTAACCAATTACTCAAAGATTCTATTAGTTTTGTATACCCGCGTGATTGTGAGATTGGAGCAAACGGGTGGATTGAGTTAAATTCAGGCCAGGTTATTGGAATCATCTCTGAGGTAGCATTTAATTTCATGGTGCAGGAACCCAGTGGAATCATGGTTCTATCCAGAGCAAGATCTCGATCAGATAATGCTCTGATATATCGGAGCATTGATGTCTCTGAGTGATAGGTGTTAAAAATAGGATGGGTAAGAAAATCACTTTCTCTAGCAATTTTTGAGGAAATTTTGCCATCTGTTAACAACTTTGCTTGGAATATTTGAATTAGGGATTCTAAATCTTTATATGTACTTTGCTCATCGAAACTAACTGCAAGATGTTGCTCATCAATAAAGCGTAAATTAAACCCTGCCTTTTCAGCTGTCTCATAGATTGACCTAGCTTTTGATGTTGGCACCAAAACGGTATCAAAAACCTCATAATCAGCCACAGCAAAACCAGAATCTTTTAGCGAGGCCCTAAAGTTATAAGCCATTTGTTGAATATTTGATGCAATTGATTTCAAACCCGCCGGTCCATGCCACATTGCGTAGAAAGCTGAAATTACAGCCAATAAAACTTGCGCTGTGCAGATATTCGAAGTGGCTTTATCTCGCCTGATGTGTTGTTCACGAGTTTGCAGCGCCAATCGAAAAGCTAGATTTCCGTGAGTATCAACAGATTGACCAACTAAACGACCCGGTAGTGACCTTTCTAAACCATTTCTAACCGCCATGAAACCAGCATGAGGACCGCCAAAACCTACTGGAACCCCAAATCTTTGAGCTGAACCCACAGCAACATCGGCACCACACTCTCCCGGTGATTTGAACAAGGTCAAAGCTAAAAGATCGCAATCCACTATTGCAAGTGCGCTATTCGCTTGAATCTGCTTTATAACTGATTCAATACTTTTAACTTGACCAGTTGAATTTGGATAAGCAATTAATCCTGCAAATATCTCTTCACCCAACGCTGATGAAAAATCAGTCTCAAGAATCTTGATCTTTAGTGGTTTTGCTCTAGTATGAACAACTGCTTTTACGTGCGGATGTAGATTTGAATCTATTGCAAAAGCTGCTTCATCACTTCCTTGCCAAACTCTTCTAGCTAATGTCATTGCTTCGGCCGCGGCAGTTGCTTCATCCAACATCGAGGCATTAGCTATTGCTAAACCGGTTAAATCTGTAACTGCGGTTTGAAAAGCAAAAATTGCTTCTAGACGACCTTGACTGATCTCTGGTTGGTAAGGCGTGTACGCGGTGTACCATCCTGGATTTTCTAAAACATTTCTTAAAATTACTGCTGGAGTTATCGTTCCGTAATAACCATTTCCAATGAAATTCTTCATCACCATATTCTGTGAGGCAATTTTCTTAATTTCAGCTAACGCATCTATCTCCGATAATGCTTGTGGCAGAGCCTTTTCAATTTCACCTTTGATATGGATATTTGATGGCACAACAGAGCTGATAAAAGAATCTAAATCTTTAAATCCCAACTCCAAAAGCATGGTTTGAATCTGATACTGGTTGGGTCCAATATGTCGATCGATAAAATTAGATCGATGATCCATTACTCCCCCAAACCCATTTGATGTTAGGGGAAGATTTTAGTTGTTTTAAGCTCCCTTGAGCTTTCTACGTTGAGCTAACTCATCGTTAGTTTCACCACTTACTACGAGGGAACCATCTTCTAGACTTTCACCCTGTAGCTTAGAAAGCGAACCTTCAACCTCACTCCAGACTTTGCCTATGGCGATACCAAAGACTCCTTGGCCCCCTTGCAATAAATCAACAATCTCATCTGGGCTAGTACATTCATAGATCGATGCACCATCACTCATTAAAGTTATTGATTCTAAATCTGAGACGCCACGTGAACGTAAATGCTCAACAGCGGTTCGGATATTTTGCAATGAAACACCCGTATCTAGTAACCGCTTAACAATTTTTAAAACCAAAATATCTCGAAAGCTATATAGTCGTTGAGAGCCAGATCCAGCTGCTCCTCGTACCCCTGGCTCAACTAAACCAGTTCTTGCCCAATAATCTAATTGACGATATGAGATGCCAGCGGCAACACAAGCAGTTGCGCCTCGATAACCGATATCTGATGAGGTATTCATGGGGACTCAATTCTATGGGGAAGGCTTAATTGTAGAAGAGGAGATTGACCCCAATCGGGACCGACACGGGTAAATTAAAGCCAAGGTTTAGGGTTGGACTTATCCGAGGAAATCTTCCGGATTGATCTGGTCCAGGAACTCCTTGAACCGCTCAACCTCATCCTCGGCCTGATCTGGAATCTCAATACCAGCATCAGTTAGTAATTGCTCACTAGCCAATATGGGAGCGCCAAGCCGTAAAGCAAGTGCAATTGCATCACTTGGTCTGGCTGAGACATTTGGTCCATCCTTAAAATTTAACTGAGCATAGAAGATTCCATCTTTGAGCTCTGTCAGATAAACGGTGCTTAAGGTTGTCCCAATTTGATCAAGTACATCTTTGAAGAGGTCATGAGTTAATGGTCTGGGAGGTTTAACATCTTGCTGTGCAAATGCGATTGCAGTTGCCTCCACTGCCCCTAACCAAATTGGTAAATACCTAACGCCATCTAACTCTTTAAGAAGAACGATTGGTTGGTTAGATGGCATCTCAACTCTAACGCCCATAACCTCAACTGGATGGTAAATACTCATATGCAAAACGTTGATTATTTTGCGCGGTGCAAGCCAGCGCGAACCAAAGATGCATGCAATCGAATAGATAAGGCTGCTAACTCGCGCTCTACCTCTTCTGCCCTTGCTTTGGCTTCAGAACCTTTTTGTCTAAGTAATGGAGTGGTGACCTGCTCAACTAAACCTATCTCCCGATCAGCTGCAGTTTTAAAGGCGCGTAAGTGCCTTGCACCTATACCAAAAGCTGATATCTCAGCAACTGCTTTTGCCACCGCCAAACCATCTGCGTCATAGTGACGAGCCCTGATTGCTATCAATCCATATGATTCAATCTCAGTCAACTGCTCATCCGTTAACTTTGAAGCTGCTAATAACTCTGCTCTGGTAAGTCTTAGATCATTTTCACCAGCATATTGATCACCAACAGATACTCCTTCATTTGTGGCTAATCTTGGAGTTGCAACTCCTCCAACTGTTTTAGCAGGTGATAATCCCCTATCCATAGCATCTAAATTCTCTTTGATAACTTTTAAGGGCAGGTACTGATCTCTTTGAGCAAGAAGTACAAATCTAAGACGTTCTAAGTCATTGGTTGTGAATTTACGATATCCACTAGGTGTGCGCTGTGGCTCTATCAATCCTTCAGATTCTAGAAACCTAATCTTAGAAATGGTGATATCTGAAAATTCACTTCTAAGTCGAGTAAGTACTTCACCAATACTTAAATATGCCCTGGCTGGAACATTCATTTCTTTTCTCCAACAAACAAAGTTAGGTGATATTTACCAATTTGAATTTCATCCCCAGCTTTAATGTTTGATTCTTTCATAGATATCGCATTTATATAAGTTCCATTCAAACTTCCTAAATCTTTTATTGAATATCCATTATTCTTACTAATCATCGCATGAGATCGAGAAACCGTAATATCATCTAAATGAATATCATTATTGGTATCTCGTCCGATTTTAGTTTGATTGGCATCTAGTAGATAACGAGCCCCGGTTCCTGGGCCTTTGAGCACAAGCAAAATACCTTCATTTTCTGGGAGATTTTTAACTACTTCTTGCTGCTCTGAATTCAAAGAGTTAAAAAGATCGGCAGAATAACCTTCTTGTGGAATGGAGCGCAGTTGTCGAAGATTTAAGGTGGAGGTTAGATCCTTCGGCGGTGTTGCTTTATCTGCCATCACTCCTCCAACCGGTTTACCGTCAACTAGAGGCTCACACTATTGGGTTGATTGATAGTGGTCAAGCGGTCAAATTTTGATAATCCTGGGCCGAAAGTAGTTGATCCTGTAAAGTTTGGGTTGAAATCTCAATCTCAGCAATCCAACCGCCACCATAGGGATCAGAGTTAATAACCTCTGGATTTGCCTCCAACTTTTCATTAATTAAAACTATTTTTCCAGTAATTGGAGCATAAATCTCTGAAACAGATTTTGTAGATTCAACTTCACCGCAGACTTTATCAGCGGCAACATCGCTACCAACTTTAGGCAACTGAATATAAACGATGTCCCCCAAGGCAGATTGCGCGAAATCTGTGATCCCGATTCGGAATCTGGTTGCAGATAACTCTTGGACCCATTCATGCTCTTTTGTGTATCTAAGCTCTGATGGAACTGATGACATTTGCGTCCTATTCCTTACTCTTGGGTTGTTTTACACCTTTTATAAAATACTGAATTCCTGTGTAAAAGTACAGGCACAATCCCCAGATAGCAAAGGCCCAGCCAACTCGGTAACACCAGATACCTACTATGGGTAGATCTTCAAGCAGTAGAAAGGGAAATGCATAGAGAAGGTTAAAGGTTGCCGCTTTGCCCAAAAAGGTAACCTCTACATAAGCGATGTTACGCAGCCGTTGTGAGATTACTACCAGTAACAAGATCAGATCCCGGCTTATGATCGCAATCACTAACCACCAGGGTAAATACTCCTTGATCGCAAAAGCAATTATCACCGCGCCTATGTATAACCGGTCAACCGCCGGATCAAACTTTGCTCCAAAATCTGATGTTTGATTTAAGGCCCGAGCCAATTTCCCATCGAAGTAATCAGTTATCGCTCCAATTGTTATGACGATAAAACTAGCCACCGGCTCCTCCAGAATTAGAAATAAATAGAGAAAAAGGGGAACTCCCAAAGCACGAAGTAGGGTCAGAAGGTTTGGGATATTAAGACTCATCACGCTCCTTCACCTTCACAGCAACCTCGATTGGTGTTCCATCAAAACCAAAGACTTCGCGCAATCTACGTTCAATAAAGCGTCGGTAAGCGTTCTCAAGAAAACCGTTAGCAAAAACAACAAATTTAGGCGGGCAGGTACCAGCTTGGGTAGCAAATTTGATTTTTGGCTGCTTTCCGCCTCTAACTGGTGGCGGGTTAGCCCCAACTAACTCTCCAAGGAAGGCATTTAATTTGGCAGTTGGGATTCTCTTTTCCCAGTTTGTTAAAGCTGTTCGAAGCGCAGGTGCTAATCGATCTCGATGCCAGCCGGTTTTTGCTGAGAGATTTACCCGCTGAGCCCAGGGGTAGCGTTCCAATTGGCGCTTTATTTCTTTGTCGAGTACTAGTTGGCGCTCTTCATCAACTAAATCCCATTTGTTCAAAACAATGACCAGAGCTTTGCCTGCCTCATCCGCCATTGAAACTATTCGTATGTCCTGCTCAGTAAGTATTTGGGATGCGTCAAAAATTACTAGCGCTACTTCGGCACGCTCCAATGCAATGGAGGTGCGAAGAGATGCGTAGTAATCAGTACCACTTGATTGGTGTGCTCTCCTTCTAATTCCAGCCGTATCGATGAATCTCCAAGTTGATCCACCGAAATCAATTAATTCATCAACAGCATCACGAGTTGTTCCCTCAGCATCATCTACTAAAACTCTTGGCGCACCCGCCAATACATTCAACAAACTTGATTTACCAACATTGGGACGACCAACTAAGGCAACTCTGCGATAACCATCATCAACTTGAGCAGTTCCTACCTCTGGCAGTTGTGAGATTAACAAGTCCAGAAGATCACCACTTCCCCGGCCATGTAGTGCAGATACAAAGCGCGGTTCCCCTAAGCCTAAATTCCATAGAGCATAGCCATCAGATTCATCTTCGGCATTGTCAATCTTGTTTGCAACCAAAATAACTTTCTTTCCACTCTTTCGAAGAAGATCAACCAATGATTGATCCTCATCTAACGCACCTACCTGTGAATCAATTACAAACATAACTAGATCTGCTTCATTAATTGCAGCCTCTGCACCAGCAGTTATTTTTTCTGAGATACCTTCTGGTTTAACCTCCCAACCACCGGTATCAATTAGAAAGAATCTACGACCGTTCCATTCCGCTTCATACTTAACCCGGTCCCTGGTAACTCCAGGAGTATCTTCAACAATCGCTTCACGCCGGCCAATCATTCGATTCACTAGGGTTGATTTACCAACATTTGGTCTACCAATAACCGCGATGGTTGGAAGACCCAAAAGATTCCTTTGTTTTAACCATTTCCAAACTTGATCAACTACCTCTTGCAGGGACAATCTGGTGGAATCGATAACTGCCGCATCTTCGGCTTGAGTTAAGGGAGAAACTGCCCTATTTGAATCAATTTCATCCCTATTAGAAAGAGATTTACCTACCTCATTTCGATCAATAGTTTCAAGCATTTCACTTTCCCGTCGCAAAGCTCTCGCATCGATATCGGCATGCAGATAAATCTTCAATTGGGCATGTGGGGCAACAACAGTTCCAATATCACGACCTTCAACAACTATGCCGATTGGTGCATCGGAAATATATTTTCTTTGAATCTCAAGCAAAAGCTTTCGCACCTTTGGCATTGCACTGATTTTGCTCACTAAGTTGTTAACTCTCTGCAACCTGATCTCCTGAGAGATGTCTTTATCGTTTACAAAAATTTTAGGATCAGATGGATTTGTATCAAACACTATAGAGCTTTTTTCCAGATGATCAATAAGATCATCTTCCAATTCAATTTTATTTTCTAGCGCCAAATAAGTCACAGCACGGTATAAAGCGCCAGTATCGAGATAACTCCAATTAGCACGTATCGCTATTGCTTTTGCAGTGGAAGATTTGCCCGAGCCACTTGGCCCGTCGATTGCTAAGACCAGATTGGACATGAGGTCAGTCTATCTTTAGTAATTAAAGATATTTATCGATTTTTGGCTGGATGAACCTTAAA
>CAMCVO010000003.1 GCA_945881945.1 Bifidobacterium breve
GATCCAAATCTAAACGCTTTGCTTGAGAAGTATTCGCTGTAAATTATTTTGGTGGCGGGTGAAGGATTTGAACCTTCGAAGGCAGAGCCGGGGGATTTACAGTCCCCTCCCATTGGCCGCTCGGGCAACCCGCCAGGATTGTTAAGCGAGTTTTAGTCTAAAGCCTCAGCACATGTATCGCCAAAAGATCAATCAACTACCTATAGTTGATCTGGTTAAATTAAACATGGGTGTTAGCGCAATATTGCGAATGCTATCTCTACCAGCATTTCCAAAATTATCTATATAACGGCAAAAGGTATGGTTGATTAAGTACCCATACTGAAAGTTATTCCTGCCAGATGCACCACAAAATAACCCCTATTAACCTGATTAAAAATTAAAGATTTTGGAAAAACATTGAGTATAACCAGTAAAGTATGTGTATGGCTGACAGTAGTTTCGATATCATCTCAAAAATTGATCAAATGGAATTAGATAATGCGTTTAATCAGTGCTCTAGGGAAATTGCGACTAGGTTTGACTTTAAGAACACTGACACAAAGATTGAAAAAATTGGATTAAAAATTCTATTAGAGTCCGGTACCGAAGAAAGAATTAATGCAGCTCTTGATGTACTAAAAGATAAACTGATAAAACGAAATGTTTCACTCAAACACTTAGATGCCTCTGAGCCAGCCTTGAGTGGTAAGACTTATCGAATTAGCTGTGACTTTAAAGAAGGAATTTCGACTGAGAATGCAAAAAAGATTGCAAAATTCCTTAAAGAGAATGGACCTAAGTCTTTAAAAACACAAATTCAAGGTGAAGAGCTACGTGTCTCAAGTAAAAGTAGAGATGACTTGCAGACTGCTATAGCTCAGGTTAAAAAAGAAACGTGGGATTTTGCAGTTCAGTTCACCAATTACCGCTAATCAATAAAAAGGAAAACTTGAAATCTAATCGCTTAGGTGTTGCTTATGGAGTTGGCGCTTATGTAATTTGGGGACTACTTCCCATCTATTGGCGTTGGTTAGAGCAAGCCACCGCATTTGAAATTTTAGCCAACCGAGGAATCTGGTCCTTGGTAGTTTGCATGATACTTCTAGCATTTCAAAGGCAGTTGAGATCAACTTTTACATTGATGAAAAATTACAAAACTTTCTTCACCCTTGTCCTATCCTCATTTTTACTCACTTTGAACTGGGGAATTTATATTTGGTCTGTCTCTGCGGATCGAGTTGTTGAAGCATCTCTTGGTTACTACATAACGCCGTTAGTAGTTGTTTTCTTTGGTGTTTTTGTATTGAAAGAAAAATTGAGAAACACACAAAAATTATCACTAGGTTTGGCTGCAATAGGTGTTGCAATTCTAACTTTTGCGTTTGGCCAACTGCCGCTAGTGGCATTTGGATTAGCGCTTAGTTGGGGGGCCTACTCATTGATTAAAAAGCGGCTTGATGCTGGCTCACTTGAGACACTATCGGTTGAAATGCTTTTTGCTTTGATCCCAAGTTGTATTTATATGTTTTATCTGATGAGTAATAACCAAGCACAATTTGGCACTGAACTTTGGTTCTCGCTGATACTTACAACCGCTGGCCTAGTAACCATAGTCCCGCTACTCATGTTTAACTCTGCTGCTACCACTCTGCCATTAACGCTCGTTGGGCTTCTAGGTTACATAAATCCAACAATTATGTTTTTGGTTGGGTTCATTGTCTTTCACGAACCGCTAACTTTTTCTAAGATTTTTGGTTTTGTTTTTATCTGGAGTGCATTAATTCTGTTGGGTATTGATATGTATAGATCAGGTAGATCGATTGACCAAAGCAAAGGTTAAATTTTCTAGAGCATTCTTTGCTGGCCCATTAGGTAAATTAACAAGCAATTGATTTGCTTCATTTGCCACATCGCTTAAATAATCTTGCACCTGTTTTAAAGCCTTATGGTTGCGTAGCTCTTGAATGACCCCGGCTAAATCTTCATCACTTATTGGCTTACTTAACTTCTCTATTAAGACTCTATCAGCAGGATCATTATCTGCCATCACAAACAATGTCACTAGTGTTGGAACTCCTTCTTTAAGATCTGTGCCAGGTGTTTTGCCGGAAGCGGTCTCAGTGCTTGCGATATCCAGTAGATCATCGGCAACCTGAAAAGCAACACCAATTTTTTCGCCAAATTTTGTAAGAGTGTCGACCACCTCTATGGGTGCACCAGAAAGTAGGGCTCCAAATCTTGCGCTAGTTGCAATAAGCGATCCAGTTTTATCAGCAACTACCTTCATGTAGTGATCAATTTGAGATAAGCCTTCGCTCTTTCCTTGCGTTTCCTTAATCTGTCCAATTACTAATCTTTCAAAAGTTTTTGCCTGTAACTTAACCGCTTCTGGACCAATATCAGCCAACATGTCAGATACTTTTGAAAACAGATAATCACCAGTCAAAATTGCCACAGTGTTATCCCATTTTTTGTTTGCACTCACTACCCCACGCCTCAGTACCGCATCATCCATAACATCGTCATGATACAAAGTTGCTAAGTGAGTTAATTCGCAACATACAGCTGCTTTAATAATGTCGTAGTTTGTTGGGTCCCCAAATTGAGCTGCTAACAACATTAGTAATGGTCTCAGACGCTTTCCGCCTGCCTCAACTAAATGTCTTGAAGTCTCAACCACCAATGGATAATCACCTTTTATATGTGATCGCATTAGATCTTCGACTTTGTTTAGATCAGAAATCAAGAATTGCTCAAGTTGATTATCTAAATTTGGTATTCCAATTTTAGTCATTTATTTGATAAAGGTCGCAAAGTTAGTTGCTGAAGTTAACAACCATGATGGAGCCACGCCAAAGATTAGGGAAGCAACGGTGGCAACTGAAATTGAAATCTTGCTTTTAACCGATGGAATAATGACAGAGACTGAATCATTTACTGGATCAGTAAAGAAGATCATGATTATTACTCTGATATAGAAGAATGCAGCGATCGCACTTGCAAGCACGCCTGATACAACTATTGCTATATTTCCAGATTGATAAGCGGCTGAGAAAATTGCAAACTTTCCAATAAAGCCAGATGTTAATGGAATACCAGCAAAACTTAAAAGCAAAAAGGCAAATACAGAACCAACAAGTGGTGACTTCTTTCCTAATCCAACCCAGCGATTTAAGTCAGTTACCTCGCCAGTTGAATCTCTAACTAGTCCAATAATTCCAAATGCAGCTAAGGTGGTTAGTCCGTAAGCCATCAAGTAAAATAATGAGGCGGCTAGACCATCTTTACTTAACGCAACAACACCTGAAAGTAAGAAACCTGCGTGAGCAATTGAAGAGTATGCCAACATTCGCTTCACATCTCGTTGAGCAATTGCAACCACAGAACCAAGCACCATAGTTAAGATCGCAATTACCGTAATAATTGGCTGCCATATCGTCTGTGCTTCAGCAAAGCCAATGTAGAAAATTCTTAATAGTGCGCCAAATGCAGCAACTTTTGTACAGGCTGCCATGAATGCAGTTATTGGAGTAGGTGCGCCTTGATATACATCTGGGGTCCAGGAATGAAATGGAACTGCGCTGATCTTAAATAGCAAGCCAATTGAGACAAAGATTATTCCAATTAATAAGAACACTTCGTTGGCACTGCCAGCGGCAGAACTTATGCCTACCAAAGAAATGGTGCCGGCATAGCCATATAGAAAAGCTGCGCCAAACAAGAAAAATGCCGAAGCGTAAGCACCGAGTAGGAAGTATTTAAGGGCTGCCTCTTGAGAGAGCAAACGTCGACGTCTACTCAAACCTGCTAGTAAATAAAGGGGCAGTGAAAAAACTTCTAAGGCAACAAATAAAGTAATCAGATCTGTTGCAACCGGAAATAGCATCATTCCACCCACTGCAAATAAGAAGAGTGGGAAAATTTCTGTTTGCTGATTCTTCTGCAAAAGCGCAACTGCCTCTTCGTTAGAGCCTGGTACGGCGGAGGCTTGAGCTGTGAAATTTTCTTGATCAGCAATTAGTAAGACGGCAATCAGAGCTAAAACCACAACTGTTGCTTGTAGAAATATTCCAGCCTTATCAATGGTTACTGAATTAACTGCTGCAGTCGTTGATGAGAGATCTCTTATTCGCCAGAGTTGAACTAAGGCCAGTAATAGTGCGCCAATACTGATAGTTAGTTGTACCGCTGCTCGATGAGTTTTACCCATGAATGCTTCAACTAAAACGCCAATTACTGCAGCAGCAAAGACAATAATCATTGGTGATAACAAAAGATAGCCAAGTGAAGGGGCAGTTAACATTATTTATTCACCTCCGCTACTGGGTCTGTAAAGCCAGCATTTGTCACAACTTTTTCTGAAGTTGGATTAATCAAATCAAGCACTGGCTTTGGATAAAAACCCATTACAACAATGATTGCTATCACTGGAGCAATTGCAATTTTCTCACGCAAGTTAAGATCTGTCATTTTTTCATTACCTGGCGTTACTGGACCGTGCAAGGTTTTTTGAATTGGAATTAAGATATAAAGTGCAGCCAGAATTATTCCAAGTGTTCCAATGATTGCTGCCACTGGATACCTTGTATAGGTGCCAACTAAAACTAAGAACTCGCTAACAAAGCTGGCTAAGCCTGGTAGTGCAAGCCCTGATAATCCAGCTATGAAAAAACTCCATGCCATAACTGGGGTTACTCTTTGAAGACCACCGAAATCTGAAATTATTGAAGAGTTTCTTCGTGCCATCATCCAACCAGCAATTAAAAATAAAGCTGCAGTTGAGAATCCATGATTGACCATATACAAGTTTGAACCTGACATACCTTGCGTAGTCATTGCAAAGATACCCATTGTGATAAAACCAAAGTGGGAAATTGAGGTAAAAGCAATCAATCCCTTTATGTCTTTTTGCCCAATTGCCATGAATGCACCGTAAATTATTGAAATAACCGCCAGGGTGATGATTAAAGGGGTAAAGGTTTTGCTGGCATCTGGGAAAAGTTCAATACAAAAGCGAATCATTCCGTAGGTACCAACTTTGTCTAGTACGCCAAGCAACAAAACAGAGGTACCTGGAGTAGCTGACTTGGCAGCATCAGGTAGCCAGGTATGGAAAGGCCACAACGGTGCTTTGATTGCAAATGCAATAAAGAATCCTAAAAAGAGGAAGTTTTCAGTTTGATTATCTATCTCAAGAGTTGCAAGTTGTGTTAAATCAAAAGTGGCACCAATTTGATTTCCCGATATTACATAAACACCAATTATTGAAGCCAGCATCAGTAATCCACCAAATAAGCTGTACAGAAGAAACTTAATTGCCGCCGCTGATCTATTTGCACTGCCATATCCGCCAATTAGGAAATAAACTGGGATGAGCATTGCTTCAAAGAATACATAAAACAAGAAAAGATCAGTCGCAGCAAATACTCCGATCATCATGGTTTCAAGAATTAAAATTAAGACATAGAAAGTTTTGACGCTCCACCTGCCACCATCTGATTCATGCCAGGTTGCAAGCACCACAATTGGTACTAAAATTGTTGAAAGCAAAATCAAAACCAATGAAATACCATCAAGGCCAACAGCAAAATTGATATTAAAAGCAGAGATCCAGCTATTACTCTGCGTAAATTGCATACTTGTTACTGACTTATCAAAGCCAATCGCTAAAAATATCGATGCTACCGCCACTAAAGTTGTAACTAGAAGGGCAAACTTTTTTACTAGCTCTATATTTTTGCTTGGTATGAAATACATAAGGGCAGCTCCTACCAACGGTAGAGCACCAACTAGGGTTAATAAACTCATGCAGTTATCAACCAAATCGTTGCGATCAGTGCCAAGGCTCCAACCACCATTAATAATGCATAGCTTCTAACATAACCATTTTGAACAACTCGTAATTTATTTCCAGCACTTAGTGAAACTGATCCAACTGCTCTGACCATGCCATCAATTATTAAGTGATCAATATTTAGTAAATTCTTCACTACAGATTGACCAGGACGCATAAACGCTGCCTCATTAAAATTATCTTGGAATAAATCTTTCCGAGCTGCTCTAGTAAATACAGATACCCGCTCTGGAGCTTTATCTGGTTGCTCCCCTCGATATTTAAGTATGGCAACACTCACTCCCACCAGCACGACAGCTACGGCCATGATTGAAACCACTATTGGCGGCAAGAGCTCTTTATGATGGACTTTGAGTGGATTTACAACTGGCTCTAACCAGTGAACTAACCAATCACCTTTATATAAAAGATAGCCAGAGGCTACAGATCCGACTGAAAGCAATCCGATAGGTATCAACATCAGCGCTGGGCTCTCATGTGGCTCATCTTTATGACCCCATCTTTCATTTCCAAAGAAGGTCAAAATAACCACTCGCGTCATATAGAAAGCTGTAATCATCGCGCCAAGCAATGTTGCAGAGCCTAAGATTAAACCCTTAATACCACCCTCATTAAGAGCAGTCTCAATAATTTTATCCTTTGAATAAAAACCAGCAAATGGCGGTACGCCAATTATTGCTAGATATCCCAATCCAAATGTTAGGAAAGTTATTGGCATGAATTTTCCAATACCGCCATACTTTCGCATATTCACTTCATCCTTCATGCCATGCATTACAGATCCAGCACCAAGAAACATGCTGGCTTTAAAGAAACCGTGGGTTAGTAGATGCATGATTGCAAATGCATAACCAATTGGACCTAAGCCAGTTGCCAAAATCATGTAACCAATTTGAGACATGGTAGAGGCGGCAAGTGCCTTCTTAATATCATCTTTAGCCATACCAATAATTGCACCAAACAATAAGGTAACTCCACCAACAATTAAGACCATTAATTGTGCAATTGGTGCGGCGTCAAATACAAAATTAGATCTAGTAATTAAGTAAACGCCGGCGGTCACCATAGTCGCCGCATGGATTAGAGCTGAGACTGGAGTTGGGCCTGCCATCGCATCTCCCAACCAGGATTGCAATGGGAATTGCGCAGATTTTCCGCAAGCAGCAAGTAATAGCATCAAGCCAATTGCAGTTAGTTGTGTTGAAGATGCCTGATCAACACCATCTTTCATGCCAGAAAATGAAACATCGCCAAAGGTTGCAAATGAAATCATGATTGCAAGTGACAGCCCAACATCACCCACGCGGTTGGCCACAAATGCTTTCTTAGCAGCAGTTGCATAAGCGGGCTTTTCATTCCAAAAACCAATCAATAGGTAAGAGGCAAGACCAACGCCCTCCCATCCAACATAAAGATTCAAATAAGAATCACCTAAAACAAGAAGTAACATCGAGGCAATGAATAAGTTTAAGTAGGCGAAAAAACGCCTACGATCTAAATCATGTGACATATACGCGATTGAATACACGTGAATTAAGGTGCCTACGCCTGTAATTAACAAGACAAAACAGATTGAAAGTTGGTCTAATAAAAGAGAAGCATCAACATTAAAAGATCCTACAGAGATCCAGGTAAATATTTTTTGTGTCACCGCTCGGTTCTCTTCAGACCTAGATTGCATTGCGAAAAATTCAATTATTCCAATTGTAAAAGTTGAAGCAGAAACAATTGTTCCCATGATATGACCCCAAGAATTAGCTCGCTTACCCGCTAGCAACAGGATTGCTGAGCTAAATAGCGGAAGGGCGATTAGCCAAAGTAAATTCTCAGATGTCTGCATGATTATCTCTTAAGCAAACTTGCATCATCAACAGATGCTGAGCGTCTAGAGCGATAAATGGTTACGATGATTGCTAGTCCGACCACAACTTCACATGCAGCAACTACCATAGTGAAGAAAGCAACAACTTGACCCTCTAAATTGCCGTTAATTCTGGCAAAGGTAACAAAGGCTAAATTAGCGGCATTGAGCATTAACTCGATGCACATGAAAACAACAATTGAGTTTCGGCGAACTACAACGCCAATTGCGCCAATTGTGAATAAAATTGCAGAGAGGTAAAGGTAATTAGCAACAGCCACTACTTTTCCTCCTCTTCATCTTTTTTCATTTCAAAAGTTGCACTTTCAATAATGTCTCCACGAGCCTGTAACACACTTGAAATTGAAGTAGGAGCAGCTTGCCCAGTTGGCAAGAGCGCAGGAACATCCACTGCGTTATGAAGTGCGTAAACACCAGCACTTGGCAGACCAGAGGCATCCTTTAGGCTATCTTTTCTAAATCTTGCAATCGAAAGATCTCGTTGTGAATTCTTTGATTTAGATTTTTGACTATGCCCTAGAACCATTGCACCAATTGCTGCTGTAATTAGTAAAGCTGATACCACCTCAAATGCAAAGACGTATCTGGTAAATAGCTGTGCCGCTATACCAAAAGCATTCCCTTCTGCATTAGCAGCACTTAAACCATAGATTGGTCGATTAAAGGTCGCCCGACTAATCAAGCTAACTAATAGACCGCCAAAGCCAATAGCTGCAATAATGGCTATTGGGCGAAGTCCTGGGATATTTTCTTCTAGAGAATCTGAAGTATCAACACCAACGAGCATTAAAATAAATAAGAACAGCATCATTACCGCGCCGGTATATACAACAATTTGAACAATTCCCAAAAAGAGTGCTTCTTGAGCAATGTAAAATATTGCCAACGAAATCATGACCCAAGCAAGTAGCAATGCAGAATGAACAGCTTTTTTTACTAAGAGCATTCCTAATGCTGCCAATACTGATAGTGGTGCAAGGAAATAAAATAAGTATGACTCTGGTGTGGCTGTTGTGCCAACATCTAGCGCAAAATTAATCATCAATTGCTGTGCCTTGAGATGGGTGAGAACCAGTGACTTCACCACGGTAATAATTTCCATCATCAGTATTTGGATACATTGGATGTGGTGGCGGAACCATACCGGCACGAAGTGGACCTAGTAGATCGTCTTTTTCAAATATCAATTTTTCTCTAGTGCTATCGGCTAGCTCATACTCATTTGTCATAGTCAGTGCTCTTGTTGGACATGCTTCGATGCACAGCCCACAGAAAATACATCTTAAATAATTAATTTGGTAGACCTTGCCATATCGTTCACCTGGTGAAAATTGTTCACCCTCTTTGTTATCAGCACCTTCTACATAAATAGCATCTGCCGGACATGCCCATGCGCATAATTCACATCCAATGCATTTTTCAAGCCCATCTGGATGTCTATTTAACTGATGGCGGCCATGAAATCTCTCAGCAGTTGGTTCCTTTACCTCAGGGTATTGGACCGTATTAACTTTCTTAAACATTGTTCTAAATGTCACCCAGAACCCAAGAAGTTGCTTTCCAATGCTTGCACTTTCATGATCAGTGATTGGTGCTTTTGCTTGATCGGATTTCGCTAATCCAAACTCCTCATTGCGAGGCAATAATTCATCAGCCATTTAATTGCTCCACTCTCGAGGTAGGGATTGCAGGGACAGGAAAGCTAGGTTCGACTTCTTCTACCATCTTGGTTGATTTAGCTATTTTCACTTTCTGCCTCTCATACAAAGATGTGCCAGCCAGATACAAAAGTGCAACTGTGAAAACAAAGGCAAAAATTACCGCTTGCGGTGCATTCTCCTGTGACAGTACCCGCAAAGTGGCAACAACTAAAATCCATGCCAGTGAGAATGGAATCAATACTTTCCAGCCAAACTTCATGAACTGGTCATACCGTAATCTTGGCAAAGTACCGCGTAACCAAACAAATACGAAGAAGAATGCTAAAACCTTAATAAAGAACCAAACTAATGTGAACCATCCGCCCAACCATTGCTCGGTAAAGCCAAGACCTGGAAGTGCTCGATACCCACCTAAAAATAATGTGGTTGCTAAAGCAGAGACAGCAATAATGTTTACGTACTCTGACAAGAAAAATAGTGCGAACTTAAGGGATGAATACTCAGTGTGGAAACCACCAACTAACTCTCCTTCAGCCTCTGCTAGGTCAAATGGCGCACGATTAGTTTCACCAACCATCGAAATTGAATAAATAACAAAAGATGGGAAAAGCACTACGGCATACCACCATTGATCTTGAGCTGCGACAATTTCTGAAGTAGACATTGAACCGGCATAAATAAATACTGCAACGAGTGATAATCCCATTGCAACTTCATATGAAATTACTTGAGCTGATGAACGAAGCCCACCTAATAGTGGGTAAGTAGATCCAGATGACCAGCCGGCAAGCACAATGCCATAAACACCAACAGATGCGATCGCTAGAACATAAAGCACTCCAACTGAAAGATCAGTCAACTGCATTGCGGTTTGTTGACCGAAGAAATTTACTGGTCCAGTCATAGGAATTACTGCAAATGCCATAAAACATGCGGTAGTGCTAATAATTGGTGCAATCACAAAAACAATTCGGTCAGCTGCTTTTGGAATCAAATCTTCTTTTAGCGCTAATTTCACACCATCAACTAGTGCTTGTAACAAACCAAACTTTCCAACCCTATTTGGTCCACTTCGTTGTTGCATTCTGGCAACAATTCGTCGCTCTCCCCAAACAGACATGATCGTTAGAACAACACACACTGCAAAAACTATTAGACCCTTTAACGCAATAATCCAACCTGGATCTTGGCTAATTAATTCTGCATTTGTCATGCTTTAGCCACCTTTACTATTGAATTTCCAACTACACCTAAATTTCTTATCAGCTGGCTATTGCTTGAGTTACGCGGTAACCATACGGAAGAGTCATCAATATCGCCAATTACACAAGGTAATGTGACTGCGCCATAATTGTTTGACACTCTGACTAAGTCATTTTCTTTAACGCTTAGAAAGCTTGCCCGAGATTTACTAATAACTGCAACAGATGCACGTGCTGTACCTGCCAGATTTTCTTCACCATCTTGTAAAGATCCCTTATCGAGCAAATTTCGCCATGAGGTAAGAATTGCCTCATCACCACTTACAGATGTGTTTGCACTGGCGGTTACTGATTTCATTGTTGATCGAGCGCCATCCCATGCACCTAGTGATTCCATCTCTGCTCTAGCAGCTTTTACTGTTGGTAAATTGATTGGCTTGCCTATCTCATCGGCCAAGATTGAAAGAATTCTGACATCACTGCGATTTAATGACTGTTCCACTGCAGCTTCAAACTTTCGCACTTTGCCTTGCCAATCCATAAAAGACCCACTCTTTTCAACAACTGCTGCAACCGGCAAGACCACCGATGCATGCTCGGTGATATCACTCTGGCGAATTTCAAGTGAGACTATAAACTTTTTAGCCAACTTAACTTTGGCATCTGCAGAGATATCCATTGGATCAACTCCACCAATTACTAAAGCTTGCAGATCTGAATTAATCATTTCTTGAGTGTCCATGCCTGGTGTTGTTGGCAATGAATCAACAGCCCAAGCTGTAGAGATATCAACTCTGGCTGCAGCATCACTTACTGGGCGATTTCCTGGCAATAAATTTGGAAGTGCACCTGCTGATATCGCACCCATTTCGCCAGATCGTCGTGGAATCCAACCCAATTTGGCACCACTGCTGCTGATTAATTTTGCTACTGCCGACAATGCCCCTGGAGTCTCTGCCGCTCTCTCACCAACTAGCACTACTGATTTACCTGTTAATCCTGTGATCGAGTTAATCGCAGAGACTTCATCACCGGTTGCAGTTTTAATCAAATTCGCATTTAACTTTTCACTTCCGCGACTAGTAAAGGCAGCAATGCTGCTTACTTTGATCGACCGCTTATGAACTTGTTTGTAAATTCTCAAAAAGACAATTGGTGACTCATCCTCTGGCTCAAAATTAATTAGAACTACATGATCTGCTTTATCAATATCTGTATATGTTACTGAGGTTGGCACCGATGCTAAGAAATCTGCCTCCTCTGATGTGTGAAGACGTGCGCGGAAATCAATGTTGTTACTTCCTAGCGTTACTCGAGCAAATTTGCTGTAACCATAAGCATCTTCAACAGTTGCTCTACCGCCAACTAACACCCCTGCTCTTACACCTTTTAATCCGGCTGCAGCAGCAGCTAAAGCTTCAGGCCAAGATGCTTCTTGTAGTTGACCATTTGCATCACGAATTAGCGGTGTAGAAATTCTATTTTTTGCCACTTCATATTTAAACGCCCAGCGGCCTTTGTCGCAGTTCCACTCTTCATTTACAGATGCATCTTCGCCAGCAAGTCTTCGTAATGTTTTTCCTCTACGGACATCAGTACGCATCGCGCAACCAGATGCGCAGTGTTCACAAGCTGACTCAGTAGATACTAAATCAAAAGGTCTTGCTCTAAATCGATAAGAGGTACCAGTTAACGCACCTACTGGGCAGATTTGAACAGTATTTCCAGAGTAGTAAGAATTAAATGGTTCATCTTCATAAATTCCTACCTGCTGCAATGCACCTCGTTCATTGAGAGTAATAAATGGATCGCCAGCGATTTGTTCTGAAAATCTAGTGCAGCGAGCGCACAGCACGCACCGCTCACGGTCTAACAAAACTTGGGAGGAAATGGCTACTGGTTTTTCAAAAGTTCGCTTAACGCCTTCAAATCGAGATTCACCACGACCATTAGACATTGCTTGATTTTGTAATGGACACTCGCCGCCTTTATCACAAACTGGGCAATCTAGTGGGTGGTTAATTAACAACAACTCCATTACTCCCTTTTGTGCTTTGTCAGCAACTGGCGAGGTTAATTGTGTTTTTACAATCATTCCGGTTTCAACTGGAATGGTGCAGGAAGCCTGTGGCTTAGGAAAAGCACGGCCATTAATTTCAATATCAACTAAGCATTGTCGGCAGGCACCTGCTGGTTCAAGTAATGGGTGGTCACAAAATCTTGGTATTTGAATTCCAAGTTTCTCAGCAGCTCTAATCACCAAGGTGCCCTTTGGCACAGTTACCTCAAAACCATCAATTACGCAGGTGATCATCTCAACTTTTTGCTCTGTACCTAACTCTTGAATACTCATCTCACACCCACGCTTTCAAACAAAGTTGCAGCCGCGGGATCAAATGGACAGGTGCCGGCAGAAAGATGATCTAAATACTCTTGTCGGAAATACTGAAGAGAAGAAATAATTGGACTAGCTGCGCCATCTGCCAATGCGCAAAATGATCGTCCCATGATGTTGTCGCAAAGATCTAATAACTTATCCAAATCTGCTTCAGTGCCTTTACCAGACTCTAAATCTTTTAGTACCTGTACTAGCCACCAAGTTCCCTCGCGGCACGGTGTGCACTTGCCACAAGATTCATGTTTATAAAACTCAGTCCAACGAAGTACTGCTCTGACAACACAGGTTGTTTCATCAAAAATTTGCAATGCTTTTGTGCCAAGCATTGAACCAGCCTTTGACACTCCCTCATAATCTAGTGGCACATCTAAGTGAGCATCGGTAAACATTGGCGTTGATGAACCGCCAGGTGTCCAAAACTTTAATTTGTGACCAGATCTAACTCCCCCAGATATTTCTAGTAATTGACGCAAAGTTATGCCAAGTGGCGCCTCAAACTGTCCTGGATTATTTACATGCCCAGATAATGAATAGAGTGTAAAACCTTTGCTTTTCTCGGTTCCCATTGAAGTAAACCACTCAACTCCATTATTTACTATTGCAGGCACAGAAGCCACAGATTCGACATTGTTAACAACTGTTGGTTTTGCATACAAACCGGCAATCGCGGGAAAAGGTGGACGTAATCTTGGTTGTCCTCTAAATCCCTCAAGTGAATCAAGCAAAGCAGTCTCTTCACCACAAATATATGCACCCGCTCCAACATGCAAAACTAATTCCAGATCAAAACCTTTGCCCAATATATTTTTCCCTAGTAAGCCTGCTTTATAAGCATCTTCTATTGCTTGCTGCACTCTTCGGACCACATGTGTTACTTCCCCGCGAATATAAATAAATGCGTAATTAGCTCTAATTGCGTAAGAGCCGATAATTACTCCCTCAATTAATACATGGGGATTAGCCATCATCAATGGCGTATCTTTACAAGTTCCTGGCTCTGATTCATCGGCATTTACAACAAAGTAATGTTCTTTATTATCGCCTTGTGGAATAAAGCCCCATTTATTTCCAGTAGGAAAACCTGCGCCGCCTCTGCCTCGTAGCCCTGAATCTTTTACTAATTGAATAACTTCATCAGGTTGCATAGCTAAGGCTTTTTCAACTGCGGTGTAACCGCCATTACGTTTGTAACCTGCAATGGTAAATGAATCTGCTTGATCCCAATAGGCCGAAAGTACTGGAGTTAATTTACTCATTCTCCACCCTTTGCCTTGTTTAATCCCAATAATGTTGGCTCTCCTGCTTGCACGCCTTCATTTGCTAATCCATCAGAGATTCCAGCAAGTACTGCAGAATTTTGTCTCCAAGTGCGCAATGTTTTCGGACCACGTGTTGGCGGGATTGGTTTTCCAGCTCTGGCGCTATCAACTAGATCTTTAGTGGATTGAACCGTTTGATTGTCATAAAACTCCCAATTGACCATCACTACCGGCGCATAATCGCAAGCTGCATTACATTCAATATGCTCCACTGAAACCTTGCCATCTGATGTTACGCCATCATTTTCAATACTTAAATGTTCTTTGATAGAGCTAAATATTGCATCCCCACCCATAACTGCACATAAAGTATTGGTGCAGATACCAACATGGTATTCACCTACTGGCTTTGATTTATATTGCGTATAGAAAGTTGAGACTGCAGTCACCTCAGCAGTTGCTAGTTCTAATTTTTGACCAATTAATTCAATTCCCTCATTTGTTACATACCCATCAATTGATTGCACATAATGAAGTAGTGGCATGATTGCAGAACGCTTACGCGGATATCTTGCAATTATTGAATCCATAATTGAGATTTGTTCAGTTGTGAATGCCATTATCGATCAACCCCACCCATCACTGGATCAATTGATGCCACCGCAGCAACTACATCTGAGATCTGTCCACCCTCACACATTGCTGCAGTTGACTGCAGATTGTTAAATGATGGATCACGGAAATGAACCCGATAAGGTCTAGTACCGCCATCTGAAACTAAATTAACCCCTAGTTCACCACGTGGGGATTCAATCGCGGTGTACACCTGACCGGCTGGAACTCTAAAACCTTCAGTGACTAATTTGAAGTGATGAATCAATGCCTCCATTGATTCGCCCATAATTTCTCTAATGTGATTTAGTGAATTACCCATACCATCAGCACCTACAGATAATTGAGAAGGCCAAGCGATTTTTTTATCAGCCACCATTACTGGCTGACCCTCTAATTTTTCTAACTTAGAAACACATTGTTCGATAATCCTCAAAGATTGCTCAAGCTCTTTCATTCTAATTAAAAAGCGACCGTAAACATCGCAGGTATCTGTTGTTGGGATATCAAACTCATAATCTTCATAACCGCAATAAGGTTGAGCCTTACGTAAATCCCAAGCTAATCCAGTTGAACGAAGTACTGGACCAGTAATTCCTAAAGTTGTACAACCAGCCAGATCTAAGTAGCCAACCCCTTGTGTGCGCTTGATCCAGATTGAATTACCAATCAATAATTTTTCATTATCTTTAAAGTTATGTCTTAAATCTTTGACTGTTTCACGAATCTTTTTTAAGGCACCCTCTGGTAAATCTTGAGCCACTCCACCTGGTCGGATATAGGCCATATTCATTCGCAATCCTGAGAGCATTTCGAAAATATCTAATACTTTCTCTCTCTCCCTAAATGCAAAGATCATTGGAGATAGTGCGCCAAGTTCTAATGCACCAGTTCCAAGCGCAACCATGTGAGATGAGATTCGGTTGAACTCCATCATCATCACACGAATAACCGTTGCTCTTTCTGGCACATCATTTGTAATTCCTAATAACTTCTCAACTCCTAGGCAATATGCTGTTTCATTAAATATTGGAGAGAGATAATCCATTCTGGTTACAAAAGTTACGCCTTGGGTCCAGTTTCTAAATTCAGTATTTTTCTCAATGCCAGTATGTAAATATCCAATTCCACATCGAGTTTCAGTTACCGTCTCACCCTCTAATTCCAAAATTAAGCGCAGCACACCATGAGTTGACGGGTGCTGTGGTCCCATATTTAAAACTACGCGCTCTTCTTTGGTAGCACCAATCTCAGTAATTAATGCATCCCAATCTCCGCCTGTAACCGAATAAACCCGTCCTTCGGTTGTCTCCTGTGAGGATGCGTATGGATCGGTATAAGTTGTCATGAATAACTCCGACGTTCTGATGGCGCTGGAACAGTTGCACCCTTATATTCAATTTCAATTCCGCCCAGCGGATAATCTTTTCGTTGCGGAAATCCTGACCAATCATCTGGCATCAAAATACGTGTTAGTCCAGGATGGTTATCAAAAATAATTCCAAACATGTCATAGGTTTCCCGCTCATGCCAATTTGTACCTGCCCAAATTTCAACTAGAGAAGGAACGTGAGGGTCTTTTTCAGAGACACAAACTTCTAATCTAATTCGTTGATTTCTAGTAATCGACAGCAGTGAATAGATTGCATGTAGCTCTCGATTTGTTTCCTCTGGATAGTGCACGCCATTCACACCAACACACATTTCAAACCTAAGTTGATCTCGTAATATTTTGGCCACATCTAACAATCGGTTTGATTTAATAAATAAGGTCAGCTCGCCGCGGTCTACGACAACTTTCTCAATCGCATCATTAAAGAGTGGGTAAGCACGCTCTAAATCATCAGCTACTTGGTCAAAGTAGCCACCGAAAGGGCGCTCAGTTGACCCAATTGTGGTTTGGGTTTTAGCTAACCCGCCAAAACCGGAGGTGTCTCCACTTCCTTGGCTACCAAACATTCCGTTCTTTCTCATGCCAATAAACCTTTTAGTTGATGGGTAGGTTTTGCGGCCAGCGCTGCAGCTTCCACCTCTTTGATTATCTTTTCTCTATTTGGACCAAGTTTTTCGTTTCCAATTTGCTCATGTAGCTTCAAGATTGCATCCATCAACATTTCAGGTCTTGGTGGACACCCTGGCAGGTAGATATCAACTGGAATTATGTGATCGACTCCTTGCACAATTGCATAATTATTGAACATTCCACCTGATGAAGCACATGCACCCATTGCAATTGTCCACTTAGGGGCTGCCATTTGATCATAAATCTGACGAACAACTGGCGCCATTTTGTTACTTACTCGGCCAGCAACAATCATTAAATCTGCCTGTCGAGGGGAGGCTCTAAATACTTCCATTCCAAACCTAGCTAAGTCATATCTGCCAGCACCTGCAGCCATCATTTCAATTGCGCAACAAGCCAATCCAAATGTTGCCGGCCATAATGAGTTTTTTCTCATGTAACCGGCAAGCTTTTCAACTGTTGTTAATAAGAACCCGCTCGGTAACTTCTCCTCTAAACCCATAATTAATCCCATTCCAATCCACCGCGACGCCAAACGTAGGCGTAGGCAACAAATACCGTGCCAATAAATAATCCCATTTCAACTAACCCAAATAATCCAAGTTCATCAAATGCAACTGCCCATGGATATAAGAAGACAATTTCGATATCAAAAACAATAAAAAGCATTGCGGTTAAAAAATATTTAATTGGGAATCTTCCGCCACCAGCTGCTTGAGGCGATGGCTGGATACCGCACTCATACGCATCTGACTTTGCGCGGTTATACCGTTTTGGACCAGTTAAGGCTGCGGCAGCGACTGAAAAAATCGCAAAACCAAAGCCAATTGCCCCGATCGCCAGGATTGGCACATATGGATTAAATGAGAGATTCATACGACCAAATCTTATGGTTTACCAGCGGTGCCTTTTGCCACTTACGCCTTGTACCCAATGTGAACTGCGACAATCCCGAAGGTTAAATCCTGCCAAGCCACAGAGTTCCATCCATTTTTTTGCATTTTCAGGGCTAGCCCTGCCTGATCTGGCCAGGCTCGGATCGATTCTGCAAGATAGATATAAGCCTGTGGATTTTTACTGATTTTTCGAACAGCTGCAGGAAGTGCCTTCATTAAATAATTTAAGTAGACAATTTTAAAAACTTTATTAACGGGATGGGAGAATTCTGCAACAACAATTTTGCCACCTGATTTAGTAACTCGCAGTGCCTCTTTTAAAGCCAAAGATGTGTCATTAGTGTTTCGTAAACCAAATGAAATTGTAGTTACATCAAATGTATTGTCACCAAATGGAAGCTTAAGTGCATCTCCTTGAACAAACTTAATATCTTTATGTTGCTTTCTGCCTTGTGCCAACATTCCTTCTGAAAAATCTAATGCGGTAACTTGGGCGCCGTTATCAACTAATGGCCTAGCCGAAGAACCAGTCCCGGCGGCAATATCTAAAATCTGCATTCCCGATTTTGGAGCAATGATTGTCGTCACACTCTTACGCCATGCCTTGGTTCTGCCTAGGCTTAGTAGGTCATTTAAGAAGTCATATCGACTAGCCACGCCATCAAACATCTTTGAAACATCATCTGGATCTTTATTCAAATTTGCGCGGACCACACCCCCATTCTCCAAGGAGTAGGCTTTACAGACAAATCCGGTAAATAGATGGGCGTAAATTATTAATGTCAGTTTTAATCACTACTGAAATCTTGGGAGAGAACTCAGTACTAACCTCAGTTGAAAGCCAGTTAGATTTATCAGCTGCTTGGATTCGAAGTGGTGATGGGTTGATTGGGTTTGGTGAGTATAGAAAAATACAAATTTCTGGGGCTGATCGTTTTAAGCAGGCGCGCACCTGGTGGAATCAACAGCTATCTGAATTTAAGATTCAAAACAATGTTCATGGCAGCGGCACTGGCCCAGTGCTTTTTACCTCTTTCTCATTTGATCCTCAACAAAGTTCGGTGCTGGTAATCCCAGAGATTATCCTGGTAAAGAAAGGCAACAAATCCTGGGTTACATGGATTGGTGATACTAGACAGCCTGATTTTTCAAAACTTCATAGCACAGCACCAAGCGGTGAAATCTTTTGGGGTGGTGGATCAATTCCTGAAGACAAGTGGCGCGAACAGGTGAGTTATGCAATTAAATCAATTAAAGAAGGAAAATTAGAAAAAGTAGTTTTAGCTAGGGATCAGATTGCTCGCTCTAATCAAGTGATAAATACACGCGGTATTTTGCAACGATTAGAGATTGATTACCCCTCTACTTGGTTATTTCTAGTTGATGGATTAATTGGCGCAACTCCTGAGCTATTAGTTAGATTGAGTAAATCTCTAGTTACCTCTAGAGTTTTGGCCGGCACAATACAAAAAACTGGCAATGAGGATAGAGATTTAGCTCTAGCTGCCTCATTAGCTAAGTCCTCTAAAGATTTAGAGGAACATGAGTATGCAGTCAGATCGGTTGCAGATGCCTTAGAACCATTTTGTTCTTCTACTAATGTTCCAGAGTCACCTTTTGTTCTTCATCTTTCAAATGTCATGCATCTTGCAACTGATGTGACAGGGGTTCTAAATGACAGCGCAAAGCAAGCAGATGTTTTCACTCTTATTGAGCAACTTCACCCAACGGCTGCGGTATGCGGCACACCAACTGATATTGCAAAACAATTAATTAATGATCTTGAGAAAATGAATCGGGGGCGTTATGCAGCCCCAGTTGGCTGGATTGATGCAAATGGTGATGGTGAAATAGCTATTGCACTTCGCTGCGGTTTACTCCTTGAAGATAAAAAATCAATTAGGATCTTTGCTGGTTGTGGGATTGTTGCTGGTTCAGATCCAGAGACTGAATTTGCAGAAAGTCAGGCTAAATTAATGCCAATGCGCACTGCGCTAGAAATGCTTTGAGAAATAACTTTTAACTCTTTAGCATTAACCTCTCGATCTGGAACTTGAATTATCACAATCTCTAAACCGTTAACTGACTTACTCATCACTTTTTGTAGTTCTACGGGGTTGTTTACTTTCACTACATTTAAGCCAAAACCAGCACAAACTTTAACTAGATCTAAGTTATGCGGAGTACCGAACAACTGATCAAAATTTTCCACGCCCGCCTGTGGCAAGGTAGAAAATATCCCACCCCCATTGTTATCAATAACATAAATGCGCACATTCTCATTAGCTGTATTGCTCAAAGCTGAAATATCATGCAGGAAGGTCAGATCACCTAAAATTGCATAGGTAGTATCAAACTCTCTTGCAACTCCAAAAACTGTTGAGATATTGCCATCAATGCCAGCTAAACCACGATTTGCAAAAATCTCAAGGCCACCTCTTGGCTTACAAAATGCCTCAACATCTCTAACTGGGCGAGACGAGCCAACAAATAAAGCACTTGAATTTGGCATTGATTTGGTGATTTCTAAAGTAACAAATTGCTCTGACCACTGTAAATTCTCAATCTTCTTAGCGGTTAAATCTGATGCTTTTTGCCAAATATTTGAATCTGTTTTCTCGCTAACGACCTGACTTGGCAAGGTTGAAAGCAGTAAGTTCCCCTCTCTCTTACTATCTATATCTAAGGATCGTGGATCAATCACAATCAAATTCTTTGCAAGCTTTATAAAGTTGTTCGTACTTCTTGACAATGTAGTTCTACCAATTACTACTACATTTTCTGGGGCTAATTCCTTCGCAATCTCACTGTCACTTAAAAATAATGCGGCGTGCGCAATCGCCTGTGGAAAGGAGAGTGGATCTTCGGAAATTACTGGCCAATTTAATTTCTTTGCAAACTCCAACACCTGATCAACTCGGTATCCTGCGCGATCATGTCCAATAACTAAAACACCAGTGGTTACTTCGAGTTTACCTTCGATATGGTTTTCAAAACTTATTGGATTTATCTTTATTCCTGCAAGCCAATCGTTTTTCTCAACACTAACTAGTGGCTCATCAAATTGGATGTTTAGGTGTACTGGACCAGTGTTTAGCAGCGACTTGATTTCAATCTCTGATGAAATATCATGAGTTTTGACTCCTGGAAAAATATTTACTTGATTTGTTGTTTGGTTTGCACCAGTTTTTCTCAGCCTAGCCGGTCTATCAGCGGTAATAATTAATAATTTATTAGCGCTGTGCAACGCTTCGATAGCAGCTGGATGAAAATTTGCAGCCGCAGTTCCACTTGTGCAAATAACTGCAACATAGTTGTTACTAGCCTTTGATACTCCTAGTGCAAAGAAGGCAGCACCTCGTTCATCAATTTTTACATGCAGGTCAATTATTTGTTTTTCGGCGGCCTCACCCACCGCGGTAAGTAACGGTGCGTTACGCGACCCAGGGGAAACAACGAAATCACTAACTCCTGCTTCAATTAATTGACGCAGAACCGCATGGGCCAACTTAGTTGAATTACTCATTATGAAACCTCGGCATATATCTCATTAACTCTATCTTGCCACCAACTCTGTCTTGCTGGCAGCACTTTAAACTCTTCGATTAAATCAGGAACTATTCTTCGGTTTTTAATGTACCCATTCTCTGCTATTAGTGGTTTGCTCGTAACATCTGCTTCAAGCAGTGCAGTAGTTGCTAAACCACATGGACCATAAAGATTTGGAATCGAAGCTGCCAGCGATAAACCATGAGAAATACCGACACTACTATCTAAAGCACTAGAAATTACTACTGGCAGTTGGATTTTTTCAATTACCTCAAAGGCTGATAAAAAACCACCACTTGGTGCCCACTTAATGATTGCCACATCAGCAACCTCTTTTAATCTTGTTAAATCAGATCCAAGATATTTTCTAATTGATTCATCAACGGCAATTGGGATTTTTACCGTTTGACGCAATGATTTAAGGTCTGCAATATCTAGACATGGCTGCTCTACATAATCAATCTGTCCCGGAAACTCTTGTAGATAATTTCTCAAATTGGCAATTGCTTCTTCTAGGTTCCAACCACCATTAACGTCCAACCGGAATTTTGCGCCAGGTATCTTCCGTAGAACTTCTTGGAGTAAGAATTGATCATTAATAAAGTCATTGACCTTGACCTTGACCGTTGTGCAACCATTAAAGCTAGCCAACAGTGTTGATACTTGATCAACTTTCATATTTGGCAATGTTGCATTTACTTCTACTTCATTACGAACCGGCTTTGGCGCAGGTTTTGTAGCAGATTCAAGTGCAGCCTTAAGCCAGGTTGCTGACTCCTTATTGTTGTACTCAATAAAAGGTGAGAACTCGCTCCAGCCCTCAGGTCCTTCAAATAATGCAATTTCACGATTTTTTATCTGTCGAAAATTGTATTTAACTGGAATTGAAACTACTTTGAGTTGAAACGGAAACATTAATTAAGGGCGTTTAGGGAATTTATCAAAGTTTGGCTCGCGCTTTTCTTGATAAGCGTTTCTACCCTCTTGACCTTCCTCGGTTAGGTAAAACAACAATGTTGCATCACCTGCTAATTGCTGAACCCCAGCTAAGCCATCATCTGCAGCATTTAAGCCAGCCTTTAGTAATCGAAGTGCCATTGGTGAGTGTCTAAGCATCTCTCGTGCCCATGAAACTGTCTCTGCCTCTAAATCTTTAACTGGGACAACAGCATTTACTAATCCCATATCTAATGCTTCTTGCGCATCGTATTGGCGGCAAAGAAACCAAATTTCTCGCGCTTTCTTTTGGCCAACATGCGCCGCTAATAACCCGGCTCCATAGCCGCCATCAAATGATCCAACCATCGGACCTGTTTGACCAAACTTTGCATTCTCTGCTGCAATCGTTAAATCACAAACCACGTGCAAAACATGTCCGCCGCCAATAGCCCAGCCTGCAACCATTGCTACAACTGGTTTAGGGGTTCTGCGAATTTGAACTTGTAGATCTAAAACATTTAGCCGACCAATTCCTTTTTTACTTAATTCATCATCACCAAGATAGCCATCATCACCACGAACATTTATGTCACCACCGGAACAAAAAGCCTCACTGCCTTCACCTGTGAATATGATTACTCCAACTTGATCATTGTCACGCGCCAAATCAAAGGCCTTGGCTAACTCTTTTAGCGTTTGTGGGCGAAAAGCATTTCGTACCTCTGGGCGGTTGATTGTAATTTTTGCCATACCTTCAGATACTTGATATCTAATATCTTTAAAATCTTCGCCACCTATGCCGCTCTCCCACTTTGGAATAGTTCGATCACCAGGTGCTCGTTTAATCGGCTTGCTCAAGAGGTGCTCCTAAGGTTTTATTCACAATTAGATAAGAGATAGCCTACGGTGATTATGGGAGAAAAAGAACTACGAGAATTAATCCCGATTCAGGCTGAGTGGTCAATCCCACAATTACAAGAAAATTTAGCGGTAGCACTTGAAGGATCAGGGCCAGCACTTTCTACCGCCACCTTGAGGGTCAAGCAAGTTCCAAGTGAGATTGCACTTGTTGTAAGTACATCAGGCTCAACAGGTACCCCAAAAGCTGTTGCGATTTCTTCAGCTGCACTAATTGCCTCAACAAATGCTAGCCATAAGTATTTAGGTGCCACACCAGGTGACTCTTGGTCTTTGTTGCTGCCAACAACTCATATTGCTGGGCTTAATGTATTAATTAGAGCAACCGCACTTGGCTCTAGAGTTATAGATAATCGAAGTAAAGATAATTACATCGATGCAGATTTTGTTTCTATTGTTCCAACTCAACTATATAAAGCATTGACCTCTGATGCTAAGTTACTAGAACACTTGACTGCTGCTGAGGCAGTTTTAGTTGGTGGAGCAACTTTAAGTGAAAAAATCAAAAAAGAGGCTGCGAGTAAGCATATAAAAATTATTACTACTTATGGAATGACTGAAATGAGTGGTGGCTGTGTTTATAACCAAAAACCACTAGATGGGGTGGGAATTAAAATTTCTAATCAGGGGTTGATTCAACTTAGCGGGCCAACGATCGCATCTGGATATTTAAATGAGGATGGAAAAATCTCTGATGAGTTTAAATCTGGGTGGTTTGAAAGTAGTGACTTGGGAGAATTTAATAATGGCGTACTAAAGATTTTAGGCAGATCTGATGAGGTAATAATTTCAGGGGGTGAAAAGATATCTTTAGTAGAGGTTGAAGAGCTGATTAAAAAAATATTGCCAGGAGTTGAAGTTATCACTTTTGCCATGGCAGATGATAAGTGGGGCGATAAATTATGTCTCGCCTCAACCTCGGTGATTAATCAGGAAGAGTTGCGGATAAAAATAGGAAATCTAGCAACCCCCAAAGAACTATTTGTTTTTGAATCAATCCCTAAAACTTCAATCGGTAAACCAGATCGAAGGCTGGCTGCCCAAATTGCAAGTAAGATGAGGATTAAATGAATAAATGGATAATTGGCGCCAGAGTTAAGACTCTGCCTGCAGCTGTTGCTCCCGTGTTAGTTGGCACCGCCTATGCCACTCAGATTTCCTTGCTAAATGCTGCATTAGCTATGACGGTGGCACTATTTCTTCAGATTGCAGTGAACTATTCAAACGATTACTCAGATGGCGTAAAAGGAACAGATGCCAATCGTGTTGGTCCAGTTCGACTAGTTGCATCTGGTTTAGCGACTGCAAAATCAGTCAAGCAAGCTGCACTTATCTCATTTGTAATAGCTGCAATTGCTGGAACTATTCTGGCAATTAATATTTCATACTGGCTAATTGCTGTTGGAGCTTTTTCCATATGGGCAGCTTGGGGATACACCGGGGGCAAGAAACCTTACGGCTACTTTGGATTTGGTGAACTTTCAGTCTTCATTTTTTTTGGCTTAGTAGCAACAGTTGGTAGTTACTACGTTCAAGCGCAAGAAATTAATTGGCAAATTATCTTTCTGGCAATTCCAGTTGGTGCACAATCTTGTGCGATTTTGGCAGCTAATAACTTACGAGATCTACCCCAAGATGCTCTGGCAGGTAAAAAAACCATGGCGGTTAAAATCGGAGATAAAAATACTCGGCGTTTTTTTGTGCTTCTCATAGTAATTGCTCAGATTTTTGCTCTTGGAGCCAGCGCAATAACCCAATTAGCCTTTATTTGTGCTCTGTGCCTGCCACTAACCTACTTAATCAGTAGAGAGGTATTAACTGGCGCTGCCGGTAAAGAGTTAATCTCTGTTTTGACTAGAACCGCAAAATTACAGTTACTAATGGCTGTGTTATTGACTACTGCACTCATAATCTAAAAAGGCTAAACTAAGGGCATGATTAAGTACCTAGTGGTCCTGGTAATAGTTATTGATATTTATACATTAATTGATTGCGCTATGACACCACAGGAGAAGGTTCGAAGGTTTCCTAAATGGGCTTGGTTATTGATCATTATTCTTACTGGAATAATTGGTGATATTGCCTGGTTTGTCGCAGGTAGACCAAAGAGACCTAGACCTAATCGTGGCGGGAATAAGAGAATTATTCCGCCAGATGACAATCCTGATTTTTTAAGAAAGCTATAAACCAGAGTATGTGTGGCGACCTGTTCCCCATACATTTATATAAATGTAATTAAATAGGAATGTAGAGCCGGCAAGTAAACATAACCAAGCTGCTTTTCTGCCTCGCCAACCAATGGTCACACGAGCATGCAAATAAGCAGCATATGCAACCCAAGTTATAAAGGCCCAAGTTTCTTTTGGATCCCATCCCCAGTAACGCCCCCATGCAGCCTCTGCCCAAATTGCCCCAGCAATTACTGAAAATGTCCACAATGGAAATACCAGAGCTACTAATCGATATGAAAGGTTATCTAGTGATTCAAGTGTTGGTAATTTCTCAGCCCATACCGGTCTAATACCTTTTTGCTCATATCTGTCAAGAATTAAATATGTACCGGCGATGCAATTAGCAAGTAGGAAAACACCGCCAGAGATAATCGCTGCTGACACATGAATTACTAACCAAGGTGATTTAAGTGCTGGCATCAGTGGCGCACTTGGTCGGTATAGCAAAGTTACTGCAGTTCCCAAAGTTAGTAATGTTGAAAGTGCTGCTGGCAAACCTAACCAACGTAACTTATATTTCTTAAGTGCAAATAAATAAGCACCACTAAATGTCATCGCTCCAGTTATTGAAAACTCATACATATTTCCCCAAGGAACCCGATTTGCTGAAATTCCTCGAAAAATCACACCAGGTAGCAAAAGTAAGAAACCTAAAACCATGAAGGCAGTAGCAAGTCTGCCCACTCGCTCTGTCCGTGAAAAATCTAACTTTGTTTTCTTAACAGATTTTGCTGGAGTTTTCACCGACCAAGCCACCTCTATGGCGTGAGCTAGAAAGGCTAAAGCATAAAATAGGATTGCAGAGTAAATAAGATTATTTGATAACACAGCAGCCGAGTTATCGCTCATTACTCATCTCCTTTACTAAATCTTTAATCTCTTCTTCTAATCCTGGTATGCCATTCTTAGCAAGACCTGCAACCTGAGTCTTTCTTCCTTGCTTAATCCAAACTCTTCGCTGCCTTGTAAATAAAGAGATTAACAATCCCAAGATCGCAAGTATTGCACCAATTAATGCAAAACCTTTTCCAGGATCATTAACTATTTGTAAGTTAACCCAAGAAGTCCATCCTGTAAATGTGACGCTGCCCTCACCAAAGTCATAACTTTCATTTAGTACTAGCGCCTTTAAACCTATGCGCTCCATTTTGCTGGTATCAATTCGATAAACCGATTGCGGAACTCCAGTATTAAGACCTAAATCACCTTTCCAAATTGCTAACAAAAGTCGAGGATCTAAAACCTCTGGATAGGAGGAAAAGCCACCCCGTATTGGATCTCGAGCTGCGGTAGGGAGAAAGGAGGCAACAAATCCAATCTGGGGCTGCATATCAGGGATTTTTATCGCACCGATTGAAGAAAGATTTCCATCTTGTGGCAAAAATGTTGTTGGGCCATCAAAAATAACTTTGCCTGTTTTATCTTTTACAACCACAGTTGGTGCGTAACCATTTGCTTGTAAGTAAATCTTGGTACTTCCATAGGTAAGCGGTTGATTAACCTTAATAACTCTAGTTGTCTCATTAGAGCCAGCAGGGTTGGCTGTTAACACTGTTAACTCATAATCAATTGCGGCATTTGTTACCGGGTCATACTCAGCCTTGAAGTCTTTAACTGTTAATGAAAATGGTGGAAGTGAATCTTCGGCTTGATACTTACCAAATCCTAAAATGTCATAAGAGGTAGGGGTATTTATAAACCGATCTCCAACATTAACAATTGCATCACCACGACTTCCAAGTAATGATCCAACTCCTACTGCAATCAGGATTAAAACTAGTGACAAATGAAAGAGTAGATTTCCACTTTCTCTGGCATATCCCTTCTCTGCTGAAATTGAATTTTCATCTCTTCTAATCCGAAAGTGCTTCTTCTTTAAATACTTTTCTACCTCGTCTAGCTCTACTTTTTTCATCTCGGTATAAAACTCCATGCGATCTAGATACTTAGGAGTTAGCGGCGGCTTGGCACCTATCGCCTTTAAATGTTCAATGCTTCGCGGTAGGACGCAGCCAATTAAAGAGATGAACAACAATAAATAGATTGCACTAAACCAAGGTGAACTAAAAACTTCAAACATGCTGAATCGATCAAGCCAAATTGCAGCCTGCGGGTTATCAATAAAATATTGTCTTACTTGAACTGGATTCTGACTGCGCTGAGGAAAAAGTGAACCTGGAATAGCTGCAACAGCTAGGAGTAGCAAAAGAATTAGCGCAATACGCATGCTGGTTAGTTGGCGCCAGCACCAGCGCATAAAAGATCTGCTATCTAATACAGTACTCATTAGATTATTGGTATGAATCCACTAATTAAATCTCGCAAGCTATTCATTAATTTATCCCATAGGTCTGAGACCTGCAGCAGGCCAATTAAAATCAAGAAACCTCCACCAAATTTTGTTATAGCGCTACCGTGGCTTGAAATAAATTTTCGCATTGGCTCTGCCTTATCTAAAAACAACCCCATCAATATGAAAGGAAGACCAAGGCCAAAACAGTAAGCGGCAGAAAGAATTGCTCCTCGTTGAGCAGTTGCACTCTGGATAGCTAAAACTTGAACTGCGCCAAGTGTTGGTCCAATACAAGGGGTCCAACCAATTCCAAAAGCAAAACCAAGAAGTGGTGCAAAAGCTAATCCGCTGCGCATTCGCCAGGCAGGCTTAAAGCTTCTATAAAATCTCTCACTGAGTAAGAAGATAAAACCAAGTCCAATTGTGAGTAACCCAAGGGCAATAGAGAGCGGCCTTGAGTTCTCCGCAATTTTTGAGCCTAAGCCACCAAACAATGCTCCGTATGAAATAAACAATAAAGTAAAGCCTGAGACAAATAGCAATGATCCCAGAAAAACTCTACTTCTACTCTTTACATCACTCATACCGGATGCATAGGAAAGATAACCAGGAACTAGTGGAATCACGCAAGGAGAAAAGAAAGAAACTAAACCTGCCAAGGCTGCAACCAACATAGCCACCAAAAGATTGGCATCAAAAATCTGATCTATTAAAAACTCAATCATTTACTAGTACCTTATCCAACATTTTCTTTAAGCCGGCCACTGTTACCTCACCACTTATTCTTACCGCAACTTTCCCATCCTGATCAATTATTAGCGTGGTAGGAATTGCGTTTGGGATCAGTGAGCCACCAAAACCAATTAACAAAGAATCATCAATAAATGTTGGAAATGTTAGATTAAATGTTTCATAAAATGCCCTAGCTGATGAGAGATTATCTCTAGTCAAAATTCCAGCAAATTGGACCTGTGGGTAATTAACTGAAAACTCTTGCAGTACTGGCGCTTCAGCACGGCAGGGTGCACACCAAGATGCCCAGACATTAACCACTGTTACTTGATTTGAATTAAGAGTAATTTCTCCAGTAGTTAAAGTAGGACCAGATAATATTGGGGCACTTTTTCTTTGATCTTTTTCAACAAAAGTGGCAATACCACTACCTGATATAAATGAATTTTCATTCACGCTTGATAATCCTCCACCAGCGCAGCCAGTTAACAAGAATAGGCAGAGTAGTGCTGAAATTAATTTCATTTTTTAATAGGTAATAGGTGTTGTGCGGGCTCAGAGTAGGAGACACCATTAACCATTCCATTTGAATCTAATTCAAATGATGTAACTGAGGCTAATGAGCACTCACGTTTCCTTGGATCATGAAGTAGTCGCCTACCCTCAACAGCTGAACGTAGTATCCAAATCGGTAGTTGATGTGAAACGCAAATGGCATCCTTGCCACCTGCGGCATCTCGAGCTGCGAACAATGCTTTTAACATTCTATTAATTATTTGATCATATGGCTCTCCCCAGGAAGGTCGCCAAGGGTTATACAAATAGCGCCAAGACTTAGGGTGTTTGAGAACCCCACTACCTAATTCAAATCTTTTGCCTTCAAAGATATTACTTGCTTCAATTAAATTCTTATCAATTGTTAGTTGCAACCTATGGTTATCAATAATTGGTGCAACAGTTTCTTGTGCACGTTGGAGTGGTGAAGAGTGAATTGCTCCTAAATTTAAGTTTTTTGACCACTGCGCAATGACCTGGGCCATTTGAATACCACGCTCGCTTAATCGCCAACCTGGTTGAAGTCCATAAAGAATTTTCTCCGGATTATGAACCTCACCATGTCTAATGAAGTGAATTATCTGCGCCATGAGGTAAGCATAAAGCAGTGGAATTCAGGCTCGTTCGCTAGGGTAGTGATATGGCGCTCACAGAAAAGCGAGTTGCGTTTTTTGACGTCGACAACACCTTATTAAAAGGTTCAACTCTCTTCTTTTTGGGCCGTGGCATGTATCAAAGAGGTTTTTTTACGAAGAAAGATATCTCAGCCTTCGTTCTGGCGAATATCAGATATCGACTAACTGGAAAAGAGAACAAAGATGAAATTGCTCGATTTCAAAATGCGGCAACTGAGTTTATTAAAGGGCACAATGTAGTTGAGATTGAAAAAATTGGGCAGGAAATATACGAGGAGTATGTGTCACCAGCAATCTGGCAGGGCACGGTTGAAATTGCACAGGAGCATTTAAGTAAAGGTGAAGAGGTATGGCTAGTAACAGCTACCCCTCTTGATATGGCCAACTTAATGGCAAAACGTTTGGGCTTTACCGGTGCATTAGGCACTAAAGCTGAGGTTGAAAATGGCGTGTATACCGGCAAAATGATCGGAAACCTTTTACATGGCTCTGAAAAAGCTCTGGCAATAAAAGAATTATCTGTTGAGAAAAATTTTGAATTAAAAAATTGTTATGCCTATTCAGATTCCCACCACGATATTCCTTTGCTGGAGGCGGTTGGCAACCCAAGAGCAATCAATCCAGATCCCTTACTTGAGATTCGGGCCTACCGGGACAACTGGCCAGTCTATGACTTTCGTAGGGCTAGGCGAATAAAAAAAATGTTTGGACCAACTGCTGGACGAATAGCGGCTCTAGCCTCACTAATTTCACCAAGAAATCTAAAACGCAAAGGGTAATTGGCGCAAGTAAAACCCGAGTAAAGTAGGCCAGTTATGTCTACTGTTGCGATCACATTTGCTGATGAGTTGCGCTCAAGATCAGATGAAGATTTAGCAAGCATTTTTAGATTAAGACCTGATCTGGTAACCCCAGTACCAAATGACTTTTCAGCTCTATCTGCTCGAGCAACATCCACACCGTCGCTGGTGCGCGCTCTTGATTCATTAAATTTATGGCACTACCAAATAATTGAGGCTGCGTGTGCATTACCTGAGCCATTTAAAAAATCAGAGTTAGTTGCTGTCACTAGCGAGGAAACTACCTTTGCATTAGAACACTTATGGCAAATGGGCTTGTTATATAAAGAAGGAAATAACTATCGAACGCCAACTAATTTAAAGCTTTTAATCGGTGAAGAGCCAGCTGGTCTTGGTCCCTTCTCAGTTAAGAATTTTGATTTTGGATCCTTGAAAGATATTCCTAAAACTTCGCAAGAGGTATTAGAAAAGTTAACCTGGGGACCACCTAGGGGTCAGATTGCAAATATTAAAAAACCTGGGAACGCAATTGGTTGGCTGCTAGATAACAATGTTTTAGTGCCACTGGACTCTCATACCGTTGCCCTGCCTCGCGAAATTGCAATCAAATTGCGAGGTGGCAAAATCCATAAGGAGATTTCAAGTAAACCTGCAGATTTAGTCGGAAAGAAAGTAGTTCAAAAGCAAATAGATTTAGCTGCGATAGCAAATATTTCCACCATTCTCCGTTGGTGTGAAGAATTTTTACACAACCTTTCAGATGAGCCACCTACTGCATTACGAACTGGTGGTATTGGAGTGCGAGATCTTAAGCGAATTGCTGAACATCTTGGTGTTGACGAAACATGTGCTGGATTTGTTGCTGAACTTTGTTACTTAGGTGGCCTTGTAGTTATTGATTCAGATGATCAGATACTCCCAACCTCAGCCTTTGATATCTGGTTGACTAAAACTGCAGAAGAGCGCTGGTACTCATTAGTGGTTCTCTGGTTAGATACTTCAAGGGTTAGTGGATTAATTGGAAAAGTAGGCGATAAAAGTATTGCACCTCTTGGCCCAGAGCTTGATCGGGCTGGTGCTTGCTTAATTAGAAGGACAACTTTAAAAGTTTTATCTGAAAATCAGCAGATCTGCCCAGATATTAAATCAATTCAAGAAATTGTTAAGTGGTGGAATCCACAGCGAGCAAATTCAGATTTTGTGGAGTGGTCTTTGCGCGAGGCTGAATGGCTGGGAATAACTGGGCAAGGAGTGGTATCTACTTTCGGAATCAAGTTGCTATCTGAGGCAGAGGACTTAGGTATTGAATCTGCACTGCCAAAACCGGTTGATCACATTTTAATTCAAGCAGATAACAGTGCGGTGGCACCTGGTCCTCTCTTGCCAGAGCTTGCATCTGAAATGGGAACTATTGCAGATATTGAAAGTAGGGGCGGTGCAACGGTTTATCGCTTTAGTGAAGCATCTATTCGGCGCGGACTAGACCATGGAAAAACCGGTGATCAGATCAAAACCTTCTTGAGTAAAACTTCCAAAACTCCAATGCCACAACCGCTGGAGTATCTAATCGCTGATGTGGCTAAACGCCATGGCAGATTAAGAGTTGGTTCTGCTCATACCTATATCAGGTGCGAAGATGAAGGATTAGTTCAGCAGATCTTGCATGATAAAAAGTGTGAACACTTAAGGCTTCGAAAGATAGCCCCACAGGTTTTAGTAACAGATTTTGAACTTAACGAAGTAATTATTGAACTTAGAGAGTATGGGTATTTGCCAGCCGCTGAGAACGCTGGTGGTGTTTTATTATCTCAACCAAACTTACGAAGATCTAAATCTCGTCCAAAACCACCTCGTATCATTTCAGAGTTTACGGCACCTAAAGAGGTTATTGTTTTGGCGGCGGTAAAAAGTATTAGGACTGGTGAGCGCAGTCGAAAGGTCGAACCAATAGTCCCTGGCACATCATCAAATGAAACCTTGGCATTGATAAATCAATACATCGCAGAGGGAAAAACTTTAATGATTAGCTATGCCGACAATAATGGTGGGGTTTCAAACCGAATAATTGATCCAATCTCCATCTCCTTGGGCACCCTCACCGCTCGAGATGAAGCCAGCGATGAAATAGTGCAATTTAGGATCCCTCGAATTAATGGCGTAGCCCCAGCCCTCACCATTTTGGAAAATAAGGCAGACTTAGACCTATGAGTGCACTTGCTGATATCCAACGGTTGGTTGAGTGTGAGTCTCCCACTGAGGATTTAGTTGCCTGTAATCAAGTTATTGATCTAGCAGTTGAGATTTCAAATACAAGATTAAAGCCAATTGCACAAAAGGTAATTGAAAATGGACGGCCGGTATTTTGGTGGGGCGCAAAAAATCCAAAGATAGTTTTGTTGTGCCACCTAGATACAGTTTGGCCAATTGGATCATTTCTTCCAACCTGGAAAGTTAATGGCGATCAGGTAAGTGGCCCTGGCATATTTGATATGAAAACTGGATTTATCCAAGCAATGCACGCATTAGTTGGTATTGAAAATGCTGAAGCTAAAGTGGCCTTGGTTGCAACTACTGATGAAGAGACCGGTAGCACCACCTCAAGAGAACTAATTAATAGGTTATCAAAAGATGCTGATGCGGTGCTGGTCTTTGAAGCATCACTAGATGGCAAAGTAAAAACTGGTCGCAAAGGAACCGCGATGTACCAGGTTAAAGTCACTGGCCTTGCCTCTCACGCAGGACTAGATCCTGAAAAAGGAATCAACGCCACAACTGAAATAGCAAAACTTGTATTGCAAATTGCCGCTTTGGAAAATCCAGTCTTTGGCACTACCGCTGTGCCAACTGTAATGAAATCAGGAACTACCACTAATACTGTTCCAGCATTAGCGACTTTAGATATTGATGTTAGATCCTTTACTAACGCAGAATTAGATCGAATTGATAAATCAATTAAAAATTTAAAGAGTGATATCGCAAAGGTTGAAGTTACTGGAGGTATCAATCGTCCGCCACTTGAAGAGGTGAGCACTATGGAGCTTTATAAAATGTTAGAAACTGTTGCTGCATCATTAGCTATGCCAAAGATTGGGAACGCAAGTGTGGGAGGTGCTAGTGATGGCAATATCGCAGCTGCGGCTGGCGCAAAGGTTTTAGACGGTTTAGGAGCTGATGGGCATGGCGCTCATGCGCCTAGTGAGTTTATAAAAATCTCAACAGTTGAGCCAAAAATTAAATTAATTAATGCATTTATCAATGAGCTGTTGAAATGAGTGATGGCCCTTTAATTGTTCAAAGCGATAAAACACTTTTATTAGATATCGACCACATTCTCTCTGATGAATGTCGAAGATCAATTGCATCCTTTGCTGAGTTAGAAAAATCTCCAGAGCACATCCATACCTATCGATTAACTCCTCTTGGCTTATGGAATGCCAGAGCATCTGGTCATGATGCTGAAGAGGTTATTGATATTTTAATTAAGTACTCACGCTATGCAGTCCCACATGCTTTGTTGGTTGATATTGCTGAAACCATGTCTCGGTATGGACGTTTGCGACTTGAAGCCCACCCAGTCCACGGCCTGATCTTGGTTTCAAATGATGCTGCGGTTTTAAAAGAGGTCACTCGCGGTAAAAAAGTTGCTCCAATGCTAGGTAAGCAATTAGATGATGAAACTATTGTTGTTCATCCAGGTCAGCGAGGATTCTTAAAGCAAGCACTATTGAAATTAGGTTGGCCGGCTGAGGATTTTGCTGGATATGTTGATGGCGAGCACCATGAGATTTCATTACGCCAAGATGGTTGGAAAATTCGAAAGTACCAGGAGTTAGCCGCAGAAGGTTTTTGGCATGGTGGTTCAGGTGTTGTCGTACTTCCTTGTGGAGCAGGAAAAACTATTGTTGGAGCAGCTGCAATGGCACACGCAAAGGCGACAACATTAATTTTAGTAACCAATACTGTTGCCGCAAGACAGTGGCGCGAGGAGTTGCTGCGCAGAACTGACTTAAATGAAGATGATATTGGTGAGTACAGCGGAGCAAAAAAAGAGATACGACCAATAACAATTGCTACCTACCAAGTTATGACTACCCGTAAAAAAGGTGTCTATGCACACCTTGATCTTTTTGATGCAATTGATTGGGGATTAATTATTTATGATGAGGTGCACCTATTACCTGCACCGATCTTTAGATTTACCGCAGATATTCAATCCCGGCGCAGGCTTGGATTAACCGCCACCTTGGTTAGAGAAGATGGTATGGAGGGTGAAGTTTTCTCCCTTATTGGACCAAAGAGGTTTGATGTTCCGTGGAAAGAGATTGAAGCACAAGGTTATATTGCACCGGCAGATTGCGTTGAGGTAAGAATTACTCTAACTGATGCTGAGCGTTTAAATTATGCAACTGCTGAGCAGGAAGATCGTTATCGTTTTTGTTCAACCTCACAAACCAAAAAAGATGTTGCAGTTGCACTAGCAAAGCAACATGCAAATGATCAGGTGTTAGTAATCGGTCAGTACATTGATCAGTTAGACCAACTATCTGAGGCATTATCTGTACCAGTTATAAAAGGTGACACACCTATTAAAGAGCGAGAGCGGCTTTATGCTTTATTCCGAACTGGTGAAATCAAATGTTTAGTTGTTTCTAAAGTAGCTAACTTTTCAATTGATTTACCTGAGGCAACAATTGCTATTCAAGTTTCTGGAACATTTGGATCAAGGCAAGAAGAGGCTCAACGACTGGGTCGAATATTGCGACCTAAAGCAGATGGTAGAGGCGCTCGGTTTTATTCACTAGTTGCACGCGACACAATTGACCAAGATTTTGCTCAAAACCGTCAACGATTCTTAGCTGAGCAGGGATATGCCTATCGGATTATTGATGCCGATGAGATTATAAAAAAGAATTAACTATTAATTGCTTTAGTAAATCTAATTAAATCAACTCGCCAATAGTCATGAACCTTTTCATCAATTAGAATCACAGGCACTTGTTCGCCGTACTCTTTTTGTAACTCACTATCATTATCAATCAATTTAATCTCTAAACTAAAATTATCACTTCCTTTTACAGAATTGATTAGATCGATAGCTATTTCACATAAGTGGCAACCCGTTCGGGAGTAAACAGTTACTTTTTTCATTCACAAGCCCCATTAATCGGCCAATTTTGCTGAGCTAAAAAACGCCAAATGTAATTTTGCTTAAATATTGCTGATAGAACTACTAGTGGCATAGACCAATCATCTCAGACTGTTAGCCTTGAGCCTATGCGCTTGAAATCGATGATCACCTCGGTATTAGTATTTGCCTCTTTTTTAGTTGCTCCGATCTCAAACTCATCCGCATTAGAAATTAAAGTAGCACCCGCTAACTGGGGTTACATCTATGCCAGTGGTAATTCTGTGTCTGTACAGGCCAACCCTAGATTACCGTCAGCGAACTTAGAGAAGAAGAGTAGTTTTCTTGTCAACTTTAATACTGTGCCCTCGATTGCTAGATCTGCAGTTCAAGCTGCGGTTGATATCTGGTCAGAAAACTTTGCTTCTACTGTGCCAATAAATGTAAATGTAAAGTGGGGTAGCTCATCAAGTTATGGAGTTCTGGCATCAGCAAGTGCTAAAAGTAATTTTGCAAATTTTAATGGTGCACCCGATAGCACTCTTTACTACCCATCTGCACTAGCAAATGCTCTTGCTGGAAAAGATTTAGACCCGACTTCGCCGGAGATGGAAATAACAATAGCTTCAAATGCTCCTTGGTATTTTGGGGTAGATGGTAAATGTCCAGCTCGAAGCTATGACCTAGTTTCCGTAATTTTGCATGAAATGGGACATGGCCTGGGTTTTATCTCTGGTAGTTATTACGATGCTTTTTCTGGGTTTGGCAGAGTTGATCAACCAACACCATTTGATGCTTACGCACAACTTCCAGATGGAAAACGCTTATCTGATATGGCTTCACCTTCACTTGAAACAGGCAAAGCCATGACCTCTGATTTAGTTTGGTCTGGTGAATTTGCTATTAAGGCTAACAATGGAATTAAGCCAAAACTTTACACTCCAACTACATATGAGGCAGGATCTTCGATTAGCCATCTTGATGAAGCGACTTTTTCTCAAGCTGGTGAAAACGCAGCTATGACTCCTAACTTAGATTCTGGCGAGGTATTTCACTTACCAGGCGCGTTAGTGCTGGCAATGTTTGAAGACATGCGTCAAAAACCACCGGCTGGAATTGCTACTGGGACTCCCCAATCGCCACAAAATGTTAAGGCTTTAATTGGTGATAAAAGTGCAATTGTATTATTTGATTCGCCAGTGAATTTTAGGTCAGCACAAGTTTCAAGATATGATGTTAAGAATATTCAGACTGGGAATGTAGTTAGTGTTACTGAAAGCCCTGTGGTTATTTCTGGACTAAAAAACGGTACCAAGTACACATTTTCTGTCTCTGCTACGAACTCATTAGGAACCTCTAATTCGGTAGATACTAATTCAGTCACGCCGCAAACTTCCTGGAAGAGCTCGGTAGTTGATGCAGCCGCAGATGCCAAATACCTAGCTACCGCCACCTATGCTGGTAAACCAGTTATTGCTTATAGTGATAGTAAAAAAGGTGATTTGAAACTTGCCACTTTTAATGGAAATAAGTGGGGGCTTAAAACTATTGATGGGAACTCCACAACTCTTGGAAAAACTAGCAATGATGTCTCCGGTTATATTTCTATGTGTACGTCGATAAGTGGTAGAACTAATTATTTGCATATATTTTATGCTGATCTTAAGGATAAAGATCTTCGGCATGCCGTCTATGACGGTAAAAACTGGTCTTACGAAATAGTTGATGGGGATGGCGTAGCAATTCAAGATTACAAAGAGTTTCCAAGAAAACGTGGTGGTTCTGATGTAAGCGTCTCTATTGCTTGTGCTGTGACTGCATCAGGGGTCCAAGTATTTTACCGAGATGAATCTCAAGGAATTTTGTTAGGTGCAGTAAAGGATGATCTTGATTGGCGTTATGAGATTGTTGATGGGGATAAAGACACTGAAGATCGAACAACTGGTGATGTTGCCTTCCATTTAAAAGCAACAACTGTTGGAAAGAAAATTCATTTGATATACGACTCTGTCCGCGGTTTCGACATGGATAGAAATGTCACTAGAAGTGAAATCAGGTATGCAACCAGAAGTAGTGGGGCTGTCGAAGATTGGACTTACAAAACCTTAGATGTACCCAGCAATGGTGTTTCAGTTGCTGGTTATGATGTTGCAATTTTTAATGGTGCTAAAGGTATTAATACTGGTTGGTTGACTGGAACTGGTGCATCATTTCCAAACCCAAACCAAGTTAGATACCAATTACTTGGTGCTACCTTGTTTACAGATGCCACATCTGTTAATTATGGTGTACCAAACTCTCCAATCGCTATGGATGATAAAACGATTATGTTTGGTTGTCAGCTTAGATTGTGTGCATTAAATAGAACTAATCGATCAGTTACGCTGCTATCAAATAGTACAGTTGAAGATGGATCGTTAAGTAGCTGGATTACCTTGAATAAAACTAGATACGCCGTTGCCGGCGTATCTGGAAAATTAACTCTGTTTAAACCCTAGTTGGGTTTTGATTACTTAGCGTTACGGCGCTGAATTCTGGTCTTCTTAAGAAGTTTTTTATGTTTCTTCTTAGCCATGCGCTTGCGACGCTTCTTAATTACTGAACCCATTTTGCTCCTTTATTGAATCTAACTATGGCTAAAGATTACTAGTTAACTACTACTAAACCAAAACTCACACCCGAATCAGTGATTACTACAGTTCCAATTTCATTGTTTGATGCGATTGCAACTGCTGGGGCGGAGAGTGTGTGAGCGGAGATAACTTCACCCTTCTTACCCAATTCAAGGAGCACTGATGAAGCTGTCTTAGGTTTCCACGCAGGTACACCTTTAATCGCACCTGATGAGACAAATGTCGCCCAAGTATTCTTGCTTACACTCGCCAAAGCAGATGATCTAGATGGGTACCTGGTATTCCAAACTGGCTTATTAAGAGCAGAAAATTTGGTTACTGCTGCTTCTTGTTTATTTGAATATAGAACCTGACCTGCCTGCAGCAAACCAGCATCAATTGAATTCCAACTTCTAGTTGTATTTTTAAGAGTAGCTCGGGCAACTTGCTGCAACACACCTAAGCTAGAAATTCTTATAGTCAATGCGTCCAATTTACTTATTGGTTTAACTTTTAACAATGACTCTCCGCTTGCACCAACTGCGGTTAGGCTGCCATCGGCATTCAAAATTGCATCATTTATTTGGGTACTTTTTGATCCGATTTTAATTATTGGAGAAAATACACCAGTTTTGGTGGTTGATAAATAGAAGCCTGATGTTGCTGACTTCTCGTATAAGTTGCCAACAATTATTAAATTACTAGCTGATATCAGTATTTTTCTAGGAGTAATTATGTTTTGTGAAACATACTCATATGAATTCAATAAATTACCAGTACTGCCTACCTGCCAGAGCTTAATTCGGTTGAGTGGAGTTATGGCAGGTTGAGTAGGGTCAATCACCACATTATCTGGGTTTAAAACTCTTGTCGGAGATGGTGTTGGAGTTGGCACTATTTGTGATGAGCTTGCACCAACTACCCAAATACTTCCATCTGCATCAATTGCAGCATTTGTGGCAATTTCATCAGTTAATCCAGGTAATCTTAAATTCCACATTGGCGCACCAATTGATGAGTAGCTGGTGATAAATCCATCACTTAAACCGGTAATCGTGCCGCCAAGCCAAGGTGAAGTTGCAGATTCAGTTGTACCTACCAGAACGATACTTACTGGGGTAAGTAATACATCACTTATCTGATCAGACTTAGTGTAGTTCAATTCAACTAAGGATTTTGTAATCTTCATCGATGCAGCATTAGCTGGTGCCAAGGGAATTAATACAGCAGCAAAAATTAGACTTAAGATTTTTTTCAAGCTAGCTCCTGAGCCCGACTTTTAGCAGCACTCATAGCTTTAAAAATAATATTTTCTAAATTACTAGCAGAAAAAACCTCAAGCGCTGCTGCGGTGGTGCCTTTTGGACTTGTCACATTCTTACGCAATGTGGCCGCATCTAAATTACTCTCTTTTAACATTGCAGCTGAGCCAGAGATTGTCTCGATTGCTAACTTGGTGGCAATTTCATCTGTTAAACCAAGCTCAACTCCTGCTTTTACCATCGCCTCAATAAAATAGAATAAATAAGCAGGGCCAGATCCACTTAACGCAGTTACTGCATCTATTTTGTCCTCTGAAACCACAACTACCTCACCAGTAGTTGAAAATAACTCAATAGCAATCTTTAAATCATCGCTGCTTGCTTTTGCACCAACTGCAATTGCTGAAATTCCCTTACCAATTTGTGCTGGAGTATTTGGCATTGCCCTAATAACGGGATTATTTGTCTGTAACTGGTCCTCTATAAATTTGATTGTTTTTCCCGCAGCAATTGAGATAACAAGCGTTTCTGGCTGGATTGTCTGCTTTAACTCAGTTAATACATCAGCTAAATCCTGGGGTTTAACTGCAAGAAAAATTACATTACAGCTCTCTGCAATTGTTGAAATTTCTTTCACTTTAACCTGGTATTGACTCTTAATTTGCTCTAACTTCTCCGGGCTCTTATCGGCAATACAGATCTGATCACTAGTTATTGATTTCATCAGCAAACTCTTTATGATTGATGAGCCCATCACGCCAACGCCAATGAAGCCTAGGCATTTATTTGTAAGTGATGTACTCATACTTCAAGCCTACCCAATTAGTCTTTAACCATACTTAACCCTTAAACTATGGCGCTATGGCGAGTAAAAGCAGAGACAAATCCAAGCTATCAAAGAATGAGGTTGCTGCTAATTTTGTGCGGGATTGGGTTGAGTTTGAAAACCCAGCAAATCCTGAGGAAATATTCAAGTGTGATTTAACCTGGCTAACATCGTATTGGCAATGTATTTACGGAAATGGTTGTTGTGGCATTGATGCTGACAAACCAGATGCTGGCTGCTGTTCAGATGGGGCTTACTACACTGGGAAAGAGGATGAAAAAAGAGTTTTTGAAGCGGCCAAGAAACTAACTAGAGCTGATTGGCAATTTTATGATCAAGCTAGACCAAAAAAAGTTGGTGGTAAATTACAAATTACTGAGATTGGATTAGATAAGGATCGCAAGACTAAAAAAATTAAAGACTCTTGCATATTTTTAAATCGGGTTGGTTATGAAGCGCCTGGATATACCGGATCCTTTGGTTGCGCACTCCACCATTTGGCTCTTAAAGAGCAGGTGCATTTTGTTGATACCAAACCAGATATTTGTTGGCAATTACCTATTCGCAGATCTTGGGAGACTCGTGAATATGGAGATGAAGAAATTACTGTTGTGGTAATTGGTGAGTACACCAGAACTGCCTGGGGTGAAGGAGGTGCTGATTTTGATTGGTACTGCACCAGTAACTCTGAGGCCCATGTGGGAAGAGTTCCGGTATATAAATCAAGTGAGGTTGAGTTAACCAAAATGATGGGTCGAAAAGGGTACGCCGAACTAGTTAAATTATGTGACAGTCGAATGGCTGCGATATCCGCCACCCGTAAGGCACAAAAAAAGCGTGAACTTCCACTCTTTGTGATTCACCCTGCCACAAAAGCTGTGCAAGAAGGACGATAGTCAGCGCTAGCCATTAGATTAACGCCATGGCAAAATCACCAGCAAAAGATCCATTTCGATGTGTTGAGTGTGGCTGGAGTGCAACTAAATGGGTTGGTAGATGCGGTGAGTGCCAAGCTTGGGGAACTGTTGAAGAGATCGCAGCTCCAAAAAAACTTTCATTAGTTGCCGGTTCAATAACCTCAGCTGCAAAACCAATTGGTGATGTTGATTTAGCAAGTGCGAAAGCAAGAAGTAGTGGAGTTGGTGAACTAGATAGAGTTTTAGGTGGTGGGTTGGTACCAGGAGCTGCAATTCTGCTTGCCGGTGAGCCTGGAGTTGGTAAGTCAACATTACTTTTAACAGTTGCAGCAGAAACTGCCAAACAAGGAATTCTTGCTTTATACATAAGTGGTGAAGAGTCTGCTTCTCAAGTTAGATTACGGGCAGAGCGGCTCAATGCAATTGATAAAAATTTGTGGCTAGCAGCAGAGTCTGATTTAGGCGCAGTTATTGCCCATATTGATTCAGTTAAACCTGAGTTATTAGTAATTGATTCAATTCAAACCATTTCAAGTACCACAGTTGATGGCTCTCCAGGTGGCGTTACTCAAGTTCGTGAGATTGCTGCAGCTTTAATTAGAATCGCTAAAGAGCGATCAATAACCTTGGTGCTGGTAGGACATGTAACAAAAGATGGCTCTATTGCTGGCCCCCGATTACTTGAACACTTGGTGGATGTAGTTCTTAACTTTGAAGGAGAGCGTCACTCTCGTCTTAGATTGATAAGAGCAATAAAAAATCGCTTTGGTGCCTCTGATGAGGTTGGGTGTTTTGATTTAAATGACTCTGGCATCGTTGGATTACCAGATCCAACTGGCTTATTCACATCCCGTCACACCGATCCAGTTCCTGGCACCTGTGTCACAGTTGCATTAGAGGGCAGACGAGCCTTGCTTGCTGAGATTCAATCATTAGTTAGTGCGCCAAACTCTGAGGGTAGAGATTGGGGAAACTCAAGACGAGTAACAAGTGGATTAGATAACTCACGGACTGCAATGACTTTGGCAGTGTTAGAGCTTCGAGCTGGAATTAAAATCTCAGGTCGAGATGTTTATGTTGCAACTGTTGGTGGCATGAAAATTAATGAACCTTCCGCTGATCTTGCAGTGGCGCTCTCGGTTGGATCTGCTGCTAAAGGTTTAGCACTTCCAGCTGATTTGGTCGCAATTGGTGAGGTTGGGTTAGCTGGTGAAATTAGAAAAGTAACTGGAATTACTCAACGAGTGTCAGAGGCTGCGCGGCTTGGTTTTAAACGAGCAATCGTTCCAGTAGGTAGTGATTTAAAGATTGCTGGAATTGAGATATTAGAGGCAGCTCGGGTTGAGCAAGCAATTAGTAAGGTGAAGATTAATTAGTTGCTTCTGCTAAATCACCAGGTGTATCTGGCAACGCAGATCTTGGCGTACCTTTGAAGGTAAAGGTTGCTTCAGGCGTCTCATCTGAAACATCTACCAAAATAATCTCACCCGCCTTTAAATCACCAAATAGCATCTTCTCAGATAAAACATCTTCAAGCTCTCGCTGGATTGTTCTACGAAGTGGGCGAGCGCCAAGCACTGGGTCATAACCACGCTTTGCTAGCAATGACTTAGCGCCAGTTGTTAATTCAATTCCCATATCTTTTGCCTTTAATCGTTCATCTAATAGAGCAACCATTAGATCAACAATCTTGACAATCTCATTTTCAGTTAACTGATGGAAGACCACAATGTCATCGATACGGTTTAAGAACTCAGGGCGGAAGTGAGTCTTTAACTCATCTCCTACCTTTGCCTTCATCCGCTCATAACTTCCCTGTGCATCTGCCACATTGGCAAAGCCAAGTGAGAGTGATTTAGAGATATCACGAGTTCCAAGGTTGGTTGTCATAATGATTATGGTGTTTTTAAAGTCAACAACTCGACCTTGGGCATCAGTTAGACGACCATCTTCTAGTACCTGAAGCAATGAGTTAAAGATATCTGGGTGTGCTTTTTCAATCTCATCAAATAACACAACTGAGAATGGACGACGACGCACCTTCTCTGTTAATTGACCACCCTCGTCATAACCAACATAACCAGGAGGGGCACCAAATAAACGAGAGGCGGTGTGTTTTTCAGAGTACTCAGACATATCTAATTGAATTAATGCATCAGCATCACCCAATAGGAATTGTGCCAAAGTTCTAGATAGCTCCGTCTTTCCAACACCAGAAGGGCCGGCAAAGATAAATGATCCACCAGGACGTTTTGGATCTTTAAGTCCAGCGCGAGTTCGTCTAATTGCTTGCGACAAAGCTTTAATTGCTTGATCTTGGCCAATCACACGGCGGTGTAATTCATCTTCCATTTTAAGTAGTCGAGCAGTCTCTGCCTCGGTTAATTTAAATACTGGAATACCAGTTGCAGTTGAAAGAACCTCAGCAATTAACTCCTCATCAACCTCGGCAACCACATCAAGGTCACCAGCTTTCCAATTCTTCTCTTTATCAGCTTTTTCAGTGATTAATGATTTCTCTTTATCGCGAAGTGAAGCTGCCTTTTCAAAATCTTGTCCATCAATAGCAGACTCTTTTTCTTTACGAGCAGCTGCAATCTTGTCATCATATTCACGGATTTCAGGTGGCACAGTCATTCGGCGAATGCGAAGGCGAGAGCCAGCCTCATCAATTAAATCAATTGCCTTATCTGGTAGATGACGATCTGATACATAACGATCAGCAAGGGTTGCAGCAGAGACTAATGCCCCATCTGAGATAGACACTTTATGGTGGCTTTCATAACGATCCCGAAGTCCCTTTAAAATCTCAATTGTGTGGGCAACAGTTGGTTCTGCAACCTGAATTGGTTGAAAGCGTCGCTCGAGTGCAGCATCTTTTTCTAAATGCTTGCGGTACTCATCCAAAGTAGTTGCACCAATTGTCTGTAACTCACCACGGGCAAGCATTGGTTTCAATATTGAAGCTGCATCAATCGCACCCTCGGCAGCTCCGGCACCGACTAATGTGTGAATCTCGTCAATAAACAAAATAATGTCGCCACGGGTACGAATCTCCTTTAGAACTTTCTTTAACCGCTCTTCAAAATCACCACGGTATCTAGAACCTGCAACTAATGCACCAAGATCTAATGAGTAAAGTTGTTTATCCTTAAGTGTTTCTGGAATATCACCTTTGACAATTGCCTGAGCTAATCCTTCAACAACTGCTGTCTTTCCAACTCCAGGTTCACCAATTAATACTGGATTATTTTTAGTTCGGCGAGAGAGCACCTGCATTACTCGCTCAATCTCTTTCTCTCTACCAATTACTGGATCTAACTTTCCTTCTCTTGCTGCTTGGGTAAGGTTTCGACCAAATTGATCTAAAACTAATGATGTTGATGGTTGGCCCTCTGCTGGTCCACCGGCAGTTACTGCCTCTTTGCCTTGGTAGCCAGATAGCAACTGGATTACTTGTTGGCGAACCCGAGATAAATCTGCACCAAGTTTTACAAGAACTTGTGCTGCAACACCTTCGCCTTCACGAATTAAACCTAACAGGATATGTTCGGTACCAATGTAGTTATGGCCTAACTGCAAAGCCTCACGAAGAGAAAGTTCTAAAACTTTTTTAGCTCGTGGAGTAAACGGAATATGACCAGAAGGTGCTTGTTGTCCTTGGCCAATAATCTCTTCTACTTGGGAGCGAACTGCCTCTAATGAAATACCAAGAGATTCAAGTCCCTTAGCAGCAACACCTTCGCCTTCATGAATTAAACCTAAAAGGATATGTTCGGTACCAATGTAATTATGGTTAAGCATGCGTGCTTCTTCTTGCGCCAGCACAACAACGCGTCTGGCACGATCGGTAAACCGTTCAAACATTGCTCAAACCTTTCTTATCCTGATGTAAATAGCCTAATACCAAGTTGGGACATTGTGCACTTCGATTAGGCTGTGAATAACTCACCCATATGTTGGGCCTGTTATGGCTTTATAACCCCACAATTGGGGTGTTTATGCCCGAAAACTTAAAGAATTTTAAGCATTCTGGTATTTCCCAGTGTGTTGGGTTTAACACTCTCTAGATCCAGGAACTCAGCAATACCCTCATCATAGGATCGCAGCAGTTGGGTATAAATCTCAGGATCAACTGGTGAGCCTTGTATTTCTTTAAATCCATGAGAGCCAAAAAACTTTGTTTCAAAGGTTAAGCAAAATACTTTTTTTACCCCAACCTCTTTAGCTTTAATTAAAATACTCTCCAAAATTAAATGTCCTACTCCTTTGCCATGCATTTGATCAACCACTGCAACTGTTCTAACCTCAGCTATATCCTCCCAAAGCACATGCAATGCGCCACAACCAACTACTTCGCCGTCAACTTCTGCTACTACAAATTCTTGCACGCTTTCAAATAGAGTTACCGTCTCTTTAGATAGAAGTTTTCGTTCAGCTGCATATGCATCAACAATTGCTCTTATTTTTTTAACATCAGAAGTTTTAGCAGGTCTAATTACAACAGACATCATTCATCTCCAGCAGTTGGCTTTACTAATGGAAATAAAATGGTCTCCCTGATTCCTAATCCAGTAAGTGCCATCAATAATCTATCTACACCCATTCCCATGCCTCCCATTGGCGGCATGCCATGCTCCATTGCTTTTAAGAAATCCTCATCTAATCCCATGGCCTCTAAATCACCAGATGCGCCAAGTTTTGCTTGTTCAACCAGTCGCTCGCGCTGAATAACTGGATCGATCAACTCTGAGTAACCAGTTGCCAACTCAAAACCTTCAACATAGAGATCCCATTTTTCAGCAACTCCAGGTGTGTCACGATGGGCCCTAACCAATGGTGAGGTGTCTATTGGAAAGCCCATTACAAATGTTGGAGCAGTTAATGTTTTTATCGCTGTGTGTTCAAAAATCTCTTCAGCAATTTTGCCCTTAATCCATTTTGGGTCAAGTTTTATGCCTAATTTTGTGGCTATTTTCTTAAGCTCATCTATTGAGCTCTCGCCAGTAACTTTTTCACCAACCGCCTTAGAAATTGCCTCAAAAAGTGAAATTTGATTCCAATCACCACCAAGATCTAACTCCCTACCATCATGATGTTTAACTTTGTGAGAACCAAAAACAGCTTTGGCAGCATCTTGTACAAGATTTTTTGTTAACTGCGCCATAGTATGCCAATCACCATATGCCTCATATGTTTCAATCATTGCAAACTCTGGTGAGTGAGATGAGTCAGCGCCTTCATTACGGAAGTTTCTATTTATCTCAAATACTTTTTCAAGACCACCAACTACACATCGCTTTAAATATAGCTCTGGGGCGATTCGTAAAAATAGATCCATCTCATATGCATTACTAAAGGTTTTAAATGGTCTAGCTGCTGCCCCACCATGCATTACCTGCAACATTGGAGTTTCTACCTCTAAAAAATCTCTGCTGCTAAATGTCTGTCGCAGTGATTTCATAACTGCTGGGCGCAATCTGGCATTGCTTCTTGCCTCTGGTCGAACAATTAAGTCCACATAACGCATTCGGACGCGGCTCTCTTCAGAGAGAGGTTTATGTTCTACCGGTAGTGGCCTTAAAGATTTTGCTGCCAACATAAATGAATTTGCCAGGATCGATAACTCACCGCGCTTTGATGTAATTACCTCACCGGTAACTGAAACAATGTCACCTAAGTCAATTTCAGATTTCCAGATCTCAAGTTGAGCGTCGCCAATTTTGTCTAATGAAAACATAGCTTGTAGCTCAGTGCCATCACCTTCACGCAAATTAGCAAAACACAACTTGCCAGTGTCTCGCTTAAAAATTACACGTCCAGTAACTGATTCAATAATTCCAGTTGCTACATCAATCGGTAGCTCTTTATGTTTATTTCTAATCTCTAATAAAGAGGTAGTTCGTGGAACAGATACTGGATAAGGCTCACCACCCCGACTTAATATTGCAGCCCGCTTTTCCCGTCGGATCCGCAGTTGTTCGGGTAGATCATCCTCATCAGCCATGATGTGTTAAATCTTAGCGGGTGCTGTGCGCAGTTATGAATTAATTTCGCTCATGTACTAAGCGCAATCCGATCAATGTCAGATCTGGTTCATGAAATTCGATCATCTGACTAATTCCAAGTACCAATGGCGCAAGCCCGCCAGTTGCAATTACGCAGACATCGCCAGAATCTGGATACAAATCAGCTAGTTCATCAATTATTCGATTGACCAAACCATCTACTTGGCCAGCAAATCCAAATATGGTTCCAGATTGCAAGGCCTCAACAGTATTTTTGCCAATAACAGATCTTGGTTTTACTAATTCAACTTTACGAAGTTGAGCAGCTCTTGCAGCTAAAGCATCAACTGAGATCTCAATCCCGGGAGCTAGCGCGCCCCCCAAGAACTCTCCTTTTGGTGAAACCACATCCAAATTTGTTGATGTTCCAAAATCAACCACAATGGATGGACCATCAGCTCCATAAAGAGTAAATGCTGCCAATGAGTTAACAATCCGATCAGCGCCAATCTCTTTTGGATTATCTACTAATAGAGGTACACCAGTTTTAACACCTGGCTCAATAATTGTGGTCTTTACATCTTGAAAGTGGTCATCCAGTAATTTCCTAATCTCTCTAAGTATGGCTGGTACGGTTGAGCAGATCGCTACCCCAGAAATATCAAAACCTGCAACTAGAGCTGAGTATTGAAGCCAAAGCTCATCTGCGGTATCCCGAGGATCAGTTTTAACTCGCCATGATTGCTCTAATTTATCTTTGTTAAAAATTCCTAAAACTGTGTTGGTATTTCCAACATCTATTGCAAGTAACATTATTTACCCTTTCTAAAATCTAGGCCAATATCTAGCGCAGGTGACGAATGAGTTAATGACCCAACCGCTAAATAATCAACTCCTGTATTCGCGTAATTTTTTGCATTTTCAAGTGTTAACCCACCAGATGCTTCTAGTTTTACACTCCCGGCTGTAATTGCTACCGCCTCCTCGCATATTTTCACACTCATATTGTCAAGCAAGATCAAATCTGGTTTTAATCCAAGTGCTTCCTTTAGTTGTTCAAGAGAATCGACCTCAATCTCAATTAACTTTCCAGGATACATTTTTTTAATTGCATTAAATGCTGCCGTGATCCCACCTACTGCTGCGATGTGGTTATCTTTGATTAATGCAGATTCAGATAGTGATTGGCGATGATTTACAGCGCCCCCCATCCGAGTGGCAAATTTTTCTAAGCTGCGCAATCCTGGGGTAGTTTTGCGGGTATCTCTAATCTGACATTTTGTGCCAGCGACCTCACCAACCCATTTACTTGTTAAGGTAGAAATTCCACTTAGGTGGGATAGGAAATTAAGCGCAGTTCTTTCGGCAAGTAAAATCTTTTGAGTGTTGCCTTGAACAGAAATCAACACTTTACCTGCAGAAACCTTGGCTCCCTCATCAACTAAAACTTCATAATGATTAACACCGCAGTACTCAAGGACAGCGGCGGCAACATGCAATCCACAGATTATTCCTGATGCTCGAGTAGTAAACTCTCCAGTTGAAACTTGAGATGAAGTTATTGTTGCAGTTGAGGTTAGATCTTCTCCACCTGCTAAATCCTCACTAATTGCATCCTTCACCTGTTGGAAAATATGGTTAGGTGATAGGCCTAATTTCTTTAAATTATCTCGAAGTTGATTCATTTAAATCATCTCCAATGTATTTTTCCAATTACCAGACTCGTCTATCTGTTGCACAATTCTACTCAACCACTTATCTTGGCTATTTGGGTAATCGCTGCGCCAATGCGAACCTCTGGATTCAGTCCTGAGTAAAGCAGATTTCACAATCACAGTTGCCAGTAAGTGCAGATTTGTTGCCTCCCAGGCCTCAATACATGGCTCTGTACTTGTTAACTTAGATAACTCACCTAAGGTTTGTAAGGTTTTAGTTAATGAAGCCTCTGATCTTAAAACTCCTGCACCTTCACTCATTGCTATCTGCAATGGTAGAAGAATTTTAGGATCTAGAAGAATGCTTTTGTGATCATCCACTGCCTCTTGCTGAACTGGTAATTTATTTGACAACGCTGCGGCAATTCTTGCGCCAAACACCAACCCTTCTAATAGTGAGTTAGAGGCAAGTCGATTTGCGCCATGGGCACCAGTGCACGCTGATTCACCACATACATAAAGCCCATCAATAGAAGATTTTCCATTTAAATCAACCAATACACCACCTGATGCGTAATGTGATGCGGGTGCAACTGGAATCCTCTCTCTAGTTGGATCTATTCCATTTTGTGTACAAGAGGCATAAATCGTTGGAAATCTATTAGCGAAATCTTTAATTTTTGTTGCGTCTAACCAAACATGTGGTTGACCACTTAATCGCATTTGATTAAAAATCTCTATTGCTACTACATCTCTGGGTGCTAAATCAGCTTGTGGGTGTTTACCAATCATGAATTGTTCATCTTTAGAATTTAATAAAATAGCGCCCTCGCCGCGCACTGCTTCACTGATTAATGGTTGTTGTCCTCTGTTTGCTAGATCTTGCCATAAAACAGTTGGATGAAATTGAATAAATTCAACATCGGCAATTTTGGCCCCTGCCCTTAGTGCAAGCGCAACACCATCACCAGTTGATACTGCTGGATTGGTAGTTTGTGAGTAAACCTGGCCTAATCCGCCGGTAGCTACAACAACTGCTCTAGCTAATGCTCTACCAACACCATCGCGACTTCCGGCACCAATCACATGCAAAGTAACACCACAAACTCGACCGGTTTTACTCTTTAACGCATCAATCACAAGTGCGTGTTCAATTACTTCAATACCTGAATCCTCATTAACTGCTGCAAGTAATGCTCTTGAGACCTCTGCGCCGGTGGCATCACCTCCTGCATGCAAGATTCTATTTCTTAAATGTCCACCCTCTCGAGTTAATGCAATCTCACCTGTTTCAGATTTATCAAATACCGCCCCTTGTGCAATTAATTTTCTTACCGCTTCTGGTCCTTCTGAAACTAAAACATCTACCGCCTTGATATCGCACAAGCCAGCACCTGCGGCCAAGGTATCTTTCTTATGTTGATCTGGTGTATCTCCTGGTCCAAGTGCGGATGCAATTCCACCTTGCGCCCATTTTGTTGAGCCTTCATCAATTTGTGCTTTGGTAACTAACAAGACTGATAAACCATAAGAACGCAGGTTTAATGCGGTTGTAAGTCCAGCGACACCAGAACCGATAACGATTACATCAGCTGATGTACTCCAGCCAGATGGGGCAGTTAATAACTTCATTACTTACCTCCAACAGCTTTATTATCGATCAAACGCACCTGATTCACCCAGCCAGCAATAATTAATCGCTTACTTTTGGTGGCAGGTCCAGCATCTTTAAATGTTTCTTCATCGATTAAATTTAAATAGTCCAATTGAAAAAGAGGTTGTCCATTAATGACTTCCTTGGCTTTCTCCAAACTGTTAGTACTTAATGCTTGAAAGATTACATTTGCAGTTTTCTTTTCACTCTCAGACAATCTCAAATTTCTTGAAGATAAGGCCAGATTATTAGCATCTCTAATAGTTGGGGCTGAAACTATATTCACAGGAAGTTGAAGTTTCTCAACCATCTCCTTAATTAAAAAAAGTTGCTGAAAATCTTTTTCACCAAAAATAGCGTGTTTTGGTTTCACCAAATCAAATAACCTCTTAACTACTGTTAACACACCAGAAAAATGACCAACTCTGGCTGCACCTTCAAATAGATCTCCTAATTCTCCAGCATTGACTTGCTCTATTTTGCTTGGGTAAATCTCTTCCTCAGATGGCGCAAAAACTGCAGTTGCACCAGCATCCATTGCCATTTGCATATCAGTTTCAATAGTTTTTGGATAATTCTCTAGATCTATTTTATTTTCAAACTGTAATGGGTTAACAAAAATACTAACAACAATCTTTTCACCATAATTTTTGGCTAATTTAATTAAAGATTGATGGCCAGGGTGAAGTGCGCCCATGGTAGGAATTAAAACATCCCATTTTTGGCGCGCTAAATCATCTGCAGATTTAAGTACTTCAATCATGGCTCCAGTCCTTTCCGGGTACCGGGCTAGAAGGAGAGTTTAACTTGAGCTTTGAATACTTGCCAACAGAGATTTGACCTTACCTACGCCTGGTATTACACCCTCTGGATCAATAGCTAACCAAGGTTTTAATACAAACTCTCTTGATTGAGCAAATGGGTGCGGCAGCTTCAAAAAAACAGTATCTACGACCTGATCTCCATAAACAATTAAATCTAAATCAATAATTCTCGGTCCCCATTTAACGTTACGTACACGACCCATTTGATCTTCAATTTTTAACAGCTCTGCGAGCAATATTTCAGGCTTTAGATTGCAAATTCCAAGTGCCACTGCATTTATAAAATCATTTTGGGTTGGACCGCCAACTGGTTTAGTTTCAATATAAGGTGATACTTTCAGGTCCTGAAGTAATACTTCTAGATGAGTTATTGCAATATCTAAATTTAATTTACGGTTTTCAAGATTTGAACCAAGAGCTACAACAGCCTTCATCTGCTTCTTTCAATCTCAACTGTAACGTCCTTAAATTTTAGAGGTATTGGAGCATTAGGTTTATGAACTATGACTTTAACTTTTTTGATTTTCTTAAACTCTTTTAAGATTTGTTTTGCTATATCTTCAGCCAAACTTTCTATCAACTGACGAGGTTCACCCGTTATTAGGTTTTTAACAACCTGGGCCACCTCCGCGTAATTAACTGTTTTGTTTAGTTGGTCATTAAGGTTTCTAAGTGATAGATGGAACTCAACATCAACAAGAAATTTTTGTCCACGTTTACGCTCTTTTTCTAATACGCCATGGAAACCTTTAGCCTCTATCCCAGATATTTTGATTACATCATTCATTTTCGCATTTGTTCCACAACACTAATTGCATCTTGATGGGCTCTGACAGCATGAGTTCGCACACCCCAAACTTTAAGCCTTGCCAATTCATATGTTAAGGCAATTGTTGCTGCCTCTCGCTTGTCCGGATCTGTAGTGTTAAGTAATTCACCCAAGAAACGTTTTCTAGAAACTCCAATCAGAAGTGGGTAACCAAGAAGTTGTAATCGATCAATGCTTCTTAATAACTTCCAATTATGCTCACTCTCTTTAGCAAATCCAATTCCCGGATCTAGAATTATTTGCTCAGGATTTACTCCCGCCTTCAGTAAATCAGCTACTCGCTCATCTAATTCATCTTTTACCTCTTTAACAACATCTTTATAAACTGCTCGACTCTGCATATCTTTAGAGTGGCCGCGCCAATGCATGACTATGTACTGAATTTTTGAGTTTTCTGCAATTAAATTTGCCATTCTCTTATCACTCAATCCACCACTAACATCATTCACATATGTTGCGCCGGCCGCTATCGCTTGTTTGGCTACTTCAGATCTCATAGTGTCTACGCTAACTATGGCGCCATCTTTTACTAATTCGGTTATAACTGGAATTACTCGAATTAATTCATCTTCCTGACTTACCCGCTCCGCACCTGGCTTGGTTGATTCACCACCTACATCAATAATGTCTGCGCCTTCTGCAATTAATCTTCGGCCATGGGTGATCGCATCTTCTTTTGATAAGTAATTACCCCCGTCAGCAAAGGAGTTTGGTGTGACATTTAATATTCCCATTACCAGGGTACGTAACACCTTCCTACCTACTTTGATTAATCAATGAGATTGCTTCAGCTCTAGTTGTTGGATTCAATAACTGGCCACGCACCGCACTTGTAGTAGTTCTGGCTTGGGACTTTCTCACTCCGCGCATTGACATGCACAGGTGCTCACAATCAATAATCACAATCACACCACCTGGTTGCAAAATTTCTACTAATGCATCTGCAATTTGAGATGTGAGGCGCTCTTGAACCTGTGGTCGCCTAGCGTATAGATCAACAACCCGTGCTAACTTTGAGATACCGGTAATCCGGCCACTTTCACCTGGTATATAACCAATGTGAGCAACGCCGTGAAAAGGTGTTAAGTGGTGCTCGCAATGAGAGAAAACTTCAATCTCTCTGACAATAACTAATTCTTGATGGCCGATATCAAAAGTTGTAGTTAAAACATCCTCAGGTTTTTGCCAAAGACCAGCAAAGTTTTCAGCAAGTGCTTTTGCAACTCGCTTAGGAGTGTCTTTTAAGCCCTCACGATCTGGATCTTCTCCAATCGCATGTAATAACTCAGTTACCGCTTTTTCTGCCCTAGCTTGATCAAACTCCTTCTTAGCACCACCATCATGTGGTCCCATTGATACGGAGTTAATCTCACTCATTTACATCCTTGTTTGATTCCTTATCAACTTTTTTTGCCGCTGTTTTCTTTGCTGGTTTTTCCTCTTCAGAAACCTTAACTTTTGCAGGCTTTAGTGCAACTGGAGGCTGATTTGAAGGAATACGCTTTTGAGAACCAGTCCATGCAGCTCTTGGTTTTACTTTTCTAACCTTCTTAAATACTGCCGCAATCTCTTCCTTATTTAAGGTTTCATTTTCAAGCAACTCTTCAACTATGCGATCCAAAGTTTCCCGATTAGCAACCAAAATATCAAATGCCTCTTGGTGAGCATTTTCTATCATTTCTCTTATCTCTCCATCTACAACTGCTGCAATACTTTCTGAGTAATCTCTTTGATGACCGTAATCTCTGCCAAGAAATGGCTGAGAATCTGAAATACCAAGTTTGATTGCACCAAGGCGTTGAGTCATTCCATATTGTGTGACCATGGCCCTAGCTAAATTAGTTGCTTTTTCAATATCGTTTGATGCACCAGTTGTTGGATCATGGAAAATTAACTCTTCGGCAGCTCTGCCACCCATTGTGTATGCCAGTTGATCTAGCATTTGATTTCTAGTTACTGCATATCGATCTTCGTCAGGTAAAACCATTGTGTAGCCAAGCGCTCTTCCTCTTGGCATGATTGTTACTTTATGAACTGGATCAGTATGTGGAAGTGCGTGTGCAACTAATGCGTGACCGCCTTCATGGTAGGCGGTAATTCTGCGCTCTTCCTCAGTCATTAATCTTGAAACTTTTTGTGGCCCAGCCATTACCCGATCAATTGCCTCATCAATATCAGTATTTTTGATTGCTTTACGATCTTGTCTTGCTGCTAGTAGAGCTGCCTCATTTAATACATTAGCTAAATCTGCTCCTGTAAAGCCTGGGGTGCGCTTGGCATAGGAGGAAAGATCAACATCCTTAGCAATTGGTTTATTTTTTGCGTGCACTGCAAGTATTGCTGCTCTTCCTTTTAAGTCAGGTCGGTCTACTGATATTTGACGGTCAAATCTGCCAGGTCGCAATAGTGCTGGGTCTAATACATCCGGCCGGTTGGTTGCTGCAATCAAAATTACCTGACCATTTGCTTCAAAACCATCCATTTCAACTAACAGTTGGTTCAAGGTTTGCTCGCGTTCATCGTTTCCGCCACCTAATCCTGCGCCCCGTTGCCTGCCCACTGCATCAATTTCATCAACAAAAACTATTGCTGGGGCATTTTGTTTTGCTTGGGCAAATAAATCACGCACTCTTGAAGCACCAACTCCAACAAACATCTCAACAAACTCAGAGCCAGAGATTGAATAAAACGGAACCTTTGCCTCACCAGCTACTGCTCTAGCCAGTAATGTCTTTCCAGTTCCGGGCGGCCCATAGAGTAAAACTCCCTTAGGTATCTTGGCGCCAATTGCCTTGTACTTATCTGGACTTGCTAAAAAGTCTTTAATCTCGCGCAGCTCTGCAACTGCTTCATCTGCACCTGCCACGTCAACAAATGTGTTGGTTGGCATCTCTTTATTTTGTAATTTAGCTTTTGATCTGCCAAAAGATAAAACTCGACCGCCTTGGCCACCGCCCATAAATAATAAAAGTAAGAAAATAATTAATAGAATCGGCAAAATACTAAAAAGTAGTGAGACAAACAGTGATTGTTTTGGAACTTTTATGTCCCAACCCGCTGATGGTGGATTACTTGTCAATAACTCAACAATCAATGCCTCTTGGCCTGCAACATATGAGGCTTCGATTTTTGCTGATCCATCAACAAATTCACCATCTTTTAAGATCACTTGAACTTTTTGATCACGATCAATAACTAACGCAGACTTAACATTATTAAGAGATATCTCATTTAAAATAGCTGAGGTCTCAACCTTTTTGTACTCTTCTCCAGTTGCAGAGATCTGACCAAATATGCTTACCGCAATTAGTGCAGCAATAATCCAAAATAATGGTCCTCGTAAAATCTTCCTTGCAGATTTTGGTGATTTAGAGGCAGAGTTTTTGGCATTCTTAAGACCTTTAAATTTTGGAAACTTGAAACTCTTTTTTTGCGTCACCAGTTACTTCTCTTTCTCAAAAACAGTTATTAGGGGCTTAAGAATAAAGGTGTTTGGCAAGAACGCCAATAAACGGCAAATTTCGGTACTTCTGGTTGAAATCTAAGCCATATCCGACCACAAACTCACTGGGAATATCAAAGCCCACATATTTAGCCTCTACCTTAACTGTGGCAGCATCAGGTTTGCGCAGCACTGTTAAAACTGAAACAGATTTAGCCCCGCGGGAAAGTAAATTCTCTGTCAACCAAGAAAGTGTTAAGCCAGTATCTAAAATGTCTTCAACAATTAAAACTTCTCTTCCTAAGATGTCACCATCTAAATCCTTTAGAATTCTAACCACACCACTTGATTTTGTGCCAGCACCATATGATGAAACTGCCATCCAATCCATATCAACGTGGCGCTGTAGGTAGCGAGAGAAATCTGCCATCGCCATAACCGCACCCTTTAATACACCTACTAAAATTAAATCGCGCCCAACATAATCTTTATCAACTTGGACCGCTAATTCTTTTAATCTATTTTGAATCTGCTCCTGACTCACAACAACTCTTTCGATGTCATTTCCAAGTGCTGATAGATCCACGATTCTCCTTATGTGTTAGCCGAGAGGATGATTCTGCCTGAATTTCTCAAAAGCTTCACATTCCCTGGAAGTGAGACCTCTTTTTGCCCATGCCAATTAGATATTAATGCCTCTGCAGCTTCAATGTGTTCGGCGGTAAGTGAGCCTAGTGGCGCACCAACCTGATAAATAGCCAAGCGCAGCACTCTGCTCCTGATTGCTTTGGGTAGTCGCTCTAGATCACTAATCTTAAGATTTTTTGGATCTATTTGAGTAAAAAACTCATTTGCAAAACCGTCCAATGCATCAGCATCATCTCTTAACAAATCAGCAGTTCTTGCCAGCGCCTCAGTAACCCCAGGTCCTAAATTCTCCTCCAGTATTGGCAGAACATTCTTACGCACCCTAACTCTTGCAAATTTTAAATCTTGATTGTGTGGGTCAGACCAGAAATCAATACCTGCCTCAGTACATGCTGCCTCACTCATTTGCCTAGTAATTTTCAAAAGCGGCCTAACAAAAAAATTGTTTTGAGTTGCCATGCCAGAAAGTGATCTTGCCCCTGATCCTCTAGCTAATCCAAGTAAGGCAGTTTCTGCTTGATCATTTAAAGTATGGGCTAGGAAGAAATACTTTGGTTGATAGCTATCAATGAATTGATGAAATACTTTATATCTTGCTCTTCTAGCAGATGCCTCTAAGCCATCAGTGACAATTACTTGAGCGACTGCGGTTTCAACTCTTTTGTAACCAATCGTTTTTAACTGTGTAGCGACTTTTACAGTAATCTGATCTGAATTTGGTTGCAGCCCATGGTCAACTACAACTGGAATGACTTTTTCACCACCGCACTCTGCAAACAATGCAATTGCCAGTGCCATCGAATCAGCACCACCTGAGCAACCAAATAAAACTGTTTGAGTTGGGTCATTAAGAAAAGGTTTTAAAGCTTTTCTAATCTCCCAAAGATTTGGTGTATTTGAAGTACTCACACCGACAAGATTAGACCCGACCCCCATAAGGCATTAAACCTTTGACGCTGTAGATGCTAGAAAAGAGCAAATCTTTCTCTTTGTTATGCGCCTCCCACATCATGCCATCGCCGGCATAAATTCCAATGTGATGAATTGTGCTCACTGTTCCCTTATATGAGTAGAAAACCAGATCCCCTGGCACCATCTCATTTAGTGGCACCCGTTTAGTTGCCACCCAATAAAGTGATGAGTTAAGGCGATCCCAGTTGGGCCAGCCAAGCCCTGCTGCTCGGTAGGCGGCATAAACCAATCCAGAGCAATCAAATGCATTTGGTCCTTCATCTCCCCAGACATATGGTTTTTTAGCTAGCACCTGCTTTTTAGCATACTCAACTGCAGTAAGTCGCATAGCTTCAGTTGATCGAGTGCTACTTCTGCCGGTAAATCCAGTATCTCGCCAAATTTTTGCCTGATCTGGTGTAACAAGTGCCCGACCTGCGTTTGCCTCCTCTAATAATGCAATCTGTCGCTGTTGCTCCAGAGTTAATCTTGTTTTTTGGGCAACTGCTAACTCTTTTGCCAATTTATCTTGCACAGCTTGTAACTTATCCACCTCTTCTTGCTGCATCGCTGCTGCTTCATCAGCTGCTTTTTTCGCTGCAGCAACTTTAACTGTTGCCTCTGCCTGTGCTTTCCTTGCTACATCCGCTGCCTTTTGTGCACTGGATGCCACGATTTCTGCCGCCTTAAACCTATCTAGAGCGCTGGAATTATTCTCACCCAATGCATCAAGAGTATTTAGGCGATCAACTAAGTCTTGTGGTCCATCTGAATTTAGTAATGAATCTAAATCTGTAAAACCGCCACCCATTACATATGCATTTACCGCTAACTTTCCAATAGTCCGTTTACCAGTACTAACCGATGCTTGAGCAGCTCGTAAATGCTCCATAGCAATTTCAGCTTGTTTGGTTTTTGCTTTCAAATCATTTTGAGCTGCGATATAAGCTTTACGTTTTGTAGTTGCAATAGCTGACAGTTGGCGCAAAGTTGTTTTAGCAGAGTTTAATTTTTTTGCAGCAGCGGCGGCGGCTGCCTTCTTCTCTGCCTCAATCTTTTTTGCAGCATCGATCTGTGCTTGAGTTGGCTTTGGCGGAGCAGCTAATGCCGAGGCTGGCATGAGACTTAATGCAAGTACTAGAGCAACCACTTTTTTATTTATCAATTTGCTACATCCCGTCTCTTAAACAAAAACGCCACTATGGCCAAGCCTGCAAGTAAGAATCCGTATGAAGTAAAGAGTGCGTACTGATATGAGATGCGATCGCTGCCGCCTGCTGCAACAATTGATAAAAGTTGTCCTGGAAAGTATCGATCGATATCAGTAACAAAAAGTGAGAGTAGGCCTTCAATAATTAAATTCCAGATTACTCCAATAGATATTGCAGAGATTGGTGACCTTAAAAGTAAACCTAAAATCATGCCAAAGACTCCAAACCCAATTGTGGCAAGTAGGACATTTACAAAGGTTTGGATTACCGCTATCTGGGCATCTTGTGTACTCCAGGCTTGAGTTGGAATGTCTTTAACTCCAGCGAACAAATAGGAAAGGATGATGGTCAGTAAAGCTGAAAGGGTGACCATTGCGATTGCAAATAGCTTCATCGAACCTAATTTTCCAATCAAAATTTTCATGCGAGATGGCTGGCGCACCAATAAATTGCGCAGTGTTCCGTAGGTGTACTCCTGAGCTGTTTGTGCTGCAAATATACAAAGAGCAACAATGCCGAGTAGGCCGGCTGCATTACTAAAACTTAAGGTTACCCCGCTAGGTAGAGCTAGAACATCTCGACCTATTCTTACCCCTCGCTCACCATTTCCCTCTGGTGAATCAACCAATAAAAATAGCAGCGAAGTAGTCAAGCCAGTAACAAAGATGACAGCAGCAATAGTTGATAAAGAAAGAGATGGTCGTTTTAATTTAGTAAGTTCAGCTCTAAATACATTCCACATATTTAATTACCTGTCATTTCAAAAAATGTATCCTCAAGTGAGGCACGAACTGGTGTAAGGCTTGCCAAAACAATTCCTGCCTCAAAAGCTGCTTTGTTGAATTTTGCAGAAAAATCACTCCCACCTGTTACATGAACAGATTCATCAATGATGGTTGCGGTGTGTCCAGCAGCTACTGCAATCTTTACTAATCTATCAAGATCACCAGGATTTTCAGGCTTTGCCACAATTACTGGTTGTTGTTTGGCCAGTAACTCACTTGTTTTACCGAAGAAAATAACCTTGCCAAGACGAAGCATCACTAAGTAATCACTAATCATCTCAATTTCAGATAAAAGATGGGAGGAGACGAAAACTGTTGTCCCATTGTCAGCTAACTTTCTAAGTAATGCTCGAACCTCTTGAATACCTGCTGGGTCCAAACCATTTGTTGGTTCATCAAGAATAAGTAGCTTTGGATTAGGTAATAAAGCTGCAGCAATACCAAGACGTTGCTTCATGCCCAATGAGTAAGTTTTATACTTTGAATCGCCTCGATCTCCAAGGTCAACTAAATCTAGTAATCCTTGAATGCTGCCAGTATCAAATCCACCTAATTTCGCTAAGACAGTTAAATTCTGTTCCCCAGTTAAAGCTGGATAAAAAGCTGGCCCTTCAATCATGGCGCCAACATTTGGCAAATACTTCTCTGGCTCAGAGATTGATTCACCTAATACATGGCCACTTCCTGTAGTTGGTTTTATTAATCCAAGTAACATTCTGATTGTTGTTGTTTTACCAGAACCATTAGGGCCAACAAAACCACAAATGCTTCCCATTGGAACTTCAAAATTGGCATGAGATAGCGCCATTCGATCGCCATACTTTTTGGACAAATCGGCAACATCAAGTGCTAGAGGGAAGGACATGGGGAAAATTGTCCCATTAAAGTATTAGAAAACTACTTAAGTAACACACCAATTACTAATAAAAATGAGTAAATACTGAGAAAAACAATTGATGCTTGGAATAATCTCCCAGCATTTACCTCACTTGGCTGCCTAGTTAATTTAATTAATTGCCGTTTCCAACCAGCAATTAGTAACAAGGTGATCACCGATAGCCAGATTGGCAACTGCGCACTTTGTATTACTAATAAGGAAACTACCGCCATTGCAAGTGAGTGAAACCACATTTGATTTATCACAGATTTTATTGGGGCAACTACTGGCAACATAGGAATTCCAGCAGCTTTGTAATCATCCTTATAGCGAACTGCTAACGCCCAAAAATGTGGTGGGGTCCAGAAAAATATTAGTAAGAAAAATAACCAGGAGGTGAGGGTAAGTGAGTTGGTAACTGCTGCTTGGCCAATTAACACTGGCATACAACCAGCAATGCCGCCCCAAACAATATTTTGCGAGGTGTGTTTTTTCAATGCAAGTGTGTACCCAAAGACATAAAAGGTGATCGCAAGAAATGTTAATAAGGTTGCAAGAGGTGTGGTGAAGGCAGCAAAGATGCTTAAGGAAATAATTGAAATTAAGGTGGCAAAAATTAACCCATTTACTTTAGATATCTCACCTGTTGCTATCGGCCGCTTGGCAGTTCGCTTCATTAGTAGATCGGATTTAGCCTCAATCACCATATTAAATGCATTAGCACCACCTGCTGCAAATGTTCCACCTACTAATGCCCAAATAGTTACTGACAATTCAGGCACACCATCACTTGCTAAAAATAAAGCGGGAAGTGTGGTGACAAGTAGAAGTTCAACTACTCGCAATTTCATCAGCGAGATGTAGTTTTTCATTTGCTCTAACTCTACTCTTGGTAAGGTGAGTAATTTTTAAGGTGTTGTTGTAAAAGGAATATTTTCAGGCACAGGTGGTGTTAATCCGCTCACAACTGGCTTAGTAATTGTTCCCAGCATTCGATCAATTGCACTTCGAGCCGCATCTTGCAAACTTCTTGTTCTGCCAACTCCATCAGCAAGAACTACAAAGACGTAATCTTTATCACCAGAGGTTGCAAAGCCAGCGAGTGAAACGGTATTACGAATTGATCCAGTCTTAGCTCTTACTAAACCAACAGCTTGTGGAGCTGTTGAGTGGTAACGACCAATTAAAGTGCCAGACTCTCCACTAATTGGCAGGGAATCATAAATAACCTTTAACCTCGGCTCACTCTTAATTTTAAGAAGTAATTGTGAAACAGTTACGGCAGAGACTCGATTTTGCCCACTTAGTCCAGAGCCATCCATCAACACCATGCCGGTGGTATCCACTCCAAGCTCGCTAATCTTATTATTAGCCATTTTGTTTAAACCAGTTCTAGTTAAGGGATAGCCATTTTTACCAGTAGCTAACATTGCTAGTCGCTGTGATAAGACATTGTCGCTATAAAGGAGTGCAAATCTAATCATTTTATGTAATGGTGGGGATGTAATTTCCGCAATCTTCTCTGTTATTAAAGATTCAACCTCAACATTTTTACTTATTGGTTTATAAGCAACTGATGACTTTCGCTTTAATGCCCGTTTGGCATACAAAATATCGGAGTTATTAACCCCTCTATATATCAAATTGATCTTCTTTAATGATGTGTCAGATGCGAATGCTGCTTTAATCAATTCAGGCATGTATGCCCGCTTATTTGCATCTCGATACTTTGCATTTGAGGTAATCCAAGGATCATTATCTCCCCAGATAACAAAGACGCCTTTTTTCTCAGTTTTATAGATCGCAGTCTTAAAAACTGTTGCGGTATCAAGGGTTAAGGCAATTGCTGATGTTGAAATAATTTTTAATACCGAAGCCGGCTTTCTAGGCTTACTGGCTCCATCTTGATAAACAACTTCATTACTAGCACCATTTATTAAAATTATTCCAGGGCTTCCCAAATACTTTGAACCTAGGTACTTGAAAAACGGTTCTGGTAATACTTCAGCTGCATTTGCCGGCTGAAGATTGCCAAGAAGAATGAGTAGTACAAATGTTGCAATTTTCTTCATCTGTTCACCGCTTTACTTTTAAATCTGCCTTGGGTAATCGCTGCGCCAAGAATGACAAACATTGCACCAACTGGTTCGTGCCAAGTAACTGACTCTGCTAAAAATAACCAACCAACAAATACTGCAACCACTGGTGTCACATAAGTTACGGTGCTGGCGATAGAGCTGCCTACGGCAGCAATAATTGAGAAGTTCCAGATATAGGCAAAGCCACTTCCCAAAACGCCAAGAGCTAGCATCGCTAGCAAAGAATTTAACTGGTAGTTATCTTCTGCGATACCATCAAATAAGTAAAAAGGAAGCAAGGTGATGGCTGCCATGCATAATTGCACGGTCGCCGCAGCCTCTGATTTTAACCCAAGAGGTAGAATTTTTCTAGTTGTGTAAGGGAATGAGTAGCCGTAACAAGCAACTGCAACTAGTAAAGCAATTACACCTAAGAGCTGATTCTCGCCAACCCCTTTCCAAATTCCTAGTACTACCATTACACCAAATGCTCCGATGAGTAAACCAATTATCTGTTCACCCTTTAGTTTCTCTTCTCTAAATAAGATCAGCATAAAAATTAAGGTCATTAGTGGGGTTGTGGCATTAATAATCCCAGCAAGAACTGAAGTGACATACTGCTGGGCAAATGCAAACAAAATGCCAGGCACGACATTTAACAACAGAGCAACTATCCACAGTTTTCTCCAGGTACTTTTCTCTTTTGGTAATTGAATTTTTCTCATTTTGACAAAAATCAACAAGGTAATCGCACCTAATGCACATCTGACAAAGGCAACTCCAAATGGAGTGAGGAATTCAAGGCCTAGCTCAATAAAAATAAAGGAGCAGCCCCAGATAAAACCTAAGGCAATATAGGCAGGTAGCCATGATTTTCTCATCATTACTCCTTAGCCCTTAAGGTTTACTTATGACACAGTCATCTGTTGGACCTGGTGAGTTCTACCAGGTGGTTGGCGTAGGCCCACACTCTAAACCATGGCCGACTGAGAATCACTTTGATCTGGAGTTACTTGAGCATGGTGATCGGAGAAATGTCTTAGATAAATACAGATATTGGAAGGTTGAGGCGATTGTTGCTGATCTTGATACCAAGCGACATGATCTGCAAATTGCAATTGAAAATTGGCAACATGATTTAAATATTGGCTCAATTGTTAGAACTGCAAACGCCTTTAATGTTTCAGCTGTTCATATTGTTGGTAAACGTGATTGGAACCGACGGGGTGCGATGGTGACCGATCGTTATTTAACTGTGCATCATCATGCAACGGTAGCGGAGTTTAAAATTTGGTGTGATGAAAATAAATTACCAATTATTGGAATAGATAATCTGCCGATCTCTAAATCACTAGAGAGTGCGAATCTGCCTAAAAAATGTGTGATGTTATTTGGCCAAGAGGGTGCGGGGATGAGTGATGAAGGGGTAGCAGTTTGTTCAGTTGTTCTTGGGATCTCACAATATGGCTCAACTAGATCGATGAATGCATCCGCTGCCGGTGCGATTGCGATGTATGCCTGGGCGATGCAACATTTAAATCCAAGTAATCACCCAAAAAATTAAGTCTCGTCAATTACCTCAGTAACAGCATCTAATCTTCTAATAATTTCATCAGCCTCATTTTCACGTCCTAATTCACGAAGGGTGAGGGCAATCTTTCGTTCAATATCAATAATAAATTCAAAATCCTTAAACTCAGCCTCCGTAACACTTTCTAATACATTCTCAAGTGTCATAAGGGCCTCTTCATACTGTGCAAGTCCCATCTGGGCTTTACCTAACTCAAAGGATGAGTAGGTCTCTCTTCTGTGATCATGTGCGGTTACAAAAACATCTAAAGATTTTTGAGCAGAGATTAACGCCCCTTGCGCATCCCCTAACTCAGTTAAGCAGTGAGCGATCTTTTGATCACACCTTGCCACGTTAATTACCTCTTTTAACTTCTTAAACAACGCCCTTGATTCTTTAAAAGCCTCTAAGGATTTTTCATAATTTTTTAACTCTCGATAGGCGCAACCTATGAGGTGAAGATCATTTGCAGCTCCTGAGTCATTGCCATCTACTAAATGCTCCTGCACACACTCATTCATGCACTCAATAGTTTTCTCATACTCCTTTGAGTTAAACCACCACTCACCTAATGTGCAGGCAAGCTCAATTGCCATTGGCGACTTTGTCTCACGTAGTAAATCAACCGCTTTACTCATTGCATTTGCAGCTTCATTCATCCGCTTAAGTTGATTTAAGTTATAACCAATTGCTGAATATGCTTGGGCTAAACCTTCAGTTGGTGCGATCGCACCTAAATCTGCATAAATATCTCTGGCAGTCTCAGCTAGGGCTAGCGCTTCATCATATTGACCACGTGCATAAATTCGGGCACTTAATTCGTAATAGGTATTTGCCCGATCTAAACCTTGGACCTCAGGGATTCTCTCCCAAAGCATCTCTTCAGTAATAATCTCTTCAGAGTTAATATCTTCATTCTCTGAGTTATCTGACAACTTTGGCCTCTCACTCTTTTGCCGGCGTTCCTACTCTGATTACCTTAGCAGTTTCACCCTAGATCTCGGATGGGAATTGGCTAAGAGTTTAGCCAACTTATAAACCCATTAGATGAGCGCTCAATCATTTCCAACACCTCTTTGTAGGCAGACAATTCCTGGCCGTAAGGGTCAGGAATTGATAGTAGGTGCGCGTCATCACCATCTGGATCAAGGGGCTGTAGTTTTGGGTCAAAGGAGGAGAGCATAAAGATCTTTTCTTTCTCAGCCTGACTCTTTGCAAGTTTAAGGAGTGCGCTGCGATTATTTAAATCCATCGCCAAAATCAAATCATGTTGAGCAAAGAAATTAACTTTAAATTGTTTAGCTACATGTTGGTACTTATATCCTGCCTCTTGCCAAACTTGGATTGAGTAAGCAGATGCTCCTTCACCCTCATGCCATGGGCCAGTACCTGAGCTATCAACTGTTACCTTAGGTTTTTCAAGGAATGCAAACTTATTGGCTAGCACCGCATTGGCGATTGGTGAGCGGCAAATATTGCCCAGGCAGACCAGATGCACACTTATCTTGGGCAATTTGAGCACTCTTTGCAGGTAATTGCTCTGGTTTTCTGAGTACATATAAATGCGAGTATAGTTTCACCACGTGCGTTTCATAAATAATCCAAGCCACGACCTGACCTATGACGATGTCTTTATGGTCCCTTCCTACTCAGAGCTTGCAAGCCGAATGGATGTTGATTTAACCGCCATTGATAAAAGTGGCACCACAATTCCATTAGTAGTTGCCAATATGACCGCAATAAGTGGCAGAAGAATGGCTGAGACTGTAGCAAGGCGTGGTGGCATCGCAGTTATCCCACAAGATATTCCACTTGAGATTGTTGCAGATGTAATCACCTGGGTTAAATCTCGTCACCTAATCTTTGACACCCCAGTCACCTTAAATCCAAATGAGACTGTGGCAGATGCAATTGATTTAATTACCAAACGTGCGCATGGGGCGCTAATTGTGGTTGAGGATGATAAGCCAGTTGGAATTGTCACTGAGGCAGATTGTGAGAATGTGGATCGCTTCACCCAATTAAATAAAATTATGTCTAAGGATCTAGTTACCTTAAATGATGATGTAACACCAAGGGCAGCCTTTGAATTCTTAAGTGAAAAGCGTCGAAGATTAGCTCCAGTAATTGATAAATCAGGCAAACTGGTTGGAATTATTACAAGAACTGGCGCCCTTCGGGCAACTATGTATCAGCCAGCAATTGATGCCTCTGGCAGATTAAAGGTGGCAGCAGCAGTTGGTATTAATGGAGATGTTGCTGGTAAGGCAAAGGCACTGCTTGCAGCCGGGGCTGATCTATTAGTAGTTGATACCGCACATGGTCACCAAAAGAAGATGATTGATGCCTTAAAAACAATTAAAAACTTAAATCCAAATGTGCCAATTGTGGCGGGCAATGTTGTAACAGCAGATGGCACAAGGGAATTAATTAAAGCTGGTGCTGACATAGTTAAGGTTGGTGTTGGACCAGGTGCAATGTGCACTACCCGTATGCAAACTGGTGTTGGTCGTCCCCAATTTTCTGCAGTTCTTGAGTGCGCAACTGAGGCTAAAAAGCATGGCAAAACTATTTGGGCAGATGGTGGCGTTCGCCATCCAAGAGATGTTGCTTTAGCACTTGCTGCTGGTGCTTCCCAAGTAATGATCGGCTCTTGGTTTGCCGGTACATATGAATCCCCAAGTGATTTAAGAAAAGATTCAGATGGCAAGCTTTATAAAGAGTCATTTGGTATGGCATCAGCAAGGGCTGTGGCAGCAAGAACTGCAAATGATGATGCCTTTGATCGAGCCCGTAAATCTTTATTTGAAGAGGGAATTTCCACATCTCGAATGTATATAAATCCAAATCGGCCAGGGGTTGAGGATTTAATTGATGAAATTATTGCTGGCCTGCGTTCATCCTGCACATATAGCGGCGCTAAAAACTTAATTGAGTTTAATGAAAAGGCTGTAATTGGAATTCAATCAGCTGCCGGGTATGCCGAAGGCAGACCGCTATTTACCTCTTGGAAGAATTAAACTTCCTCTTTTTTAATATTTTTTCTAGATAACAAGATGTGCCCAATAAATCCAATAAGTAATGCGGCAATCACACCTAGATTTGCATAAGCCCATTGACCCTCTTTGCCACCAAAGAAAGTTAGTAAATAACCCTGCCAGGAAAGCCAAGAAGCGAGTGAGTTAGTAACTAATCCCCAACCTATTACTGTGCCAAACAAAATCAACCCAATAGATTTAAAGTTATACGCACCATATCTGCCATTTGCATCAAACAAATCTTTTTCAGCATAACTTTTGCGAAGCAATACATCTGCTACAAATAATCCAGACCAAACAGCAACCGGTACGCCCAAGGTAATTAAAAAGCCTTGAAATGGCACAAAGAAATCACTTGCAAACCAGACCAAATAAATAGTACCAATTGTCATTATTAGTCCATCAATGCTTGCCGCCACATATCTTTTAACTGGTAGGCCAATTGAAACTAATACCAATCCAGATGAGTAGAGATCTAGTATCGCACCCCCTATAAGTCCAAGAATTGCCACAAAGGCAAATGGAATTAAGTACCAAGTTGGTAGCAATGTAGTTAGAGCGCCAATTGGGTCGGTTGCTACCTGCTGATTTAACTCATCACTACTTGCTGCAAGGAGTGATCCATATATAACCAAAATTATTGGAACTATTGATGCGCCAAATATGGTCCAACCAACAACTGCTTTTCCAGAGACAGTTCTTGGTAAGTACCTGGAGTAATCAGCTGCGCAACCAACCCAGCCAAGTCCAATTCCAGTTACCGCAAAGATAATCGCACCAATAAATCCAGCTGTTGTGCCATTTTCAATGGCAGAAACCTTTGTCCAGTTAACTGATTCAATTGTTAATAATATGTATCCGGCGGTCAATGCAACTGTGGTTATTGTAAGAAAGAATTGAATTTTCATAATCACTTTAAAACCTAAAACGCCACCAATAATGGTTAATCCACCTGCTAGCAAAAAGCCAAAGATTTTTGATAGATCAGGATCAATATTTCCAACCTTAGTAAAGACTGTTTCAGAGGCTAATGTGGCAAGGGAGACTAAAACTGTTTCCCAGCCAACAAATATTAAATAAGATAAAAAGCCAGGTAATCGATTTCCTTTAACGCCAAATGCTGCTCTAGATAGTGTCATGGTCGGTGCGTTGGCACGTTTACCTGCTAAGGATGAGATTGCTACTAATGAAAAACTTCCTAAGGTTCCAATGACCGCTGCTGCAGTTGCTTGCCAAAAAGAGATTCCAAAACCTAGAAAAAAAGATCCATATGAAAGGGCTAAAAAGGAAACATTTGCTGCAGCCCATGGCCAAAATAAAGAACGCGCGGTGCCTTGCCGTTCTGATTTATCAATAAAGTTAATACCATTTGATTCAATCTGATTTGTTATCGATGCCATAGGAGAGATATTTAACTAAACTTGCGAGCTACCTAGGGCGCTTTCGACGCTCATGTGGGCGTGGCCGAGATTTCTTTTTCTTTCCGCCACCCCTAGATCTTGACCCGCGGTAACCACCTGATCTTCCCGCATCATCACTTTTTCCACCTTGTGCGGTAATTACTGGAATTCCAGAAGGTTCTGCTGCCCCAGTCACCTTTACTAAGTTTGCATCCATTGGCCTAACAGTTGACTCATTTAATCTAACGCCTGCTCTTGCTGCCAACCCATGCACACCTTTTCGTTGTTTATGAGTTGCAAGAGTCACCACAGTTCCAATCGCACCGGCTCTAGCGGTTCTGCCAGCTCTGTGTAGATAATCTTTGTGATTTTCTGGCGCATCAACATGAACAACTAATGAGACATCATCAACATGAATTCCTCTTGCTGCCACATCTGTTGCAACTAATGCATTTGTCGCTCCTGATTTAAATGCTTCCAGTACGCGAGATCTTTGTGCCTGAGTTTTACCACCATGCAGTGCTCCGACTGCAACCCCTGCTTCATTCATTCGTTTAGTTAACTTATCTGCCCCATGTTTGGTTCTAACAAAGAAAATACTCTTTCATTTTCTAGCTGCAATTTGTGATGTAATTAAATCTTTATGTGATTGCTCCATAATCAACACATGGTGGGTCATATTTCCAGCTGTTGATTTCTCATTTGCTAATGAGTGAGTAACTGGGTTTTTTAAGTACTTCTTAACTAGTGAGTCAACATCCTTATCTAATGTGGCACTAAATAACATTCGCTGACCACCAGGTTTAGTTAAATCTAAAATCCGTTTAACATCGGGTAGAAATCCCATATCCGCCATTTGATCTGCTTCATCTAAAACAGTTATTTCAATATCATCTAACTTAATATGCTTTTTTTGAATTAAATCAATTAATCTGCCAGGGGTCGCCACCACAATTGGTACACCACGTTTTAAAGCTTGAATCTGCTTTGAATAGGAAAGTCCACCTGCAACAACCTGTGAATTTAAATTAACTGACCTTGATAACGGTGCGATCACATCACTGATCTGCATGGCAAGCTCTCTAGTTGGCGATAGAACCAATGCTAGGGGCCTCATTGAGGCTGCTGTTCTTCCAGCAAGTCTGGTCATTAAAGCCAAGCCAAATGCAAGTGTTTTTCCAGAGCCAGTTTGGCCGCGACCTAAAATATCTTTACCAGCTATTGCATCCGGCAATGTTGCTTTTTGAATTGGAAATGGTTTTTCAATTCCAGAGGTATGCAAAACTTTAGTGAGCGCAGCGTTAACGCCTAAATCTTTAAATGACATAAATCAACCTATCAAGACATGATGCGCGTCTTGGTGGTGATTAGAGATTAAGACTCGCAAGGCACTTACAAATTGTAAATGCATGGGGAACTACTGGCTTAGTTTACCTTACTTTTGTACTGTGATTTACCAAAAACTTAGTCAACACGAATCTTATTGTTATTTATCATCAGTTCAACCGCCACAATTCCTTTATCACCATCGTTTGATTCTGGCTTAACCCATTCAATTTCTACATCCTTCAATCCTGACTTGATCTCCTCTTTAAACCATGAATCTGCCAATTGTTCATCGTCGGCGATTACTATCTTTGAAATCTTTGCCACGCTATTACCGTCTTTAGAAGGATGCTGTTCAGTTAACCATTGAATAAAAAAGGGTAGTTCACCTGCCCCAGTAATCTCTTTAACACCAATTTGCTTCCATTTTAATTCACTGCCATCAGGTTTAGTTCTTGAGCCATCTGCAGCTTTTCGACCAAACTTTTCTTCAACTTTTTGTAAATCACTTGAACTAAACACCCAAGTTAACCAACCGCCACCGGCATCTGCTTTTTTCTTAACAGCTTTTCCAAATGGTGTCGCATCAGTTGCTGGGTGGTCTAAGGGACAGACAACTTCAATGTATTGGCCGTTAAGTAAAGGCGCTGTAAAATTTCTTGTACCAAATTTTGGGTGAATGCCACCATCAACAAAAGCTGTTCCAATTTGGGAGCCAATTCGATTCACCACATCAGAAATTTGATCATGAGATGCTACATAAGAAATATGGTCAAGACGCATGGGAGTATTTTGCCTTATCTTCTAGGGTGCTAATTACCACCTTATTAACGTAATTCACACATTAACGCTTCGATTAGTAGCAATGGCGCTGCATTTTGGGCCAAATTTCGCCTGGTTTTCAAGATTGCATCAATTTGCTCGACTGTCTTTGCCGGACTCTTTAACGCAGCTAATTGTTTAATTTCTTCTAATAAATCTTGGTTAATTAAGGATTCAGTTGAGTTTGCTTGCACCAGCATAATATCTCGATATAAAGTTGCTAAATCTAACAAAGCCCGATCTAGATAATCTCTGACCATTCTTGTTGATCTTGATTTCTGCTCCTTCTCCAACTCTTTAATAGCTTTTGAACCACCCGTCACCATCTTGCTACCAGTTGAGCCCCAAGCCTCTTTGAGTTTTGAAATCTCATTTTGATCTTTTTCTTCTGCATCGGCTACTGCCTCTGACTTGGCGGAATCAACTAAAAATTGCGCAGCTTTATAGGCAGATGCGATATCTTTTATCATCAAAGGAAGTCTTAAAATATTTTCACGGTTTTGTCTGGCAGTTGCATCTAATGCCAAACTTCTGGCTCTTCCAATGTGACCACCAGATGCCCTAGCTACAAATTCTGCAGTTTTAGTTTCAATCTGGTCTCTTTCAATTAACAACTTAGTAATGGCTTTGGTAGATGGGGTTCGAAGAGCTAGATGGCGGCACCTAGAACGAATTGTGGGTAATACATCTGTCAAAGTTGGAGCACACAATAACCAAATAGTTCTTAGTCCCGGCTCCTCAATCACCTTAAGCAATGCATTAGCTGCAGAATCTGTTAATCGATCTGCATCTTCAATTACAACTATACGATAATTTGCAATAGAGGGTTTCCATGATGCCCTGGTAATTAATTCTCTAACCTCATCGATTTTAATTGATAGTCCTTGAGTCTTTATCAATTCAACATCTGCATGGGTGCCTAAAATTGTTGAGATGCAACTGTTACATGTGCTACATCCACCTTTTTCACAAACCAAGGCTGCTGCAAATGCAATTGCTGCATTAGACCTTCCGGATCCAGCTGGGCCAGTAAAAAGCCAGGTATTTGTCATCACTTGGCTAGCATCCTCATTAATATTTGCCGAGCCAACTGCATCTTTAAGAGTTTGCACAACCTGAGGTTGGTCGATTAAAGAGTTAAATACACTCATTGCTGACTAATGTTTCGTTTCAACATTTTTATTGAACTAACTCGCTCAATAATGATTTGGTGAATCTGGTCAATACCAAGGGTGGCATCAACAACTAAGAAGCGCTCAGGATCTAAATGGGCTAAATTTAAATACTCCTGTCTGACGCGTTCATGAAAAGCAACAGGCTCACTCTCTAATCGATCTGTTGAGTGCAATCTTGCTAATCCAATTTCAGCTGGTAGATCCATAATTACTGTCAGGGTTGGGGTTAAAGACTCTGTTGCCCACCTAGAAATTCTCTCTACTTCAATTGGTAATAACACTCTTCCTGCGCCTTGATAGGCAATAGATGAATCAAAATATCTATCTGTAATCACTACCTGACCTTTTTGTAACGCAGGTCTTATCATCGAGTAAACATGGTGAGCTCTATCTGCGGCATACATTAAAGCTTCTGCGCGTGGTGAAATAATTCCAGTTTCATTATCTAAAAGTATCTTTCTAAGTTTATTGCCTAACTCTGTGCCACCAGGCTCTCGAGTTAATAAGACTGCCTCATCATTTTTCTCCAGCCACTCCTTCAATAATTTTGTTTGAGTTGATTTACCAGATCCTTCACCACCTTCAAATGAGATAAATACTCCAGCACTTTCTTGACCGGTTATTGCCCCAAGCTCACCTCTTAATGCTGACTTAATGTCACTTAATAGCGACACTTTTGGGCGATCTCGCATCTGTAAATAGGAAATCACACCAACTGAAGCTGCAATTAAACCTGCAAAAAACATCGTAAATGCAGCACCATTGTATGTAACTGTTGTGGTTCTAAATGAGTAAGTATGTTCGCCAATAGCTGCTGCCACTAATGGTGCTATCGCAAGCACTAACACCAGTGAAACCCTGATTAGAGATTGCACAAAAGCAAAAATTCTTCCTCGAACCTCATTCTCTACCTCAAGTCCAAGCATGGTAAATCCAGTTACCCAAGAGATCCCAGAAAATAGACCGAGCAAGATGGTTATGAATATGGCGAGCACCAAGTTTAAAACTAGTGACAATGAAACTAAAAGTACCCCTGAAATAGTTAGCGCAACTCCAAATATTCTTCTTCTAGAAAATTGTGCAAATGTTTTTGGGCCAAATGAAATGCCAAGCGCTAATCCAAAAAATACTGCCGCAAATAAAATTCCATACGCTGCCTCACCAGCTTGCAGGTCGTCCACAAATGTTCTGGCGAGCCCAATTACCGCGCCAGCTGCAAAAAAAGCACCCAACATTCCAACTATGAGGCCCCGAATAATTTTGGACTCTTTAATAAATGAAAAACCCTCCCAGAGAGAGCTTCTGATTGAAGATTGGACTGTCTTTTTGCTTGTCCCTGAGGAGATCTCTTTAATTCGCCAAACCGTGAATGCACAAAACAGAAAACTAAAGGCGTTGATGTATAAAGCTAGATCAACGGCAGATGCTGGAGCGTTGTTTCCTAATACAGAATTAACCACTCCCGAAAACAAAGCAAGTGCTGAGAATAAAATAGCAGCTATTGGTGCTGTGCCATACGCTGCAAGAAGTGAAATCTGATTAGCGCTTTCAAGTTTTGATTTAGGAACAAGATTTGGCACCGTAGCCTCTTTGGCTGGTGACCAAAATAAGGTAACAACTTCGGCCAAAATAGAAGCGGTGTACAACCAGAAGTAATTTCCAACAATTGGGATTGATAAATAAAGACCAAAGCGCAAAATATCGCAAACAACCATTAGTTTTCGACGATCAAATTTATCTGCAATAACTCCTGCGAATGGACCTAAAATCACTGCAGGAAGTAATCTGACTATAAATACACCAGCAATCGCAAAGTTTGCCTTTGCATAATCACCACCTGCTAATTGCTGGGCCAATGCAGTAGAGGCTAGAAGTCCGAGCCAATCTCCAAATGAGGAAAATGCCATCGCTTGCCAAAGTTTTCTAAATGCTGGAATTGCCAGAACACTTCTTGATTCAGATTGCGCAGGAGCGGAGGGATATGGCAAGGACATGATGTAAGTCTACTTGTGACTAGCAACCACTATTTTGGTGCGTTTCCAACACCAGTGGCTGCTTTTTTGGCTTTCTTTTTAGCAGCTGCGCCCTTAACGGTTTTTTCAGTAAGAGTTGGTGCACTTTTCTTTGCTCTTTTACCCTTCTTTTTAGATCCACCAGGGTTTTCAATCTCCCAAGCTCGCCTGCCAGCAAGTAATTCAAGAGCTCGCTCAAGTGTTAGTAGCTCAACCGCGTCACCACGTCTTAGTGTTGCATTTGTTTCACCATCTGTTACATAGACACCAAATCTGCCATCTTTAACAATCACATCACGTGCTGTTTGTGGATCTTTACCTAATTCCTTAAGTGGTGGCTTTGCAACTCCACGCCTTCTTACCTTAGGTTGTTTATATATTTCAATTGCTTCTTCTAGACCAATTGAAAATAATTGATCCTCACTTGTAAGTGTGCGTGAATCTGTTCCATGTTTCATGTATGGGCCATATCTACCATTTTGTACAGTGATCACATCATCTTGGTAGGTTCCTAGAGTTCTTGGAAGTGATAACAGGCGCAGTGCATCTGATAAATCAACGGTGTCTAGTGACATAGTTGAAAGTAAAGATGCAGTTTTTGGCTTTGGTGCATCTTTTTTCTTTCGTTTTTTCTTAGCTCCTTCTTCAACAATCTCCTCCGGAAATACCTCAGTGATATATGCACCAAATCGACCAGATTTTGCAATCACCTCTAAGCCAGTTTCTGGGTCAACTCCTAATTTTCGCTCACCGGAAGGCTTGGCCAGTAATTCAATAGCTTTAGGAAGAGTTAACTCATCTGGTGCCATCTCCTCTGGAATATTGGCAAACTTTCGATCATCTCCTTGACCTTGTTGAAGGTATGCACCAAATCTGCCAACTCTGATCTCAATATCTTCACCCATTTTCATGGTGTTAATAGCTTGAGCATCAATTGCGCCTAGATCAGCAGATAAATCTGCTAAGCCTGGATTATTTTCACTTCCATAAAAAAACTTTGTAAGCCATGCAACTCTCTCTTCATCACCATTTGCAATTCGGTCTAAATCCTCCTCCATGGAAGCGGTGAATTCGTAATCAATCAACTTTGTAAAATGCTGCTCAAGTAATCCTGTTACCGAAAATGCTAAGAAGGTAGGCACTAATGCACGTCCTCGTTTTGCAACATACCCACGATCTTGAATAGTTTGCATAATTGAGGCAAATGTTGATGGCCGACCAATACCAAGCTCCTCAAGCTTTTTAACCAAGGTTGGCTCTGTGTACCTTGCCGGCGGCTTTGTCTCATGCCCTTCACAGCTGTACGTATTTACCTTAATTTTCTCACCAACGCTCATCGCGGGTAATCGGCGATCGCTCTCATCAATATCAGTTTTCTCCTCCACAATATCTTCATAAGCTGCTAAAAATCCTGCAAAAGTTATTACCGATCCATTTGCCCTAAATATTGCATCCTCACCAGTTTTAGTCTTCACATCAAAATCAACTCGCATCTGTTGTTTTTTCGCATCAGACATTTGGGAGGCAATAGTTCGCTTCCAAATTAGGTCATAGAGGGCAAACTCATCTCTGGATAGTTCCGGTGCTAACTCACCAGGAGTTCTAAAAGTTTCACCTGCTGGTCTAATTGCTTCATGTGCTTCCTGGGCGTTTTTTGTTTTGCCTTCATAAACTCTGGGGGTTGCTGGTACAAACTCCTTGCCATAAAGTGCTTGTGCAGATGATCTTGCAGCTGTTATTGATGAGGCAGAAAGTGTTACAGAGTCTGTTCTCATATAAGTGATGTATCCATTTTCATATAAGCGTTGAGCAATTCGCATAGTTAATTGCGCACCCCAACCTAAGCGAGAGCCAGCATCTTGTTGCATTGTTGAGGTAGTAAAAGGTGGTTTTGGTCGCTCAGTTCTAGGAGATTCCTCCAATGATTTAACAATTAGTGATTGGCCTTGCAATGATTGAACCAACTCTTTAGCCCCTGCTTCATCAAGTAATAAAATATTTGCAGCAGATTTATCTTTTATGCCACCATTCGCATCAAAATCATTTGTGGCAGCAACCCTCTTTCCATCTAAAGTTAAAAGCCTTGCAGAAAATCCTGCTTGGCAATCTGCAGCTAAGTCCCACCAGTTAGATGAAATGAAGGCCATTCGCTCACGCTCACGCTCAACTATTAATCTTGTTGCAACAGATTGAACTCTTCCTGCTGAAATTCTTGGCATAACTTTTTTCCATAAAACTGGCGATAATCGATATCCGTAGAGACGATCCAATACACGCCTTGTTTCTTGAGCATCTACTAATCGATAATCTAAATCCCGTGTTTCTTTAGCAGCTTTTTGAATTGCATCTTTGGTAATTTCATGAAACACCATTCTTCTTACTGGAATCTTTGGGCGTAATACTTCAATTAGATGCCAGGCGATTGCCTCACCCTCTCGGTCCTCATCTGTTGCCAGAATTAACTCATCGGCATCCTTCATTAACTCCTTTAGCTCTGCCACCTTTGATTTTTTATCGGGGTTAATTACATATAAAGGCGCGAACTCCTCTTCAATATTTACACCCTCCTTCGCCCAGGCAAACTTCTTATACTCTTTTGGAATATCTGCTGCCCGTTGTGGTAAATCCCGGATGTGGCCAACGGAGGCTTCAACAACATACTCATCCCCTAAAAAGGAGCCAATCTTGCGCGCCTTTGCAGGGGACTCAACAATTACTAACTTTGTTCCCAAAGTGCTTCCTTCTTAACTTAAATGGGGAAGAGAAAAATTTAAGCGATGCTGGTTGCGCGTTTGCGGTTTTGCACCAGAGCCCAAATAATGACCGCAGTTGCAAGCAGCGCAATCACCAGATTAATTGTTTGATTATCATCTAATGTGAAACCAACAATTGCTGGGGTGATTAACAAACCAACTAAGTTCATCACTTTAATCAATGGATTAATTGCAGGGCCTGCAGTGTCTTTAAATGGATCACCTACAGTGTCGCCAACAACAGTTGCTTTGTGAGCTTCACTGCCTTTGCCACCAAACTTACCATCTTCAATCATCTTCTTTGCATTATCCCAAGCACCGCCTGAGTTAGATAGGAAGACTGCCATTAATGTTCCAGTTCCAATTGATCCAGCCAAGTAGGCACCAAGTGCGCCAACACCTAAACCAAACCCAACTGCGATTGGTGCCATCACTGCAAGTAATCCTGGAGTTACAAGCTCACGTAATGAATCTCTGGTACAGATATCAACTACTCGGCCATACTCAGGCTTTACCTTGCCAGTCATAATTCCTGGATACTTTTTAAATTGTGCACGGACTTCAACAACTACCGCACCTGCAGCGCGGCTGACAGCGTTGACTGCAAGGCCAGAGAACATAAAGACCACAGCTGCGCCAATAATTAATCCAACTAAGTTTCTTGGGTCTGCAACATCTAATATGCCTTGGAACTCAAGTACTTGATCTTTAACTACCAAACCTTTTTCAAGAACAGAGTTCTTAATTGCGTCGGTGAATGCACCAAATAGAGCAGTAGCTGCCAGAACTGCAGTTGCAATTGCAATTCCCTTGGTAATCGCCTTAGTGGTATTTCCAACTGCGTCTAGGGATGTAAGAATCTTTGCACCCTCACCCTTAACATCGCCGCTCATCTCAGCAATTCCTTGAGCGTTATCTGAGATTGGACCAAAGGTATCCATTGCCACAATTACGCCAACTGTTGTTAATAACCCTGTTCCTGCTAAAGAAACAGCGAATAGTGAAAGTACGACAGAGCCTCCGCCTAATAAAAACGCTCCAAATACTGCGCTAGCAATCAATAAAGCAGAGTAAACAGCTGATTCAAATCCAACTGAAACACCAGCAAGAATTACTGTTGCAGCTCCTGTCTTTGATGAGGCTGCCACATCATTTACTGGTCGCTTGCCAACCTCAGTGAAGAAGCCAGTAAGCACCTGAATGGCTGCAGCTAGAGCAATACCAATTAGTACCGCACCTAATGCAAAAATTCTTGGATTAATATCTACTGCCTGTGCCTCAGGTGTTAAGCCAGACATGTTCATTAAAGAGTCTGGTAGATATGTAAATGTGGCAAAACCAACTAAAACTGCGCTAATAATTGCGCTAGTAAAAAATGATCGGTTAATTGCTGTCATTGCTGATTTATCACTCTTACGTAGCTTGGTTAAGAAGATTCCAAGTACTGCGGTGATAATTCCAATTGCTGGAACTATTAATGGATAAACAAGACCGGCATCACCAAATCCAGCTTTGCCTAGAATTAACGCAGCAACAAGAGTTACCGCGTATGACTCAAATAGATCTGCTGCCATTCCGGCACAATCTCCCACGTTGTCACCAACATTGTCGGCAATAGTTGCCGCATTTCTTGGGTCATCTTCAGGAATTCCTTTTTCAACCTTACCAACTAAATCTGCGCCAACATCTGCAGCCTTTGTAAAGATACCTCCACCAACGCGCATAAACATTGCCAACATTGCTGCACCAAAACCAAATCCTTCAAGTACAGATGGTGCGTTCTCTTTGTAAATAATTACGACAATGGAAGCACCAAGGAGTCCAAGGCCAACTGTCGTCATGCCAACTACACCACCGGTTCGGAAAGCGATTTGTACTGCACGTTCTGCAGATTTCTTGCGAGCTGCCTCAGCTACACGGACATTTGCTCTAACTGCCAGCCACATTCCGTTGTATCCAACTAAAGCTGAGAAACCAGCTCCTACTAGGAAAAATATTGATCGGCCAATTTTTATATCTGTTTCCCCTGGTAGAGCAAATAAAAGTACAAATACAATTGCAACAAAAACTGAAAGGGTTCTAAATTGGCGGGCTAGATATGCCGCCGCTCCTTCTTGCACTGCGGCTGCAATCTCTTGCATTTTTGCAGTTCCCTCATCTTGGGCAAGAACTTGTGCTCGAAGAGCAAAGGCGATCGCTAGGGCTGCGAGTGAAATTCCTAAAATTACATATACATAGGTGAGGTTGCTTCCGCTTACTTGGACAATATTCAAAGAACTCTCCTTGGGTAGGGCTCATATCTGAGCACTTGACTGACGACGGGCGAGTTTACGCATATATAGAGCCTTTTTTACAAATAAAGAGGTATGGCCTGGATAAATCACGCTTAATTTCCCTATCTAGGGCAGATACCCTGACCCCCAAGATGAATTTATTAGATGCCAATTCCGTGGTCTCCACCCTTGGATTAATCGGGGTTCTTGGAATAATTTTTATGGAAACTGGATTATTGATTGGATTAGTTTTTCCAGGAGGTGAAGTTGTTTTTCTAGCTGGAATTGCTGCAAGTCAATCAGGCTCTGCGCTGTTGGGAGATGCCAAGCTTTCTGCGCCACTGTTATTTGCACTTGCACCAATTGCTGCAATAACAGGTGGTGAGCTTGGTTATTGGTTTGGTAAAAAATATGGCCGTCCGTTATTTGAGCGGCCAAATACCAGGTTCTTTAATGTGAAGATGGTTGAAACAATTGAGAAATGGTTGATTAAATATGGACCACGTAAGGCTTTAGTGTTTGGCAGATTCATTCCTTTTGCTAGAACCTTGATAAATCCAATCTGCGGTGTTACTAGATTAGAGCGCAAAGTATTCTCTACTTGGAACGCAATTGGGGCGATTATTTGGACCCAGATAGCAATTGGTATTGGTTATCTTTTGGGCGATGCTGTGGAGGGATCTATAAATAAATATTTGTATCCAATTATTGGATTGATTGTACTTATATCTCTTATTCCACTATTGAATGGACTTTTAAGGGAGAAAAAGCAAAAGAATTAATGGATCTCTTAATAAAATATTTATGAATGATTAGTTTCTTTGATGGTAAATTTTTTTCTAATAATTGAATTTATTAATTCAGAACATAATCTTATTACAAACCAAGGTCGGTCAATTGAAAGGCTGCTCGGTACTCTAATCCTGCATCTAATACCTTAGGCGCTGCACCCCTTTCAACAATCACAGCAACTGCAACCACAATTGCACCCGCCTCTTTTAGTGCTTCAACTGCAGTTAAAACTGAACCACCAGTTGTGGAGGTGTCTTCTACAGCTAACACCCTTCGCCCCTTCACATCTGGTCCTTCAATTCGCCGTTGTAGTCCATGGGCCTTTTCCGCTTTACGCACGACAAAAGAATCTAATTTGCGGCCATTTTTAGCTGCAACATGCATCATTGCAGTTGCAACTGGGTCTGCGCCTAATGTTAATCCGCCAACTGCTTGGAAATCCAGATCCTTGGTTAACTCCAGCATTACCTCACCAACTAATGGGGCTGCGGTTGCATCCAATGTCACTCTACGTAAATCAACATAATAATCAGCCTCTTTGCCAGAGGATAAGATCACTTTCCCATGCACCACTGCTTTTTCTAAGATCTCTTTTTTTAATTCGTTTTTAGCTGACATGGTGAGGAGCCTATCCTTTTTTATTATTAATCTTTTGTGTAAACAACAACAGTTTGTTGATTTCGTTTGACTAAAGATTTAGGTGGGTTTGCTAGCAGCAGAGTATCCACCTCAACTCTAAGCTTTGCTACTTCAAGTGACATATTTGCCACCGCCTCTTCCAGCTGAATAATTCTGGCTATTCCGGCAAGATTGATTCCCTCCCCAACTAATCTTTGAACATTGCGCAATTTCACTATATCTAAAAGAGAGTATCTGCGATTTTTCCCAACAGTTCTATTTGGGGAGACAATTCCAAGTCGGTCATATTGGCGCAGAGTTTGGGGGTGTAGTCCAGAAAGTTGGGATGCAACTGATATTACATAAACCGCCTCATCCTCTGGAATTGAGTTCTCTTGGTTCATTGCTTTGCTTTCTTAATAAACTCAGCCCTTGGATTAAAATCTTTTGTAGCCTCAGCAAAATCCTCAATTGCTTTTTTAGCTGCACCATCTACGCGTTGTGGTATTGCAACATCTAAGGTGACCATGAGGTCACCAGCACCAGATACTTTTTTAATGCCCCGGTCCTTAACCCGCAAAGTTCTACCTGATGGGGTACCTGGAGCGATACGAACAATTACCTCATCCCCATCCAATGTCGGAATTGAAACATCTGCGCCTAAAGTTGCTTCAGCGAAAGTGATTGGCAAGGTTAGATAAATGTTTTCATCTTTTCTAGAAAATACTGGGTGGGGTGTTACATGAATTAACACATACAAATCCCCAGGCCCTGCTGCCCCTGGTGCGCCCCGACCTTTAATTTTTATTTTGGCGCCATCTTTAATACCAGCCGGCACTCTAGTTGTGATATTTGAAGGTGTGGATCCATTTGGAGAAAGACGTAAATTTAATTCAGTACCGTAAATTGATTCTCTAAATCCGATTGATGCTTCAGCTTGTAAATCTGCGCCATGACGTTGACGAGCGCCACCAAAAAGTGTTGAAAAAATATCCCCGCCAGGTCCAAATAGGTCTGAGAAATCACCACCGTTAAACCCTTGTCCGCCAGCATTAAACCCAGGTGGGACTCTTCCGTGTTTAACCGCCTCGCGAACCTCATCGTACTCAAGTCGTTTTTTATCATCACTTAATATGTCATAAGCTTCAGAAACGGCTTTAAAGCGATCCTCAAGTTTTTTATCACCTTTAGTTTTATCTGGGTGCAACTCCCTGGCTAATTTTCGATACTGTTTTTTTATTGCTGCACCATCTGCACTTTTGGCAACACCTAGGATTTGATAATAATCCTTTTCGTATAAATCTTTGGCCGCCATTGCTAATTTCTGCGCTTACGCAGATTCCCCTGGATCAGTAACTACCACCCGAGCTGGACGAATTACCCGTTCTTTAAATTTGTAACCTGGTTGCAATATTTTGGTTGCAGTTGGCTCAGTTACATCCTTAGATGTTTCATGCATTAGAGCTTCATGAATCTCAGGATTAAATGTGACTGGTGCTTGGTCAAACTTAGTGAGCCCAAGTTTTTCAACTGTGGCACCAATTCGATCTGCAACTGCTTTAAATCCTCCAGTTAATTCACCATGCTCTGCAGCTCGATCTAAATCATCAAGAATTGGCAAAAACTCTAGCAATACCGCTGCAAATGCAAATTCGGTTGTGGAAACACGATCACGGTCTACTCGCTTACGATAATTTGCGTACTCAGCTTGTAGTCGCTGTAAATCAGAGGTGAGCGTTGCAACCTCATCAACTTCAACAGTGGCTTCATTTAGTACTTCATCAACTGCGTCGGAGAGTTCCCTCTCTGACGCAGCAAGATTTTCTTCACCCATTACTTCTGCTCATCCACAACTTCAGCATCCTGCACACCATCATCTGTTGGTGTATCACCAGCTGGTGCTTGAGCTGCATTTGCTGCATACAAAGCAGCACCTAATTGTTGACTGATTTCAGAGACTTTTTCAGTTGCACTCTTTATCGCTGAAAGATCACTGCCTTCTAGTGATTTCTTTAAATCTGCAATTGCAGTTTCAAGCTCACCTTTTTTAGTGGCATTCTCACCTTCATTGAATTTGTCAGCATTATCTTTTAAGAACTTCTCTGTTTGATAAACCAAAGAGTCACCAGAGTTTCTAACATCTGCTTCCTCGCGGCGTTGCTTATCTTCATCAGCATGAGCTTCAGCATCCTTCATCATTCGCTCAATCTCATCCTTAGAAAGGGCAGAGCCACCAGTAATTGTCATTCGTTGCTCTTTGCCAGTACCAAGATCTTTTGCTGATACATGAACAATTCCATTTGCATCGATATCAAATGTGACCTCAATTTGTGGCACACCCCTTGGTGCAGGTGGTAGACCAGTTAGTTCAAACATGCCAAGTTTTTTATTGTAAGCAGCCATCTCGCGCTCACCTTGGAATACTTGAATTTGTACCGCAGGTTGATTGTCATCAGCAGTTGAGAAGATCTCACTTCGCTTTGTTGGGATAGTGGTATTTCGCTCAATTAACTTAGTCATAACCCCACCCTTGGTCTCAATACCAAGAGAAAGTGGTGTTACATCAAGCAAAAGAACATCTTTTACCTCACCCTTTAACACACCAGCTTGAAGTGCTGCGCCAACTGCAACAACCTCATCTGGATTAACGCCCTTGTTTGGCTCTTTGCCACCAGTTAATGATTTAACTAAATCAACAACAGCTGGCATACGAGTTGATCCACCGACAAGTACTACATGATCAATATCTGCAATTGGAATTCCAGCATCCTTTAATACTGCTTGGAATGGCTTCTTGCATCGCTCAAGTAGGTCAGCACTTAAGCCCTGAAATTGTGCTCTAGTAATTGTTTCATCTAAGAAGAGTGGATTCTTCTCAGCATCAACTGTGATGTATGGCAGATTAATTGATGTTTGCGCAGAGGATGAGAGTTCAATCTTTGCCTTCTCAGCACCTTCGCGAACACGTTGCATCGCCATCTTATCTTTTGTTAAATCAATACCGTTTTTGGCAGCAAAGGTTTTGACTAAGTGATCAACTAATGCTTGATCCCAATCATCTCCACCCAAGTTGTTATCACCATTGGTTGCTTTAACCTCAACCACACCTTCGCCAATTTCAAGTAAGGAAACATCAAATGTTCCACCACCTAAGTCAAAAACTAAAATGGTTTGTTCTTTATCGCCTTTGTCTAAACCGTAGGCGAGCGCAGCAGCTGTTGGCTCGTTAACAATACGAAGCACATTAAGACCGGCAATCTCGCCAGCCTCTTTAGTTGCTTGACGTTGCGCGTCATTAAAGTATGCCGGCACAGTAATTACCGCATCAGATACTGTTTCACCCAAATAACTTTCAGCATCTCGCTTTAACTTCATTAAAATACGTGCGCTAATTTCCTGTGGTGTGTACTTCTTGCCATCAACATCTTGGGTCCAATTAGTTCCCATGTGTCTTTTAACTGAGCGAATTGTTCGCTCCACATTGGTTACAGATTGACGCTTTGCAACCTCACCAACTAACACCTCACCATTTTTTGCAAATGCCACAATGGAAGGTGTAGTTCGTGCACCCTCTGCATTTGCTATTACAGCTGGCTCACCACCTTCTAATACTGAAACACAACTATTGGTGGTTCCTAAATCGATTCCGACCGCTCTTGCCATTTAAATTCCCTCCTGTTTGGACCGCTCTTGCCAGATGGTGGTTTACCCACCCCCATGGGGCTATTTTCAACCTTGAGTGGCTATCTAGTCAAAAGGTTGAGCCAGATCGGCTCAAGGTTGCTACTTACAGGAACTACTTAAGCCTGCTCTTTATTCCCAGAGCTGTTTTTTAGGTCTAACCGCCAAGGTAGCAAGGCCGCCCCCAATTAGCCCACCCAGGTGGGCCTTCCAATCAATACCAGGGATTAAAAAGGGAATAGCAAGGTTTAGGGCGATTAGCCCAGCACTCTCTTTAAGGTTTGCCCCCATCCGCTTTCCCATAATTAATAAGCAGCCAAAAAGGCCAAAGATCATTCCGGAAGAGCCAACTGCAATTGAATTTAATGGATTAAAGAGGAATGAGGTAATTGAGCCAAACAATAATGAGGTTAAAAGCAGAAAGATGTATTTATTCCTTCCTAAGTAATTTTCAACAGTTAATCCAAGTGAGAGGAGGGCTAACATGTTAAAAAGTAGGTGTAGCCAGCCACCATGAACTAAAGCCACAGTAAGAAGGCGATACCACTGACCATTTTCAATTGCTACCCCATAGAGGGCAAACTCATACTCTAGGTTTGGCCAAACCAAAGTCAGAATAAAACAACCGGAGATAAAAAATATTAAATCCCTGGTTAAAGACTTTGGCATTTACTTAAAGGATACTGAATTAATCTTTACCGCTTGTACTGGTTTGTCATTTGCACCAGTTTTAACAGCTGCAATCGCATCTACCACTTTTTGGCTAGCCGCATCCTTAACCTCACCAAATATCGAGTGTTTACGATTTAGCCAGGCGGTGGGTGCAACTGTGATAAAGAATTGTGAACCGTTTGTGTTTGGGCCAGCATTTGCCATGGCTAAAAGGTATGGGCGATCAAAGTTTAATTCTCCATGAAACTCATCAGCGAAGTTGTAGCCAGGTCCTCCCATGCCACTGCCTAGTGGGTCCCCACCTTGAATCATAAATCCAGGAATTACTCTATGGAAAATTGTGCCATCATAAAGATTTGTCTTAACCTTTTCACCAATATTTGGATCTACCCACTCTTTGGCACCAGTTGCCAGCTCTACAAAATTCTTAACTGTTTTTGGCGCTTGGTCTGGAAATAATTCAATAACAATCTCACCCATGCTGGTATTTAGAGTTGCAGTATTCATATTCTCGCTTTCGGTTTTAGAGCAACCGGTAAGAGCTAGTGTTGTGATTAAAATGAAAATAAGTTTCTTCATTTAGACCCACTCCAACCGGTGCTACATAGTTGTGATTTTTTTATATTTACTAAGAAAAAATAGTAAATATAAATTGTGGAGACCAGGGGAATCGAACCCCTAACCCCCGCCTTGCAAAGGCGGTGCTCTACCAATTGAGCTAGGTCCCCGCATTGTGTGCAGGGTGGGCCTATGTGGACTTGAACCACAGACCTCTTCCTTATCAGGGAAGCGCTCTAACC
>CAMCVO010000004.1 GCA_945881945.1 Bifidobacterium breve
AAGTGGTTCAACTCTGAAAAGGGTTTCGGTTTCATTGCAGTTGATGGTGGCGGACAAGATGTTTTCGTTCACTACTCAGCAATCCAAGGAAACGGTTACAAGTCCCTTGAAGAGGGTCAGGCAGTTACATTCGAAGTAGTCCAAGGTCCAAAAGGTCCTCAGGCTGACGCTGTAAACCCTGCATAAATAACCATTAACCTTCTTAAGTTTAATACTTAAGATTAAAGAATTAAGGCCTACTAGAAATAGTAGGTCTTATTTTTTTGGCTCAGGTGGCAATACCGCAGGTACCACAACTCTTGGTTTTAAATCTTTACCAGCTTGCCATGCTTGTAGATATTTAAATGGTGGCGTCTTTCCTTTGCTTTCTAAACCAACTCCACGCCTGATCCACCAAATACCTTTTTCAGTTGGGTATGAGATACCAAAATGTAAATGTGCTTTAGTTCCCCTGGCACTGCCAGTAGATCCAATCTCACCTAATTTTTCACCGCTTGTAACGCGATAGCCGGGCACAATCTTGCTTTCAATTTTTAAAAGGTGGCTGCCGTAGTAACGAAGACCATCATCTCCAATCACTGACACTGACAACCCCCCGCGATCTGCTCCGAGATTTGTTTTACCACTCCATCGATCAACAGTATTTACCTCATCTACTACGCCAGCAATTGGGGAGACAAAGGCACAACCTTTTTTACCAAAAATATCAGCCGCTGGATAATCATGGTGATACCTTGAGTAGGTAACGGTGCAACCTGCAACTGGGAAGGTGTAGATGGGGGCGGCCTGTGCTGCATGAGTAGATGTAAATAGAAGTGTGGCAACAATAAGTGCAATTTTGGAGTTCACGCTTTTTATTATCCTGTGTGAGCATGTGAATATTGGCAATTAATACTTAGTGTTGCCTTCGATGTAAGGTATGACACTCACCTCTTTATTAGGGGCGGTAGCTCAGTTGGTTAGAGCCCCGGACTCATAATCCGGTCGTCGTAGGTTCGAGCCCTACCCGCCCCACATGATCAAATTAGATGGTGGACTATCTACCGCATTAGAAAATAATGGAAATAAATTAACTACCTCACTTTGGAGCGGTGAGTTAATCAGATCAAAACCTGCTGAAATTACCAAAGCACATTTGGATTTTATTAAGGCTGGGGCGCAAATAATCATTAGTGCCTCCTATCAACTCTCTTACGCAGGCTGTGGTGCGCGTGGTTGGAGTGAGTCAGAAACTGACCAAGCTTTAATCACCTCAACTCAATTAGCAAAAAATGCGGTAGCTCAAAGTGGTGAGAGTGTGAAGGTGGCAGCATCAATTGGTCCATATGGCGCATCACTTGCCGATGGTTCTGAATACAAAGGCAATTATGGGGTTAGAAAATCTGTGTTGAAGGATTTCCATGCCAGGCGACTGGAGAAATTGATTTTGAGCTCACCGGATTATCTAGCACTTGAAACTATGCCTGATATCTCAGAGGTTGCAATATTGCTGGAATTACTCGATGGCTGTCCAATTCCATTCTGGATCTCTTACTCATGTCGAGAGGGCAATCAAACAAATGCTGGACAAAGTTTTCAAGAAGCAGTTGATGTGGCACAGGTAGCGATGGCTGTTGGAGTTAATTGCACCAAACCAGAGTTAATTACTAATCTACTGCAGTCAGCCAAGGCTGAAATTCCATATATCGTCTATCCCAATGCTGGAAAGGTATGGGATGCAGAAGTGAAAGAATGGTTGGGCGTGAGTACAACTGGGTTTGCAGCGAATTTAGTTGATCAATGGAATAACCTAGGTGCAACAATAATTGGGGGATGCTGTGGTATCGGAGCTAAAGAGATTAGTGAGATGTAATTGACCAATTCAAATGAGTTTAATTTAATCCAAAGTGATCTAATTGATTCAGTGATTGAATCTACTAATGACCTGAGCTTAAAAACCCTATTAACTGGCTCGCAAAGCTCTGGATTAATCAGCATTACTGAAGTTTCTATAGATGGTGAGCATCGAAAACTAAGGAGTGATTCCAGGCTAAGAATTTACTACGTATTATCTGGTGATTTGGAGTTTTCAGTCAACGATAATCCTGTAATCAAATTAGCCAAGGGGGATCTATTAACTTTGCCCAGTGGATCTGAATATAACTTAACTGGAACAGCCAATTACTTGGTTATTAACACCCCGGCGTTTCAAACAGGTGATGACACATATTTATAGGCGGTCTTTTGCTTATCTGATGTAAGTTGCACCGTTTACATCAAAAGTTGCACCAGTCATCTGTATATTTTTTCCTGATGCCAAAAATGCGACGAGGTTTGCTATCTCCAGCGGTGGTACCCATTCGCCCATTGCTAATGTCGCAGTTACAGCATCTTCTCCCCCTAAAGATTTTGCTGAAGCTTCTGACATTGCCGTTCTTACAATTCCTGGTGCAATTAAATAGGCATAAATACCATTTTTTGCATAAGCTCTGGCTACCGTTTTAATCAGTGCTGGCAATACCGATTTAGATGCGGCATAGGCTCCTAAATTTGGATTACCAGAGCCACGTTGGGCAGCCCAGCTAGAAAGCCCAATTATATTTCCGCCGCCGTTTTCCAAAAAATGCAGAACTGCTTCACGAATTAAAAATGCGGGGGCAGTGGCATTGACTGCGATCGATTCATGCCAAGATTTGCTCCATTTTTCAAATGAATCTGTAATTGCAGCTTCTGGCATTATCGCCGCATTAAGAATAAGCACATCTATTTTTCCTTGCCATTGCAGGGCTGAGCTCCAGAGTTTCTGGTAGCCATTCACATCAGATAAGTCGGCGCTAATCAGGATTTTTTGATGATCTGGGATCTGCGCAGTCGCTTTTTTTGCACCTTCTAAATCTTTCCCATAGTGAGCAATCACATTTGCGCCAGAATTTCCCAAGACGCGGGCTATTTCACTACCAATTCCCTTTGAAGTGCCGGTAACAAGAATCGTTTTACCTGATAAATCTTCCATCTAAACTCCTTCAAGGCAATGGCATGCAAGTAGCAGTATCCTATGCTAACGAGAAATAAGGCATATAATTTTAACTTGAAAATAGCTATAGGAGTTTGAATTTGAGAGTTTTAGCAAGAGGTATTACCAAGTATGGGAGAACTATCTCATTCAAATTTAATGGGCGGTCATTATCAGGGGTTGAGGGTGATTCAGTTGCATCAGCATTAATCAATAATGGCGTGCATGGTTTTCGAGGCACAGAGGCTGATGAAGAGCGTGGTTTGTTTTGTGGTATGGGCGTATGCAACGAGTGCTTAATACAAATTGATGGCGAGCAAGGATTGTTAGCATGCATGACCTCACTTGAGGATCAAATGGATATTATGGTTCAGCCACAACACAAATCCAAGCCAGATTTTGAAGTGGATGTTCAAATAAACTCTCTACCTGAAGTGGAGTTAAAGACTCAGGTATTGGTCATTGGTGCCGGCCCAGCCGGTATGACCATCGCATCAAAATTAGCTAAGTATGGGGTTGATGTTTTGGTTATTGATGAAAGAAAAATATCGGGTGGTCAGTACTTTAAGCAGCCAGCACAAAAGTTTGAAATAGTTGAGAATAAACTTGATTTTCAATATCGCAAGGGCAGAGCACTAATTAATGATCTAGACAAAAGTGGTGCCAAGATTATGCATGGTGTGAAAATTTGGGCAGCAGATGGATCTGAAAAATTCTTTGCCTATGATGATTGCAATAAATATTTTATTTCAACCAATAAAGTGGTAATAGCAACTGGTGCTTTTGAAAAAGGATTGGCATTTCCTGGCTGGACTCTTCCTGGCGTAATGACAACCGGGGCTGGGCAATCCCTATTGCGCAGTTATCAGGTTGCCCCCGGGGAGGCAATTGCTATCGCCGGAAATGGGCCGTTAAATTTGCAGCTTGCTGCCGAATTATTAAGGGCTGGAGCTAAGGTAAAAGTTGTCGCAGAAACAGCTAGTTTGTTTAATTTTAAAAACGTAATTCGTGGGTTTTTTCTATTTATTAGCTCACCCAGAACAGCCTTAAACGGATTGGGATATGTGGCCACTATTTTCAAGTCAGGAACTAAAATACTAACCGGACAGGTAATAATCGAAGCATATGGTGCAGAAAAGGTTCAAGGGGCAAAGTTTGCCCCAATTGATAGCCAAGGTAAACCTAAATCTGATCCTAAAAATATTTCAAATTTTCAAGTTGATTCAGTAACTATTGGTTATGGATTTTCACCTTCTAACGAAATAGCCAGAATTTTAGATTGTCACCACAACATAGATGAAAAGTGGGGGTACTTAACCACTACGCGGGATTTGATGGGTACTACAAATTTGCCAAATGTTTGGGTGATCGGTGACGGCTCGGGAATAAACGGAGCTCAAGTGGCAAAATCTAACGCTAGTTTATTAGCACTTGAAATGTTGAGGCTGGCAAAAATTAAAAAGGGATTACTTCTAAAACTACAAATGCAGTTGGCAACCTTTACATTGAAAAACCAATTATTTTTCCAAAAAATACTTTGGAAAGTATTTAATGCCCCTTTGATAGTGGATCAGGTTGCCACCCCAGAAACATACATCTGTCGTTGTCTTAGCATTTCTTTAACCCAGGCAAAATCTGCTATTTCAGAACACACCTTAAGTGCCGGGGCAGCCAAACGGATTAATCGAGTAGGAATGGGGCGCTGTCAAGGTCGTTATTGCTCTCCGGTCATCCAAAAATTGATTTCAGAAAATACAGGGTCAGAGTTAAACCAATTTTCGGGATTTGCACCACAAGTCCCGATTAAGCCCGTTCCAATTGGAGTAATCGCTCAGCTAGATCCAGAAGCGATTAAATAGATGAGTTTCTTCAATTAGAGCCAGAAGCTTGCTGGTGGATTCTTCGCTTTAAACAGGATAAGTTTTGATATGGTTAGAGCGCTTTGCAAACATTCAAGAATGAGGGTTCGATGAGTTTATCTTCAAGTAGTTCTTCAGTTGAAAAAGATAAGAAGTATTTTTTTCATCCCTTTACTGCGCTTAAGGCCCATGAGTCTGATGGTGGAAAAATTATTGTTGAAGGTAAAGGTTCGACCTTAACAGACTCTCAAGGAAATAAAATTTTAGACGGCATGGCTGGTCTTTGGTGCGTGAATCTTGGATATGGAAATACAGAGCTTGCTGGTGCAATTGATGCCCAGGTTAAAAAGCTTTCTTACTATCACAGCTTCTCCGGCATGGGTACTGATCTTGCAGGACAACTCTCGGAACAAATCATCAATATGTGTCCAGTTCCTATGTCAAAAGTGTTTTTTGGAAACAGTGGTTCAGATGCAAATGACACAAATGTAAAAATTGTTTGGTTCTATAACAACGCAATTGGACGCCCAAATAAAAAGAAAATTATTTCAAGAACCCGTGGTTATCATGGCGTGACAATTATGTCGGCAGGGCTTACTGGTTTAAAAAACTTACATGATGGTTTTGATTTGCCTCTGTCCACAGTTCGCCATGTGCGTCCACCACACAGGTTATGGGAAAAAGCACCAGGTGCTACCGATGCGCAATTTGCCCAAACCCTTGCTGATGAGCTGGAGACATTAATCCTTGCAGAGGGCCCCGATACAGTTGCAGCTTTTATTGCAGAACCAATTCAAGCAGCCGGTGGCGTGATCGTGCCTCCAAATGAGTATTTCCCAGCAATCACAAAAGTTTTGAAAAAGTATGACATTTTACTTATTGCAGATGAAGTAGTGACTGGTTTTGGCCGCTTGGGTCAGATGTTTGGAACAGAGACCTTTGCAATGCAGCCTGACATAATCACAATTGCGAAAGGTTTAACTTCAGCTTACATACCGCTTTCAGGTTCAGTTGTTTCGGAAAAAATCTGGTCAGTTCTTAGAGATGGCAGTGTTCAATACGGAGCCTTTGGCCATGGCTACACATATTCAGCTCATCCTGTAGCTGCTGCTTGTGCGTTGAAGAATTTAGAGATCATTAAGCGCGATAAATTAACTGAAACAACCACCAAGCAAGGAAAATTACTGCACGAGCTGCTGCAAAACTACTTTGCGAATCATCCACTAGTTGGAGAAATTCGTGGACAAGGTTTAATTGGCGCCATTGAATTAGTGGCGAATAAAGAAACTCCTAAACCATTTGATCCAGCGCTGAAAGTAGCTCCTCAGATGGCTAGAAGGTCTATGGAATTAGGGGTCTTAACTAGAGCATTGCCTGCATCAGATACTCTGTCTTTCTCTCCCCCATTCATTGTCACTGATAGTGAGTTAGAGGTAATTGTGAAAACTGTTCATCAGGCAGTAAATGAAATAGGTAAAGAGCTGGGTTTATATAGTTAATGGCCTCCAACTTCAAGCTGGGTTTAATCATAAACCCAGTTGCAGGTATGGGTGGAAAAGTTGGATTGCACGGGACAGACAATGATTTAGCACAAATCGCAATTTCGCATGGTGCAGAGAAAATTTCTTTTGATCGAGCTCAGCGAACTATCTCTATGTTGGTGACTGAGCAGGACAATATTGACTTTTACTCACCCGGTGGAGTTATGGGTGGTGAATTACTTGAGATGCTGGGAATTAACTTTTTTGAAATTGATTTAAATGAAAACTTGTATTTCAACAAAACAAATCACCTTCACACGCAAAATGCTGCATTAAAAATGTTAGATCATAAGGTTGATGTAATAATTTTTGCAGGTGGTGATGGAACTGCTCGTGATGTATTTACAGCAGTTGGCAGCAAGGTTCCTATTTTGGGTATTCCTTCTGGCGTTAAAATGCGCAGCGGAGTTTTTGCGAATTACCCAGAGCATGCGGCTATGATAATTCTAGATGCACTTGCGGCAGCGCAAGATGGGAAAAATTTTGAACTTACAAATGCTGATGTTTTGGACGCTTCGATAGATTCTAGAGAATACTCAAACTCTCAATTTTTCGGCAGCGCCAGAACTTTTAAGGCACCGAATAGAATCACTAATCCAAAGGTAAACTCCCATTCAAATCAAGATGTAGCTCTTATGGAGCTAGCAGCCCACCTATCAAAAAATCTTGAGCCAGATCGTTTATATCTATTTGGACCTGGGCAGAGTGCCAAAGCTATATTGAGTAATTTAGGCTCCTCGTTTGCAAATCAAGATCAATCCGGAGTTGATGCCTACTATGCAGGTGAAATTATCGGTCAGGACTTAAGCGAAAAGGCGATACTTGATTTACTCAGCCGATTTGATGATAAACGCAAATTTCAAGCACCCTTGCTATACCTTGGCGTGATCGGTGGGCAAGGGTTTCTGCTGGGCCGGGGAAATCAACAACTTAGCTATGAGGTAATCTCCAAGATTGGCGTTGGAAACATATATGTACTGGCCAACTCTGGGAAAATTAACCAAATCGTCCCATCAAGGCTCTATGTTGATTTTGGAGACGCAGTTCACTTTAAAATTTTCTCCGATTATATAAAGGTGCATGTGGCTATAGACCGAACCTTGGTCTGTAAAGTATTGTCCTCAGGTGTTCAATCTAATCAGTAATTGTTTAGTCGGTTTGGTTAGAGTTGATCTAAGAACAGGGGGAAATCATGAGTAAGGATGGCAATGCTTTGCCTACTCCTCATCCATTTATGGCCAACACTGCACCGGGCAGTTTTCAAGAGATGCTCCGGGTAGCAAAGGTAAATGACATTGAAGAATTGTTTGAGCAAATTCCACAGGATCATAAATTTACTGGTGAATGGAATTTTGATTCAGCTATTCCATCAGAGGCTTCACTATATAAACATTTGACAGGTATTCTGCGCAAAAATAGATCAGGCGAAGAAAATTTAAACTTTTTAGGAGCTGGTTGTTGGCAGCATTATGTGCCAGCAATCTGTGATGAAATGGTAACTAGAACAGAATTTCTTACTCCAGTATGGGGAACTCCATCTTCTGACCATGGAAGAAATCAAGTTTGGTTTGAATTTCAAAGTCAAATAGGTGAATTAGTTGGTATGGAGTTTGTGGGATTACCTTTGTACAGTTTTGGAACTGCCGGTGGCCATGCAATTAGAATGGCAGCAAGAATTACTGGTCGCAATAAAGTAATTGTTCCAAGATCATTAGATCCAGAAAGATTAGCTGTATTTAAAACTTATTGTGGATTTAAGGAATTATCAGGTTACATAGAAATAGTTTATGTAAACCTTGATCCTAAAACTGGTCGCATTGATTTGATGGATATGAAATCAAAGCTCTCTTCAGATGTGGCTGCTGTGTACTTTGATAACCCTAACTATTTAGGTGTAATCGAATCAGAGGCTAAAGAATTAGTCGCTTTAGCTAAAACAGTTGGGGCTGAAGTAATTGTGGGTGTGGATCCAATTTCTCTTGGAGTTCTTACGCCACCTAGTGAGTACGGCGCTGACATTATTGTTGGAACTACCCAACCACTAGGTGTTCACATGAATGCCGGTGGTGGAGCGGGTGGCTTTATCGCAACGCGCGATGATGAGAAATACGCACGTGAATTTCCAACCCTTCAAGTAAGTCTTACCGGAACTAGCGTTCCTGGCGAAATGGCATTTGGCCTGACCTTATTTGAGCAATCTTCATATGGATCACGAGAACATGGAAAAGATTGGACTGGCAACTCTGTTTATCTCTGGACAGTTGCAAATGCTACGTATATGTCATTGCTGGGGCCAACTGGATTTAAAGAGATCGGTAATACGATTTTACAAAGAAGTCATTATGCAGCTAAGCAGCTTGCAGACATTTCAGGTATCAAAATTACCTGGGGTTCCGGATATTTTAAAGAGTTTGTGGTTAATTTTGATGGAACTAAAAAATCAGTAGCAACAATAAATAAAGCCCTACTTGAAAAGAATATTTTTGGTGGAAAGGATTTGTCTTTAGACTTTCCAGAACTTGGTCAATCGGCTTTGTATTGTGTTACCGAGATTCATACCTTAGAAGATATACAAAACTTAGTTAGCGCGATTAAAGAGGTAATAAAATGATTAAATCTAAGATTCGCAAATATCATGCTCCGGTTTGGGATGAGCCTTTGGTCATGCAAATGGGTAAAGCTGGAAGGCGTGGGGCAATTGCTCCAGTAACTGAAGGTGCTATCGCCTCCGCTGTTGGTCCAGCCATAGATTTGATTCCTGCATCAATGCGCAGATTGAATGTATTGGATTTACCAGAGCTTTCTGAGTTTGAAGTACAACGCCATTATTTACATCTATCCCAACAAACCTTAGGAATGATGGGAATTAGCTTATTTGGTACCTGCACTATGAAATACAATCCAAGAGTTAATGAAAGAATTGTTTATCAACCTTTTGTCTCTGAGGTTCACCCTCATCAAGATCCTTCAACTATGCAAGGAATACTTGAGGTTGTAAACCGATTTGATCATTTGTTACGAAAATTATCAGGCCTAGACAAGTTTGTTTTTCAAGCAGGTGGCGGAGCCGATGCAGCTTATACGCAAGCTTGTATTACCCGTGCTTACCATGCCTCAAGAGGTGAACTTGCCCAACGTAATGAAATAATTACTACCGCTCAAGCACATCCATGTAATCCTGCAACTGCAGCTGCTGCAGGTTTTAAAATTATTACATTAGCTCTTGAAGATGATGGCTATCCTTCAGTTGAATCTTTGCGATCTGTAGTCTCTGAAAGGACTGCAGCATTAATGGTGAACAACCCAGATGACATAGGTATTTACAATCCAAAGATTAAAGAATGGGTTGATATTGTCCATGAAGCTGGAGGTTTGTGTTTTTACGATCACGCCAATTTCAATGGGGTAATGACTCGAATTCGTGCTGCAGATATCGGTTTTGACGCATGTATGTACATGCTTCATAAAACATTTGGTGGTCCAAAGGGTGGTGGTGGCCCAGCTGTTGGTGCATACGGGTGTAATGAAAAGTTAATTCCATTCCTACCAGGCCCAATTGTTGAGACCAATAAAGATGGTTCCTTTTATCTTAGAGATTCAAATCCTAATGGCGTAGCAAGGATCAGAGAGTTTCTTGGCAATATTCCAACTGTTATTCGGGCATATTCTTGGACCAGATCTATGGGCATCGAAGGATTACGAGATGCTGCAAATATTTCTGTTTTAGCTAATAACTACATGGAAAAAAGATTATTAGAAATTCCAGGAGTGACTAAGGGTATGCCTGATGTAAAGGGGCGTAGGCTGGAAATGACAAGATATAGCCTAGGTGAGTTAACTGATCAAACGGGCGTATCATGTATTGACATTCAAAATCGAATGACCGATTTTGGTGTCGACGCCTACTGGTTAAGTCATGAGCCATGGTTTATCCCGGAGCCATTCACGCCCGAAGCTGGTGAGTTGTGGTCTGTAGAAGACATCGATTACTGGATTGATGTCTTGGAAACCGTTTGTACTGAAGCAAGAACTAATCCAGAGATTGTAAAAACAGCGCCACATAATCAAGTAGTTCATAAACAAAATTCAACAAATTTAAGTGACCCACAAAAATGGGCTACAACTTGGCGTGCATACAAGCGTAAGTATGCAGTCACAGATTAAGGTCTTGGACACACTTATTGTCTGAGTATAAATTTGCTGTCGTAGGGGCGGGCAGTATTGGAGTTGGATGGTCGATTGTTTTTGCGCGTGCAGGGTATAGCGTTTGTGTTTTTGACATAAAACCTGAGATCTTAGATCGGTTTTGGGTTCAAATAAATAGCAAGTTAAAACTGCTGGCAGAGAATGACTTATTGCAGGAGGATTTGGAAGCTATAAGTAAGAGAATTACAACAACTACAGAGTTGTCACAGGCGTTAACTGGTGCAGATTACGTGCAAGAATGTGGCCCAGAAGAATTACAGATCAAGCAGAATATTTATAAAAAATTAGAAGAACTTTCTAGTCCAAATGCAATACTAGCTAGTTCTTCATCAGCATTAACTACAACGCAGTTTGCCTCAGATCTTCCGACTAAACATAGGTGCTTGGTCGTTCACCCCGGTAATCCACCATATTTACTTGCCATAGCAGAGGTGGTCCCTGCATCATTTACTTCAAATCATTGCGTGGAGGAAACATTTAAGATTCTAAGATCTGTAGAAATGGCCCCCATACTTGTATCTCATGAGCCAAAAGGCTTTGTATTCAATCGAATACAGGGTGCGGTTTTGCGTGAGGCTTACTCACTTGTGCGTGACGGTGTTATCTCCCCTCAAGATTTAGATTTAATAGTTACTGAGGGTTTAGGTAAACGTTGGTCCATCGTTGGACCCTTTGCGACTGCAGCACTTAATGTGCAAGGTGGCATAAAAGCCCATGCGGCACGGATGGGACAAAGTTATTTTGAGATGGGGCAAAGCAGAGGTCAAAATGAACCTTGGAGTGCAGAGCTAATTGAAAAAGTATCTAAAGATATTGAGATAAAACTCAATAATTCAGATTGGCTAATCAATGTTGAAAAAAGAGATTTGGCGTTGATGAAGATAACTAAGCTATTACTGGAAATCATCAAGCCATAAACTGCTTTATCTGTCAGAAGTTTTAATCAGTTCGCGTATCTTGGTGAGCTCCACCGGCTTTGGTTGTTCAGTAATCTTCATTGATTGTGAAAATTTCAATTCCCAACCGGTATTTTCAATAACCTGTTCTTTACTCACGCCGGGATGAAGGTGAGTCATTGTTAGTTCTAGCGTTTTAGGATCTGGCTCAAGAATCCCCAAATTAGTTATCACTTTACTTGGCCCACCACCACGTAAGCCATATTTTTCTCGAGAGCCCACTCCATCACCAAATCCCATCGAAGTCACGAAATCAACTTGGTTTACAAAAGCTCGTTTTGTCTGATTAATTATTATAATTACCTCTTTACAAGCCCCTGCAATTTCAGTTGCACCTCCAGCACCTGGCAGTCTGACTTTTGGCGCTTGGTATGTCTGTCCAATATAAGTGGTATTGATATTTGCATATCTATCAATTTGAGCTGCGCCAAGAAAACCAACATCAATTCGTCCTGACTGAAGCCAATAATTGAAAATTTCTGGCATACCAACAACTGTTAGTGCTTCATTGGCAAGTTCTCCATCTCCAATTGAAAGTGGCAATTTTTGGGGGTTTGTATTGACTGTTCCAGATTCATAAATTAGGAATAAGTTAGGCGCGTGCATAGATTTAGCAAGAATTGCAGCCGTACTTGGGATACCAATTCCAACAAAGCAAGTATCAGTGTTCTTAAGTATTTTTGCAGCGGTAATTGTCATGATTTCGTCATCACTCCAGGTTAAATCACTATCGAGTTTGCTACTCATGACTTTGGCCCCTTTGCATTAGATTCTTTATGAATAACATCATCTAACCAAGTCAAGAATGTATCTCTCTCCTTTGCAATTTTGTCCCAGGCGATATATGCACTGTTATCCCGCTCGTAATAACCCGAAGCATAAGAAGGCCAAGCGCCCCTGGGTGCTAATGAGATTACATCAATTTGAATATTAGGAATGATGATTGAATTAAATTTGGGCGTGAATTCTTCTACAACTTCTTCAACTGTTACTAAAACTTTTTTCGCAGCAAACACTGCTTCTCGAGCTACCCCTGTTATCCCCCATAACATTACATTTCCAGCCTTATCAGCTTGCTGGGCATGGAGAACTGTTACATCAGGATTAATTGCCGATACCGCGGTTAAAACCTCGTCACTGAAAGGAGAATTTATCTCCACTACCCCGGAGGTCTGATCAAAAAGATCTGAACCTCGGTACCCTCGCATCACCGTAAAGGGCAATCCTGATGCGCCTGCCACATATTTATTTGTTAGTCCAGCGTGGGTATGTTCCTCGATTTCCAATTTTTGCGGCCAACTGTTCTGATAAGCATCGCGAAATCGATGTAATGAACCAACGCCAGGATTTCCTCCCCAAGAAAAGATCAATTTTTTTATGCATCCTGCACCAATCATTTGGTCATAGATCAAATCTGGAGTCAACCTGATCGCCGTAAGGTCCTTTATCTTCTGACGAATGATTTCATGGCCAGCAGCAAATGGAATTAAGTGAGTGAAACCCTCCATGGCAATGGTTTCACCATCTTTCACAAACTCATTTATGGCACTAGATAAATCTGCAAATTTCACCATGTTCTGACTCTTTTCAATTGAAATTACTCAACTTTAGGATGAAGCAAATATACAACAGCAAACTCTAACCCGTATAATAATGGTTACCGGTAAAAATAGAAAACCACTACTTTGAAAGGTTCCCTCTTTCATAGAGAATCTTTCAATGAGGAGCTCACATGATGCTACCTAATATGTCAGGCAAAATTGCAGTTGTGACTGGCGGATCCTCTGGCATCGGAGCAGCGATCGTCAATCGATTTCTTGAAAAAGGTGCGACGGTAATCTCGTTAGATTTGGTCAAACCAACTAATCAAAATCAGCAGGCGATACATTTTGATTGTGATTTGACTCATGAAGAATCTGTTTCACTGGCTTTTACAGATATTAAAAAGAATTATGGCTCGGTAGACATAATCTGTGCCAATGCCGGAATTGTTCCTGCTTGGAGTCGAATTACAGATACAGAATTTTCTGATTGGAAAAAAGTTATAGATGTAAATGTGAATTCACTTTTTTTAACAATATCAAAGGGTGCTGAATTGTTGAAGAGTGGCACAGGAACCGTAGTAATTACTGGATCGTTAAACTCTTGGAAAGGTGATGCCAATATAGCTTCTTATGTTGCGAGCAAACATGCAGCGCTTGGGCTTTTGAAATCTGCGGCATTAGATTTAGGCCGAGAAGGTATCAGAGTAAATGGAGTAGCACCTGGGCCTATCGCAACACAGGCGCTAATATCAAGAGTGAAAAGTAGAATAAAAAAGGATGATAAAGATGTTGAAAGTTTTATTCAAAAGTTTGCGGAAGCAACTGCCTTGAAAAGAATTGCAACTATTGATGAGGTGGTAAATACAATAGACTTTCTAGCAAACGAACAGTCCTCAGGAATAACTGGGCAGTTAATAGCAGTAGATTGCGGTGTATAAAATGAGTTACGACTTGTCAGGTAAAACCATCCTGGTTACCGGCGCTTCTCGTGGTATCGGCGCTGCTATTGCAAAATCATGTGCCCTTGCCGGTGCTCATGTAATCTCACACTTCAACTCACATGCAGATGGTGCCACTGAGAATATGAAGGATATTCCCGATTCACACAAGAGTTTTATAATGCAGAATCTATCTGAACCTGGTTCGGGTAGACAGCTCTGGCACAAGGCAATCAAAGCATCTAAAAAAATCGATATCTTTATCAATAATGCGGCAGTTAATATCGAAACGCCATTTGATTCAGCAGTTGATGAATGGGACAAAGGGTGGTTAGAAACTTTTCAGGTTAATGTCTATGAACCGGCAAATATTATGAAGGAAGCCCTATCTCACTTCCAAACACAGGGTGCAGGTGTAATTATTAGTATGTCGAGTTGGTCTGGACAACGAGGTTCAGCCTTGCCAACTTTGCCAGCATACGCAGCTTCAAAAGCAGCAGTGAAAGCTTTAACCCAAACTATTGCCAAGAATTATGCTAAAGATGGCGTACTTGCATATGTTATTTCTCCTGGAATTGTAAAAACTAGAATGTCGGATTTGGCTGCTGTTGTGCGCGGTGGTGAGGAATCGATGAAATCTCAGTTAGTTATGGGAGAACTGGTTAAACCAAGTGAATTAGGAGAGCTAGTTGTATTTCTCTCTTCTGGAGCCTGTCGACATCTAACCGGCTCGACAATTGATGTAAATGGCGCCTCTTATATTCGTTAAATACTCAATTACTTTCCCTAGGGCTAATTTCTATTTATAGAGTGCATTGTGTCCCGATGAAAATCAATCGTTGAAACCGCATATAAGCGTAAACTTTTTATAACCCAGCCGCTCTTTGTTCTTTTAAATTCACTCTGATATCCACCCCACAAATGCCCAATCTCACTCTTGTTTCTGTATCGATGCCATGCATACAGATAACAAGAACTGGTTGCTGTCTCTGCATCAGCACTTAAAATTAAGAAGTTAGAAATATGATGACTTGTAGCTGTAAAAGTTGTGGATAAGCCTTTGCTCACCATCTCAAAAATTTGATCCTGCCCATTCAGATTATCAACCTCCGGGCCGTAATCAACCACCGCATCAATAGCAAAGAGTTCACTTAGCTCTTTCGGCATGTTCCTATCAAAGAAATAGCAGTATTTTTTCATTAGATCTTCTATAGCAATTCGATCATTCGGAGTGATCGTCAAATCATTTGGAATATTCGTTGTCATTGCCCAAGGCTTCCTTAACTTAAGTGAAAATACCAAACCTGCACAGGATTAGTGATGGGTGAAAGGTACCTTGAGGGCCATTTTGAGTGAGAATCACCTGAGACGCAAAGATTACTTTTCTGTAACAATCCTATTCAACCTGCCAAAATCCTTTTTTTGGGGGTATGGCAAGGCTAGGGTTGAGCCTTCGCTCAAAGAGAAATACATGGAGTTTAGATGACGCAATCCCAAGTACTCATGGAGCTAACTGGCGTTCGAAAAACTTTTGGAAAAGTAGAAGTGCTTCACCATATTGATTTGAAAATTAATAAGGGAAGCCATGCAGTTATTTTTGGTCCATCAGGTTCGGGTAAGTCAACTTTACTTCGGTGTATGAATTTACTGGAAGAGCCAGATGAAGGCTCAATAAAATTCATGCAAGATGAATTTGGTCCTGGTGACAAAACCAATAAGCAGGTCAATCGAAAGAAGCCAATTGAATTAAGACGAAAAGTGGGAATGGTATTTCAACAGTTTAATTTATTTCCACACTTATCAGCACTTGATAATCTTGCATTGCCATATCGCTCGGTTAGAGGGGGCTCTGTAAAAGATGCACAAGAGCGTGCTGCACATGAGCTCAAGAAGGTTGGCTTACTAAAATTAGCAGCAAATTATCCTTCAGAGCTATCAGGTGGGCAACAGCAAAGAGTTGCAATAGCAAGAGCGTTAAGCCTTGATCCTGAATTAATGCTATTTGATGAACCTACTTCAGCACTAGATCCTGAATTAGTTGGTGAAGTTCTTGGAGTTATGCGTGACCTAGCTGAAAGTGGCATGACCATGGTTGTCGTGACTCATGAAATGAATTTTGCTCGTGAAATTGGTGATTTGAATGTATTCATGGAGGATGGCAATGTTGTGGCAACAGGTGGTGCGGACTTCTTTGAGAGCTGCACGAACGAGCGTGCTAAACAATTTATAGGATCGGTGCTGTAATGGATGAGGGTGGCGTAGCTCCAATAAATTTCATGTGGCACCTGGTTTGGGATTACAAAGCCGAACTTTTCAAGGGGCTGCTGACCGCAGTAGGTGTATCTATTTGCGCCCTAATAATCTCGCTGGCCGTTGGCATGCTCTTTGCACTAGCAAGAATGAGTAGATACAAAATTGTCTCTGGATTTGCAACCGCTTATGTAAATATATTCCGAGGAATACCTGCCCTAGTGAGTGTAATCTGGGTTTACTTTGGCTGGTCTCTACTGTTTGGTCACAATTTCACCGTATTCCAAGCAGGCGTTATAGCTTTAACTCTTTTGTACTCATCATTTTTTTGTGAAATTTTTCGTTCTGCATTACAAGCAATCCCTAAGGGTCAAAGAGAAGCAGGAATGGCTCTTGGTATGACACGGGGTAAAATCTTTAAGTCAATTTTGGCACCACAATCGATCAAAATTGCTATCCCTAATATTGGCAGCATGTATATCGGAATGATCAAAGATACTTCTACCTTTGCAATTATTGGCATGGTTGAGGTTGTACGAGTTACTCAAAACTTAAATTCAACATACTTCCAACCATTTGTTCTTTATACGGCTGCAGCCGGCCTTTATGTAGCGATAGCCTTTTTAATTGATTTTATATTCAGGAATGTTGAATTAAATATGGCATATCCACCACGGGGCCGCATATCTAAGTTTCTCAATCGCAAAAAGAAAGCCTCTGTCGAGAAAATTATTTCTTCGACGTGAGTGTTTCTAAATTGTGATGAGAAAAGCAAAATATCTCTACCTAGGAAAGGGAAAAATGCGTAAAAAAATCGCTATAACCGCCGTGGCTTCACTTCTCGCATCAGCTGTTCTATTCACTGGTGCGTCGTCATCGGCTAATGCAGCAACAAAAAACTTGAATCTTGTTAAAAAGGGTTCTTTGGTTGTTGGTATGACTTTGCAATTTAAGCCTCAAATGTACTTAGACGCAGCTGGCAAACCAGCTGGCTATGACTATGAGTTATTGAAGCAACTTGCCAAAGACCTTAAGTTAAAGCTTGAGATTAAGAACATGGATTTTGCTGGATTGATTCCTGGATTAGTTTCCAGACAATTTGATCTAGTCTCTGTTGGGCTAACAAAAAATCCTGATAGAGAAAAATCAATTCTTTATGTTCGCGAATACATGCCTTACACCACCGTATTAGCAGCTCCTTACGGAGTAACTAAAGGTTCAACTAAAGATGCATGGAATGCTCCAGGAATCAAGATTACAGCACTTCAAGGAGCTGCTGCATCTAGAATCGTAAAGGCTGATTTCCCTAAGGCAACTCTTGTTGAATTCCCACAACAAAATGATGCGTTTCTTGAGGTTGCCTCTCTACGTGCTAATGCAATAGTTGTTGAAGAGAACTTGCTTAACCAATTCAGCAAAACTAATCCATTCACATTACAAAAAATCAATTTGCCAGCACCATTAAGCCAGGCTTATGGTCAGTGGACTGTTCAACTAGGAAATACAGCTCTTCAAACTGAGCTTAAGAACTGGTTGTGCGGAAAGCAAAAGAGCAAATTCCTTGCTAATACGTTTAAAAAGCAAATGGGTTACACACAACCAGCACTACCACCCTGCGTTTAACGAGTATAAGCAATACTTGGAAATTTGAAGCTTAAAGCTTTAGTTTTCCAAATAAAGAGATGGCGATCATAAACATGATTGCCATCTCTTTTAACTTATAAAAGTCAGATACATCTGAGAGGGAAATCTTTAGTGCAAGAATTTGATTTAGTGGTTATAGGCGGAGGCCCTGCTGGCATTGCTGCGGCTACAGCTGCTTCAAATCACAATCTCAATGTGTTGCTTATTGATGAACGCTCCACATTAGGCGGTCAAATATACAAAAGAGTTGGGCCAGGTTTTGAAGTGAAAGATTCAATCAAACTTGGTGCAGATTATTTACGAGGTGAAATTTTAATTAAATCTTTGAGTAAATCTAATGCAGAAATAATGCTAGAGACCACAGTTTTATCTGTTGAAGACTCACAAGTTATTGTTGTAACCGCAGATAATAAATATGACTCCATTAAGTATAAAAAATTACTCATCACACCAGGTGCTTACGATAGACCGGTTGTTTTTCCTGGATGGACATTACCGGGGGTTATCACTGCAGGCGCAGCGCAGTCATTGGTCAAAACTCAACGTGTTTTGCCAGGCTCAAGAATATTCTTTGCTGGAAGTGGCCCACTAGCTCTTGCTTTCCCTGCTCAACTATCAAAAATGGGAGCTAACATTGTTGGCATTATCGAAGCAGCACCTCGCCCTGGGTTTGTTAAAATATTTAGAATTGCCAGGTCCTTGAGGGGAAATTTAGATTTAATTAGGGATGCATTTTTTTATCAATTTCATCTTGTTAAAAGTAGAATAAGAATTCAATATGGTCGAATAATTGTCAGTGCAAATGGCACAGATAGATTAGAGTCGATAACTTACGCTCGAGTAGATAAGAATTGGCGCCCAATTTCAGGCACTGAGAAAACTGTACCTGCTGACACATTATGCATTGGATACGGTTTTTTTCCTTCCGTGGAGCTTTTCAAGATATTAAACTGTGAGATGTCATACGATGAAAGCAGGGGTGGAACAGTCGTTCAATTAGATGAATGGGGTTCAACATCTTTGCCAAATGTTTTTGGTGCAGGTGATGGCACCGGTGTCTCCGGTTCATACGTGGCAATTTTAAATGGACAAATAGCGGCACTGAGAATTGCATATGAGCTTGATAAAATCTCGGAAAAAACTCTATTTAACTTGTCAAAAAGTATTAGAAAAGAAGTGAATCTTCGCAAAAAATTTCAAAAAGCAATTAATCATGCCTACGCTGTAAAATCTGGAATATACCAATTGGCAAGTAGTGAAACTATAATTTGTCGATGCGAATCGATCCCCTTGAAAGATTTACTTCCAATTATTGAATCAACCTCAGATTTTTCTGTAGTAAAAGCATATAGTCGATGTGGCATGGGATTGTGTCAGGGACGAAACTGTCAACGACAGGTTTCAGCATTAATTGCCGCCAAGCATGGACTTGATCTAGGTAAAATTCCTGGAACAACCCCAAGGTTTCCGGCAAAACCAGTTTTACTGGGGCAAATTGCGGACAGTTCAATACGTGATGAAAAATACTTCATTGATGAGCAATAAAATGACATCATCTTTTTTGCCTGGCTATCTGGATCGAAAAGAGAATTTGGCTGATCTGCCAAAGGTGACTGATGTTGCAATTATTGGAGGTGGTTTACTAGGGACCGCCTTGGCATACTATTTATCAAAATTTGGTATAGAAGTAACATTGTTAGAGAGAAGTGATTTAAATAGAGAAGCCTCTGGTACAAATGCAGGAAGTTTCCACTTTCAAATAGCACTCCATCAATTAACAAAGAACCTTACCGAGAGTGAAGAAAAACGACTCTCAGATGAGGTGAAATTACAGCTGGACGCAGCAATTTTATGGGACACCCTGGAAAAAGAGTTAGATGCCGATCTTGGGGTTCATTTCACGGGTGGATTTATGGTTGCTGAGACTGAGGAGGAGTTGAAGGTTCTACGGGATAAGCAATCAATCGAGAATAAAGCTGGTCTAGAGACTCATGTTTTAACTGGCGATGAAATGCGAAGCTTTGCGCCATATTTGGCTCCAGATCTCTCTGGGATCGCATATTGCCCTCGGGAAGGTCATGCAAATCCACTACTGGTTGGTCCTACTTACGCATTTCGTGCCATGGAGTTAGGTGCAAAAATTAGAACTAATTGTGAAGTATTAAAGATCGAACCTCTTGATAATGCCTCACCGTATAGATTTAAATTGAAAACAAGTAGAGGAGATATTAGTTGTAATCGATTAGTTAATGCTGGAGGTGCTTGGACAGCTGAACTATCGGCTCAATTAGGAATTAAACACCCAATGGGATTAAGTGGTCTTCATGTAAACGTGACTGAGCCTCATGAGTTCTTTTTAAAGTCTATGGTTCAGCATATTGGTCGAAGATTAACTTTGAAGCAAACACCAAACAACACTTTTATAATTGGTGGTGGCTGGCCATCACGTACTGAAAATTATCCCCGTCGATACTCAAATTACTGGGCAAGTGCTGCCGGGAATGTGGCAGTGGCGGTTCGGGTACTGCCAATTTTAAAAGATGTTCGATTACTGCGTGTATGGTCAGGAGTATGGGCTTATACAAAAGATTTTAAGCCAATTCTTGGTGAGTCTGAAAAAGTCCCTGGTTACCACGTTGCCATGGTTCCTACTGGATTTACCCTAGGGCCCATGGTCGCACGAACTCTAGCGGAGTATATGCACAGTCCAGCAAATAAAAATATTATACCCAAAGAGTTTAGTGTAGATAGATAGGTTAAGTATGATTGGATTTAGATATGAATAGAGACTCAGTAACCTGGTCAGGCTATTGGCCGGCAAGCCCAACACCATTTCACGAAAATGGTGAAATCGATTTCAAACGATTTAGTAATCTCATTAAATGGTATATGGATAATGGAATGCATGGAATATTTCTAAATGGAACTACTGGTGAATGGTTTTCCCAAAGCATTAGCGAAAGAATGCAAGTTTTGGAGTTTGTATTAGCTGAGGTAAAGAACCGAGTTCCAGTCGTGGTTGGAGTAACAACTTTCACAGCTAAAGAATCGATAGATTTAGGCAAGCACGCTATGAAAGCTGGTGCGGCTGGCGTCTGTGCATCGGCGCCTGCATACTCAAAACCATTGCCTGATGAGACTGTCGTGTACTTTGAAGAGTTATCAAAAGGAATAGATGGTCCCTTAATGGTTTATAACTGGCCCCATGGCACAAATATCGAGATAGAAGGTGAGCTAGCCAGCAAACTCGCAGACATTGGAAATATCGTAGCAATTAAAAATAGCACTGGTGATGCAAATCAGTTTCGAAAAACTACTCAAGAGGTAGTAGAAAGAATTAGAGTTTTTGGAAATTTCATGGTTCCTGATAATTTCAAATTTTTACAGGAGTTTGGTGGGGATGGAACTATCGGAGGTGGATCAATATATGGAAAGCCAGATCCCAAATTTTGGGAAGACTATTGGAACAAAAACTATTCTCCTGCTCTAGATCATGCAGTGGCTAATGAAGTATTACTCTCAAAGCTTTGGCAGCCAGGTGGTTGGCGTGGAATCTATGGCGCCTACCAAAGTCAATTAAAAGCAATTATGAAAATGATTGGAGTTGATGCTGGCACGGTCAGGCCACCGAGATTACCCATCACCGATCAAGAGGCGCTAAAAAAAATACGAACAATTTTAATTGAATGCAATATTTCAGTTTCATAAGTTAGAATAATTGGGGTTAGTAAAATGAACAGGAGTCAAACTCGATGATAAATTTTCGTGGCGTGGACCATGCTGGTATTGGGGTTGCAAATATGGACCAAGCTCTTGAATTTTGGGGGGCAAAACTAGGTTTCACAGATTTATATTTTGACTACACCGGTCCAGTCCCTGGCTTAGAAGAGATTTGTAAGAAAACCGATGTGAAAGCTCGCATAGTAATGCTGGGTAATCGCAATTCCACCAGACTCGGACCAGGAAAAGTTAAGTTAGTTCAACGTTTAGATGGAAATGGAGCACCAGCTTATCCACCAGGAATTGGTTATGGCGAAGTGGGCTTAGCAGAAGTCTGCCTACACACCTTACACACTGAAAAAATATTTCGACATCTAGTAGATAATTTAAATTGTAAATCACTTATGGAGCCGCTTAGCGCAAGTGTTGGGGAACAAAAAATTGATCTTGATATTGCCTACATTGCAGACCCATGGATGGGCAAGGTTGAACTTATTGATTGGAAAGGTTTATGGACCTCACGTCCAGCTGAGCCACGCATTGAAGGAGTGAATCACGTTGCATTTGGCGTTCATGACATGAAAGTAACAACAGATTTTTATAAGCAACTTGGATTTAGAGACCAGATTTTTGAATCAAAAGAATTTTTTGAACCAATGGCTCCTTGGTATCAAATTGGCCGTAACCTGCCAGGCCACCATATGACCTTATGGCTATCTGGTGAGGGAGCCGGCATAGAACCTGTTCGACTTACACCGCTTTGGGAGGATTGCCGGGGTGAATGGGGGCATGTTGGGCCAATGGATTTTGGTATTGGGGTCCAAAATATTAAGAAGGCTGTAGAGACTTTAAAACAATTAGGAGTTGAAACTCATAGCGAAATTCAAACTTTAGATGTTGGAAAATCAGAATTTAAATACGTCTACTTTAAGGATCCCGATGACCAGTACGTCTCTCTGGTCGAAAGTACCTATTAAATTTACTTTGAGGGAGTCAATCCATCTTGAGTACGAATATCCATACCTTCCTTTACCCAAGTCATACATGCTCTCGTATTTGGTAATCCATTCACGACAACTAAGCAATCAAAACAAACACCCATACCACAGAAAACTCCACGAGCCTGCCCTTGAATTGTTGTTCGCATAGCAGTGATGCCCTCAGCTAGCAAAACTGTCGCAACGCTCTCTCCTAAATATGCAACTTTTAAATTTCCATTTAATTTAATGCTCACCTCTTTGCCGCGGGCGAAATCTTCATTAGATGGCAATCTTTTTGACATTGGCTGTTCCACCAGACTAGTTTGCCAATCTACGATACGATTTGCAACATGAGTTCATCGCTTTTTTCTCCAATCAAAATTCGCTCAACTGAATTTCGTAATCGTGTTTGGGTCAGCCCAATGTGTCAGTATTCGGCTGATAACGGGGTGGTTGGTGATTGGCACAAAGTCCACTTGGGATCTTTCGCAACTGGTGGTGTGGGTTTGATAATGGTTGAGGCTACTGGTGTTGAGCCAGAAGGTCGGATCTCGGTGGGGTGCACAGGTCTGTGGTCTGAGGAACAGGCTCAGGCTTTCAAGCCAATAATTAAATTTGTTCATGATCAAGGTGCAAAAATTGGCATTCAATTAGCGCACGCAGGGCGTAAGGGATCCACAATGTTGCCCTGGGATGATCATGAAATAGCAGCTCAAAATGAAGGGGGCTGGACAACAATAAGTGCCAGCGCAATAAGCTATAAGGATTTTCCAGTCCCAAAACAGATGTCTGTCGAGGAAATACAAACATTAGCTAATAAATTTGTGGAAGCAAGCACTAGAGCAGTTAAGGCAGGTTTTGACGTAATTGAACTACATGCTGCGCATGGCTACTTGTTTCATCAATTTCTCTCACCAATAACAAATCAGCGCCAAGACGCTTACGGCGGTAGCTTTGAAAACAGAATAAGATTTTTAGTTGAAACTTCTGAACTTGTTAGAGTAGCTATTGGGTCAGAAATACCATTGTTTGTGCGGATTTCAGCCACAGACTGGGTAGAGGGTGGATGGGATACTGAACAATCAATCCGACTATGTAAAATCTTAAAAGAAGTAGGAGTTGATTTGATCGATGTATCTTCAGGTGGATTGGTGCATGATGCAAAGATTGTAACTGGACCAGGATATCAAGTTGGCTTTGCCGCAGAAATAAAAAATGGATCAAAGATAATGACATCAGCGGTCGGACAGATTAATGATCCTGCCCAAGCCGAAGATATTATTAAGAATAAAAATATTGATGCTGTAATGATCGGTCGACAGATGCTACGAAACCCCAGATGGGCAATTGGAGCTGCCGAGGAGTTGGGTGAGAAGATTTCTTGGTCAGTTCAGCTTGAAAGAGCCCGAAAACTTGGTGCTAGAAAATCACCTCAATAAGTCTCTAAAACCTTTGAGGGGAAAAAGGCTTTAGGTCAACGCTAGAGGTCCCATTCACTACAAGTTCAGTTAATACCTGACCCATTAACGGTGATGCTGTAAAGCCCATGTATGGGTACATGCCGATATAAGCACCAGGGGTGTTTGGCACCATACCAATTATGGGGTTGTGATCTGGGGTTCCGTTACCAACACCAATCCATGTCCGAATCAAATTAATTTTACTTATTGAAGGACAAACCTTTAGTGCAACTTTTAGATTTGACTGTAAAGAGTCAATATTGAAAGTTGGTTCGCCATTATTTTTATACTTAGCTGGCCACCCTCCCCCAATTAAAAGAGAACCAGAGTTCGCCTGCTTAAAGGTTAATTTCTCGGTAGTGAAATAAATCAAATGATTTACAAATTTTTCAACCTGCTCTGTGACTGAAACTTGAACAGGCACGTCCGTAATGGGTAGATCTATTCCAAAAAATTTAGCTAGCTTTGGTAATCCTGCATTGGCAGTTAATACAATTTGATTGGCAACAAACTCACCATTACTTGTTTTAAAGTGAAATTTACTAGACTCCTTAGAAATTTCGAAAACTTCTATGCCCGTATGAATCTCTGCTCCCATTTCCTGCGCTCGTGCGGCAAATGCCGGTGCAGTAGTTAACGGATTGGCCTTACCCTCAATCGGACAAAAGGCTGCACCGAGCATGCTTTGTGAGATATATGGTGCCTTTTCTTTTAATTCATTTCGATCAATTAATCTGGAGTTAATTCCAATACTATTTTCTAGTTCAATTTTTCTAGCCAAAGCCAGCATGTCAGAACTTGTTTGGGCAACCATTAGTCCTCCGTTGCCACCTACCTCTAAATCAACTTTAAGCTCGGTTGAAAGGGTTTTCCACATCTTCAAAGATTCTGCTAGAAAATTTAATCCTGGAAGGAAATTCTTTGCCCACTCATCGCCAAGTTCATCAAACGGTTCAAATTGAATTTGCCCATGCAAGCTGCCAGCATTTCTACCAGAGGCCTGGGTGTTTAAATCATATTTTTCTAGGAGGGCAACCTTTACTCCAGCCTTAGCCAAGTTATATGTGGTGGCACATCCTGCGGCTCCGCCTCCCACAACAATGACATCAAATTGCTTTCTAGATATAATATCCATTGTCGTAGATAACATATAAGTATAGTATCGTACGCCAAATCATATTCAACTTGTCAGGAGTCATGTGAAAGAAAATTTCGTAGGCAGTTATGGAGTATTGGTCACTCCTTTCACGGATGATGGTAAATCTGTCGATACTCAAAAACTGAAAAATCTTATTGACTGGCAGATTAAATCCAAAGCTCCGGGAATCATAATTCTGGGCACCACCGGTGAATTTTTAGCGGTAAGTGATGAAGAACGTGATTTGATTATTGAAACAACAGTAAAACATGTTGCAGGCCGAATTAAAGTATTGGTGGGAACTACCAACGCTTTTACTCCCACCGCGGTTCGCTATAGCAAGCAGGCTCAAGAATTTGGTTGTGATGGTTTAATGATTTTGCCACCTTACTATTACACGCCTACCCAAGATGAGATTTATCAGTACTACAAATCAATTTGTGAAGTAGTTTCGATTCCAATCATGCTCTACAACAATCCATTCACATCAAATGTGGATATGCCGGCGAAACTAGTAGCAAAACTTGCTAAATCATTTGAACAAATCAGATATATAAAAGAGGCTAGTCAAGATATCGCCAGGGTTAGAGATGTAATTGAAGAGTCAGATGGCTTAGTTAAGGTATTTGCGGGTGAGCGAGTTGTTGAGTCTTATCAGTTAGGCGCAACTGGCTATGTTAATCCCTATGCAAATTACATACCTGAGGCTTCAACCATAATTTGCACCTATCTGGCTTCAAATAAAATTGAGAATGCAAAGTCCATCAACAGATATATTGCCAAGATTGATCATATTATTGCTGAAGGCCACCCAACATATGGGCATCAATGCTATTCAAAAGCGCTTGCGGCTGTTCGGGGCTACCCAGTAGGTGATGTGAGGCCTCCACTCACTAAGTTCAAAGAATTAGGTGAAGATGGCCGTATTCGAGTTGAGAAGATTAAAATTTTAATGGATGAACTAGATCAACTGCTGCTTACCCTGGCTAGTTAAAGATTGGTTTCACGGTCCTAGTTCGTTTCATCTCAAAAAATCCACTATAGCTTGCTACACCAACCACAGAGTCAAATAACTTTCCAGCCTCCTCCCCCTTTGGAGCTGGAGAAATTACGGGGCCAAAGAAAGCAACTTCATCAACACTAATAATTGGCGTGCCAACATCTTCCCCTACTTTACTTATCCCAGCGTTATGACTTTCCAAAATAACTGAGTCTAAGCTTTCATCTTGCGCATACTTTATAAAATCACTTGGTAGTTCAGTTTTTGCAATTGCTTTTACGTTTAATTCTTCAGAGAATTTCATTTTATTTAAATGAATCTCTTCACCAAACGCTGTGTACAGATCTCCTTTAATTTTTGGGCCATAAATTTTTTCTGCTTGAGAAATTATTCGTAGGGGTCCTAAGGCTTTTTTCGCATTATCTAAATACTCTGCGGAGATAGTAGGCCTGTCCTTATTCAAAAAATAAAGACTCATTACATTCCAAGTAATATCTACATTACGAACCGCAGATACTTCACACAGCCATCTTGAGGTCATCCAAGCCCATGGGCACAAGGTGTCAAACCACAATGAAACACTTTGCTTTGTCATGTTTATAACCTACTCTCAACTATTTGACCATTTTGCATTACTAAGTCAATATTTCGCAAGTTTTGAGGATCATCCAATGGGTTATTTCGTAATGCAATAACATCCCCATAAAAACCAGTTTTGATTTGTCCTAATTTATTCTCTTGCCTAATTAAAGAAGCTGCAGTTGAAGTAATTGATTGCAGTGCTTTTACTGTACTAAGACCTGCTTCATGCATTAAAAATAATTCATGTAACGCCGCAGGAACCCCATCAACAAGATCTCCGGGAGGATAGTCAGTTCCATTTGTCATTTTAATCCCAGCTTTTATTGCCAATTTTACGCTCGCAAGATGTCGATCACTTACTGCAAGGCAATTTTGAATTGATGATTCTTCAAAGCCTTTTTCGCGCATCCAACTTTCTGATCTAGTTACGCATAAAGTTGGTGAATAGAAGACATCTTTTGCTGCCATGGCATCTACTGTCTGTTGATCCATAACATAACCATGCTCAAATGAACGCACACCAAGGCGAAGGGCTTGTTGAATTGCGGTTGATTCTCCCGCGTGTGCAACTACATAAGTATCATGCTCTTGAGCTGCCTTCACTGCACCAGCAATCTCATCATCTGTCATCTCTGGATCCTCTGGACTTTCACCAGCCCTAGCCAAACCACCTGTAATAAATATTTTTAAGTGATCTGCGCCAGCCTCTAATTCATTGATTGCAGCTTGATAAAAGCCATCAAAATCCTTGGCATAGCTGCAAGCGGAACCTTTTCCATGTCCCTCCGGAGTTGATAATGCTCGGCCCGCACCAAAAATTCTAGGACCATTAAACCAGCCTGCGACAGCAGCTCTGCGTAAAGCAAGATCTACTTGATTTTGCTCGTGTACACATCGAATAGTTGTGATGCCAGCATGAAGAGCATCATGTGCTCGCTCGGCAGCACGAAAAGCAGTTATTGCAGGATCCTCATTTGGATCCGTAAGCGAGAATGGAAATACAACTGATAGATGAGTATGGCAGGAAATCAATCCAGGAAATAAGTATCTTCCATCTAAATCAATTGTGGGCTCTTGATTTTTGGCTAGATTTCTATTGAAGGTTGTTGAAGCCCCTACGTCGACAATTTCACCTTGATCATTAGTCCGGATTGCATCAAATTTACTTATTTCACCATTGAGTACATCTACTATTTTTGCATTGACAAGAAGCATGATAGGTGTGCTTAATCTAGTGAAATAGAGTTTGGAGAAGTGCCAGCATTTTGCAGAACGCATGCTACATCTCGGTTATCGCTGAGTCTTACTAGTCGTGGCTCACTAATTCGGCAATCTGGTTTTGCCAGTTGGCACCTTGGATGGAATCGGCAGCCAGTTGGAGGGCTCAATGGATTTGGCACATCACCTGGTAAATCCTTAGGCATGAACGAATTACCGTCCGCATGCGGAATCGCAGAAATAAGAGCTTTTGTGTATGGATGGGAGGGGTTGTTCCAAATTTGGTCAACAGTTCCAATTTCAACAATCTTTCCTAAATACATAACTGCCACTCGATCTGAAATTCTACGCACGATAGATAAATCGTGTGAAACAAAAATCATGCCCATTTTGAATTCTTCAACTAACTTCACTAAAAGATTGGCTACTTGAGCTTGAGATGAGGTGTCTAAAGCTGATATTGGCTCATCTGCAATTATTGCAGTAGGCGATGCTGCAAGAGCTCGAGCAATAGAAATTCTCTGCCTTTGCCCTCCAGAAAACTGATGTGGGAACCTAGAAATAGCAGCCCGAGGTAATCCAACTTTTTCCAGCAAATCCTCCGCTTTTGCCAATGCATTTTTCTTCGACATCCCAGCTACTAGCAATCCATCAGCAATTTGTACGCCAATTTTTCGACGTGGATTTAATGATCCATAGGGATCCTGGAAAATCATTTGCAAATTTCTGAAGTGGCTTGGTCGCTGCCCACGAGTCAACTTTTTCACTACCTGACCGTCAAAAGTTATTTCACCTTGTGACGGTTGTAAAATACCAACAATTGCTTTTCCTAAGGTTGATTTTCCACAACCGGACTCCCCCACCAATCCAAGGATCTCGCCAGAATTCAGAGTTAAATCAACGCCAGCAACAGCGCGCACTGTATTCCCATTACGGTAATAATCCACCACAACATCAGAGAGCTTGATTATCTCTTTCATTTGTCACCTTCCTTGCTTGAAAGGAAAGGGTTTACTGGACAGAAAATCCTATGCGAAGCAGATATTTGAAGTGAGCCTGGTAAATCATTCTTACAACTATCAACAGCATGAATACATCTTGGGTGGAAAGCACAACCTCTTGGAAAATTTCCTAATTCTGGTGGCATTCCTTCAATCGACGTTAAATTCTTCGAAGCAGATTTTACCTTCCCTGGTAGAGCTGCAATAAGTCCCTTTGTGTAAGGATGACGTGCATTTTTAAGAATTTCAGATGTAGGTCCAGATTCAACCTCTGAGCCAGCATACATAATAAGAATTCTGTCGGTAAGCGATGACAGGACGCCAAGATCATGTGTTATGACCATAACCGAAAGCTTTCGATCATTTCTTAACTGATGAAGTAATTTTAGAATTCCAGCCTGCACTGTCACATCTAAAGCAGTTGTAGGTTCGTCGGCAATCAATAATTTTGGTTCGCATGCGAGTGCGCTAGCAATTGCAATTCTCTGTCTCATTCCTCCAGAAAATTGAGTTGGATGTGCAGTAAGAGCAGCTGCTGGATCTGGAATTTTGACAGTTGCCAATAGATCTAACGCAACTTTTCGGGCCGCTTCTTTACTTACCTTACGGTGGTGCAGTAAGTGCTCAGTCAATTGCACCTCAATTGTTAGCATCGGGTGCAGGGAGGTCATAGGGTCTTGAAAAATCATTGCAATTTCTTTGCCACGTAGATCTCGATACTCACGTTTGGTACTTGCTAATATTTCACGACCATTAAAATTTATCGATCCACTCGCTCGACCCTTATAAGGTAACAATCCAAGCAGGCTGAGTGCGGTCATGGTTTTTCCACTACCACTCTCACCTGCAATGCCTAGAATTTCTCCGTGGCCAACATCAAAGGACAAGTTACGAACCGCCTGTGCATCACCACTGCCGGTGGCCAGAGTGACTGTCAGATCTTTTACAGATAATAGGCTCATTAGTCTCGCAATGCTTTGGCGGTTCTAGGATCTAGCGCATCTCTTAAAGCATCTCCAATAAAATTAAATGCAAGTACCGCCGTTAAGATTGCTAGGCCAGGAAATAGACCAACCCACCAACGATCAAAATTTGCCGCTCCCATGGAAACCATGGCACCCCACTCAGCTGTTGGCGGTTGGGCACCCAAACCTAAGAATGACAAACCAGAGAGCAGTAACAAAGCGTTTCCAACCTCAAGTGATGCCAAGACGAAAACTGGGCCAGAAAGGTTTGGTCGTAAATCAACAAACATTGTCCGACGGGAAGAAGATCCAAGTAGTGCTGATGCTGTCACATAATCATTTTGCTTGGCATTTAGAATTAAACCTCTAACTAGTCGAGCATAAACTGGCCAAGCAACGATGGTGATAGCAATAACAGCATTTCTAATCTGTGGCCCTAACGCAGCAGCAACTGCCATAGCTAGAACAATTCCTGGAAATGCAAAGAAAATATCAGTTACTCGCATCAAAAATGAATCTACTTTTCCACCAGCGTAACCTGAGATTGCGCCAACAATTGAACCTAATGTAGCTGAGAGAAAAACTAGAAGTATTGAGTAGGGAAGGGATATTCGAGCACCATAAACAATTCGGCTCCATATATCTCTATTCAATTCATCTGTTCCCATCCAATGAACACTAGATGGTGACAAAAACTTATCTGCATCCTGTGCATTTGGATCAAACGGTGCAATCCAGGGAGCAAATACCGCCAAAAAAGTCCAGGTTGCAATAATCCCAATGCCAACTACTGCTAACGGCTGACGCCATATTGATTCCGAGTTTTTAGGTTTATTACTACTTTTAAGAAGATTTAATTTCATTTTGAATCTTTCATCTGCGGGTCAATGACCCGGTAGAGAATATCCACAAGTAGATTCATGAAGATATAAACGGTAGCAACCACCATACTCACGCCCATAATTCCAGGCAAATCTAATCCGATAGCTGCTCGATATGCATATTGACCTAGACCGGGCCATGAGAAAACATTTTCAACAAGTACTGATCCTGCTAACAAGCTTGCAAATGCCACGCCAGCTACCGTGATAATTGAAAGTAAGGCTGGGCGAAGTACATGCCGGCGGATAACCAAATACTCAGGCAATCCCTTGGCTCTTGCTGCTCTCACGTAATCATTTCCTAAAATTTCTAGTATCGATGCCCGAGTAAACCTTGTCAGCACTCCGATTGCATAAATAGCCAAAACCATTGCTGGTAACAGTAAATAGGAGAATGCCTGTTTAAAGGTATCAAAATCCCCTGCTATCAAGGCATCGATTGTAAAAAGGCCAGTTACATTGGCCGGCGGTTCACCACCTGGCTCAAGCCTGCCCGTTCCTGGTGCCCATCCCAGTACAAAGAAAAATATATAAAATGCTGTTAATGCGGTCCAAAATGCTGGCATTGAGACACCAGTTAAACTAAATACTCTAATTATTTGGTCAGGTAATTTATCTCGCGTTATTGCTGAAACAATTCCTAGGAAAAGTCCTACAAAAAATGATAAAAACACAGCCACTGCAGCAATTTCTAAAGTTGCGGGAAAATACTCCCGTAAATCTTCAATAACAGGTCGCTTAGATGATAGCGACACTCCAAAATCACCTTGAAGTAAATTTCCTAAATATTTAATGTATTGAACTGGAACAGGCTGGTCCAATCCAAACTCTTTTTCAAACGCCGCCACAATAGCGGGGTCGCTGTACGCGCTCTGCCCAAGATTAGCTGCTACCGGATCTCCGGGAACTAGTTGGGTAATGGTAAAAGATATAAAGGTAACGCCAATTACTAAGAGAATGCTGGTTAGTAGACGGCGGACTATAAAAGGAGTGAAGCCAGTTCCAGAAAGAAGGCGCTTTTTCAAGCCCTGCTTACCTAGAACTGGCTCCATATCAATCTATTTTAAATTAAATAAATTAATTATTTAATTTCGGAAAGATTTACTTTCCAGATTGGGTGATCTTGTACTCCACGAACAGACTTATTTGCTACCAAGATTGCAGCAGGCTGAACTAGAGGAATAAGTGGACTGCGCTTGTTCATCTCTTTCTGCCATTCAGTAAATAGTGCTGCTCTCTTTTTAGCATTGGTCTCAGTAGATGCTTGCGTCTGGAGATTGGTGATTACTGAATCTGATCCAGCAGCCCAACCCATTCGAAGACCTACCTTAGTTCCAGGACTAAAGCTCTCTGTGTAGTTTGTTGAATCTGGCCAGTCTGGACCCCATAACCAAAGACCCATTTCTTCTTTGTTATCACGGTACAGAGGAAGAGAAACAGCAATTGGCGCACCAGTTAGTTTTGGCTTGAAACCAATCGCACGAAGATCCTCTTCAACAAGTGCTGCTAGGGAACCAAAATTCAGTCCGTTAACAGCTCCACCATCGCCCCAGTATCCAATTGAAACTGGTGTGTCCTTGATTCCGCAGGCATCAAAAGCTGTCTTTGCGCGAGCAGTATCTTGCACAATTGCATCCTTTTGAGACAAGGCTCCAGAGAAGAAGCTTGGAATGATTCCTGGTGCTTGGATTGCTCCAAGACCGGCATACCGAACAATCTTCTTGTAGTTAATTCCATATCTAACAGCTTCAATACATTTCGCATCAGCAGTGAATTTTGTTGCTGGAGAGAAAGTTGAATTCTGGCTTAGATAGAAGAAGAAAACGTTTGAGGCCTTACCAGTAACAACGTTTACCTTATTTCCAAGGTTTGTTGCCTGATCTGGAGAAAGATCAACTGCAATTGAGGAGCTTCCCTTAATTACGTTTAGGCGTTGAACGTTAACTGGAACGTTACGAACAATGATCTTGTCATAGCCAGCTTTTGCAGCACCCCAGTATTTTGTGTTCTTATTCAAAACAACCTCAGTTGTTAGGTTAAATGAACTCAATACGTAAGGTCCGCTACCTGCAGATTGGGTCTTTAAAAACTCAAGAGCCTTATCTGCGGTGTTTGCATCAGCAGCATCTGATCCGCCATTTGCCTTCACAACTTTGCTATTTAAGATACCTAGCGCAGGAGAAGTAACAATAGCTAGAACCTGAGGAGTTGCCTTCTCAGTTGTTAACACTACAGTTGAAGCGTTTGGCGCAGAAACTGTAATGCCATTCATCAATGATGATGGATTTCCTTTAACGTTCTTTAAACGATTTAAGGAGAAAACTACATCTGCTGAGGTAATTTTTGTACCATCAGCAAATTTAGCTCGTGAATCAATAGTAAATGTGAATTGAGTTGCTCCAGCATTTACACTCCACTTAGATGCAATGCCTGGAACTTGTGTTGAAGCATCGCCACCCTTGTAGGTGAGTAAAGTTTCATAAAGTGCACGATTGATCATATTTCCAGTTTGCTCAAATGATCGCGCAGGATCTGTTGAAGTTAACTGAAATACAGTTTCAACCGTAAGATTTTTTGTTGCGGCAATAGCTGGTGCTGCTACAAGTCCAGTAGTAACCAAAGCTGTAGAGACTGCAATGCTTGCAACCTTTTTGAAGCTGATCTTCATCGGTTTGCCTTTCCTACCTAGGTTCATCAAAAGAGAGGGCCTAGCGCCATCTCAATCGTTCTTCGAACTGAGTGGCGAAATTCTGCCCACTACCCCTACGTAAGTCAATCTGACAGGGTGCACCAGCACCGCCCCCAAAGGCCCTAAATCATGTATTCAGACAACGCCCAGTAATGGCCCAATAACTTGCCCAAATCACCCTAGGCAGAATGGCCCCTCTCCTGTTGTTTTTAGCTTGCCAATTTTTTAAATGTCGATATTAATTTGCAACTAAGTCAGTTGAGTGCTTATTCAACTTACGGCCACCATTTTCTTCGACCACAATAACATCTTCAACTCGCACACCAACTTTACCCGGCCAAAACACTGATGGCTCAATCGTAAAAGTCATTCCCACCTCTAATGGTGTGTGATCCTCCTCGGAAATATAAGGAAACTCATGAACATCTAAACCAATACAGTGACCAGTTCTATGTCTAAACCAATCACCGTAACCACCCTCAACGATTACATCTCTGGTGGCTTTATGCACCTGCGATGCTAACACTCCTGGTTTTACTGATGCTATTCCTGCAGCCTGTGCAGCCATAACTAACTCATAAACCTTTTGATACTCCCCTGAAGGATCTCCAACAAAAATAGTTCGTCCAAAATCTGAACAATAGCCATTTACAACTGAACCAAAATCAAAGGAGACTCCCATGCCACCTACAATTGGGTTGCTACTTCTTCGATCTGATGCATCGCGATTATTTTTTGGACCCATCGACCAAACTGCAGTGTCAAATGACTCGGTCTTAGAACCCTTTTCATTCATCTGAAAATTAACTTCAGTTTTTAGGTCTAGCTCTGAGACACCAACCGTTACTCGGTTTTCAACATTAGCCAAAACTTCATCAACTAAGAGGCAAGCCTTACTCATTTGCTCTATCTCTTCTTTGGATTTAATCCTTCTCAATTTATTAACTAATTCTTCAGCATTTACAATTGTTGCTTCTGGAAAAATTTGCATTATGTGAATTAGAGTTTCACTCCAGGTTCTGGCACTCACTGCTATTTTCTTTACCTTGCCAAAACTTTCCGCTACCATTTTAAATTTCGCATGAGCATCATCTGTTTCATTGACCGTCACGGTGCCTGGGTGCACCCCATTTGGTGAATCAAACTCAACAATCATTCTCGGTAGGACAATCTTTAGCTCACTCTTAGGGCTTAAAAAAGCACCTGCTACCCAGTGGTGGGTATAGGCAACATTGCCAAATGTAACCACTCGGCGCTCTGTACCTAACAAGTAATCTAAATCAGCTGAATGCTTTGGAAGAAAGATCAAGTCCACAGACTCTTTTTCCATCAAGGCGTAAAGTTTTTTACGCCGTTCTTCATAATTAAACATTGGTATCCTTTGTTAAATTCTAACTTAGTGGCAACTCATCTTCATGGTTATGAATTAACTGCCATCCCTGCGGAAATTTTCGCCAAATTCCAGTATTGCGAACCTCTCTGCTTGGTGAGGAATTGTTCTTGTAAATAACCTTCAGATAATGCCTGGCCACAGCAAAATCACCGTAGACATCAATAACTGGGTCAGTTGCGTCAATCTTCTCAACTTGTGGTGCGCTTGGATCATTTGGTCGCCGACCACGAATTTCATTAAGTCCTTTTAGACCAAATGCTAAATCTCTCTCTGATGAATCCCATACCGTGCAATCTTCGTTAATGAACTTATCGATTTTCGGGCGGTCTTTTTCAATAAAGCCCTGGTACATCGTCAATACACCATTCCACATATATTCTTGATCAACGTTCATATTTCCCCATTTCCTTATCAGAAAGTGCTAAGCGTTTTTTAAAATAGAACCAATCTCTGAAGCATCTCCTAAGAACTCAAACCGGAGTAAGGATAGCGGGACGTTGCCGTTTTTCCATAGATAGTCATGAAATTCTTGCATGTTGAAAGCTTCAGATTTCGCCTTTTTGTCCGAAACTACATCGGAAAAAAGCTTAAGTATCTGAGTTTTGCCAATTTGATAGGTTAATGCTTGGCCAGGAGAGGAAGAGAAGAATACGGCCTCTTCATACGCTGTCTCATGGTCCATCGGGACCTTTTTCTCAAGATATGCAGTAGCAGAGGCAATATCCAATCTACCCGTGGCAAGACCGACATCAACTATCACGCGCATTGCCCGTAGCTTCATGAAGTTATACATAACGGTTTGGCTATGCACTTTGTCATCAAACAATCCCGCAGCTAGTAGTAACTCTTCATTGTAAAAAGCAATACCCTCATTGACCCCAGAATCGTAGTAATAGCGCCGTAATACCCGCTCATGTCGCCAAGAGATTGCTAACTGTTGGTAGTGAGCTCCTTCATGAACAATTCCGGCTCGGGCATCTCTGGCATTTGCAGCATAAAAATACGGCAATTTGTTGTGTGGCTCTGGAACGTATGAATAACCATCCTCATCTACGCGCGATGGGCCAGTTAAATCATCAGTTACCCCTAGCCACTTGATTGGAGCTAAGTAGGCGGGCAAGGGTGCATTTAGGTAATGCTTTAATGTTTGAGGTTGAGAGAGAATGCCTTGCTCTGCATAAAATTGACGTACTTGCCTCTCATCATTTGCCTCATTTTTAACTTGTTCTGCAGCACTACTTGGTATCGCAGGTATTGCAATTTTTTTGTGCTTATTCAAGCTAATCTGTTCAAGAACGACTGCCCTATCCCACTCCAGCTCACCAATCATATTTAATTCGTGGGTAGTAAATGGCACAAGTGCAACTTTCTTGAAGAACCATTCATAATTATCTTTTCCAATTGCTGAAATTGGCTTAAAGGAATCCAAATTGGATATTAGCCATTCGCGATAATTAACAAATGCACCAATTGCTTTCTTTGTCGATGCCTCAAGCGCATCTGCTAAATCTTGGTCTACAAATTCTGCCAATTCTTTACTCATAGTATTTAGCTGATTTTCAATATCCTTTAATAGATCAATTGCAACTACTGCGTAGGCTTTAACTGCGTTATTCGCTAAGTTTTTAATTCCTGAGCTCAAAATCTCTTCAGTAAAATTGAGGGCAAACACAACATCTCTAACAATTTCGTCATTGACTTGAATAGGTAATAACAAATCAAAAACTACTCCTGCAGTTTGGTCAATATAAAAACGAGGTTGTTGTTGCCAGACTTTCAAATAATCTAACTCCCAATAAACTCTATGGATAGCACTGCCAATTAATTGATAATCAACCCAAGACTCTTTGCTGACCTTCAGTGAATTAACTGTGCCAGCATCTATGGCTTTCCATCGTTTTTGAAAATCTGAAATTGCATTCTGATAACCAGCAACATCCTGAGAGCTCCATGCTGGTTTCCAATTCTTGTTCCGTTCAATTCTTGGAATATCATCATGTGATCTAGGTTGTTGCAAAGTCCGCCAGCGCCAAAAATCAATTCCTAACGCTTCAATTGCTTTTTCAGTACTCATTCGAGCCCCTTACATAGATTTCTGGCTTAAAATGTCATCAGAAGAATATCATAAAGGTCTATTCAAAATAATTCTGGCAGTTTGATACTTTTGAATTTCAATTACAACCAAGGGGGTCTTTCTTAGAAGTTTAGTAAGGCAGAGTTTTTCTAGGTTTTCCTTGTTTGTATTGATTCAACCACTCTAGATCAACGCCTAAAACTTCAGCAGTTGTTAATACCCAATTCGGATTTCGTAAAAACTCTCTTCCCAACATCACAGCATCTGCCTTATTACTTCTCACTATCTCTTCTGCAAAAAGAGGATCGGTTATAACACCCACTGCGCAAGTTAACATCTGACTACTATTTTTAATGTCTTCAGAGAATTTAACTTGATATCCAGGTGCTACAGGATAAGAAATGTCAGATTTGATTCCTCCGGAGGAGCAGTCGATTAAATCAACTCCAAGAGGTAACAATTTTTTTGCTAGTTCAGAGTTTTCCAGCGTGCTCCAGCCACCTTCTATCCAATCATGGGAGGATGTTCGTAAAAAAAGTGGGCGATTGATCGGCCAAACTTCTCGAATTGCTTTCACAACCTCAGTAACAAATCTAGTTCGGTTTTCAAAACTTCCACCATATTGATCTTTCCTGTGGTTAGTTATGGGTGAAAGAAATGAGTGGATCAGATAACCATGTGCTCCATGAATTTCAACCACATTAAATCCAGCTTTTAGCGATCGAGTGGCAGCCTGACGATACTGATCAATAATTGAATGAATTTCTTCTTCGGTCAAGGAGCGAGGTTTAGGCAACTTTCCAAAGGCAATTTCACTTGGAGCTACCGCCTGCCAGCCTCCAGAGTTAGCATCGACATAATCTTGACCTTGCCATGGTGTGGTGGTGGAAGATTTTTGACCTGCATGCCAGAGCTGGATACCAATTTTTACTCCTTGTAAATGAACAAAATCAACAATGGTTCTCCAGGCATCAACTTGTTCATCATTCCAAATCCCTGTGTCATGTAGCGTAGAGCGAGCACTAGGTGAAATCCCAGATGCCTCAGTCATGATTAGACCCACCTTGCCCATTGCATATTTGCCCAAATGAACCGTGTGCCAGGTATTAGGAAGGCCATCTATTGCAGAGTATTGGCACATGGGCGAAAGCCATATTCGATTGGGAATTATCAGATCACGAATCTTCAACTCATCAAAAAGACCAGGCATGTGAACATCCTACAGATCTAAATTGATTATTTTTATATATAGTTAGGAGTATGGAGAGTTTGATAGTCGCAGGTAATTGGGTCAACCTTGCTGCTGAAGAGCTGCATAAAACCTTGCTACCAACTACAGATTTAGATTGGGAAAGTAAGACCCCAGATTTAGATTGGACTCAGGCCCAAACTGCTATTCACACAATGCGTGCCTGTCTGGAATATTCCTATCAAGTTGTTGGAAAACGAATGGATACTTATCAGCCTGTCTTGTTTGAAAAAAAGCCACAGGCGAAGCCAATTGAGTATTTAACAATGATAAGTACGGCGGCCAAGGTTTTGCAAAAAGTTGTATCCAGCGCAAGTTTAGATGACCGGGCTTGGCACGCTTATGGAGTTTCAGATCCAGTTGGGTTTGCAGCAATGGGGGTTATTGAAGTCAGCGTGCATACTTATGATTTAGCAAAAGGCTTTGGCATAGATTTTGTTCCAAACACTCTTGCATCTGAATTTGCTATAAATAGAGTTTTTTCAGGAACTGTTGAATTCCCAAATTTTGAATCACATGGGCAACTTTTGTTATGGCTTGCAGGTCGAATCGAACTCTCAGGGGTAGCTAGAAGATCTGGGTGGAAATGGAATGGAACCCCTAGATAGATATAGTGTTTTCTTTACCGGCGCCAATTGACATAGCTAGAAATAAATAGCGAGGCTGACAAAAGTAGTAAAGCTGTTAGTGCATACATGAATCCGGTAATTCCCGTTACTTCTAATACAAATCCCAGTATTGGTGGAAAAATAAACCCACCAAACATTATTGAAAGCATCAATACAGTTGTTGCTACTGGAAAGCCTGGGGTTTTTCTTGCGACCCAACTGGAAGAATTTGGAAACAAAGGTCCAAGAAATAAGCCACAAATCGCTAAGAAAATTCCTAATTTTGATTCAAACACAAGCGCAAATCCAAATGGAATTAAGGTTGAAAGGATGCAGAGCAAAATAATTCTTTCAGGCTCCATAACCTTTGCTAAAAAAACGCCCACAAATCGACCTATTGAAAAGAAGAAATAGAATAATGCGCTGCTCAAAGCACCAGCCTCTAGAGTTCCGTCAACATTGCTAATGATGGTTGGCAGCCATGCACCAATTGAGTTTTCCAGCCCTGAATAAAAAGTAATTGCTAGCAAAACGATTGTTAATCTAATTTTATTTTCTTTAGTCTGTGAAGAGTGTGGGTACTTTTCAACTTTCCATCTTGCGCCAGTTAAGAATAAGGTTGCAATTAAAGAAATCCCGATCGCAGTAGTAACGATATAGGGAATAAAGCTTGCTCCCAATATTCCGATTGTGAATGGCCCTGCTAATGCCCCCGCCCCTGTTGCTGCACTGGCAAGGTTCATCCGTACGTGACTGGCATTACTACTTCTTGTAAATAATTGAAGTAAGGCAATACCAGTTGCGCCATAACCTAATCCAGCAAAGCATGCAGTAATAAAAATTGAGGTTGCGCTATCAAGAGTAACTACTCCAATAAACCCAATAAAAGCGATGGTGATGCCACATCTTATAAACCAAATTAAATCTTTTTTGGGGCCAAACAATTGGACAATAATTGTTCCCACTAAAGTATGTAGACTAAAACCTGCCAGCACTAAACCTGAATTTGAAATGGATAGCTGAGATTTTTGTGCAATCCATGGAAGCATTGGACCCCAGCAAGTGGAAGTAAAGCCCATCATTGCAAATGCAATAGCCGAGCAGGTGAAGCCTCTTCTGGTCAGCTCTCGATTGATGACATTTAATTTACTATTTGACGGGTGATTCACTTGATTAGCCTAGGCTCCTGAGCCAAAAACTAAAACTAAGGCATAAATTGAGCCCTTCCTTGGGTAAATGATGGCATGGGCTGGAAGTTAGAGCATGGAGATAGGGGTACATTTATTTGCAGGCTAAGATTTACTCCTGGGTAAAAATCCATTTAATTGATTTGAGGGTCAAAATACTATGCTCCTAGATGAAATAAAGTCTCCATATGATGGAGCAATTTTAGGACAGGTTCCGATTGCAACGTTAGAGGATTTAAACCTTGTCCTGGCAAATGCACAGACAGGTGCAAATCTTTGGCGTCGAACACCAGCACATATTCGTAGCGAAGTACTATTAAAAGCGGCAGAAATAACTGCACAAAACATTGAAGAGTTGGCACAGACAATATCTGGTGAGACTGGAAAAAGTATTACCGAGGCAAGGGCTGAAGCCAGCCGGTGTCCTGAAATAATCAAACTATCAGCATTTGAAGGCTCTCAACTTTATGGCTCAACTTTGCCTTTAGATGCAAACAAAGGGACTGGGTTTGAAAAAATTGGTTTTACATTGCGTCAACCAGTTGGAGTTGTAGTTGCCATCAGTCCTTTCAATTACCCTGCGCTCTTAGTTCTTCATAAAATTGCTCCTGCTCTTGCAGTTGGAAATGCAGTTGTACTTAAACCTGCCAGGACAACACCTCTTTCTGCATTGCTGATTGCAAAATACTTTACTCAGGCCGGACTACCCGATAACGCCTTGCAAGTGATTACAGGTCCGGGATCAACGCTAGGCGATGCTCTAGTTTCAGATCCTCGCGTCCGAAAGGTTTCCTTTACCGGATCGACAAATACAGGGCGCCATATTTCCTCAATTGCGGGAGTAAAAAAATTATCTCTTGAACTTGGTTCATCCTGTCCAGTCATAGTTCTAAATGATGCCGATATTGATCTTGCTACTGATGCTATTGCAATCGGAGGGTATGTAAATGCGGGGCAAGTGTGTATTTCTGTGCAACGTGTTTTAGTAGACAAAAAGATAGTTAATGATTTCTTAGCTGCTCTAAAACCAAAAGTTGAAAGCATCAGGATTGGCAATCCGAAGAGTGCCGACACCAAGGTTGGAACATTGATCTCTGAAAAGGAAGCTGAGCGAGTTGAAAACTCGATCCGAAGTGCAGTTAAAGATGGTGCGAAATTACTCACTGGTGGAGATAGAGAGGGTGCGTTAGTAAGGCCGGCAATTGTTTATGATGTTAATCCAAAATCACCATTTGCTCAGGAGGAGCTATTTGGACCAGCTATCTCTGTTAGTACCTTTGAAAATTTGCCTGAATCAATCGAAATGGCCAACGATTCAATTTATGGTCTTGGCGCTGGCATATTTACAAGAAATATTGATGCTGCAATTCAATCTGCTCGAGAGATAGATTCAGGCAATATCCATATTAATTGGACGCCACTTTGGCGTGCAGATTTAATGCCATACGGCGGATTGAAATCCTCTGGAATTGGCAAAGAAGGAGTTCGCTCAACTGTGAGCGAAATGACTGAGGAAAAAACCATTATCCTCCATGGAAAAACCTGGAAGTAATCTAAGTAGACTTAATTAGCAAAATAGATTGGATAACTGAATTGATAAGAAAATGGGCATTAAAGCAGACAAGAGTAGTTTCTTTAAAGAATTCTAATCGCTACACCAGCAGTAGAATCTAAGCATCGATGAATCCCATAAATTATTATCGTTTTGGCGCATATACAGTTACAACAATGGGTCTAATTAATATGCCATACCAAATAGGTTTGCAAGGAAACTTTGTTAAAAGTTTATTTCTAGTATTGGTTGGTGTAGTGATTTTTGTTTTGACACTTGTGCCATTTTTTAAATCGGTAATGTTAAAGACCCCAAGCAAATTAATTGCCGGCATATTATTTTTAACGCTCATAATTTATGGTTTCTTGATTTAATCTTATGGATTTAGCGCAGCTAAAAATTCAATGGAATGACGTACTAGATCAACTCCTTGAACAGGACCGAATTGCTTGGTTGGCCTTTTTTGATGCCCGGCTTGTCGCCTATGAAGATGATCAATTAACCTTAGATTTTGCTGATAGCCAAAAGTTTGCAAACCCTCATGATTTCAAGAAAGTTCGTAATCCATCCCACACTCAAGCTTTAATTGAAGCGATTAAATCAGTTTTAGGGATATCACCCACGATAATAGAGCGGTGAAAAAACTAACTGCTGCGGTAATTGCATTTATAGTTTTTATGGGCTTGTTGCCATCTGCAAATGGGGCTACTGCAAAAACATTGGTTTCATTTAATGTTGAGAGCACGCCAAATGCTGGTGAATCATTAATTACATTTTATGGCCAGGTTAAACCAGCAGCTAAAGCTAAAATTACTATTCAAAGTTTTGATGGTGTCGCCTGGAAAGAGACATCACTTAAAACAACTGCATCTGCCGTTGGCTCCTGGCGGATAACAACAGTTGCCACTGCAATTAAAGCTGAAGGTCAGTATCGGGCCACTGGTTTAGTTGGAAAGAAAAAAACTATTTCAAAGACAGCCAACTTTAAGGTTGATAACTCAAAAACATTTGCCAGTAATAATGCCCTGTTTATAACTGAAGCGACAAGTAAATTAACGGGCGGGAGAATTCAAGGTTCAGATATCAGTAGATGGCAACACCCAAATGATCTACCAATTGATTTTAAAATGAAATTTGATGCAGGAATGCGCTTCGTATTAATCAAAGGATCAGATTCGCAAGAGCAAGCTGATCTGACAACCATGAAGTGGTTAGTTGGCGATCGAAATGCGGCGCAAGCTGCTGGTCTTTACACTGGCATGTATCACTTTGCATACTTACCAAATAGCGAAGATAAGGATTACATAATTCGTGATGCAAAAGCCCAAGCACAAAAAGTAATTTGGCGATTAGCCTCTTTAGGTGGATATAACGAGCGAGATCTACCTGTTGCACTTGATTTAGAAACAAATTGCGTGAAAAAAAGTGGTAGTAATTGCGTAAAAACCATGCCACGAAAATTGGTGACTTTATGGGCAGAGACATGGCTACAAACTGTGGAGGAAAAAACTGGTCGCAAACCATTTCTCTACTCCTATGCCCAGTTTTTAGAGATGGCAATGGAACGAAGCGAAGTGCTGCGCCAGTATCCACTCTGGCTAGCTCACTATGGAATAAATCCTGCTGATCCAATTGCTCAGCCAGGGCAACGAACAAATATTGGTTGCTTTGTCCATTCTTGGAGCACCGCAAACTGTTCATCACAATGGCAAATTTGGCAGTACTCCTCCTGTGGTATCGGAAAGAAATATGGCGTGCCCAGCTCTAGGTTAGATTTAAATGTATTTAGGGGAACACCAGATCAATTCATGTCTCTGATTAAAGGTAAGTGGCAGCCAGAGGCGGCTGACATGATGCCCATTAATGAGCCCACAAGGATGAATCTGATTTCAACAACAAGTACTGATACCAATAAACCTGTGGTTATAAATATTGAAGTTTTTAGAAGTATTGGCACCCCAGTTGTTACCGGCACAGTGGTATTTAGGCCAACAGATAAAAATATTAAGGTGAAAAAACAAACCCCGGTTCGCGCTGCTAGCGGAAGGTGGGAGTTAAGTATCGAAGGCCTGCCTGCAGGTGTAACAGCCGGAACCTTAAATTATGTAGATATCTCAAAGACTCACGCTGATAATGAAATCCCATTCACCATTAACCTGATGCAAGGTCCAGAATTACCAAAACCAACACCAACCCCAAAGCCTACGGTGAGTAAAAAACCAACAGATAGCTGCGCTAAACAAATAAAGCATTAATTCTTTCCACTACGCTTAACCCATTATGGCCAAACAATTATCGGGTGGAGTTTTTCGCTCCGATTTAAAACTCTCCGACGAGCGAGATATCTACTATTACGATAGTAAAGAGATTTCTCGTACAGCTATCGATAAGCGTGATAACAAAGCACAACCAGGTATTGGCCAACTTCGCTTAGATCCATTAGTAAATGAGTGGGTGGCGGTGGCTTCACACCGGCAACATCGAGTATTTCTGCCACCAAAGGAGCTTTGCCCATTATGTGTTTCTAATGGCGAAAAATTAACTGAGATTCCAGATAGCAATTATGAGGTCGTGGTTTTTACCAATCGCTCACCAGCATTGACTACGCCAGGAGATAATTACAAACTGCCTGATGTTATTGGTTTTGATACCCCAAATGCTGATGCTGCAGGTGCTTGCGAAGTTGTTTGTTACACCCAAGATCATGGATCAACCTTTGCCCAACTTAGCCTCAAGCAAATTAGAACAGTTTTAGAGGCTTGGAAGGATCGAGATGCGGCGTTATCAAAACTTTCCTATATTGAGTATGTATTTCCATTTGAAAATCGAGGCGAGGAGGTTGGGGTAACACTTTCTCATCCACATGGCCAGATTTATGCCTATTCATTTATTCCACCAAGAGTTGAAAAAATGTTACAAGCTGCTGCCTCACATCTTGCCAAAACTGGCCGACTCTTACTAGATGATGTAATCGCTCGGGAGATTAAAGATAAGAAGCGGATAATTTGTGAAAATAGTGAGTGGATTGCATTTGTGCCATATGCAGCTAGGTATCCATTTGAAATTCATATTGCGCCAAAGCGCGCAGTGGCAAGTATTAGTGAGTTAGATGAGAATCAATCCCAACTCTTTCCAGCCTTAGCTAAAGAGGTTTTAACTCGATTAGATGGTGTATTTGGAATCGAAATGGCATACATCGCCTCTTGGTATCAAGCGCCAGTAAATGTTGGACGAGATAGCATGAGATTGCACTGGCAGATCGTCTCGGTCAGGCGCCAACCTGGAAAATTAAAGTACTTATCTGGTTCTGAGTCAGCAATGGGTGCATTTATTATGGATCTAGAGCCAGAGCAATCGGCCAAGCAATTACAAGAGGTTAAGTACTAATCAACTGGGGTAATTGAAATTACCTCAACCCCACCAATTGAGGTTAAGACATTTACTAAATCTGTTGGATCACTGCCTGGAACTGCAATTGTGATGTCATCAATGCCGCGGCCATTTTCACTTCGTAATACAACTAAGCCACGAATATCTCCGCCGGCAAATCCAATTGCAGATGCCACCGCACCAAGGGATCCTGGACGGTCAGGAAGTGAAACCTGAACTCTAAAGAGGGCCATGCTCCCTGACTTGGACTCGAACCAAGAACCTGCCGGTTAACAGCCGGCTGCTCTGCCAATTGAGCTATCAGGGAAAAATCAATCTAATCAAAGATTGCTGAGGGCAAATAGTAGCGAAAAATTAAAGCCGCTCAAACCTACGCCTAATTTATTCAAGTTTTAACTCTCCCCTAGTGCTAACTCTTTTTGTACACGCCTGGCTGCCTCCATGCCAACTAACTGCGTGAAAATCTCCTGATACTGCGCATCATTTTCTACTGGATTTAATCGTTGCAATGTGGATTTAATCTCAGCAATTGATCTGCTCAATGCCACCTCGCGCAACCTGGCAAAAATGCTGGTTATGTATCGATCTGATACCTCACCATCTGTTCTGATTGGCTCCACCGTTAACTCAGTGATTAAGGATTTAAGCTCATCAGAATCTGCCTTATCAATTAACTCTTGAATATTAAATTCACTTTGATTATCAATTAAAGCCCGCAGTTGATTATAAAGAGCAAATGAGAAGGCGGTTGGCTCTAAATCCACCCAACTATGAGACAGAGTTGGCAGTTGTAATCTAACCTTTAATACCTCACGCTCTAGTACTAAAACTGGATCAGTTAGATTTACTCGTTTGTCGCTTACAGTATTAGTTGCACCACCACTTTTCTTAACTGCAGTTGAAACAATATCAACCTCCATACCCAGCCAGCCGGCAAGTAACCTGACATACTCTGGCCGCAATGAAGCATCTCTTATCTTGCCAATTAATGGCGCAACTTGGTTTAGCGCATTAACTCTGCCTTCAGCGGCTGTGATGTCATAGTTTGCAATCACAGATTTAATGGCAAACTCAAAAAGTGGCACTCTTCTTGCCACTAAGTTTCTCACCGCATCATTGCCTTGAGCTTGGCGCAACTCACATGGATCCATACCACTTGGCTCAACTGCCACAAATGTTTGCGCAACAAATTTTTGATCATCTTCAAATGCTCGAAGAGCAGCTTTTTGACCAGCTGCATCACCATCAAAGGTGAAGATTACCTCTCCTCTAAATGCATCTGCATCCATTAGCAATCTTCTAATTATTCGAATATGTTCATCACCAAATGCTGTGCCACAGGTGGCAACTGCGGTGGTAACACCTGCTAGATGAGCTGCCATCACATCGGTATAACCTTCAACAATTACAACTTGGCGATTTTTTGCAATCTCTTTTTTGGCCATATCTAAGCCATATAAAATTTGATTCTTTTTATAAACTGGTGTCTCTGGAGAGTTTAAATACTTTGGCCCAGTATCAACCTCATCACTTGCTAGCTTTCTGGCACCAAATCCGACCACATCCCCTGAGATATCTTTAACTGGCCAAATTAATCGATTGCGATATCTATCAATCATTCCCTTGGCACCCTCTTTAACTAGGCCGGCAAGATTTAACTCCTCATCGGTGAAACCTTTTCCCTTAAGATTTTTATAAAGCCCATCCCACTCATCTGGGGCGTAGCCGACATTAAAGTTTTTAGCAGCATCTCGATCAAAGCCTCGCTTTGTTAAGAAATCTCTACCATGTTGGGCAGCTGGAAGTTGTAATTGCTCCTGATAAAAAATGGAGGCAGCAGTATTTGCTGCTACCAACCTAGATCTATTAATTGATGGCCCAGTACTTACCCCACCTGCTTCATACCGCAGGGTGTAACCAATTCGATCAGCTAATCGCTCAACAGTTTCAGTAAAGGTTAGATGCTCTAGCTTCATAATAAATGCAATTACATCACCGCCCACCTGACATCCAAAGCAGTGAAAGAATCCTTTACTTGGTGTTACATGAAATGAGGGACTTTTCTCATCATGAAATGGGCACAATCCTTTTTTCTGACCACCACCAGCATTTTTAAGCTGAACATAATCACCAACAACATCATCAATCGCGGAATGATCTCGGATGTATGTAACATCCTCATCTTTAATTCGGCCGGCCATACTTCCTATCCTAGTTTCAAAAGCGACAAGTTAAATTAACCCCTGTTAACAAGGCGATTATGCAGGGTTAGGGCTCCTGGATCTGTCAGAGAAGCCACTTGATCAATTACTACCCGAAGTCGGGCTTGATCAGTTTGTGCTCGCTGCCAATCTTGCAGGAAAAAACTCTCCAAGGTATCTGGTGCACTAGCCAAAATCGCCTCCACCAATTGGGTCAGAATCTTTTGTTGTTCGGCGTATCTAATCTGTGAGTCGGTTGCATTGATTACATAATGACCAGCCATTGATTTTAGTAATGCCACCTCAACTCGTTGAGCTCTAGGAACTACTAAATTAGCGTTATATCTAGTTAAATCACCATCACCATACTTTTCTTGGGTTGCCACCTCTGCTGCTTGGGCAAATCTGCCAATTAATTGGCTGGCTAGATCTTTAAGTCTGGCAAGTGAGCGGTGTGTGCCATCGTAGTAACGTGGCCAGCAAGATAATTTCTGTAAGGAGTTTAAGGCGCTCTGCATTTCACTCTCAGTAATATCGGATAAATACATCTGCTGAGCAACTATAAATAGCTTTGGTAAGTCAGTACTTAATTGATCTAATTTAATTTGACCAGATACTAATGAGTCCTCTAAATCATGAACGCTATAGGCAATATCATCAGACCAATCCATGATCTGTGCCTCCATTGAGCTCTTGCCAGAGTCAACACCCTCTCGATACCAATTAAAGATCTCTAAATCATCTTCATAGACACCAAACTTTTTAGCATTAACTGCTCTAGTCCATGGGTACTTTGTCGCTGCATCTAGGGATGCTCTAGTTAAATTCAAACCAATTGATTTACCATCTGGCAAAACTGTCTTTGCCTCTAACCTAATTAACAATCTAAGACTTTGGGCATTTCCCTCAAAACCACCACATGATTGGGCAATCAGATTAAGAACTTCCTCCCCATTATGACCAAATGGTGGATGGCCAATGTCATGAGCAAGACATGCTCCCTCCATTAAATCTGGATCAGCACCGAGGGCAGCTCCTAATTCGCGGCCAACCTGTGCGCACTCAAGTGAGTGAGAAAGTCTGGTTCTTGGAAAATCAGTTGCCCATGGAACTGCAACCTGAGTTTTAGCTGCCAACCTGCGAAGTGCAAATGAGTGAATGATTCGTGCGCGATCTCTAGCAAACTCAGTTCGACCACCACGTTTTGCCGGCTCATCTAAAAATCTTGCCCGATCAAAATCTGAGTACCCAGGGTGCTCATTTGCTGCTCTGATTACCATTTAGTAATCCTATCTGCCCACGCCTTACTTAGAAATTGCACTTAAATTACTTAGGCTTTTTACCTGAGTTAAATTTAGGCAGATGAAGATCAAAGTAAATTGAGATAATTCGAGTGATAACCACGATGCCAGCACCTGATATTGCTGAGATTGTTATATCAACCTCAAGTTGATAAAGGCTTACAAATGTAATCGCCCCCATTAATGAGGATGTGCCAATAGTTTCTCGATGCAGAAGAACTGGTTCGACCTGACATAAAACATCGCGAAGTAATCCACCAGTTACTGCGGTAATTACACCCAAAATAATTGCGGCTAGCCAAGAGACCTCTTGTTTGAAAGCAAGGTATGAGCCAGAGATTGTGGCAATAGCCAAGCCAAAGGTATCCATAACCAATAATGTTTTTCCGATCCGAGTAACTCTTCTAAAAACTAAAGTAATAAGCACCGCACTTAACACCGCCACCGTTATCCACGGATCACTAATCCAAACTGGTTTTAATCCTAAAAATACATTTCGCAATGTACCGCCGGAAACTGAAGCAACTGCGGCAATAAAAGCTATGCCGCCATAATCTAATCCTTTATCTGCTGCAATCCGTGCGCCAACTAAGGCAAAGACTAAGGTTGATAAAAGGTCTAGGACCGGTAGTAACTCCATGGCTTAAGGGTATAGATTTATTGAAATTAATCGATCACTTAACTTAATTCCAAGTCGGCCAACTGTTATATATGCCAAATACGCACCAGCCTCCCGCGCTAAGTACTTATATCCAGAGTTTGCAACCGATGCCGGTCCAGTTTCAACTGGCGCACAGGATGCGATGAGTCCTAAATCTTTAGCCATTTTTACAGAGCGAAAGCAGTGATATGGATCAGTCACAATTACAACTGAACTTAACTTCACCTTTTTCATAGCCTCTGCATAAGCTTGTGTACTACCTAAGGTATCTCGCCCCTTTGCAATTGATGAGATATTAGATCTTTTAACACCATTATCAATTAACCAAGCTCTACTAGCTGCTGCCTCAGTGGTTCGATCCCCCGGTGCACCAGAGCCCACAGTGTAAATTTTTGGTGCTAGCCCTGCTTTGTAAACCTTTAAACTCTCTTGCAATCTAGATTGCAATACCTCACTTGGCCGGCCATCAAATTGGGCAGCCCCCATTACTAAAATAACATCAGATTTAACTGGAGATGAGTTTCTTGCTGAGTACCATATACTTCCTGCTACATACAATGGAATGACAATAATTAGAAGTAAAACAAATGAGATTATCCGTCTAATAAATTTAAAGATAAACAATTACTTCATCCACCTGAAATTGCATCATCAATTGAAATGGTGGCAAACTCATCTGGATCATTTAACCAACCATCTGGCAGCTTTACCTCCCGGCCATGGCTAGTTCTACCCCGTGGGCCATCGCCAACTGCTTGTGGATATGGCTGAGCTTCAACTTGTGATAACAATTGCTGCATTTGCGCTAGTGATTCAACCATGCCAAGGGATGCTCGCACCTGCCGTGGTACTGAAAAACCCTTTAAATACCAGGCCATATGCTTTCTAATATCGCGCATTGCCCGATCCTCATTTTCAAAGTACTCAATTAGTAATTGACCATGGCGAATCATTATTTCGCGCACCTGGAATAGATTTGGATTTACTCGTTTATTTTCTCCATTGATAGCACTTACCAAATCAGCAAATAACCATGGCCGGCCTAAGCATCCTCTGCCAACTACTACACCAGCACAACCAGTTTGATTAATCATATTTACTGCATCCTCACCAGACCAAATATCACCATTTCCTAGTACTGGCACATCAGTATCTGATAAGTGTTCAACTAACTCTGTAATTTTATTCCAATCAGATCTGCCCTCATATAACTGGGCGGCAGTTCTAGCATGGAGCGCAACCCAGGTAACGCCAAGATCTGCTGCTGATTTTGCTGACTCTAAAAAGGTTTGATGATCTGAGTTAATACCAACTCGCATCTTTACCGTCACTGGAATTCCATACTTACTTGCACTCTTAACCGCTGCATCCACAATTGCTGAAAACAATTTGCGCTTAAATGGCAAAGCTGCCCCACCACCACGGCGGGTAACTTTAGGAACTGGGCAACCAAAATTTAAATCTATGTGATCTGCTAAATCCTCACTACCTAGTAGGTCAACTGCTTTTCCTAACACAGTTGGATCAACGGCGTAGAGTTGAATAGATCTTGGGCTCTCACCAACTCCTGGCTTGATTAATCGAAAAGTTTCTTCTCGTCTTTCAATTAAGGCTCGGGCGGTGACCATCTCAGAGACAAAAAGACCAGCCCCTTGCTCTCTACATAATCTTCGAAATGCAGCATTTGTTATTCCCGCCATGGGGGCTAGAACTACCGGCGTACTTAGTACTACCTGATTGTTTTCAAATCTGCCATTAGAAATTGGCAGGGTAAGTGGCTTAACCTTGGTCAGCAATTAGCAGCCTAATAATTTTGTGGCTAGATAATTTTGAACCTGATCGAGTGCAATACGAGATTGAGCCATACTGTCACGCTCTCGAATTGTTACCGCTTGATCCTCTAAGCTTTCAAAATCAATTGTGATACAAAATGGTGTGCCAATCTCATCTTGACGGCGATAACGTCTGCCGATCGCACCCGCATCATCAAAATCCACATTCCAATGCTTGCGCAAAGAGGTAGCTAAATCCTTAGCTTTTGGCGATAGATCAGCATTTCTTGATAGCGGCAGCACGCCAATCTTTACTGGGGCTAGTCGGTAATCTAATTTCATCAGCGCCCGCTTTTCCATCTCACCCTTGGAGTTTGGCGCCTCATCCTCGGTGTAGGCATCTAACATAAATGTAAGTGCGCAACGATCAACACCAGCTGCTGGTTCAATTACATAAGGCGTCCAGCGCTCATTTTTTTCCTGATCAAACCAAGTTAAATTCTCACCCGATGCTCTTGAGTGTGATTTCAAATCAAAATCAGTTCGGTTAGCAATTCCTTCTAACTCACCCCACTCAGTTCCAGCAAACTCAAACTTGTACTCAATATCTGCAGTTCGCTTTGAGTAGTGAGAGAGTTTTTCCTTTGGATGTTCAAAGACTCGAAGTCGATCTGGATTTATTCCTAAATCTTTATACCAAGCTAATCTGGTATCAATCCAGTATTGATGCCACTCTTCATCTGTTCCTGGGACAACAAAAAACTCCATCTCCATCTGTTCAAACTCACGAGTTCTAAAGATAAAGTTTCCTGGGGTAATCTCATTTCTAAAAGATTTACCAATCTGGCCAATACCAAATGGTGGTTTCTTACGCGAGGTTGATGCCACATTATCAAAGTTAATAAAGATTCCCTGTGCAGTCTCTGGTCGTAAATATGCCAAACCAGATTCATCCTCTACTGGTCCAAGATAGGTTTTTAGCAAACCTGAAAATTGTTTAGGAGCGGTAAACTTTCCCTTGGTGCCACAGTTTGGGCAATTAATCTCAGTAAGTGAGGCAGCTTTTTTCTTATGCTTATTTTCATAAGCCTCTTCTAAATGATCAGCCCGGTGGCGCTTATGACAACTTGTGCACTCAGTTAATGGATCAGAGAATGTCTCAACATGACCAGAGGCTTGCCAAACCTCGCGGGCTAAAATTACGCAAGAATCTAATCCGACTACATCATCTCTGCCTTGCACCATGGATTTCCACCACTGGCGCTTAATATTATTTTTTAATTAAACTCCAAGTGGACCGTAATCCCAGGAGGCGCGAAGTCCGCCATAAATTTCAGATGAGGGGTAAACAAAACCACGCCTCTTAGCTAAGGAAACAATTGTCTCTAAACGATCTTGGGCCATTTGATCTCCATCCGGCTGGCTGTCGGCGGCTTGCTATTGGCTTAAGTGTAGGGGTTAGGCATATCTATCTAGCCAAAGGCAAGGGTTATGGGCGGATCTAGGCTTGCGAGAAATGATATTGATAATCATTATCATTTTATGATACAGTCTTGGTATGAACATCGCACTTGTACTTGCCGCAGTAACTGCCATAGCAACCACCATGGGTGGATTGCTCGCTATTAAGTCCCGTGATCGGCTGCATATAGTTCTTGGATTAGCAGCTGGATTACTTTTAGGTCTGGTTGCTTTTGATCTACTCCCCGAGGTTTTTGAGTTAAATACCAACGAAATACTGCACGCACCAGCTGTATCGGTGGCATTTGTAGCTGGGTTTATGTTGCTACACCTATTTGAAAGAGCTTTAGGCTCACATGAACCATCAGATTCAGAGTATGCAACCGATCATAAGCACACTCACAACATAGCTGGAACAGTTGGCGCACTAACCATGAGCGGCCATGTATTCCTAGATGGCGTCGCCCTTGGAATAGCCTTTCAAGTTAGCAATTCATTAGGGTTTGCAATATTTGTAGCACTTTTAGTGCATGCTTTTAGCGATGGATTAAACACTGTTTCATTATTGATTAAGAGTGGAAACTGGACAAAACGAGGGATTTGGCTGCTTGGAGTTGATGCCGTCATGCGAATTGGCGGTGCGGCTTTTGGTACTTATATTTCAATTAGCGATCCACTCCTTGGTCTATACCTTGCGGTATTTGCTGGAATGTTAATTTACTTAGCGACCTCACACATCTTGCCAGAGGCCCATGCCAAGCACAGTTCAAAGCTAACAATGCTTGCAACATTTGTGGGAATCATTGTGATGTGGCTAGTGGTAGCCAATTTACCTCATGAGTAAATCACTCCCAGCTGTAATTACAACCCTTGAGCGCGCTGGAGGTTTTGCCAGTGCGCAGGAGGTTTTTCAATTAATGAGAAAACAGGGTAAGCCAACTGGATTAGCAACCGTTTATCGCGCATTGCAAAAGGCTGCTACTGATAACACAGTAGATGTTATTAGAAAAGATGACGGTGAAGCTTTGTACCGATTATGCGCAACCGGACATCATCACCACTTAGTTTGCACCAGTTGTGGCAAAACAGTTGAGGTTGAAGGAAGCGCTGTTGAAAAATGGGCAAATTCAGTTGCTAAAAACAATGGATTTAAAAAAGTTTCCCATGTGGTTGAGCTATTTGGTTTATGCCAAAAGTGTTGAGTTAAGCCTTACCAAACCGTCTTTCACGCTCAGCATAAATCTCGATCGCCTTCCAGAGCGTTCGTCTATCAGCATCTGGCCAGAGCACATCAAGAAATACCATCTCCGCATAAGCTGATTGCCACATTAAGAAATTACTTGTTCGCTGCTCACCGGATGATCTTAAAAACAGATCGACATTACTCATCTGTGGGGCGTAAAGATACTTACTAATTGATTTTTCTGAAAGAGAATCTGGCTTAATTTTTTTACGCATCGCATCTTTTGCAATCGCAACCGCAGCATCTAACATCTCCGCCCTGCCACCATAATTAACACACATATTCAAAGTTAAAACCTTGTTGTTTTTAGTTAACTCTTGCGCCTGCTTTAACTCTGTTAATACCCCACTCCATAATCTCTTCTCCCGGCCAACCCAGCGAATCTTGACTCCCAATTCATTCATCTCATCACGCCGCTTGCGCAAAACCTGACGATTAAACTCCATTAAGAATTTGACCTCCTCTGGCGAGCGCTGCCAGTTTTCAGTTGAGAATGCATAAGCACTTAACTCTTTAACACCAATCTCAATTGCCCCATGCACCATATCTAGTAACGAGGCCTCCCCTGCTTCATGTCCGGCAGTTCTTGGTAATCCCCGTTGTTTTGCCCATCTGCCATTGCCATCCATAACCAAGGCAACATGGTTTGGAATTTGTTTTGGATCTAACTTTGGTGGGGTAACACCGGTGCGATGGGGAGTTGGCGGTGTTACTTTTTTGCCCTTGCTTACCTTGCTCTTACTTTTAGCCACGACTTATTCTCTCAACTAATGGCAGGGATCGTAAGCCTCGCTCTAAGTGCCACTGCAGGTAGGCAGCGATTAAGCCAGAGGCCTCATTTCGATTCTTACTCTCACTCTCAACCGCTTGCTCCCAATCTCCGGTTAGTAAATTGGCCATCAAATCTAATGTTGCCTGGGCTGGAGCAGCAGATGCTGATGGCTTACAGCTTGGGCATACTGAGCCACCACCTTGCAGTGAGAAAAACTTGTGTGGACCTGGCGCATCACACCTTGAGCAAACTGTTAATGAAGGGGCGTATCCGGCAACTGCTAATGATCTCAGTAGGTAGGCATCTAAAATTAATGAGGCATCATATTTTTTCTCAGCTAAAACCTTTAACGATCCACTTACCAGTAGATATTGTTGCAAGGCTGGCTCATGCTCTGCCTGGGTGAAACGCTCTGCTGCCTCCAAAATTGCACTTGCCACAGTCCAGCTTTGATAATCACTAGATAAAACATCGCCATAATTTTCAATACTTACTACCTGGGTAATAGTGTCAAAGGTGCGGCCGGTATATAACTGCAGATCAACATAACTTGCCGGTTCCAGCCTGGCGCCAAATCTAGATTTAGTTCTACGTACACCCTTTGCCACCGCTTTGATCCGGCCATGTTCTTTTGTAAATAAGGTAATTATCCGATCTGCCTCACCAAGTTTTTGGGTGCGAAGCACAATCGCCTGATCTCGGTATAACGGCATACCCCTAAGTTACTAGAGGAGTAAGACAGAGGCAGTTAGCGAACTGCGCGATTGATTGAGGAGATAACTGCCTTTAACGCTGCAGTTGTTGTGCTTGGATCAATTCCAACACCCCAATAAACCTTACCTGCAACCTCACACTCGAGATAGGCAGCAGCCTTGGCATCTCCACCAGCAGATAATGCGTGCTCGTAATAATCCAAAACTCGGATTGAAAGCTTTGGTTCATAAGCATTTACTATCGCAACAAAGGCTGCAATTGGGCCATTACCTTTGCCAGTTAACTTTTTTGAGACCTCTTTATCAAGAAGTTCAATACTTAAATCAACATCTTGATCCATCTGAGAGGTTTGTGACAGTGCTGCCAATTTAAATCTGCCCCACTGATTATTTTTTGCTGGCAGGTACTCATCCTCAAAAATATTCCACATTGCCTCTGGTGAAACTTCCCCGCCCTCTGAATCTGTTAACGACTGAATTACCTGACTAAACTCAATTTGCAATCTACGGGGTAGATCTAGTTGATGTTCATGCTTCATCAAGTAAGCAACGCCGCCCTTGCCGGATTGGCTATTTACCCGAATCACCGCTTCATAGGATCTGCCAATATCCTTTGGATCAATTGGCAGGTATGGAACTGCCCAGGTGAATTTATCTTTTTCACTTCCGGCAGCTTTGGCATCCTTTTCCATATACTCAAATCCTTTTTTAATCGCATCCTGGTGAGAGCCAGAAAAAGCGGTAAATACTAAGTCGCCACCGTATGGGTGACGCTCTGGAACCCGAAGCTGATTGCAGTACTCAACTGTTCGCCTGATTTCATCGATTTCAGAAAAATCAATCATGGGGTCAATGCCATGGCTTAGTAAGTTAAGCCCTAAAGTTACTAAGCAAACATTTCCAGTTCTCTCACCATTGCCAAATAATGTTCCTTCAATTCGATCTGCCCCTGCTAAGTAGGCAAGCTCAGCTGCAGCTACCCCTGTGCCACGATCATTATGTGGGTGCAAACTTAAGATCACGCTGTCGCGATACTTAAGGTTGCGATGCATCCACTCAATTGAATCTGCGTAAACATTTGGTGTTGCCATCTCAACTGTGGCTGGTAAATTCATAATTGTCTTCCAGGCAGGAGTTGGCTTCCAAATATCATTTACCGCGTTACAAACCTCAACGGCAAACTCAAGTTCGGTTCCAGTGTATGACTCAGGTGAGTACTCAAATGAGACCAAGGTGCCTGGCACAGTTTTAACTAAATCTAAACAGATTTGAGCACCATCTGTTGCAATCTTCTTTATGCCCGCTTTATCTTGACCAAAGACCACTCGCCGCTGCAAGGTGGAGGTTGAGTTATAAAGATGGACAATCGCCTGCTTGGATCCTTTAATTGATTCAAAGGTTCGTTCAATCAGAGGCTTTCTAGCTTGGGTTAATACTTGGATCACTACATCATCTGGGATTAGCTTGTCTTCAATAATTTTACGGATGAAATCAAAATCAGTTTGGCTTGCTGCCGGAAAACCAACCTCAATCTCTTTATAACCCATCTTTACTAGCAACTTAAACATTGCTAATTTTCGATTGGCATCCATTGGATCAATTAATGCTTGATTGCCATCGCGAAGATCAACTGAACACCACTTTGGCGCCTTGCTCATTTTCTTATTTGGCCAGGTGCGATCGGCTAGACCTTGCTCATTTTCAAATGGATTAAATGGGGCATAACGCGATATTGGCATTGCTGATTTACGTTGCTCTGGAAAGTTACTCATCTTTATTTATTCTCCTCGTCGGTTAAAAGTGGTCTTCCGGTATGACCAACCTCCGCGACGAGGGGACCGGTTACTTGGCCCCGCCGCGGCAGGTAAGAAGCAGTGTTGACAGGAGCAATGAGGAGTTGAGTAAAGAGGTGGCACCTGTAATAAACATGTAGCAAGGTTAACTCACCGATGAGAATTTAACCAAATTACTGGGTAAAAACCATTCTCTTTCTCTGACAAACTGCCTATCGTTTAGCCATGGCGATTGCAACATCAAAGCCTTACTCCGCCCCAAGACCTGATGAGTATGCCCAAATTCCAGATCCAATAACGCGAAATAATTGGTTTGGCGATGCAAATCTGCCAGGTCCAAATCCAAAATTTGCAGATTTAATTACCGCAACCTTCATGATTAATACACCGAAGTTCTTGCTTGGTATGCAACGAAGGTATGGCGATAACTGCTCATTTTTCTTATCAAGAAGATTATTTATTGGACTTTTCTCACCAAGTGCAGTTCATGAGGTAACTGTTGCTCAACAACATAAATTTGTTAAAGGTGTTGGTTTTGCCAGAATGCGAAAAGTTTTAGGTGAGGGATTACTTACAAATGAGGAGCCAATCCACCTAGCTCACCGGCGAATGATGCAGCCACCATTTCACCATGGCAATTTAGATTCCTATGTCGCAATCATGCATGAGTTAGTGAGTGAGCACACCAAAGCTTGGGAGGATAAGGCGAGCATTGAGTTAGCCCCTGAGATGATGGCGCTGACTCTTGAGATCGTATCTAGATGTTTATTTGGCTTGGACTCCCATCAATACACCGGTGCAATTGCAGAGTCTATGGAGGTAGCCATTGATCGAATTGAGCGAACTATGTTGCCTGGCCTTGATCGCTTTGATAAATCTGGCATTAAGTACTTTAAAGAGTTTGAGGTGGCATCTGATCGCTTGGTAGATATCGCAGAGGCGATCATTAATAAGCGGATTGAAAGTAATGAGAAGAAGGATGATGATTTATTAGGAATCTTGCTTCAAATGCGAGATCAAATCTCAAATGAACATATCCGAGATGAGGTTTTAACTTTAATTTTAAGTGGGCATGAGACAACGGCAAATGTAATGAGTTGGGCATTTTCATACCTTGCTAAAAATCCTCAAGTTAGAAAGCAATTAGAGGATGAGGCAGATAATGCAACTTGGATTAAGCAGGAGCGAACTCCGACCTATCTTGAATTAGAGGAGAGCTCAAAGGTGGCATCTGCAATTTTGCAGGAGACGATGCGGCTTGCTCCCCCAGTTTGGGTAGCTCCTCGAATTGCAACAACTGATTGCACAATTGATGGCATAAAGATTCCAAAGGGTGCGCATGTATTAGTTAGTCAGTATGTAACACATAGAAATCCAAGATTTTTCCCAGAGCCAGAGAAATGGCAACCAGATCGTTGGTTGGATTCAAACTTTGAAAAATCACTCCCTCGCGGGGCCTACTTCCCATTTGGTGGCGGCAGTCGCAAATGTTTAGGTGAGTACTTCGCGCTCGCTGAAGCACGTTTAATCCTATTAATGGTGGCAAAAAACTTTAGATTAAGTGGAAAGTTTCCTAAAGCTCAACCAAGAGCTACTTATCGACCAAAGGGTGAGGTTAAAAACAAAGTTTCACTTCGTTAGTTAAGTGAAAAAGATGGGTACTCATCAGTTACCAGCAGGAGTGCGTATCCATATAACCGGTTCCAATAAGCAATCACCTTAATAACCTCCTCCGCCTTATCCTCTGGATAAAAGCCTTTAGTAATCACGCTAAACCAGCTAATTAAAGTTAACGCAAAGGCGTAAATAGCGTAGATAATGCCAAGTAAGAACAATGGAATTGCTAGAAACCATTTAACTAATGGCATCCAAGAAGAGAGTTTTTTGCCGCCATCTATCTCTGGATAGATAAGGCGCACCTTTTGATTTGCCTCAATCGATGGGTATTGATCGGTAAGCACTAAGAGATATGTATTTACTCGATTAGATAACTCAAGGAGGGCTTTGTTAAAAGCTAGAACATATGATGGATAGATATTTCGAAAGAGCATGGAGAGCACAACTGGTAGAACTAGCAAGCCACCGATCACTCCTGGAAGATCATCTGCGAACTCAGAGAAGCTGCTAAGAAATATCAATACTGGAACTGCTAAAAAGAGCCTAAACAAGGCGGTGTTTTTATCTCGGTTATCTAGATCAACATGTATTTCGGTAATTATCTGATTACTCATAACCACAACTCTATCTAAAGAACTGGTAAATACCTGCTTAATTCATAGGCGCTAACCTGTTTTCGATACTCATCCCACTCAGCCCGCTTATTTCGCAACACATACTCAAAAACATCATCACCTAGTGTCTTCTTTACCAACTCACTTTTTTCCATCGCACTTATCGCCTCCGCTAAATCAGTTGGCAGTGGAGTGGGATTTGAATTTTCAGTTAATTCATAATTTCCTTCAACACCAGCAATTCCAGCGGCAATAATTACTGCAAATGCAAGGTATGGGTTGCAGGCAGAGTCAGGGGATCTAACCTCGATGCGAGTTGAGGCCTCTTTCTTCGGTTTATAAGTTGGAATTCTCACCATCGCATTGCGGTCAACTTGGGCCCAGGTTGCAAAGGCTGGTGCCTCACCCCCACCACTTAATCGTTTATAGGAGTTAACCCATTGATTTGTGATGGCAGTTATCTCAGATGCATGTTTAATAATTCCAGCGGTGAATGATCTGCCAATCTTTGATAACTGCATTGGTGCACCCTCTTCATAAAATGCATTTTTCTCACCAGCAAACAAAGATATATGTGTGTGCATGGCAGAGCCAGGATGATTAGTAAATGGTTTTGGCATGAATGAGGCATAAAACCCTTGATCTAATGCCACCTCTTTAACAACATGTCTAAATGTCATAATGTTATCTGCAGTTGATAATGCATCGGCATATCGTAAATCAATCTCTTGCTGGCCTGGCCCACCCTCATGGTGTGAGAACTCAACTGAGATTCCCATTGCTTCTAATATTGTGATTGCTTGTCTTCTAAAATCATGACCAACCACAGATGGTGTGTGATCAAAGTAGCCAGCTGAATCAACTGGAACTGGCTCCTGTCCTGGTTTTGGTTCATCTTTAAATAAGAAAAACTCAATCTCTGGATGGGTATAACAGGTGTAACCAAGTTTTGCCACCTTCTCTAAAGTTTGGCGCAGCACTCTTCTTGAATCAACTGAGGCTGGTGTGCCATCTGGCAATGAAATATCACAAAACATTCTGGCTGCCCCTGGTGATTCAGTTCGCCATGGCAGGATTGAAAAACTAGCTGGATCTGGTTTGGCCAACATATCGGCCTCAGTTATTCGAGCAAAGCCTTCAATTGCAGAGCCATCAAAGCCAATTCCTTCTGCGAATGCGTTCTCAAGCTCAGCCGGTGCAATTGCCACAGATTTTAGGAAACCTAATACATCGGTAAACCAAAGCCTGATAAATCTAATATTGCGCTCCTCTAAAGTGCGAAGCACAAATTGCTCTTGCTTGGTTAAATCACTTGGGGAGGTCATAGGGATATTAAAGCCGCTGTTGGTTACGGCTATGTTAACTGCGAAAAGATGCCAAATCTAAGCGTAATTAGATTGCGAAAAACTCCGAAGAGTCCACTGATGTCCTAGCCGGCACACTCTTAGTCACCACCATATTGGCTGAGATCTTCACACCTTCTCCAATTGAAATATCACCGATTACTCGCGCCCCTGCACCAATTACCACTTGATTTCCAATTGTTGGATGGCGCTTTCCACTGCCCCCTGATTTAGCACCCAAGGTAACATCATGATAAATCATCACATCATCACCAACTATTGCAGTTGCACCAATTACTACCCCCATGCCGTGATCGATAAAAAATCTCTTACCAATTTTTGCTGCTGGGTGAATCTCAATTCCAGTTACTGCTCTAATCCAGTTTGAGTAAATCCTGGCTAATAACTTAAGTTTTATCTGCCAAAGAAGGTGGGCAATGCGATACCCCCAAACCGCATGCAAGCCTGGGTAGGTAAGTAATACCTCTAATCGATTACGCGCAGCTGGATCCTTAGCTAGCACAGTATCAATATCTTCAACAATGCTTTTGATCATTTAATCTGTTAAATCTTCATATAAAACAGTTGAAAGATAACGCTCACCAAATGAAGGAATGATTACTACGATATTCTTTCCAGCAAACTCGACTCGCTTTGCCACAACGGAAGCTGCCCAAAGCGCAGCACCTGATGAGATACCAGCCAAGATTCCTTCTTCGCTTCCTGCACGTCGGGCATACTTAATTGCATCTGCAGCAGAGGCATCTAAAATTTCATCGTAAACATTTCGATCCAACACTGGTGGCACAAAGTTTGGACCAATTCCTTGAATCGGATGTGAGCCTGGAGCGCCACCATTTAAAATAGGTGATGCTGCTGGTTCAACACCAATCACCTTAATGCTTGATTTGCGCTCTTTGAGAAGTTGGCCTGTTCCGGTAATCGTGCCACCGGTTCCAATTCCAGAGATTAAAACATCAACTGTGCCATCAGTGTCTCGCCATATTTCTTCACCAGTTGTTTGGCGGTGAATGATGGGACCGGCAGCGTTTTCAAATTGGCGAACCATTACAGCGCCAGATTTTGCTAGCTCCTCTGATCTTGCAACAGCACCCTTCATGCCCTCTGCAGCTGGAGTCAAAATTAACTCAGCCCCGTATGCTCTAATTAATTTACGACGCTCCTTTGAGACAGACTCTGGCATCGTTAAAATTACTTTGTAACCACGGGCTGCCCCGACCATAGCCAGTGCAACTCCAGTATTTCCCGAGGTTGCCTCAACAATTGTGCCACCAGGCTTTAGTTCACCAGTTTTTTCAGCGGCATCAACCATGGCAATCGCAAGGCGATCTTTAACAGTTGCAGATGGGTTATAAAACTCAAGCTTTGCCCAAACATTAGCGGGGGCACCATCCATAATTTTATTAATTTTGACTAGCGGGGTATTTCCGAATATCTCAGTGATGTCGTTGTAAATCTTCATTTATTTCTCCTAAAAATTAATTGGTTGATTGAAAAAAGGGCAGATCAGGATGAGGTTAAAGAAAGTATTAGCAGCTGCAAGATGTTGCAAGACCAAAATCAATTACCCGGCGGCGCGTAAACAGCCACTTGCGCATTGACTTAATCACGTGCTAAATCTAAAGTACCAATTGAGTTAAGGCTAATTGCAAATCATTTGCGTGTTTTAACAATTACGCTTAAATAGGATTAAGACTCATTCCAATGTGATGTAATCGGCAACCTTCGATCCTTACCAAAGGCTCTGCTGGAGATCTTCGTTCCAGGTGGATACTGCCTTCTCTTGTACTCTGCCCTATCTACTAACCCCACCACCTTATCTACTACCGCTGGATTAAAACCTGCAGCCAGGGCGGCTGGTCGACCACCATCTTGATCAATATAAATCTGCAGTATCTGATCCAATACTTTGTAATCTGGAAGTGAGTCAGAGTCCTTTTGATCAGCACGAAGCTCAGCACTTGGCTCTTTAGTAATTGAGTTATCAGGAATTGGCGGTGTTTGCCCCTGCAGGATCGCTAGATCATTACGCCATTTCGCTAATTGCCACACTTGGGTTTTATATAGATCCTTAATTGGCGCGAAGCCACCAACTGCATCCCCATACAAGGTGGAGTAGCCAACCGCTAACTCAGATTTATTTCCGGTGGCAAGAACTAGGTGGCCTTCTTGATTTGATAATCCCATCAAGGTCACACCCCGTACCCTGGCCTGCAGATTCTCCTCAGCTAGGCCAGCTAGATGAAGGTTTTCAATAAAGTTTGAAACCATCGGTTGAATATCAATGATTCGATAATTTAAACCAATATTAATAGCTAAGGCCTTTGCATCGGTAAGTGAGTGATCGGATGAGAATTTACTTGGCATAGCAATGCCATGGACTCGATTAGCACCAATCGCATCTGCGGCTAAGGCGGCAACTAACGCCGAATCGATGCCACCAGATAATCCCAAAACCACCGATTTAAAATTGTTTTTCTCAACATAATCTCTAAGGCCAATTACCAGCCCTTGCCAGATCTGCTCTAAATCTCCCAGCCTTCTTGCTACCCCGGCGGTTATTTTCTTGTACTTTAAAATCGGCGGATTTGAGATGATTAAATCTGGATCACTTGAGGCTAACTTCACATCAAGATCAATCACCATTAAGCCATCTTCAAATTGTGGGGCGCGGGCAATTATCTCCCCAGTTTGGGAGGTGACAATTGTGTCGCCATCAAAAACTAGATCATCTTGCCCACCAGTCATATTTACATATGCCAGGGGTGCACCAATCTCCATCGCCCGCTTTTGAACCAAGGCCAATCTGGCATCATCTTTGTTTAACTCAAAGGGTGAGCCATTTGGCACCAAAAGTAATCCAATATTTCGCTTAGCTAGCTCTGCAACTGGTCCACCCGATTGCCAAATATCCTCACAAATTGCCACACCAATATCAACACCACAAACTCTAATAACTAGTGAGTGGTTGCCGGGGGCGAAGGTGCGATACTCATCAAAGACGCCGTAATTTGGCAGGTGGTGCTTGATATATGTGGCAACTACCTCACCGCGATATATAACCGCTACACAATTTTGTGGCCTGCCAGTATCACTTTCACCTAAATAACCTACCAATAGAGTTAAATCACCATTGCCCTCATTATTAATTCGTATTGCAAGCTCTGCCACAGCTGCAATTGAGGCGGCTCTAAATGATGCTCGGTTTGCTAAATCCTCCACTGGATACCCAGTTAAAATCATCTCTGGATAAACCACCACCACCGCTCCAGCGTTGGCGGCATCAAAGGCATGCTTTGAAACTAGATCTGAGTTTTTACGCAGATCACCCACTGTTGGATTGATCTGGGCTAAGGCAATTCGAATCTGACCGGTATCGCTCACTTTTCAAGAGTACCTCAGGTGGCGCACTTGGTGGGAGTTAAGTTAAAGTACTACCACCTAGAAAAGACAGGGACCTTAAATGGCCTTGATCTAAAAGGAGTAAGTAATGAGTGGTGCTCAATCTGGTCGTATCTCAATTGCCGATTTGGCTGCCAAAAAAAAGGCGGGCCAGCGATGGGCGATGCTCACCTGTTATGAGCAGATCACCGCTGAGATTTTTGACCAAGCGCAGATTCCAGTATTACTAGTTGGTGACTCTGCCGGAAATAACTTCCTGGGTTTTGAAAACACTATTCCAGTTACCGTTGATGAGTTAATTCCGATGGCCCGGGCGGTGGTCAGTGCTAGTAAACAAGCGATGGTGGTGGCTGATTTTCCATTTGGCTCCTATGAATCATCTGCTGAACAAGCACTTGAAACTGGAGTGAGATTTTTTAAAGAGGCAAAGGTTGGCGCAGTAAAGCTTGAAGGCGGGGTGAAGGTTGTGCCCCAAATTGAAAAGTTAATTGCAGCTGGTATTCCAGTTATGGGGCACCTCGGATTAACCCCGCAATCAGTTCACGCCTTAGGTGGATTTAAGGTGCAGGGACGAGGCGATGATGGGGATCGAATAATCAAAGATGCCAAGGCGCTGGCTGCCGCTGGAGTTTTTGCCATTGTGCTAGAGGCGGTGCCTGCCCAGCTGGCAGCCCAGATAACCGCCGAACTTTCCATCCCCACAATTGGTATTGGTGCCGGCGGTGGTTGCGATGCTCAAGTTTTAGTTTGGACAGATTTAATGGGATTAACCGCCAAGATGCCAAAACTTGCAAAGGCGTATCGAAATCTTCGCAAGGAGATGAATGATGCCGCTATTGAGTTTGCACAAGATGTGGCAGCGGGTAGATTTCCCACAGAAGAACAATCATTTAAATAATACTTGCAGCCCCTAACTCCTAAATGGGTAGGTAGCGGGTAAAAAAGAGCCTAATAATGGTGGCACAACCACCCAAAATAACCACTGCAGGTGCAGGATCCATCGGCTTTGCCAATTTTTACCCACCCTGCACCAGTAATTTTCATAAATACTGAGCCAAAACCTTAAATTTGCAGACAAATAGGCAAATTTTGCAAAATTTTCGCCAAATTATTAACTCGCCAGTAGTTTTTTGCCAATTCTGGCCAGAAAATTGGCTAACTTTTATTAAAAAATGCATAAAAAATTAAATAAATAAAGTTGCGACACGCACCAACTTTTTTGCCAAATGAGTGGAAAGTTTTGCCATTTAGTGACACGCTTGTCCATGAAACAGGTTCGGTGACGGATCGAACCACTTTGATAGGAGATCTACGTGGCTGCAAAGCGTCGTAAGAAAGCAGCAAAAGCTGCACCAAAGCGTCGTCGTAAGAAGGCAGCAAAGGCTGCCCCAAAGCGTCGTCGTCGTAAGAAAGCAGCAAAGGCTGCTCCAAAGCGTCGTCGTAAGAAAGCAGCAAAAGCTGCTCCAAAGCGTCGTCGTCGTAAGAAGGCTTCAAAGTAAGTTATTAACTAAAAAATCCCGCCAGTTAAATGGCGGGATTTTTTATTGCCCAAAAGTAATTTGAGAAAAGATAGGCTAACCCCATCATGAAGAGCGGCTTAGAGCTATCCCATATTGACCCCACTGTTCGGCCACAGGATGATCTATTTAGATTTATGAATGGCAAGTGGTTAAAGGAATCTGCCATCCCAGAGGATCGTGCAAGTGATGGTGCCTTTTACTGGCTATATGAGCAGGCCGAAAAACAGGTAAAACAGATCATCTTAGATCAGGCAGCTAGCAAAGCAGCTGCTGGTAGTAATGGGCAAAAAATTGGCGATTTATATAACTCCTTTATGGATGAGGCGGGGATTGAAAAATTAGGTATCTCACCGATTGCAAAAGATTTAGCAGCTGCCCAATCCATTAACTCCTTAGCTGATTTTCTGCAAACCTTAGGTGAGTTTGAATCTCGCGGCTTATCTGGTTTGTTTTATTCCTTCGCCTCTACCGATAATAAAGACTCCACTAAAAATATTGTCTACCTGGGCCAATCTGGAATCTCACTTCCTGATGAGGCTTACTACCGAGAGGGTGAGTATCAAGGGATTAGAGATGCCTTCACCGCCCACATTCAAAAGATGTTTGAGTTGGCCAATCTTGAAAATCCCGCATTAGCTGCCCAACAGGTCTTAGAGATTGAAAGCTTGATCGCTGCCTGTCACTGGGATCAGGTTAAAGATCGAGATGCAGAGCTGACCTATAACAAGAAGAGCTATCTGCAGTTAACTCAATTAGCTCCAGATTTTGATTGGCAACTTTGGATCACCTCCTCAAAGACTCCAACGCAGGTTCTGGAGCAGGTAGTAATTAGACAACCCTCCTACTTTGAAGGGTTATCAAAGTTATTAGCAGCTTTTGATCTGCCAAAATGGCGCAGCTGGCTCACCTGGCATGTGCTCTCTGGGGCTAGTCCATATTTAAGCAGCCAATTTGTTAATGAGAACTTCGCCTTTTATGGCACCACCTTGTCAGGAATCCCAAAGTTAAAAGATCGGTGGAAGCGTGGGGTTGGCTTAGTTGAAGGGGCTTTGGGTGAAGCAGTCGGCCAGATCTATGTGGAGCGCCACTTTGGTGAGAGTGCTAAAACCAAGATGGTTGAGTTGGTAAAAAACCTAATCACCGCCTATCGAGTATCTATTGAGGGGCTGAGCTGGATGAGCCAGGAGACTAAAGAGCGAGCATTTATCAAGTTAAATAAATTTACCGCAAAGATCGGTTACCCAGATAAATGGCGGGATTACTCAAAGCTTTCAATTTCACCTGATGATTTAATTGGCAATTTAGCCCAGATTGCAAAGTTCTCCCAAGATTATGAGTATGCCAAGATCGGCAAACCGGTAGATAAGAGTGAGTGGTATATGACCCCACAAACTGTTAACGCCTACTACAACCCAGGGATGAATGAGATTGTATTTCCAGCCGCAATTTTGCAGCCACCATTTTTTGATGTTAATGCCGATGATTACGCAGCAAATTACGGCGGCATTGGTGCGGTGATCGGGCACGAGATTGGCCATGGCTTTGATGATCAGGGCTCAAAGTATGATGGTGATGGCAACTTAGTTAATTGGTGGTCAGATGGTGATCGAGTTGAGTTTGAAAAGCGGACTAAGAAATTAATTGATCAATACAATCAACTCTCCCCTGAGGTGGCACCTGAGGTTAAGGTCAATGGGGCGTTGACGGTGGGTGAAAATATTGGTGATCTTGGTGGTTTAACTATTGCTTACAAGGCGTATCAGATCTCACTTGCTGGGAAGCAGCCGCCATTAATTGATAATTACTCTGGATCGCAACGGTTTTTTATGGGCTGGGCCCAATCATGGCGCAGTAAGTACCGCCCGGAGGAGGCAAGAAGGCGGATTGCTACCGATCCTCACTCCCCAGCTGAGTTTAGATGTAATCAGATTGTGGCTAATTTAGATGAGTTTCATAATGCCTTTGGTTTGGTAGAAAAAGACAAGCAATACATGGCTCAATCAGAGCGAGTGCGGATTTGGTAGCGTAATTATCTCTTTTACTATAACTAAGTTGAAGGCAGGGATTTATACCAATGGGATTTAACTTCTCAGTTGAAAAGAGCCTAGCTGGCCATCTGGGCCGAAGTGGGGTAATTACCACCCCACATGGGCAGATTAAAACCCCTGCCTTTATTCCAGTTGGCACTAAAGCCACATTAAAGTCGGTATTACCTGAATCAATAACTGATTTTGGTGCGCAAGCAGTACTCGCAAATGCCTACCACCTCTATCTGCAGCCAGGGCAAGAGATTGTCGATCAAGCAGGAGGTCTTGGAAAGTTCATGAATTGGAAAGGGCCCACCTTTACCGACTCTGGTGGCTTTCAAGTTTTATCCCTCGGGGTTGGCTTTAAAAAGGTTATCGCTATGGATGAGAACACCTTTCAAGCAGATGATGTAATCGCCGATGATAAAGAGCGGCTAGCCCATGTTGATGATGATGGGGTCACCTTTAAATCACATTTAGATGGCTCACTTCACCGCTTTACCCCTGAGGTATCGATGCAGGTGCAGCATCAAATTGGCGCAGACATAATCTTTGCCTTTGATGAGTGCACCACCTTGCACAACACTAGAAGTTACCAAGAAAAAGCTTTAGAGCGCACCCGGCTTTGGGCGATTAGGTGTTTAGCAGAGCATGATCGATTAACAAAGGCACGTTCTGATAAACCATACCAAGCACTCTTTGGGGTATTGCAAGGGGCCCAGTATGAGGATTTGCGCAGAAAGGCAGCTAAGGATTTATCAGATATGAAGGTGGCTGGAGTTAGTTTTGATGGCTTTGGTATTGGTGGGGCGTTAGATAAACAATCTTTGGGAGATATTTTAAGGTGGGTAAATGAGGAGCTACCGCAAGATAAGCCAAGACACTTTTTAGGTATTGGTGAGCCAGATGATTTATTTGTTGGGGTTGAAAATGGCGCAGATACCTTTGATTGCGTAGCCCCTTCCCGGCAAGCTAGAACTAGCTCAGTATTTACCAAAGATGGCCGGGTAAATATCTCAAATGCCCCACATAAAAATGAGTTATTCCCTATTGAAAAAGATTGCACCTGTTACACCTGTGCCAACTACACCCGGGCCTACTTGTGTCACCTATTTAGGGCAAAAGAAATGGTTGCCGCCACTTTAGCCACAATACATAACCAACATTTTATTGTTGGGTTAGTAGCTCAAATGCGAAAAGGTATTGAAGATGGTACTTTTTTTGATTTCAAGGCTCAATTTATGGCAAGGTACTACAAAAAATAATTAATGTTAGATTCCATGATTGATACAAAGATTTGAGAGTGATCTTGAAAATCTAAATAAGCAAATTTGTTTTAGAAAAATTCGCTGCTTGCTTTCTATCTTTAACCTTTAGTTTTTTGTATATATTCCGCAAATGTGTCTTCATTGTATTCTTGGAAATATGAAGTATTTTACCAATGTGCTCAATTGAGTTATCAGAGCTTAAATACCTTAAAACCTCAATTTCGCGATTTGTTAACTTCTCGCCACTAAAGGCAAGCGAGGTATTACGCTCCTTAATCCGAAGCAAGGCTGATCGACTTAAGGACTCTAACCATTGAGAATTATTAGCCTCAGCTACCTCGATGATTTTTTCCAATGTTGAGTTCCCCTGCCTTAAAAAAATCTCCCGAGCTCCTACTTGCTCACCTGTGGTCAGTGCCCGTTTTAGATGCGACCGTTGCTTTTTTACACCTTCACTGGTGAATTTAGATAGCTGCAAGTATTTTCGTATTATCTCAAAAGGGGTTGACTCTGGTTTTTTCATTTCCATTTTGGCATCAATCAGGGCAGATTTCGGCGAAATACTCTCACCTATGCTCTGAATATATCTGCTTGATTCATTTCGAGCGATAATTACATTTATACGTGAAAAATCCTTAGTAGTTTTCTTTATAAATATCTCTGCCAAATCAACCAGCCAGACCATAGATTCTTGATTTGGATCTAACAACAACTCTGCCCTTAAGCTTTCAATTTCCTTCGAAATCAAGGTTATGTTTTCAGGTGAGCGAGATAAAACTCGTATCTCTCCTACTTTACAAAGGTGCTTAATGAATTTAAATCCATTTTGCTCAGCTTCGTTTTTTAATTGCGCTAACTGCTGTAGGGCTTCATCAATCATAGAGAATTCATAAAGACAACGCATTAAAACAAATTTACAATCAAATGGCGAAGCAATTCCAACTCGACCAGCTGATTCCTCCATATGAATGACCGATTTCGCTAATTCATAAGCTTGTTTATACTCACCTTGTGTCAAAAGTTGCATAGATTTAATTGCTAACTTTGCGTGGTCCAATACTTTCAAATCATCTGTATTTTCGATCTTCAAAATATCAATAGCGCACTGATCAATTTGATCAACATCAGAAATTATCAAGCTGATTACGCAGACTAGTCTGATCAACCGCCCTTTATCTAATGGATCTAGAGTTCCGCTTTGAATAGGTGAGCTAAGTGATTGTTTAGCATACGATAAAGCTTTTTGATAGTTGCCATTGTGAAAATATGTATATGCCCGACATAAGCTACTGATTTGATCGACCCAAATACTTATCTCTTCTCCTTTTGTACTAATTTCTAGCTCATCAAGTAATAGGTTACATTTTAAGAAATCTAAATCAATTAAGGCACCAATTGCCTCAAAGCCTTTGGACATATACATACTGCTCGATGAATCATCTAATGAGCTACTTGCATGAGCGATGAATTCTTTTCCTTGACCAGTTAAAGATAACTCAGCCATTCTTGTTAAATAAAGTCGATAGAAGAAATCTAAATCCTTTTTTTCAATGGCATTTTCAATTATTTTTTGCACACCAGTAGAAAAACCCGGCAAGGGTGATTTAATAGGGTCATTTCTCACCCCATAAGGGTGAGGCAATCGGGGGGTATTTAAAAGGCTATTTCCCGCATAAAGGGGTGAGAGAAAGGGGGATATTGCCCTAAATCAGCAAACCCCTCTCCTTTTGAGCGCAGAATTCTCACCCCCTAACTTCGCCGATAAAATTCTGACATGGCACTGGCAAAGGTAATCCTTTATTACATCTTCACTCCCCTATCTGATCCAGCTGCAATAAAGATCTGGCAGAAAAATCTATGTGAAGGATTAAATCTAAAGGGGCGAATTATTGTTTCACCCCATGGCATAAATGGCACCTTGGGTGGGGATATAAATGATTTAAAAAAATACATCAGACAAACCAGATCATATGAAGGTTTTGCCAAGATGAAATTTAAGTGGTCAGATGGCACTGGAAATGATTTTCCAAAGTTAAGTGTCAAAGTTAGAGCTGAGTTAGTTGCCTTTGGAAATCCTGATGAGATTAAAGTTGATAAAAATGGTGTTGTGGGTGGTGGCAAACATTTAAAGCCTGCTCAGGTTGATGAACTAGTGGCAAAATATGGTAATGATGTAGTTTTCTTTGATGGTCGAAATGCCTTTGAAGCACAGGTAGGTAGATTTAAAAATGCAGTTATTCCAGACACATCAACCACAAGAGATTTTGTCGCTGAGCTTGATAGTGGCAAGTATGACCACCTAAAGGATAAGCCGGTAGTTACCTACTGCACCGGTGGAATTAGGTGTGAGGTTTTATCCTCGGTTATGAAAACTCGAGGCTTTAAAGAGGTTTATCAAATTGATGGCGGCATCTTTACCTATGGCAAAGAGTTTGGTGATGATGGACTTTGGGAGGGGGCGCTTTATACTTTTGATAATCGAATGTCGATTGAGTTTAGTGATAAGACAAAATCAATTGCTAATTGTGAAAAATGTAATGCCCCAGCAAATCGCTTCTATGACTGTCCGCAGCCACCATGTAACTCATTGAATTTACTCTGCTCAGATTGTGCTAAAACTTTAAATGATGAGATTTGTAAACACCCACAACGTAAATACACCAATGCGGAGTTAATTGGCTAATAGCTGATTAGCATGATCCTTTGGATGGTTTATGTAACTGCTAAACCACTTTCGAAGATCATAAGCTCCACTTTCAGTATGAGTTACAGATTTTGAAAGATCTTCGACCTGTAATCTTTTAATAATTTCTAGCGAAGACTCTCTTGAGGCTTTAAACAATGCAAGTGATGCCTCAACTGGTAGAACTAGATACCCCAAAGTGGGATTTTGTGCCCATTTATTCTCATCATAACCTTGGATGATGCTGCCAGGCTCTGCGATTAATCTCTTCAGGCGAGCGCAAGATTGTGACTCACTATCGGCTAAGTGATGGATCACCTGCCGTGGATTCCAACCATCACTTTTTACCTTACCTAAGTCAGCTGGATCTAACTTTGCATACGCTGCTAGAAAAACTTCAGTAGCTGCTTGGTATTCACTTGCCAGGGCTTGTAACTCTTCTTTACTCATTTGCCTATCCTACCTGCGTAAGAAGCTTCTGATTGATTTTGATATACCAAGGCTTGCCTTACTTACCCTACTAAAAGGTGAGGTGCCGATGACTTTAACACTTATCGGCTCTCCTGGGGTGGAGACGGAGAGTAGGGCAGGTGAGCTCTCATCTAGTGAGTTTGCAATTATCTTCATTTGTGAAACTAGCGAAATACACCTAACAAACTGAGTTCTAGGCAGCACCTCTGCCATTCCAATTATCTCCTCGGTGAAGTTGTCTGCAGCAATACGTAAGTTTTTTGCAATATTATCAATTTGTTTATCTCTACTTTTTGATTCAATTAACTCTAACTTCTCAGTAATTGCACTACTTGTTGCAGATAATGCCAACGCAGTCTGTTGATCAATGCTCTCTTTTCGATTTGGATCCAAGGTAGAGTCAAATAAAGTTCTAGCCATACTTCGTATCTGCACCACCATATGCTCAATTGCAACACCTTGTATATATAAGGACTCTGCTTGATCAACCTCAGCAAGTGGTGACCATTTTGCATACCTTCTGGCCTCAATTGCTTGGGATCTTAAACTTGGTATCTCCTCCACCAATAATCTTGCCTTTCCAAGCCAAGATCCTGCCTGTTTTTGAGAAATACCAGCTGCAATACCCTGTGCCATTTCGCTAATTAGCCCAGCACCACGTTTACCTAATCTTGAAATCTGATTAACTGTTCGACCAGCTGGAGTATTAGCATGGGAGAAGTAGGAGAAAACAATGGCAACAGCTGCGCCAATTAAGGTTGAAATCAATCTATTCTCTGCCGTAGAGCCAGATATCCCAGGGCCAATCACAATCAATGCAGTTACCGGCACATTTACTGAAGCCACCTCACCTAAACGCAATCCCCTTGCCACAACTGAGCAGAGAAGGACTGTCATGCCTATGGCAATTGGGCCAAATGAGAAGTAATAAACAGTTAATAGCGCCACCCCAGCACCAATTGCAGTTCCAACAATTTGTCCAAGCCCCTCTCTAACTGATTTATAGAGTGAGATTCGAATGCTTAAAGCACAAACAATGGCTGCTACTAATCCACCGTTGAAAACTAATGAATCCCCAATTAACCAGGCGGTGGTGGAGGCCAGGGATGCAACAACAATCTGCCTAACCCAGGTTCTGCGATTGGTAAAGAGTTTGATAAACCAGGTTAGAAAACGCTTCATGGGCGAAACTTAATTTTTTTTGCATTCATCAAAACTTTAAGTCTGGCAATTGCGCTCTTGCCCATACCATGTAAATCCTCTAACTCCTGTTGTGAAATCTTTCGCAGATCTGAAACTTTATATAACCGAGCATCTACCAGGGCGCGCCTTGCAGGGGCGGCGATGTTATATTCTCGCCACTCACGATCTAATTTCTCATACCTATCTAGCTCACTTTGGGAGATATCACTATCTTGATTTAACTTTTTGTGATTTTTCTCCATATAGTGATTCTACAACTTTACTTGCGCTTCTTTCTGACCATCATCTGCACCGTGCGCTGTGTCATTAATTTGCGCACCAAGGTCTTTGGCAGTGGTGTATCAAAGTGCAGCGCACTCTTAGTTTGCCGATATTTGACCAAATCTGTCTGCAAAGCAGCAAGGACTGATCCACTAAATGGATAAAAGGAGCAACCAGATTTTCTGGCAGCGATTCCGCAAACTACCTCACCATCTAACTTAAAGGCTGGAATACCATAGGAAATCACCTGCTTTAATGATGGCTCAACCTCCAAGATGATCTGGCGCATTTGCTTTAATAATGCCCGCTCTGGCTCTGCCTGCGCAGAGATATAAGCATCAACATCTTTCTTAGCCATGCCAATATCCTATTTAGTAATTGATTTAAATACTCAGATTTCGATACATAGGTAGGTATAACTGACCAGGTTTTGACCTACTTGGAATTAACTGCCCACCTTCTATGAAACCCAACTTTAGGTAGGCAGCGATGGCACGTTTATTCTCTGGCCAAACACCTAATCCTTGCTTTAGCCATTTGTTTTCAATACACAATTTATCAATTGCACTTAGCATTAAAGCAGTCACCCCTTGCCCACGAAATGATTGTTCGATCCACCAGCCAAAAATCCAGCAATCACTACCCCGATCTTCAGCTGCTTTTTCCACTCCAATTAATCCGATATCAACGCCATCTATAGAGGTGAAAAACCAATTTGAACCTGCTAAGGCCTGTTGCCAAAAGGTAATAGGTTTTTCTCTATCTACCTGATATTCAGCGCCATAGGCGTATGGAGCATCCTTTAGTGCAGCAAGGCGCAAACTCTTAAGTCGCTCTGCCTCAGTAGCACTGGCCTTTACGATCTTCATCTGTACAAAATTACCTAACGGTTAAATAATCGAGATAATAAATTTGGTTGCTTAGGCTCATCCTGATGGCCCTGACATCGGTCAGCTTTTGCCACATTGGCAAGTGCTTGCTCAATATGCTGACCGCAACCAGACCAGGTTGGTTTCTTGCACTTTCGACAGGTTACTTGATCACACACTTTAATCACTCCTTAAAAAACTGTTACTTGCTAAATAAAAAATCTAGATAGCAAAACAATACACCGCACCAGTTGTAATTTGGCATTGCTAACCTAATTCCGAGCAGGGTAGGCTTACATGATGAGCATTAAAATTCGCCCAATCACCCCAGCTGATAAACCTCGGTGGCTTGAGTTGTTTAAAGAGTACATAGTTTTCTATGAATCTAAATTATCTGATGAACAGTATGAATTAACTTGGGAGCGAATCAACTCTGATTTTAATATCACCGGTTTATTAGCAGAAAAAGATGGTCAAGTTGTTGGATTTACTCATTACATTTTTCGCCCCTCAACCTGGGAGGTTGAAGATTTTTGCTACCTAGAGGATTTATATGTGGATCCAAAGGTTAGAGGTGGCGGGGTTGGTAGAGCGTTAATCAAAGCGGTTGAGGAGATTGCAATTGCCACAGGATCAAAACGGCTTTACTGGACTACCGCACCTGATAATGAAACAGCTAGAAAACTCTATGACAAGGTTGCTATCAATAACAGAGTGCAATACAAGATTTATTTAAATCAATAACTAGAGCTTAAGAATTACCACTCCTACCCTCATTTGTGACTATCAAAGTACCAATCGCAGCAAGTGACATACCAACTAACCCAATTAAATTAATAGTTTCACCAAACAAGAAGTAGGCCTGGATTGCAGTTAGTGGAGGAACTAGATAGTACAAACTTGAAACTGAAGAGGCGCTGCCTTTGCGCAAGAGATAAAACAGGAGAAAAATTGAACCAATTGATAGGGCAACAACGATCCAGGTTAGAGCTAAAATAAACTCTAGAGTTAAATCTATTTTTAATGGTTCGAAAATTACTGAGGCAATTGCGAAGATAAAAGTTGCTGCAGCAAATTGCACTGCCGTACCTGCCAAAAATGGAATCTCAGATCCACCTTTCTTTTGGATCAGATAGCCCGCGGCCGTACCTAGTAACGCTAAAACACATACTGATATGCCAAGAGTTGAAAAACCAAATGAAAGATCACCTTGAAATAATTTTGGAATTAACAAGAAAGTGACTCCAATGAAGCCAAGCAAAAGCCCAAAAACTTGTTTATAACTTAATCTCTCATTTAAAAGTGGAATGGCGAGCGCTGAGACCAATATTGGTTGCAAACTCACAATTACTGCGGTAATCCCCGCTGGAATATCAATAGAAACAGCATAGAAAACACCACCTATATAAATAACATGCAGGAAAATACTAACCAAAATAGATTGTTTAATCTGCCACCAAGTAATTCTTAGAGATTCACCGATTGCCTTTGCAATCACCACTAAAATAAGGGTTGCAAAGAAGTATCTGATAGTTAAGAAAACAAAGGGCTCAGAGTATGGAAGTATGTATTTAGCGCCAATGAATCCTGTACTCCACAGAAGTACAAATATGATCGGTGCAAAGCTTTTCAATTTGCCCATTGTTTAAGGCTAAAGGTCAGGCAGGTCAAAGCAAAATTACACACGGAGTAAGTGTTATTCTTACTCCATACTGCGGTAGTCAAATTCAGTAAATCTAAGATCAAGAGTTGGGGATGGAAAATGGATTCAGCGCAATTGGCTCAAATAAAAAATAATAAGGGGTTTATTGCAGCCCTTGATCAAAGTGGGGGCTCCACTCCAAAAGCTTTATCCCTGTATGGCGTAGAGGCCGGGGCATACTCAGGTGATGAGCAGATGTTTGATCTAGTACATCAAATGCGGACGCGAATCATTAAATCACCCTCCTTCACCGCTGAGCGGGTAATTGGTGTGATCCTCTTTGAAATGACTATGGATCGCATGATTGATGGAATGGGAAGTGCTGAGTATTTATGGCAGAGAAAAAAGATTGTGCCGTTTCTAAAGATTGATAGTGGGTTGGCTGAGGAAAAGGATGGTGCTCAAATAATGAAACCGATTCCTGAGTTGGATAATAGATTAAAGAGTGCACTATCTCATGGTGTCTTTGGTACCAAAATGAGATCAGTCATTAAACAGGCCAATCCAGTAGGCATTAATGCAGTAGTTGAGCAACAGTTTCAAATTGCTAAATTAATCTGTGCAAAAGAGTTAGTGCCAATCATTGAGCCAGAGGTTGATATTAAATGTCCAGATAAGGCAGCCGCTGAAGAGTTACTGCTTACAGCATTAAGTAAGCAGTTAGACAAATTAAAGCCTAATGAGAATGTAATGCTTAAGTTGACCTTGCCAGAAAAAGCTGGTTTTTACTCCCAACTTGCCAACCATCCACAGGTAGTAAGAGTTGTTGCTCTCTCAGGTGGCTACAGCAGGGATTATGCAAATGAGGTTTTGGCTAAAAATCCTCAGTTAATTGCCAGCTTCTCACGTGCTCTAACAGAGGGCTTAAATGCACAACAAAGCCAGCAGGAGTTTGATGCAATGTTAGAGACAACAATTCAAGCAATCTATAAAGCTTCAGTTAAGTAATTATTACCTTCCCTGTCTCTAACTCTTTAAGTAGGATTAGATCAACTTCGATAATTATTAATAGAGGGTTTTATGGCCGCCACGATAGTTGAGACCGCACCTTTAGTTCTTAACGTGGGCGTGGTATTACTTGCAGCTGCCACCATGGGATTTGTTGCCCGTAAATTTGGCCTACCTGCAGTCTTTGGATACATTTTTACTGGTTTGCTTGTCTCACCCTTCACGCCCGGCTTTGTCGCCGATAACAATCAGTTAGCCCTCTTGGCAGATATTGGTGTGGTCTTGTTGTTATTTGAAGTTGGTATTGAAATCGATTTAAAGCGAATGGGCAAGGAAAATCGCGCAATTCTCTGGGGTGCACCAGCACAGATTGCTATCGGAGTTTTAGTTGGCACGCCTTTGTTTCTCTGGCTTGATATGCCGATATTTGGCGCTCTATTACTATCACTTTCAATTTCAATCTCCTCAAGTGTAGTGATTGTAAATATCACTAGAAGTCCAAGAAGAACTATTAACTCAGCAACTGGGGATGCGATGGTTGGCTGGGCGATTATGCAAGATATTGTGGGCGTAAGTGCTGCGGTAATTATCTTGACTGTATTTGGTGAGAGTGAGAAATCACTACCGGTGGCAATTGCTGGATTATTTGGCTTTATCTTGCTTGCCTATGCCTGCTCAAAACTTTTGCCAAAACTTTTAAGAATGGTCAGGTGGGAGAAGGATCTATTTTTAATTTACTCAGTCTCTGTTGGACTTGTGCTAGCTGCATTAGGCACTGTGGTCTTTGGAATTCCTATGGCTTTAGCAGCATTTATTGCTGGTCTATCTATAAATCAGAGCCAAGATACCGATGAGGTTCGAAAAGCTATTCTGCCATTTAGAGATCTATTTGCGGTGCTATTTTTTGTCGTAATTGGAACCTTGATCCAGCCAAGTAATTTATCGCAAGCCTGGCCGTTTGCTCTCACATTTTTACTACTCGTTGTTTTTTCAAAGACAATTCCTACCGCTTTACTGGTAAGGATGGGAAAGTTAAAGGTTCAGGAAATGCAATTTGGAGTTGGAATTAGTCAGATTGGTGAGTTTTCTTTCGTATTAGGAAGTATTGCATTTGCGCAAGAGGCTATTACTGAATCTCAATACACTGGTTTATTAGTGGCGGTTGTAATTTCAATTGTTGCATCAAGCTTGCTGGTAAGAAAAGTTGGTTCAAAGCCAACTGATAAAAACTAATTACTTTAAGCTCGGACTTAAGAGTAACTTTTAGCTTAATCAGCTAAAGAGTTAATTACTACGGATAATAAGAAGAAAACTAGACTCTATTTTTTGCCACAACTTTAAACAAAAATACGCTAAGTAGTGCGCTAACAAATGAGGCAACTATTACTGAAAAAACCGCCAGATCTTGGGTAGCGGGATCTGAAAAGGCTAGATTTGCAATAAATATTGCAACGGTAAAGCCAATTCCAGCAGCACTTCCCGTTGCTAGTAAATCAATATTTTTTGCATCTTGCGGGTATTGGCCCAATCGAATCTTTCTTGCCAATATCACCGCTGCTAGAACACCTATTGGCTTACCCAACACCAATCCAGCAAAAATACCCCAGGCAATTGGTGAATTAATTGCATCTGAAATTGATTGATTGGTAATTATCACGCCGGTATTTGCAAATGCAAAGAGTGGAATTATTACAAAGCTGCTCCATGGGTGGATCTTCTCCTCTAGCCATTCAATTACTGAGAGCTGACCATCCTCACCATCTTTTAACTTTGAGTTTAATTTAATTATGTTTGGTGTCATCAGGCCCAAAACAACGCCGGCAAGGGTTGGGTGAACCCCACTCTTATACATGCAGTACCAAAGAGCTACTCCTAGTAATACATACACAAAGGTTGAGGTAGCGCCAAGTTTTTTAAAGGTATGTATGGTGGCAATTGCTATTGCCCCAGCTGCAATCCAAGAGAAATTAACCCCAGTTGAGTAGATCAATGCAATTATCAAAATTGCGCCGATATCATCAATTACAGCAAGTGCTAAAAGAAATGATCGCAAAGATGCCACCGCACTTGATCCAACTAGTGCTAATAAACCAACCGCTAAGGCAATATCTGTTGCTACCGGTACTCCCCAACCATTTGCATCAACTCTTCCAGCAATTGCAAGATAAATTCCGGCAGGAAGGGCCATTCCACCAATTGCTGCCACAAAGGGCATGATCGCTTTTTTAAAGGAGGAAAGATGTCCTGAGGTTAACTCTCGCTTTATTTCAAGACCCACCACAAAGAAGAAAATGGTCATCAGTACATAATTAATGCTTTTTAAAATTGTTAGATTTAGGTAAATAGCACCTAGTGAGATCTCAAAATCAAAGGCTAAGGTGTCAAAGTAGGTATCAGAAAAGGGTGAGTTAGCAATTAGCAATCCCAGGAAGGAGGCGATCAGAATTAAAATACCGCTGGCAGATTCTCGGTGGAGAAAATCTCGTAGCGGTCTAATTACTCGATTCATATTCCCAAGGTATCACTTTTGCCTTAATTAATTACGCTCTTGGCAGATTGTTATGGCTAGCTTTTGTTTTTTGAGTCTTTACTCTGGTCAGCAATCTGTTTTCGAACACCATCCATATCTAACTCCTACACCTTATCGATTACCTCATCTAAGGCTGAGGCTGGCAAAGCTTACTGATGAAGCAAAAGCTAAATTTATTAATTAGGTTTGTACCCATTCTTAGGTCAAAATAAGCATATGAATAAGTCTCAGCCGGTTGTGCTTCACCAGCTTTCAAATTTTGCTTCAGGTCTTGGAAACTCCATAGTCATGATCACCATCCCATGGTTGATTCTTCAAGAGACAGGATCCCCAGCATTTGCAGGATTAGTTGCAGCGATTTCAGCTCTTCCTGGTCTTTTTATCTCACCAATAGGAGGATGGCTAGTCGACCACATTGGGCGACGCTCTGTAAGTGTTGGAGCAGATTTACTATCTTCACTCTCAGTAATGGCATTTCCAATAGTGGCGCTAACCTCAGATTTAACCAGCCTTACCATTCTTTTAATTGCTGTAGTTGGTGCCATATTTGATCCAGCCGGCTACACAGCTCGTAAGACATTGCTTGCAGATGTGGCAAAAGCATCTGAGATAAAGCTTGATCGATTAAATGGAATCCACGATGGCTTTATGGGACTTGCCTGGATTATTGGACCGGCAGTTGGAGCTGGCTTAATTTCAACAATTGGCGCTGTTAATTCATTTTGGGTATCAGCGGCTTTGTTTATCATTGCAGCATTAGCAATCGCTTTTTTACGGGTTGGTAATCTCGGTAGAGATGCTCGAGATTTAGCTGAGCAACGGGGTGAAGTTAGCAATAGAAGTATTCGTGTTGGTTTTCAAGTTCTATGGAATGACAAGCTGCTTCGCACAATAACAATTTCGATTTTAGTTCTTGCCGCTGTCTATCTACCAACAGAAACAGTTGTCCTTCCCACCTATTTTGAACAGTTAGATAACCCTGCCGGTCTTGGAATTGTTATCTCCGCACTTGCTGCTGGATCAACAATTGGATCTTTTGGGTATGGCTGGATAAGCACACGGCTATCTCGCAGAAGACTAGTTCGCATGATTCTGATCGGAACGGCGGTAAGTATTATTCCGATGGCCTTCCTACCGCCACTGCCATTGTTAGCTACTGCCGCTTTCTTTTTAGGTTTATCTTGGGGCCCCTTTAATCCGTTGATCAGCACCTTAATTCAGCAAAGAGTTCCAGCCGATCAACAAGGGCGAGTCTTTGGTGTGCAAACTGCAGTCTTTTACGCAGCGCCACCTTTAGGTATGGTGATAAGTGGTTTATCGGTTGAAAATGTAGGAGTTAAGACAACATATCTGTTTCTAGCAGCAATACTTTCTACTACTGCAATTCTTGCACTGCTGACAAAATCACTGCGTTCCAAGTTTTAATCGTAAGAGTTAAAGAATTACCCCATAAGCCGGAGACGACATTGTTATCCGTGAGCTCATGTTAAGAAAAGATAACTGCCCCAAGTTTTGCCCCCAAAGATTGAAGGCAACCGCTGATTGCCGTGATTGAGAAAGACTTAGCAAGGTGCTCCGGGTTCAGGGGTATCTGGTCCTTGGGTAAAGGCTTTTAAGAAGACTGCAATACGAGAGTCTGATGCGTTATCAACTGATAACTGCTTACCCCATGCACTTAAAACTATTGGAGAAGCTAAGTTGTCATAGGGAGCGATTAAGCGGTATGGGTTTGAAGTGACAAAGGATTCAAGGGTTTTGATCTGATCTTTTGGCAATGTGGTTTGGTATGAGATCCAGGCTGCTCCGTGCTCAAGTGAGTGAACACTCATCGATGTATTAACAGGTGATTTGTAGATTCCACACTCAGTCCAATTAGCTGCATGATCTCCCCCGGTTGGAGGCAAAGTTGTTGGAGCAAGAGCTGTAGCGATGTGGTTACGTGAAAGTCCAGTGAAGCTTTCAACTCCTGCGATTGGCTTAGAGGCTGCTAAATTAAGAGCGCTCTCTTGATTATTGGAGTTAATTATTGAAAAGGTAGTGGCGCCAATTAGCGCAAGTATGAGTACAAGGCCAGTGCCGTATATATAGAACTTACTTTGTCGCTCGCTGGAGTCGAACATAGGCTTTCCCTTATTTTTCTTTGAGCTCATTTGGACGATACTTCCCTTAGGTGGTTGTGGTAGAGAATTTTATCAATAAACCATTAATCTGCGACAGGTTATGTAACAACTTGTACAAACATTTTTGGGCAAAGTAAGCGTGAATTGACTTCACTAACTATAAAAATAAAGAAGAGTCGCCCTATAAGCCGGAAAGATCTAGTTTGGCTTTTTGTTCCAAAGCGAAACTAGGAATAAAACTAAAAGCAGATAAAAAGCTACCCCATTTAGTGCTTCACCGGGTGGTGTTCCTGTGGTCGTTAAATTCATCTGCTGTCCGGCAACAAAACGTAAGACTGGATCAAGGGCAAGAGTTAGCAAAATCAGTGGGGTTAATCCTGGATAACGGAAAAACAATACAAACAGGAGGACGGCAAGAATAAGTTGTATTGCGCCCCATTGGTGAAAAATCGCAATGATGTTATCTCCGCCTTCAACCGATGTATCAATCCCAGCGATGCTCTGAGCGCCACCATCAGGGGCAAAGAGGTGAATGCAACTGCGAACAACCATAACTAACATATAGAGCAGAGCAATTAAACGAATTATGCGAAATCCCTCATACCTTGAAGGATTTTTTGGAAATACCTTATTGATATCAAACTTCATAGTTCCAACTATAAACCAGATCCAAGATTGCCCAGTTGAATGTTTTTTCCGGACATTCTGACAGAAAGTCCTTTACTGCTGAGTGAAACGGATTTAACTTTAAGCCCCTTAGGTGGTGTCAAACTTCTTTGGCTCCTACTTTTAATTTGATTTTGAAGATCGGCCGGTAATGATGCAGCAGGGATTTGATTGCCCAAGATTGAAACACTCTGAAGTTCAAAATAAAGCTGGCTATTTGAGTACTTTGGAATCAGGAGCGCTGTACCCATTCCACCAGCTCCTGCTGCAACCTGGAGAGTATTACCCACAATTTGTGCATTATTAAATTCGGATTGTTTTGTAATTGTCGATGCAGGAATAGTGGCGGTTACTTCCAAAGAGCCAATCAGGGTTGGTTTTGCTTTACTGATGCTTGATGCGGATATGTTTAGCGAAGTCTTTGTGCCGCTCTCTTTAAGAGCAAAACTCTTGATGTCTATGATTGCAGATTTAATCGAATCAGAAGCGAGGTTGCTCGGTACATCTGCCAGTGGAACAGAGGCGCTAATACCTGAAGCATTGGGCATCTCTCGCTGAACCTTTGAAGTGATCTGCGATGAAATGTATTGCTGAACTCCTACTACTCCACCCAGAAGAACAAATGCTGTTGCCGAAATTGCAATAGTTTTAATTTTCATTCGGGGAACTTATCGGCTCAAAATTTTAAAATCTGTAACCACTGGTGTGAATTCCCTGTGAATATAGAAAAGAAGAGTCGCCCTATAAGCCGGACTTTCGGTGGGGATGTATTATTCAGCCGTGTCTAAGAACCTGATTATTGGTTTCATTCTTCTGCCAATCGGAGTACTTCTAACTCCCCTGCTACCAGAATTTGGAGTACCGATCATCTTGCTGAGCACTCGATTTCTGCAGGAAAAGTATGAGTGGGCTCGTAGATTGAATCTTTGGGTTGATGCTAGGTTCAACGCCATAAAAGCTTGGTTTCGAAACCGTCGGAGTAAATAAAGAAGAGTCGCCCTATAAGCCGGAATTGGGCCATCTTTTTAAGCGATAAGTTTTCAAGCCCCGCTATTTTTTTCCCCTACTGGTTGTCTTATACTTTATTCCTTGATTATCGTAAGTAACCCACTCGCCAACGGGCTCTCCCTTTTCAAAATATCCTGAACGTTTAATCGTGCCATCAATTCGGTACCACTCCCAATAACCTTCGGGTTGGTCGTCCACCATTTTTCCCTTTGACCAAACGGTGGCCCCATTCGCGTGGTATTTAATCGTGTACCCGTCAATTACTTCTAACTTCTTTTCTTTAACGCCCTTTGGCTGAACCAAGTCACAATTTTTATCATCCATGTCGTATCACCTCCCTTGCGCCAAATCTGAGACACAATCAATTTTCTTAATAGTTGCTCCCCGAATTAAATTCTTCAGTGCGTAAAACTAGGAAAAAGAGTCGCCTTATAGGCCATTCTTTTGTCGAAATACAGCCACGATTGCATTAGCGTGACCGTGGCCCATTTCAAACTTTTCTTTGAGGTGGGCAACCTGTTCCATATGTGCGAGCTTTGAAATCTTCTTAAGCTCCTTCATCCAATGCTCTATTGGCTTTCCATACTTTTTCTCAATAGAAGGAAAGTAAGAAGCTGGACCCGTAACTTTTTTCCCTGCCATGCTGCAATCGTAATTTATTTGTCCCGAAAATTAAAGAAGAGTCGCCCTATAAGCCGGAGACGACGCTGTTATGCGTGAACGTACGCTCAGGATTATTAATTGCCCTCAATTTTGCCCACAAATAGTTAACATGCATTAGAGCTAATTGGAAACTTACAAAACTCTAGTTAACTTGCTATAGGCGCATTCAAACGGCCTTAACTCACAACCAAGTTTTCAGATCAGTAAGCTAACACCTACACCCACAGTGCTTATGGCAAGAACTATCGCACCAAGTGGGATCAACTTGATGAGCGGTGTCGTAGAAGCACCCGCTGTGCGAGGGGCTCCTCCAAAGAAACCACCAGAAATCAACAATGGTGCTGCAACTAATCCAATCCTGAGCGCCCAAGTAATCGATTCGCTAAACCTAGATTCATCAAGAACTAACTGCCCCACAATTGCAAGAAGCACTAGAACTCCGGCATGGGCATGCCCGGCACGGAAGTAATCACGCTGTTCTGA
>CAMCVO010000005.1 GCA_945881945.1 Bifidobacterium breve
CGAAGGCTGGGATGACAAGGCTCCTAACTACGAAGCGCTATTTAACAAGATCAAGAAGTTAAACCCAGACATGGTTTATGTCGGCGGTATCTTTGATCTAAACGGCGGACAATTGGTTAAAGACAAGGTTAAGTACCTTGGCGATAACAACAAGGTTAAGTTCATGATGCCAGATGGTTTCACTGGTTATCCAGACTTCCTAGCACTTCCAGAGGCACAAGGTGCATACCTTTCATTTACTGGTCTTTCAATTGATCAGTTCCCTAAGGGTGGCGCTGCCGAGAAGTTCCAAGCTGATTACCTAGCAGAGTACGGTGAGGCTCCAACTAGCTCATTCTCTGTATACGGTGCAGCAGCAGCTCAGGTAATCCTGGCCGCAATTGCAGCTTCAGACGGAACTCGTAAGAGTGTATTTGAGGCAATGAAGACTGTTGTTATCCCAGCTTCTGAATCAGTAGTTGGTACAGAGCTGAAGTTCGATGCGAACGGCGATATTCTTTCAAAGGATATTACTATTCTTATCGTTAAGGACAACAAAGAGACCTTCGAGAAGGCAATCACAGTCAACTAGTTCTAATTCTTTAGAACTATAAGGTTTGGGCGGCTACTAGAAAAAAGTAGCCGCCCTTATCTTGACTCTCAGCAAAAAGAAACAAATTTTTACTTATCAAAACTTAGGTTTTACTGTATCTTTTGAGGTCGGTTAAGGTTATAAAAACAGGCAGTACCTAGATATTTTGAAAGAGGTTTACGTGGCCAAGGCTGCAGTAGCAACAAAATTTAGCGGCACCCCTGGACAAATCCGCCGCCAACGTATTGAAAGAATTGGCGCTACTGCAATCAGTCTTGGCGCTGCATTTTGGATGTTAATAAATATTATTGAATCTCCTGACCAGTTTGCACAATCAGCGATCGCCGGACTTCGTAACGGCTTGATTTACGCGATGATTGCACTTGGTTACACCCTTGTTTATGGAATTATCGAGTTAATTAACTTTGCCCATGGCGACCTTTTCATGCTTAGCGCAGTCTTCTCTTCATTTTTCATTACCTATTGGATTGGCGCAGATGAATCAAATGGCTTTGGCTGGTTTGCCTTTGCCCTTTGCCTGGTCGCGGTTATGGTTTTTGGTGCGGTAGTAAATGTGTTGATTGAACGCTTTGCTTATCGCAAATTACGTAATGCTCCACGACTATCAACTTTGATTACCGCAGTTGGTATGTCCTTCTTGCTTAACTTCATTGGTTTAAAGTGGAATGGATCAACCCCACGCCAGTGGCCAACAGTTATCCCAAGTGGTGATATCTATCTTGGTGAGATTCGAATCAGCATGCTTACTATCTGGCTATTTTTGATTGGATTCCCACTCCTACTTGCACTGAATTACTTGGTAACTAACACAAAGCAGGGTAAAGCGATGCGAGCTACCTCCCAAGATAAAGATGCATCAACATTGATGGGTATTAATGTGAACAAAACAATCGCATTTACCTTCGCAATTGGTGGAGCGATGGCGGGAGCTGCGGGGCTGTTGTATCAGCAATCAATTGGTACTACTAATTACAACCTTGGCTTCCAGCTTGGTCTGATCGCCTTCACTGCAGCGGTATTGGGCGGTATTGGAAATCTATGGGGAGCAGTCCTTGGTGGATTAGTAATTGGATTAATTCAAGGATTAAATGATGGTCTGCCAATCGCATTTGGCCAGGCATGGTCACAGACAGTGGTCTTTACAATTCTTATTATTATCTTGGTCTTTAAGCCAGCCGGGCTTTTGGGCAAAGTAACAACGGAAAAGGTCTAAGTCGATGGCAAAAGTTTCAGTAGCCAATAACGTTTCTAAATCAAACCGCAATTGGATTCGCGGTTACACCATCGCTGGCTTCTTTCTTTTCATAACCTACCAATTTCTACTTCCATGGGATGGCTTGCCATCTGGTATTTATCAGACGGTAAACCAGTGGATGCCACCATCTGCAGTTAATGAATCACTTGTATATGTGATTATGGCTTTGGGATTAAATATTGTGGTTGGTTACGCAGGGTTATTAGATCTTGGTTATGTAGCATTTTGGGCAATTGGTGGTTATTGCGCCGGTTGGTTTATGTCAGAGTTTTTCTACTTCCTAAATATTCACTTCTTTGGTTCAGTACCAGCAGGAACTCCTGGAATTCACATTAACTTCTGGATGGTTTTGATTATTGGTGGCTTTGTCTGCGCACTCTTTGGCGTATTAATTGGCGCACCAACTCTTCGTTTAAAGAGTGATTACCTAGCGTTGGTAACTCTTGGCTTTGGTGAGATTATTCCGCAGGTCTTCTTTAATGGTGAGAACTTCTTTGGATTTAACATTTCCAACGGCACAAAGGGAATTGTGGTGGTGGATCCAAGTCCAGCTGGATTTAAAAATCTAGGGCCTTTTGATGCTGGTTGGAAATTACTACTCTTCTTATTCTTAACTGCGGTAATGGTATTTATTTCACTACGTCTTCGCCGTGGTCGATTGGGCAGGGCTTGGCTTGCAGTTCGTGAGGATGAGTTAGCAGCTTCGATGATGGGTGTGCCATTGATGCGCACAAAGCTTGCAGCTTATGCAGTAGGTGCCTTTGCCGGTGGTTTAGGTGGTGTGGCATTTGCTACCCACGTAAATGGTGTTTACGCCGAGCGATTTAACTTTGCCATCTCAATCTTCCTTCTTGCCATGGTGGTTCTGGGCGGTATGGGAAATGTTTGGGGCGTAATTTTGGGAGCATTTGTGCTCTCCTGGGTAAATGGAAATGGTTTGTCTGCCTTTGGTCGGGTTTATAACGACAGTTTTGGCACCAGCATCGATTTCACCTCATTCACATTCTTACTCTTTGGCTTGGTTCTAATCTTTATGATGCTATTTAAGCGTGAGGGATTAATTCCAGAGTCTCGCATGAAGCTATTAATGCATGAGGGTGAGTTAGATGATGCCGATTCTGATGGCAAAAAGCAGAAGGCAGGTAAGTAATGGCTAATGTATTAGAGGCTAAGAATATTTCAGTTGCATTTGGCGGCCTACTTGCTGTCAATGATGTCAGCTTTAATATTCCAAACAAATCAATTGTCTCCCTTATTGGTCCAAATGGTGCTGGCAAGACCACCTTCTTCAATGTTTTAACTGGTCTTTATAAGCCATCTGCTGGAAATATTATTTTTGGCGATCGGGATATCACCGATCTGCCACCACACAAGATTGCTTCAATTGGAATTGCTAGAACCTTCCAAAACATCCGGCTATTTGGTTTGATGACTGCGCAAGAGAACTTACTTGTCGCAATGCACTCACACTTAAAAGCTGGCATCACCTCAACTATCTTGCGCACTAAAAAGCAGCGCAAAGAGGAGTCTGATGCTGAGGATAAGGCCCAATCAATTCTAGATTTTGCAGGTGTTGGAAAGTGGACTCATGAGTTTGCTAGAAACCTTTCATATGGTGATCAACGCCGGCTTGAGGTTGCTAGAGCATTAGCGCTAGATCCAAAGGTCTTATTACTTGATGAGCCAACTGCTGGCATGAATGCCCAGGAGTCACAGGTATTTATTGAGTTTATTAATAAGTTGGTTGCAGAGCGTGATATCGCAGTGATGTTAATTGAGCATGATATGAAGGTTGTTATGTCATTGTCTCAACGAGTAACTGTTTTGGATCAGGGCGAGAAGATCGCTGAAGGTTCCCCAGATGAGATTAAGAACAATCCAAGAGTCATTGAGGCTTATCTTGGTAAACCTAAGGCGGCCCGCAAATGAGTTCAATGTTAGAGGTTAAAAATATTCAAGTTGCCTACGGCAAGATCATTGCCGTTAAAGATGTATCGGTAACTGTTGAAAAGGGTGAGATTGTTACCTTAATTGGTTCAAATGGTGCTGGTAAATCAACCACACTTCGAACTATCTCTGGATTAATAAAGCCAAAATCTGGTGAGATCTCATTTAATGGCCAACGAATTGATGGCATGCCAGGACACGACATCGTAGCTATGGGTATCTGCCACTCACCTGAGGGTCGTCGAATATTTCCTCGTATGACAGTTAAGGAAAATCTTGAGTTAGGTGCTTTCTTACGTAATGACAAAGCAGCTGTTAATGCTGATATGGAGCGAGTATTAGATCTATTCCCAAGATTAAAGGAGCGAATTGATCAACGCGCCGGAACTATGTCAGGTGGTGAGCAACAGATGCTTGCAGTAAGCCGGGCATTAATGGGTGATCCAAAGCTGCTACTACTAGATGAGCCATCTATGGGATTAGCACCAGTATTAGTTGAACTGATCTTTGAGACAATTGTTAAGATTCGCCAGCAAGGAGTAACAATCTTGTTGATTGAACAAAATGCTACCGCCGCCCTTGAGGTTGCCGATCGAGCTTATGTTCTTGAATCTGGCAAGGTGAAGATCAGTGGCAGTGCTAAAGAGTTAAGTGCTGATGACAAGGTAACTAAGGCTTACCTAGGTCATTAATTCTTTTCTTTAAGTATTTTCTTCATCCCATAACTGTTCCGCTAGTTAAATTACGTGCACGCTTTCTTGAAAAGGTCCCCAAATTTATCTTCTGGTTAGTTTTTGTGCATCGATAAATAATTGGGTTTTCATCAGGTAAGGCACCATTTTCAACCTCAGTAATTAAGTGGGCCATGATGAAACCAGCACCTGGGGCATTCTTGAATTGATTTCCACTAGTTCCTATTGCAACATAAAACCCTGGCACATCTGTTTTGTCATAGATTGGCGTCCAATCAGATGAAACATCATATACACCAACTACACCAACTGGTGTGGAAGGAATTTGGGCCACCGGAAACCTTCTAGCAAATCTATATGCTTGAGATTCAAAAACCTCAACTGTTCTTGTCATATTTACATCATCAACTTTGTCTGGCTCCACCCACTCCAGTTCATCACACTCTGGCTCTGTGCCGCCAACTAAGGTGATGCCACCAGGGCCTGATCTAACATAGGTACCCAGATCTAAGTCACCCATAATTGGACCAGCTAAAATGTCCTTTGGAGTTGATATCTGGTGTACTTCAGCTCTAAGTGGTTTTAACTCCATTGTAAAATCACTGCCAGCACCTGCCATTTGATTTATTAATGTTGACCATGGCCCTGCCACATTAACTACTACATCAGCTTTGATCATCTGACTACCTGTATCAGATGCTTTTTTACTTTGGGAATCAAAATCACTTACTAAAACAGATGAAACTCGACCATTAACCTTCTCAATCCCAACTACCACTTTACGAAATTTGAAATCAACTCCCTCTCGCTTGGCGGCCATAGCAAAATTTTCAGCTGCAAGCAGGGGGTCTGAAACATAACCACCATGTTTGCCATAGATAGCTCCGAGCTCTTCTGTTGCTTCATCCCAAAACTCATCTGACTTTACTGGCTTGTTAGGCCAATATTTACCAGCATCAATACCAGGCATGCGCGCTTTTAAAGTTTTCGAATCCCAGATCTCATACGGAATACCAGCTTGGTCAAACAATCCCATAGTTTTCTCATTTGATAGCACTGGTACATCCAGCATTACGTACCCTCGATCTTCAAGATATGCGTAGTGGGCTTGCGAATCACTCACGGGGTTTTTTGAGTAACCACTCGTGCCGTCAATTAGATCCTTAAAATCTTTCCAATGAAAATATGATTCCCAAGAAAGCATAACCGCATCAAATGTTGAGTAGTTGAATCTAACTACCGCACTGGAAGCGCTAGTAGAACCCATTCCTGCACCAGAATTTCTCTCAACAACAGTTACCTCATGACCCAGTCTTCGTAGTTGAAGTGCTATCGATGAGCCAATTACGCCAGCGCCTATGACTACTACATGCATGGCGAGTAAATACCTTTAAATATGCAATCAGATTGTTCACGCATTTAAGTGCTATTTTCCTCTTCTTCTTATAAATTTAAATTCCTGCCCCTTAGTAATTCCAGATGAACGCCAAAGGAGCATTCCTACTAAAGTAGCAGCAATTATTAAGGATCTAGCTCCATTTGGTAGGTCAATTTTTAACCCTACAATTGATTTACCTTGTTCCCATAAAAGCAATATCTGCCCAACTGCGGTTACAACCAAGGTTCCAGCAATTGCACCCCACATACTTGCTGACCCACCTATAACCAACATTGCCAGTGTCAGAAAGGTAAATACCAAGTAATAATCCTGGACCTGCCATGTGCCCGCCACATGGACATACATACCACCGGATAATCCAGCCAATGCCCCGGATAAAGTAAATGCTACCCATCGCACTTTTTGGATACTAATGCCAAGTGCAGGAGCTGACATTAAATCCTCTCGAGTAGCTCTAAGTTTTCTACCGATGGAGGAAACATTTAAACCATAAACTAAAATTATGGCAACAGCTGCTAAAAGTAAAGGTTCATAAACACCAGAAAACTTTGGCACTGCCGGTAAGGCTTGAGAGCCAGGACCTAACTTTGTATTGTTAAAAAAGAAATTATAAAATAATCCAAGTACAGCAAAGGTTGCAATGCCTGCAGCCAAACCGTTAAGCCTCATCAAAAATGCTCCAGAAATAGCTGCCACAATTCCACCAGCTACTGCTGCAAATAGTATTGATAGATAAAGATTTAAATTCCAGCCAATTAATGGTTCCCATAAATTCTCAAGGGCAAGAGCATTACCTTTTACACGCTCAGAGGCGGTACTCATTCCAGAGACCCAAGCCCCAATCATTGCAAAGGCGCCATGGCCAAAGGATAAAACTCCTGAATTGCCCACAAATACTTGCAGTGCTAACACCATTACAAGATTACATAGTGCAAACTGCACAGCCAATTGCAAACTTGCCGAAATTAATCCGACACTAATTGCAAGTATCGAAACAATTATCAGCGGACCAATAATTTCTTCAGATTTAAATCTGGTAATTCCATCAACTTTATTGTTCTTCATACTCTCTCCATTTCATTCTGCTTCGAGAGAATTCCCCCTGGGCGCACCAGCAAAATTATGACAACAGCCAAAAATAGATATGAATACGCATAAACTCGTGCGTTTCCTAAGAAAGTATTTAGAATACTGAGAATAAACCCAACTATAAACCCTCCCAAAGCACAACCACGTAGCGATGAAATACCACCAATTACTATTCCAACAAGAGCTAAAATTGTGATGTTCAATCCAAACATAGGCTCTACTTGTGGATTTTCAACTACGATAATGAATCCAACAAATGCTGCTAGCAATCCTGAAATTGCAAAGGATGAGGTAATTAAACGATTAGATCGCACCCCAAGCAATCTGGCAGTCTTAAAATCTGAGGAGGCTGCCCTAAGCTGTAAGCCAAGAGTGGTGAAGTCAACCAAGTAACCCATAGCCAGTAAAATTAAAACCGTTAATGCCACTGTGACTAAACTTGAAATAGTTACATTAAGTCCTGCAATTTCAACAGATCCGGTCATCCAAGGCGCAACCGCTGCTGAACGAGGTAACGCGCCAAAGATAAGTTCATAGGATTTTTGTAATCCGACCGACAACCCAAAAGATGCAATTAACATAATTGCTGGACCAGTTCCTCTTAAGCGACGATACACAGCGAGTTCAGTAATAATTGCTAGCACCGTGGCGGTAAAAGCGGCCAGGATAAAGGAAATTACTAATGGTAAATCATTTGTTATTACCATAATATAGGCGGAGATCGTTATTAGTTCGGCATGAGCAAAGTTCACAAGTTTTAAAACACCAAAGACTAATCCCAAACCTAATGCCGCCAGCGCATAAGTTCCACCAAGGCTAAATGCGTCTAATAATGGTTGCATTTATGACCCCGTTCCAAAGTAAGCTTTACGAAGCATCTCCTCATTTTTTGCATCAGACGGAGTTAATGATGCTTGAATCTGACCATCTCTAATAACAACCGTTTCATCTGCGAATGTCGTTACTAAATGTGCTCGTTGCTCAACAATAATAACCGCTGTTTTGTTAGCAATAATCTCTTTGAGTTTTTCAAACACATCAATAATAACTGTTGGAGCTAAACCCAAAGACGGTTCATCTAAGAGTAAAACTTTTGGATTACTCAATAATGCGCGAGCTATAGCCAGTTGTTGTTGTTGGCCCCCAGATAACATGCCCGCTTGATGTGTGGCATGAGAATTCAAAACTGGAAAAAGCTCTCGTATTTGGTCTAAGGCAACTTTAGATGAAGCCTTATCTTTTCGACCGGTAAGGCCTAACATCAAATTCTCTGTAACACTCAAACCACTAAATATTTGACGACCTTCAGGCACCAGTGATAATCCCATGCGCACAATATCTTCAGGCTTCCTGCCCGATATCGTCTCGCCCAGAAGTGAAATTGATCCTGATTTTGGAGTTATCTCTCCAGCTATTGTTTTAAGCAATGTAGATTTTCCAACACCATTAGGCCCAACAATCCCCAAAGATTTTCCTGCTGAGATAGAGAGTGAAATGCCAAACAGAACATCAACTTTTCCATAACCAGAGTAGAGATTTTCAACTGTAAGTAGTGTCATCAGATAGTCTCTCCAAAAGATGCATCACCTAAATAGGCATTTTTAACCTCAGAATTACTCAGTGCATCACTTGGGGCTCCATCAAAAATTAGAACGCCTGTGGCTAAAACTATGACTCGATCACATGCTCTTGCTACTAAACCAACATTATGTTCGACTAAAAACATTCCACAGCCAATCTTGTTCTTAATCACACTCAGGGCATTCAGAAGTTTTGGAACTTCAGACTCATTTAAGCCGGCTGCAGGTTCATCCATAATCAAGTACTTTGGTTGAGCTGCAACCGCACGTGCTAGGCCCACTAATCGAGCATTACCGTGACTTAGAGTTGCCGCAGTCGTAGTTGCAAGTGATTGCAATCCTAAAATATCCATAGTTTGCTCTGCTCTTGCTTGTGCTTCATGGGGTTTTACACCCAGCCCTAAAGCCCCAAGCGCCACATTCTCTGCCACTGTTAACTGAGTAAATAATCTTCCAGATTGAAATGTTCGAGCAATTCCAGCACGAGCACGTTCATCTGGTCGCATGCCATCCATTGATAAACCATTTACAGTAATTGTTCCATTATCTTGCTGTTCATAACCAGCAATAATATTGATGAATGTAGTTTTGCCTGCCCCGTTTGGTCCTAATAATCCTAAGGTTTCACCTGGTTTGATAGTAAGGGATACACCCTTAAGCACTTGCAGGGCCCCAAAAGACTTGCTTATCTCAGAAGCAGAAAAACCACCCTGGTTCATTTACTGCCTCCTAATCACACTTGTAAATTACTAGCATCAAATTGTTGATTAAAAGTATACAAAGTATGGGGTGCACTTTTTATTGTGCACCCCATACTTTACTTACACTGAATTAGTTGATTAATTCAAATCAACTATAGAACCGGCTTTTGTGCTGCTCGGTACTCAATGAATTTATGCTTTCCACCCTCAACGGTTATAACCGCCATTGGGCGAGTCACATTCACATGAAGATCCTCTGAGAAGGATGTTGGTCCAGCTGTAAGGTCTTCATTGTTGAATTTATTAAACTCAGCAGCAAGTGCTGCGCCATCAACTGAACCAGCGCGCTCTACGGCTAGTTTAAATGCTTCAATTGTTGAAGCACCAGTGATCAAACCACCAGTTGCAGCATCTTGGCCAGTCTTTTCTTTGTATGCTGCTAACAGTTCAACAACCTTTGGATTTGGGTCATCACCAAAAACAGAAGCGTATGTAACTGTATAGAAGTTACTCAAATTAGGAACAGCGCCAAGCCAGAATGCGCCATCTAGTCCAAATCCAGAGATAACTGGTGTATTAACTCCAGCATTTCTGATTGCAGCAAGTGCTTGAGCACCGCCACCAGGATATGAACAAAGGGCAATTACCGCTGCTGCATCTTTTTTAGCATTTGCAACTTGAGCTGTTACTGGCTTATCAAGTGCACCAGCTTGGGTCTGTGAGAATTGTTGAGTGGACTTAACAGTTCCGCCCAATTCCTTGAATCGAGTTTCAAAAGCATCACATTGTGAAGTTGTGTAAGCAATTGACATATCTTTAAACAAAGTTACGGTTTGGCCCAAATTCTCATACGCATACTCTGCCATGATGGCGGCTTCGCCTGGAACTGCAGATCCCATGGAATATCCAAGGTCCAACCCATTATCTGGGCCCATAGCAGTTGATCCAACACAAGGAGCAACAACAAGCACTCCAGCATCATTTGCAACCTGTGAAGACTTTGCATTTATGTCATAGTCGCAGGTTACCAACAGCATTTTTGCACCCTTTGCAACTAAGTCTGTTGCGATTTGTTGACCTTTATCTGGGTTAGTTTCGGTATCAACGGCTTCAAGGACGACCTGGCATCCACTGATGCCTCCTGCAGCATTGATTTTATCTACTGCAATTTGTGCAGTTGCTAATGCGGGAGCATCAAAAGGCGCCATGAATCCTGTTTGAGCCATAGCCGCACCAATTAAAATAGGCTCCGCACAGTCAAGAGCTGCAGTATCGCCATCAGATGAACATGCAGATAATCCACCAACTGAAAGAATCAGAGATGAGATTGTTATCGCAAACTTTTTACGAAGTTTCATTAACTCTCCTTAACGAGTTCCATTAAAGTTAAACCTTTTAACCTTAAATTACCTCTTTCACCATCATAGGGCTCTACTGAATCGAGCCATGCTGGATACCTAAATCCTGCTACCTCGCCCCCTTGAGGTCAAGCACTATCTGCGAAGATAAACATATTTAAAACGGACCCTTTATTAGGGTGGATTTAAATACGCTGAAAAATGCAGTGATATAGGGTTTGTATCAAAATCGTTGTAAGTCAAAAAGCCTAGGGCAGGTCTACCAGGTGAGCTTCAAAATGTTTATACTGGGTAAATCTTAGGCTAGGAGCATACCGGGCAGCATGAGCGACCTCATTCAATACCTATTCAATGGACTTGTGGTTGGTTCAATATTTGCAATCGCAGCTGTTGGAATTTCACTTCTTTATAGTGTGCTTAGATTGGTTAACTTTGCAGCTGGTGATTTTCTTACCTTAGGCGCATTTATAACCTACTTTTTGAGTGTAACTTTAGAATTAAATTTTTTCTTCTCAATAGTTGTTTCGATGTTGGCTGGAATGGGAGTTAGTTGGTTTTTAGAGCTTGTGCTCTGGAGAAATTTACGAAGAAACAAAGCCGGTACATTGGCACTATTCCTAGTAGCAACAGGCGTTGCTTTAATGCTACGTCCAATAATTCAGTTTCTATTTGGAACAGAAACACGAAAGTTCAATGTTGATATATTTAAAACATATGATTTTTTTGGCGCAAGAATAGCTCACACCCAATTACTTGTGCTGATTTTTGCCTCGGCTTCAATTCTGACTATTGCTCTATTTATTTCAAAGGCAAGAATAGGTAAGGACATGAGAGCATACGCAAACAACCCAGGACTTGCCTCAGTTTCAGGAATTAATGTAGATCGCGTAGTGCTAGCTACCTGGTTAATTTCAGGAGCCCTTGGCTCACTAGCAGGTGTATTTCAAGGACTTGTACAAGGTCAATTTAATAATGCAATGGGTGAGAGCCTACTGCTCTCATTTTTTGCAGCGGTAGTGCTAGGAACTATCGGTGATGCTTATGGGGCATTAGTGGGTGGGATGCTGCTTGGATTATTTATGGAGCTTTCGCAGTTAAGTATTTTCTTTGGTGGCGTTCCAAGTAATTACAAACCAGTTGTGGCATTTGCAACATTGGTGTTAGTGCTGCTCTTCAAGCCCGAAGGCTTATTCGGGTATCGAGCGAGAAAGGTCTAACTCATGCAAGCATTTGTGCAGCCAGGTTTTTGGGTATTTGTATTAGCACTTGCTGGTATATATGGAATTTTTGCATTAGGACTTCAAATTCAATACGGCGTTGGCGGTATTATGAATTTTGGTCATGTAGGAATGATGGCTGTTTCTGGTTACTCAATTGCCGTGCTCGTAATCAAATATCAATGGAGCTTTTGGTGGGCAGCTTTTTTTGGAGTTGTCCTAGCAGCATTTCTAGGAGCACTTCTCGGGTTAACAACTCTTCGCTTGAGTGGTGATTACTTTGCAATTGCCAGCATTGCATTTGCAGAAATAACTAGATACTGGATTCTCAATACTGACAGCGTCACCGGTGGTACGCAAGGCACTCTTGCCATTCCAAGTCCTTCAGGTTTTGGTGGATACACAGATCAACCCGATAAAATTTTAACCTGGATATCTGACCTGCTCTACCCGATAGTTGGCGATGAGGCATCGCGGGATATGGCGATGATTTTTATTGTTTGGCCATTTTTATTCCTACTCATCTTGATCTCATCAAGACTGCAACAAACCTCCTGGGCCAGAGTGCTGCGCGCAACTCGAGAAGATGATGATGTTCCTCGATCATTGGGCAAAAATGTATTTCGTTTTCGATTGCAAACATTAATAATTGGCTCAGTTTTTGGAGGGATTGCTGGCGTATTTTGGGCGCTGCAATTTGCTCTACTAGCACCTGAAGACTTCCTACGTATTGTAACTTTTTATGGCTGGATGATCTTAATTCTTGCTGGTGCAACTAGAGTAAAAGGATTAATTATTGCATCGATATTTTTTGGATTTCTTTATGGGTCAACGAGATTTTTGGAGTTCTGGCCACTATCCCTTCTATCCTCGCCAGAGCGTGCTTATTTGAGAGTATTCCTAATTGGACTTGTGATTGTTTTATTGATGGTCAAACGACCACAGGGCCTATTTGGAAAGCGGCAAGAAATGGTTCTGGAGTAAATGATGAATCAATCAGCTAAAACTTCAAGCGGTAATTCAAATTCCTCTAACTTGGATTCAGTAACACTTGATGTTAAAGATATCTCGGTCAGTTTTGGTGGCGTCAAGCCCGTCCAAAATGTGAGTTTTTCAATTAAGGAGAACTCCTTTACATCTGTTATAGGGCCAAACGGAGCGGGTAAAACTTCACTTTTCAACTTAATTAGCGGAATCAATAAGGTGAGCTCTGGCGAGATTATTTTTCGTGGAGAGGCAATTGAGTCCATCCATGCCCATAAAATTGCTCAAAAAGGATTGATCAGAACCTTTCAAGGAGCAAAGATTATTAAGCGACTGACCGTTGCAGAAAACTTAATGATGGCGGTAAAAGATAATCCAGGAGACAATCTCTCCGGCTTTCTAAAGCCAAAGAAACGAAAAGCTTTTGAATTGTTAGCTAGGGCTGAAGCCATGCGAAGACTAGATCAGGTAGGGCTGACTAAATTTGCCGATGAGTACGCTGGAATTCTCTCTGGCGGTCAACGTAAATTACTTGATCTATCACGGGCCCTAATGGCGAAGCCAAGTTTATTGCTTTTGGATGAACCTTTTGCTGGGGTTAACCCGACCTTGGTGGAAAAACTCTTAACTGTTTTAGCTGAACTTAGAAAAGAACAATCCATGACATTTTTATTAATAGAACATGACTTAGAGACGGTAATGAATATTTCAGATCGCGTAATTGTTATGGCTGATGGAAAAATTATTGCCGATGGTCTGCCAAATTCAATATATGAGAATGAATTGGTAATTGATGCATATCTTGGATCTCGAAGAAAGGATGCATAAATGACTAAAAATGATTCCAGCCAACCTTTGTTCAATATTGAGAATTTACATGGTGGCTATGGTGATATACAAATTTTGAATGGCGTGACTATCAAGGTGCCGAATAAAACTATTGTCACAATTGTGGGACCAAATGGTGCTGGCAAATCTACGATTCTCAAGGCGATATACGGAATCGCTGATGTCACATCTGGTTCAGTCACATTAAATAAAGATGGTGCTGTTACAGATGTTTTGGCAACAAAACCTCACAATTTATCCAGAATTGGAGTTGGCTATGTGCCGCAGATTGACAATATTTTTCCAGCATTAAGCATTGATGAAAATCTTGAGGTTGGCTTTGTTAACTTTGCCAATACAAATTTAGAGCAAATGCGTGATGACATTTATGTCCGGTATCCGGATTTAAAAAGAAGATCCAAAGATCGAGCTGGCACTCTTTCTGGAGGCCAACGACAGATGCTTGCAATGGCAAGAGCTTTGATGTCTTCACCCAGCATTTTGTTACTCGATGAGCCATCAGCTGGGTTAGCACCTGCGCTGGTGGATCAGTTATTTGATGAACTTGTTAAGATTAATCAGGTCGGGGTTACCATCTTGATGGTTGAGCAAAATGCAAGACGCGCACTGGGGATTTCAGATTATGGATATGTATTAGATATGGGTCGGAATCGACACGAAGGAATCGGAACAAGCCTGGTAAATGACCCAGAGATTGTTGGAATATATCTGGGCAAGAAGTGATTATTACTTTTATGTTACAAATCTCAACCACCTGTATCTAAGCCCTGATAAGTTTTGGTTTTAGATCCGGGGGGGGGGCGTGCTGAGCCAGATTTTCCCTTAACACTCTTTCTATTTAGTAAATCTAGTAATAGCCTTAAAGGGCTGAACAAAACTCTCAGCTCGTAGGGCTGGGTCAACTACTAGGAGGAGCATGAAAATCAAATTAGTATTTATTGCTACAGCACTGGCATCAACACTTGTGCTGGGCTCTGTGCCCGCGCAAGCTGCGGCCATTGATATGAAGATTGGCACAATCCATCCATTAACTGGAGGAAATGCAGATTATGGAATTGGCTTAACTTCAGCCGCCGAATGGGCTGCAGAATCAGTCACAAAGGCTATGAAATCAGCACGGGTAGCAGGATCCTGCAAGATAACAGCATCTGAAGATGATCAAGCAACTCCAGCGCTTGCGGTTGAGGCTGCCACCAAATTGGTTAAGAGCAATAAAGTAAATGCAATTGTTGGCCCACTAACATCAGGCTCAACACTTGGCGCTGCCCAATCTGTAACGGTGCCAAACAATATTGTGATGATTGCAACCGCAGCATCAAGCCCAACCATTACAAAATTTGCTGATAAAGATCTTTTGTTTAGAACCTATCCTTCAGATGCATTTCAAGGAAAGGTGATCGTTGCCGCTGTTCAAAAAGCTTATGGTAAAGGGGTAACGCTAAGCATTGGCGCACGAAATGACGCTTTTGGCACAGCATTAGCTAACGTAGTAACAAATGAATGGGTCAAAGGTGGAGGCGATATTGGGCGAAAGGTTCTATGGAATCCAGAAAATGCGACCTTTGATTCAGAAGCTAAACTCCTTACCGAAGGCTCGCCAGATGTCTGGGTAATTGTTGATTTTCCAGATACTTTTGCAAAGGTAGGACCAGCACTGGTTCGAACCGGCAAGTGGGATCCAAAGAAAACCTTCTTCACTGAGGCCATGAATAACGAAGCAGTTATTCAAACAATTGGTGTCTCTGTAATGGCTGGTGCAAGAGGAACTGCTGCAAAATCAATTGGTATTAGTGCTGATAAGTGGAAAGCAGATCGCAAAGCCGCAAAGCCAAATACAAAAGAAACTTTTGTTGACGCTTCAGCTTACGATGCCACAGTACTTCTATGTCTTGCAGCTATTCATGGAAAAAGCACAAAGAGCTCTGCCTTGATCAAGAGTTTGCGTGCTGTTTCAGGATCACAGGGTGGAACTGTAATTCCTTGGACAAAACTTACTGATGCGGTAAAAGCCGCTGCAGCTGGTAAGAAAATCACTTACCAAGGTGCTTGGACAACTGCAAAATTTGATGCAGCTGGAGATTCATCCGGTGCACTATTTAAGGTGTTCAGCATAGATACTGCAGGAAAAATCACTTCAAATGATGCGGACGATGTTCGCTTCTAAAAAATAATTTCAGGTCGATCTAAGTAGATCACTTGAAAGTTTCAGTTAAGAAATCTTGGCCCTTTACTTTAAAGGGCCAAGATTTCTTTCTTTATATTAATAGAGTCCCTTGCTAAAGCTCTAAATTTCTATGATTAGTTTGGGTATGCAAAGGCTAGAATCCATCCTTGGTGGGTTATCTATTCACTACAAAAGGCCTATCTTGTAAGTGGCACATGGGTTAAAGTTAGTGGGAGCACATTCAACTTTCTTGGACGTAGATGCCAAGATAACCACAAGGAGAGATATGACAAAAAGGAATAAATGGATTTTGCCCAGTTTAATAGTGGCAGTTTCCTCATTGGTAGTAACTGGATGTTCTGATTCATCATCAAGTGCTGGAGTTAATTTAAAGATTGGCACAATCCACCCACTAACTGGAGGCAACGCCGATTATGGAATTGGTTTAACTACTGCAGCAGAGTTTGCTGCCGATCAAATTAATGCTGCTATGGCAGAGGCAAATGTTGCAGGTTCTTGTGAAATAACAGCATCTGAAGATGATCAAGCAACCCCAGCACTTGCAGTTGAAGCTGCCACTAAGCTGGTAAAGAGTAATCAGGTTAACGCAATTGTTGGTCCACTGACTTCAGGATCAACACTTGGTGCTGCCCAATCTGTCACGGTGCCAAACAATATCGTGATGATTGCAACCGCAGCTTCTAGTCCTGAGATAACAACATTTGCTGACAAAGACCTACTGTTCAGAACTTATCCTTCAGATGCATTCCAAGGAAAAGTAATTGTTGCAGCTGTGCAAAAAATCTATGGCAGTACTGCAAAATTAAATGTTGGAGCTCGTAACGATGCATTTGGTACTGCTTTAGCAAATGTTATTGAGACTGAATGGAAAAATGGTGGTGGAGTTATTGGCAGTAAAGTTCTGTGGAACCCAGAGAACGCCACTTTTGATTCAGAGGCTAAGCAACTAGCTGATGGTTCTCCAGATGTCTGGGTAATTGTTGATTTTCCAGATACTTTTGCAAAGGTAGGACCAGCACTGGTTCGAACCGGCAAGTGGGATCCAAAGAAAACCTTCTTTACTGAGGCCATGTATGACGAAGCAGTGATTAAAACCATTGGCGTAAAGGTGATGGCAGGTGCAAGAGGTACTGCTGCGAAATCAATCGGAGTTGACGCTGATAAGTGGAAAGCAGATCGCAAAGCCGCAAAGCCAGATACAAAGGAAACTTTCGTTGACGCTTCAGCTTACGATGCCACTGTACTTCTATGCCTTGCAGCAATTCACGGTAAAAGTACAGAAAGCTCAGCACTTACGAAAAGTCTTAGGGCAGTTTCAGGAACTGAAGGTGGAACTGAAATACCTTGGACAAGTTTAGTAGATGCAGTGAAAGCAGCCGCAGCTGGTGACAACTTCACTTACCAAGGTGCTTGGACAACTGCAAAATTTGATGCAGCTGGTGACTCAAGTGGCGCTTTGTTTAGAGTCTACAACGTAGGAGCTGATGGAAAACTAAGCTCAAATGATGCAGAGGATGTGCGCTTCTAAAAAATAATTTCAGGTCGATCTAAGTAGATCACTTGAAAGTTCCAGTTAAGAAATCTTGGCCCTTTAAAGTAAAGGGCCAAGATTTCTTTATACAGCGCTAAGTGCCACTCCAATTCTGCTCACAGCATCTTCAATAATTTCAGAGCTAGTTGCAAAATTAATTCTAATAAAGCCAGCACTGCTGGGCCCATAAAGTTTTCCTGGCGCAACCGCAATTTTACCGTGAGAAAGTAAGATTTCTGATAGTTCAAACTGATTCTTTTCACTCAATTTAAGATTGATGCTTCGCATATCAAGCCAGCCAAAATAACCTGCGTCGGGTATGCAATAACTAATTGGGAAATCTAATTGATTGATAATCTTTCCAAGATGGAATCTGGATTTATCCAGTTCTGTAATTACAGAATCTAGCCACCCAATACTGTCTTGATATGCTGCTGTCGAAGCAACTGCTCCGAATAAAGAAGCTCGAGAATGAACTGCTGTGGGAATCTGGTTAAGAATTGATCGAGTTTTTGGATCCACCGCAACCATCTGAGCACATTTTAAGCCAGCAATATTCCATGATTTCGTTGCAGATAAGAATGCTATTCCAACCTGTTTTGCTATAGATGATGAATTCAAAAATGGTGTAAAGGTGTTTTCTCTATAAACTAAAGGTGCATGAATTTCATCTGACGCGATGAGCACTTTGTACTTGAGAGCTAACTCTGCAAGTTTCGCTAAGTCATCTTTTGAAAATACTGCCCCAACTGGGTTGTGTGGGTTACAGAGTATATGAACTTTAACACCAGAGGCATAACCTTTTTCAATTTCTAAAAAATTAAGAGAGTACTTCAAATCTTGTTCAATAAGTGGTGCGTCATATATTTGACATTTCAATTCTTTAATCCAATTAAAGAAATTGTAATAAACGGGGGTATTCACCATAATTAAATCTCCAGATCTAACGACCTGTCGGCAAACCTCGATCACACCAACTCCCACATCAGTGCATATCTTTACGTCATCAGGGGATAACTCCCACCCCCATCTACTTTTAGCAAAGCCAGATAATCCCTCTCCCAGCTCAGGGAATTTACCAAGGTAACCTGCATCTGAGTTATTTACTAAAGATGTCAGTGCATCTTTAATCGGTTGGGCTAGGTCATAGTCCATAACAGCAAATGGCATGGGAAGAATTTCAGGATCGAAAGCACGCCATTTTTCACTTTTTCTATTTTGTAACAGGAGTTTTGGTTGCACTGAAATCTTAACTACTTCATTGAAAGCATCAGTCACCCATTAAGAGTAGTCGACCTTTAGCACTTTTGAAATGATTGAAAGGGGGGTAATCTTAGACCTTAACATGAGGACTCAAACCTTAAGGAAACTAACTGGTCACCCAATTTCACTTGCAGTTTTAAACTTTGGACTTTTCAAGGTTCATTCCAATGGCAGGGTAATTGGAATCCCTGGATTTCTGATTGAAACCAATGCAGGAGAGAGAATATTAATTGACACTGGGTTTCCAGAAAAATATGCCAAAGATATAAACCAAGCTTCAGATGAAGATAGATTGGGAGAATTTGGCGAGCTTTTGGAGCTTACTTATGAACACCAACCTGAGGAACAGCTGGCAAAATTGGGTTTAACTAAATCGGATATTGATTATTTGATAATCACTCATACCCATATTGACCACGTAGGTAACATTGGTGGATTTCCTAATGTTCCAATTATCATAGGCAAGGAAGAGCGTGAACTAGATAAACCTATATATTGGCGAGGGAACAAGCCTTTAGATTGGCCAAACACCGAATACATCTTGATTACCGAAGACACTCATTTAGGCGAAAACTTTGAAGTTCTACATGTACCAGGGCACACTCCAGGTGAATTATCGATTCTTGTTAAATTGCCAGAGACTGGATCAATTCTTTTAACTAGTGATGCGATTTCAAGGGAATCTGAGATTGCAGAGGGATGTTTGGATGCCACAAATCCTGCGCAGGCAATTTCTAGCGCCAAACGCATTTTGGAATTAGCCAGAAAAAGGGACGCTTTGGTAATTTATGGGCACGGCCCAGAACAGTGGAATCAATTAAAGAAAGCTCCACATCGATACAAATAAATCAACTACCACAAAACTATCTAACGTCTCTACCTTGATTCAAAATTATTACATTTCCACTGGAAACATCCCCTGCTGGAGATATTAAAAATCCAACCCACGCAGCTATTTCCTCTGGTTTCATAGCGCTACCTCTTGGCATCTGAGAAATAGCTTTGTTTAGCACCTCCTCGCTAAGTACTTTAAACAAAGGTGATTCCGTCATAGCAGGAGCAATAGAATTTACACAAATACTCTGATCGGCATATCTTCGCGCTAAATCCTTCGTCAACGTATCCATGGCAGCTTTACTCGCTCGATAATGTGGAGGATCAAAAACATCGAAGTTGTAAGCACCGTTAGATGAGATATTAACAATTTTCTTAATACCTGAGCGTTTTAACATTAACTTTATCGCCTCTTGAGAGCAGAAAAATGCTGATGAGAAATTTACTGCCATCTGCGAATAGAACTCACTAGGAGGTATGTTCGGAAATTCAGACATATAGCAATTGCCAGCATTATTAACTAATGCATCAACTCCACCGAATTTTTCTGCTACAGATGCAAATGCATCCTTGATTGCGTCTGCATCAGTTAGATCTACACAATATGAAAATACACTTGGAGCAAATTCTCTTTCAAGGTTTCTTAATCCCTCTTCATTAATATCAAAAGCAACTATTTGAAAATCACTTTGAACAAGTTTAGCTGTTATGGCTAATCCCATTCCTCCTGCTGCTCCCGTGACAACTGCAATTTTCTTGCTCATGCAGGAAGTCTTTCACAAAGAATCAGAATTTTCACCCATCTAGAGAAATATTCTTTATGATTTAATTAGTAATCCCTCTATACTTTTACTTATGGAGCGCTCATATGCATTAGAACTTGATCGGCTCGACCCACTAAATCAATATAAAAAACTATTTTATATTGACGATAGTTCTGTTTGCTACTTGGATGGCAACTCCCTAGGCAGATTGCCAATAGAAACTATTCAAGCAGTAGAAGATTTGTTAAAGAATGAATGGGGCAAGAAAATCGTTGGTGGGTGGACGGATTGGATTGATAAAGCGCAAAGCATCGGAGATTTAGTTGGCAGGTCATCACTTGGCGCTGCTCCTGGTCAAACACTTGCGCTTGATACAAATACAATAAATCTTTATCAATTGGCATGGGCTGCAGTTAAATCAAATCCAAGTCGTAAAAAAATCCTTATTGATAGAGCTAATTTCCCTAGTGATCGTTATGCAATGGAGGGAATTGCTAATGACTTGGGCATGGAATTGGTTTACATTGAGAACGAGGATTTGCGAGAGTCTGAGAATGAGATAATTTCAAATGAGTTGTTGAGTAAATACTTAGACAAAGATGTAGCTTTAGTGACCTTACAGATCATTCAGTATAGATCTGGTGGTTTGAACGATTATGCAAGTATTGAAAAAATGGTAAGAGATAATGGATCCCTAATGCTTTGGGATTGTTCTCACGCTATAGGTTCAGTGAATCTACAATTTGACAAGCATAAAATTGGCTTAGCGGTGGGCTGCACTTACAAATACGGCAATTCTGGACCTGGAGCCCCCGGCTGGTTGTATGTATCTACAGAGCTTCAACAGAAATTGAATGTACCGATACGTGGTTGGTTTGGCGTGAAAAACCAATTTGCAATGGGACCAGTTTTTGAGCGCTCAGCCAGCATTCGTGGCTTTCAAATTTCGACGCCGCCAATAATCGGTTTAAAAGCTGTAGAAGTTGGATTTAAGATGATCGAGGCCGCCACTATGGAGTTGATTAATGAGAAATGTTTAAAGGGTACTGATTTGATGATAGCTCTTTACGATGAATTGTTGAAACCTTTGGGCTTTAAACTCGCAACACCAAGAGATTCTACTAAAAGATGTGGGCACATAATTATCACTCATCAAGATGGCGCACAAATAGCAGTAGCTTTACGACAACTAAAAAACGTTTTCCCTGATTATCGGGAACCAAATGGAATCAGATTTTCGTTTTCACCGTTGCCTACCTCGTTTGTTGAAGTTTATGATGGCTTTAAACGACTTAAAGAGCTGGCCGAATCAGGGGATTATAAAACAGTCACAGTCCAAAGCTCCAAAGTAACTTGATTGATGATCTAAGTGCTTTAAATCAGCTTTAGGTGATACTTAACATTATCCTGATAAATACGCACTAGATTGAATTTTTACCCTATCATTTCACTATGGAGTTATTTGATTTGCGGGTAACTGTTGAAAGCATAGGCGGCAGATCTGTTTGTGGACTAAAACCTGGTGACTACTTTGAGCTTACCAACAGTGCCGAATTAAGAATTCCAGATGGAAAGCATTTTTGCATGTATGCGATAGCTTCAGTTCTGCCTCTACTTCCAGCAAAACAACGTCAAATGTCAGCCGATGATTGGTTGGAACAAGACTCTCTGGTTGCATGCCCAGACCCAGAGGAGCAAATGGTAATGAAGATTGAAAGAATTGGCCGCGTTAAGTTAAACGCAAGTGATTTAACTTAATTATTGTTGGTATGCATAATTGTTCTATGCTTGCTGTCATATCTTTCTAAGTAATAAACCGGTCCTTTAGGCCCTTTTGCTAACGATGTAATATTTTTCAAGTTGTGTAATTCTTGTTCGGTAAATTTCATACCTGGAATTCGAAGGTTTGAATTTAAATGTTCACGATTTCTGGCGCCGACAATAACAGCTGTTACGGCTGGTTGATGAAGAATATAGGCAGAAGCAATAGTGCCAATGTCAGTTTCATGCTTCTTAGCGATTTCATGTAATACAGCGAGTAATTTTTGAAAAAGATCCCAGCCGCCAAATTCTTCAATAATTAATCTATATTTGACACCTGATCTAGTTTCAAATGCTTTAGGTTCTCCAACTCCAAGGTACTTTTCGGAGATAAATCCACCCGCAACAGTGCCGTAACAAAGAATACTAATATCATTTTCCAAGCAAAATTCAGTCATTTCATTCTCAGCTCTATTATCAATAAGCGAGTACTGAAGTTGAATGCTTGCTGGCTTGAATCCTGCGCTTAACATTTCACTGAGCCGATCAACATCAAAGTTTGTAACACCTACATGTCGAATTTTTCCTTCATTTTTTAAAATGAATAATTCTTCCATTGCTGCTAGATAATGTTTGGCCTCATATTTCCACCAATGGAATTGCACTAAATCTACATAATCTGTCCCTAATCTCTTTAGGGATCGATTTACAATTCTTCTGACATCCTCTCTTTCAAAGTCATCTAAGTGAAGTTCGTTTGGCACATATTTTGTGTGTAGCTGAACTTTACTTCTGGACTCCTCACCATATTTATCGCCTAGCTTTAGAATTGCTTTACCAATTAACTCTTCTACGCCCGTGTAGATATCACCAAAATCCAAAGTAGAAATACCTGCTTCTACAAATTCATTTATATCTGCAATTGCTTGGTCATCTTCAATTTTTTGATTAAGTGAGTGTCCTGAACTTAATTGCCAACCCCCCTTAATTACTGGGGATATTTGATATGAACCCTGGAGATTTACCTTTTCCATCACTGAATTTCAGCCTCTGCTTCAATTTCAACAAGGTATTCATCTCCCACCAAGTTTGCAAAAAATGTGGTGTTTGCTGGTTTTATATCTGCGAATCTTTCACCGTGAGCTAGCAACGCCCCTTTCCAGCCTTTACTGTTTCGCACAAATACTCTGGTGCGTACCACATCTGATAATTTAGAGCCTAAAGATTCCAAAGATGCTTCAATTTTATCAATTATAAAATGCGCTTGTGCGATCGGATCATCTCTTCCAACAACGAAATCACCATGAGTTGCAGTAGTTCCTGAGGTTAAAACGCGGTTACCGATCCTAATTGCTCGTGAGTAGCCAGCCAGGGATTCCCAGGGAGTACCAGAGTTAATTTGTTGCACCTGACCATTTTGTATTGGGTCATAGACTGGTGGGAATTCCTCTAAATGATGGCTTAAATCACCTGAAGCAGTTAAGTAAGGCGGCTTGCGATACTCATCGCCACAGTCACCAGGTATTGGATTTAGCAAATCAATTGCAGCTTGGATTCTCTCAATTTGTTTCTTCTTTAAAGAAAATGTAAATAAAGAAGTTGTATCTTGAAGATGAGAATTTTCACCCAACCTGGCGCCAATTATTACGCCCCCAACTGCTTTCTGACTCAGTTGGAACTTACTGGCAATAGTTGCGATCGAACGCTCAGTTTCTTGGCTGATTTGATCTAATACTCTGAGTAAATTCTGGAACTTATCCCAACCTCCTGCTGCATCAATAAATCTTTTATATTTCATTAACGACCAATTACCTAGGTTTTTTTGTTCAGGCTCTGGCTTACCTAACCATTTTTTGGAAATAAAACCACCACATAGGGTCCCATAAGCTAAAATTGCAATTGAGTTCTCTGCACAATAATCAGCCATTTTCCCTGAACCTCTACGGTCAACTAATGAATAAGAAATCTGATTTGAAACAATTTCAATCCCAGTAGTTTTGGCAATTCTTAGATGGGCTGTGTCAAAATTGGTGGTGCCTAGTGCACCTATTAGTCCCTCTTCTTTTAGTTCTTGAAGATAAATTAGAGTATCTAGCCAAAATGGATTTGAAAAACTCCAAGCGTGATACTGAAGTAAGTCCACTTTTTCACTTTGCAGTCGAGACAAGCGTTCTTGAATGGCATTTCGAACTTGTTCTCGGGTAACTGGTCCTGGCTTTGGGACCCATTTGGTCATTAATTTTGCTTGGTTTCCATCAGGCTCAATTTTTTTAAATGTTCCAGCAATTATTTCAGCTGATCCGTAATGATCTGCCATGTCAAATGTGTATAGTCCAGATTGAACATAAGGTGCCATTAATTTTGCGGATGTGACAGGATTTAAAGTTTTACCATCTTTTTCCATGTCAGCAATCTGCCAAAGTCCAGTAATAGCCCTTGAAATAACCAAACCTTTAGCAAGCTTGTAAACCTCCACCGCATCCTTTGCCATCTGAGTTTATGTTCTTAAAAGTGCGGAAGTTTTGGTGAAACCATCTATAACTTTCTTTACATCATCTTGATTGTTATAAAAATGAGGTGAGATTCTCACGTTACCATCTCTACAGGAGGTCACAATCCCAATTTCCTCCAGTGCGGCAACATGAGCATGTTCATCTTTAGAGGCAACTGCTAAGAGGGAACCATGGTATTCAGGGTTTGCTGGAGTGACTACCTTGCCCCCAATTTTGGTGATTCCATCTCTAATCTCTGAGTGAATTTCAGCTACGTATTTTTCAATGTTTAGGATGCCAACTTTAAGCATAAATTCTAATGCGGCAGTTGCCGGATATAAAGGGGCCACATTAGGGGTTCCGTTTTCAAAACGTCTTGCGTGTTGAGCGGGCTGGTAGGAATCTATTTTCATTGCAAAGATATCTTCAGCGGCAAACCAGCCTGTAACGGTCGGGATTAGAGCACTAGTAGTACTTTGACGGGCATACATGAATCCAACTCCCGGAACAGCCAGCATGTACTTTTGTAAGCCACCAACAATGAAGTCTGCATTTATTTCATTTACATTTAACGATAGTGAACCCACTGATTGGTATGCATCAAGCACTACTAAAGCACCCATCTTATGAGCTGCCTCAATTATTGGCTGGATATCTGTGCGCACCCCATTTCTATAACAAACGTGAGCTATCGCAACTAAAAGCGTCTCTTCATCTATTGCATTGATTAGTGATTGTGTATCAACGGTTAGATCTGCGTTGCTTGGGATATGAACAACTTTTGCGCCGCGAGATTCTTGGGCGTGCCATATCTGGCCCATAGTGGGGAATTCATTATTTGTGGTAATAATTTTATTTCTCTTACCAGAAAAATTCAATGCCGTTGCTAGTGCATTCACTCCAGCCGATGCTGATGTTGTAATTGCTATTTCCTCAGATTTTGCTGAAAGAAATTGAGCAATTAACTTTCGGAGAATTTCCTGTTGTGTTACCCAATCATTCCAAGCTGAACCTTTTTCTTCCAAAGTTGAGATATAAGTTCCAAAGGCGGCTTTAACAGAGTTGGCTAAAGCACCGTGTGAGCAAGAGTTAACATATGTAAGCTTTTCAAACAGCGGAAATTCGGAGCGATATAGGGCGGCTAAATCATTTGTAATCAAGGTGCCTTTCTTGGAGCATATGTATTAATTTGACTCAGAGTAGCCAGGAGCTGGGCTTCCATCTGGATAGTATGCAGCAGATGGGGAGCCTTCGGGCCGGAAAACCCCCAATACCCAAAGATCTTCTGTTGCTGTATTAGTCAGGGAATGAAGCAGCCTTGGCACCACTGCAAAAGCTGACCCTGCAGTTAGTGATTGACTTTTACCTCCTGAAATAAATTCTCCACCACCTCTTAAAATATAACAAATCTCGTCATACAAATGGTAATGGCTGGGAGCACCTGAAGGTGGAATAAAGCCAACAAACATTGTCGCATCAGCTGATCCATTGCTTGCATCAAATATAACTTCAAACTGTCGATCCGAAGTGGCTGTTGATTTTTGGTTGCCACCCTGAGTTACAACACGAGTAAAGTTTGAAGTGTTATGTGTTTGCCTGCGCCCATAAGGTCCAGAAGAATTTGGCACATAAACTTCGATTGCGATTAAATTATCGGCATAGGTCCAAATAAAAGTTTCTCCACTTTTTATTTGAATTGCACTCCCAGGCTCAACTTTTATTGAGTTGTCAACACCAGTAACGCTCTCGCCAATAACTTCTAAACTTGCCGTGCCGGAGCGAACAAATATGTAGGTCGTGCCAGCAAGTGAGCCTTTGGGGGATGAATTGCCAGTCATGTGAATTTCAGTTGCCGTCATAGCCTCGGCGTAGGGCTGGGAGTCAATTAGGTTAAAACATTGGCCTTGACCGCGAATAACAACATCGTTTGGCGATAAGGTAGTGGCATTAAAGACTTTGCCTGGCTCCATGAAAGGAAGATATCGTATAAATGAAAATTTATAAATATGCAAGTGCAGTTTGGAATGGACCAGTACCAACTGGAACAGGCTCCATGAGATTAGGAAAAAATGGCGGATCACTTGCCTATTCACTGAAATCGCGAGTTGAAGATACGGATATGACCAACCCTGAGGAATTAGTTGGGGCAGCTCTTGCTGGATGTTTTTCTATGCATTTAACTAGCTTGATTGAGGATGCTGGTAAAAAACCTGGGGTAATTGAAGCCAGTGCCAAGGTAACACTTGAGCAACGCGCTGATGGATTTTGGATAAGCGAAATCCAGTTAATTGCGCGAGGCTCTGGGCAAGAATTAAGTAATGAAGAGTTTGTCGCATTTGCCGAAAAAGCCAAGGCGACCTGCCCGGTTTCAAAGTTGTATTCAAGCGCATTGATTACCCTAGATGCTGCGCTGGCTTAACCGAAGCTGCAGTCACTTGCTTTGGAAAACATATCTTGATCAAGATTTCCGTGGGATTTTTAGCCAGCATCGACCAGATGGTAAGTTAAACCAGTGAGTCAACTTACGCCAGGCGCTCGATTCACTCAGGCGCTAGCAAGTGAATCCCCACTACAAATTGTTGGCACAATTAATGCCAACCACGCACTATTGGCAAAGCGCGCAGGCTATAAGGCTATTTATCTATCGGGTGGTGGTGTCTCTGCTGGTTCACTTGGAGTTCCAGATCTTGGTATTAGCTCCTTACAGGATGTAGTTATAGATGCAACTAGAATCACAGATGTTTGCGACCTACCATTGCTTGTAGATGTTGATACAGGATTTGGTGCATCAGCTTTCAATATTGCCAGGACTGTGCGAACTCTTGAGAAGATCGGCGTAGCTGCAATTCACATCGAAGACCAAGTTGGTGCAAAACGGTGTGGTCACCGACCAAATAAGGAAATTGTAAGCAAAGCTGAAATGGTGGATCGAATTAAAGCTGCAGTTGATGCTCGTAATGACCCGTCCTTCTTAATTATGGCTAGAACAGATTCCATAGCCAATGAAGGGCTAAGCAGTGCAATTGACCGCATGAACTCATATATAGAGGCCGGTGCAGATCTATTGTTTCCAGAGGCTGTATCTGAACTGTCCACTTATAAAACAATTACAAGTGGGGTAAATGTCCCAGTCCTAGCAAATATAACTGAATTTGGCTTAACGCCACTTTTTAATAAATCAGAGTTAGCTTCAGCTGGCGTTGAAATGATCCTTTATCCATTATCGGCCTTCCGGGCGATGAATAAAGCTGCCGAGAAAGTTTATGAAGCAATAAGAAAAGAAGGGTCACAGAAATCTGTCATTGATACCATGCAGACCCGCGAGGAGTTGTATCAGCGAATTAATTATTACGAATATGAAACCGCATTAGACCGGCTAATTAAAGATAGGAAAACTGATGATGAGTGATTCGCTTAAAATTGAGTTCAAACCTAAGAAGTCAGTTGCACTATCAGGAGTAGTCGCTGGCGCAACCTCACTTTGTTCGGTCGGCAAAAGTGGAAATGATCTGCATTATCGCGGATACGATATTTATGACCTTGCTGATAAATGTGAATTTGAAGAGGTTGCATTTTTATTAATACATGAGAAGCTGCCGAATAAATCTGAATTAACTGCGTATAAATCAAAACTCAAGTCATTACGTGGATTATCTCCTACTGTTCAAAAAGTTCTAGAAGCTCTTCCTAAAACTTCCCATCCAATGGATGTTCTTCGCACCGGTGTATCAGCGTTGGGCTGTGAATCTCCAGAATCTCTAGTTCACACAACTGAAGAAGCTCGCGAGATAGCCGATCGTTTAGTAGCAAGTTTTGGTTCAATGTTGCTTTATTGGTATCACTTTTCAAATACTGGTAAGAGAATTAATGTTGAAACTGACGACGATTCAGTTGGCGGGCATTTTTTACATATGCTTCACGGAGTTACCCCAAGTGCAGAATGGGTCAAAGCAATGCATATCTCATTAATACTTTATGCAGAGCATGAATTTAATGCTTCCACTTTTACTGGACGTGTAATTGCCGGAACTGGGTCTGATATTTTTGCATCTATTGCAGGAGCAATTGGAGCCCTTCGCGGTCCAAAACATGGCGGAGCAAATGAAGTTGCCCTTGAAATTCAGGAGCGCTATCAGAATCCGGATGATGCTGAGATAGATATAAAGAAAAGAATTGCTGAAAAAGAGGTAGTAATTGGATTTGGACACCCGGTTTATACAATTTTAGACCCACGAAATAAAGTTATTAAGTCTGTTGCCCATGATTTGAGCAAGAGTGCGCAAGATCTGAAACTCTATGAGATTGCAGAACGGATTGAAACTGTAATGTGGGAGAGCAAGAAGATGTTTCCTAATTTAGATTGGTTCTCTGCAGTTGCATATAAAATTATGGGAATTCCAACATCCTTCTTTACGCCGATATTTGTGATGGCTAGAACAACTGGTTGGTCTGCACATGTAATTGAACAAAGAATCAATAATAAAATTATTCGACCAAGCGCTGAATATACTGGTCCTGATGACTTAGAATTTATCCCAATCGAGAAAAGATAGGAATACATTGTCAGCAAACATAACTCGTGAAGTTCAAGAATATGATAAAGAGATAATTGATATTGTTGATTACGTAGAAAAATTTGAGATTAATTCTGACACTGCCTATCAGACTGCTTGGAGCTGTTTACTGGACACCCTAGGGTGTGGATTAGAAGCACTTGAGTATGAAGAATGTAGAAAACTCTTAGGACCTACAGTTGCAGGAATTAGCGTCGCTAACGGAGTGAGGGTTCCAGGAACAAATTATGAATTAGATCCAATCCAAGGTGCTTTCAACATCGGAGCAATGATCAGGTGGTTGGACTTTAATGACACCTGGCTTGCTGCAGAGTGGGGCCATCCTTCTGATAACTTAGGTGGAATTCTGGCAACGGCTGATTGGTTATCAAGAATATCGGTAGCAAATAATAAACCACCTTTGAAAATGCGAGATGTTTTAACTGCCATGATTAAAGCTCATGAAATTCAAGGTTGTATTGCACTGGAAAACTCTTTTAATAAAGTAGGACTAGATCACGTAATTCTCGTAAAGGTTGCCTCAACGGCAGTCGTTGCGAAAATGTTAGGCCTAACACGCGAGCAAATTCTTAGTGCAGTTTCACATGCTTGGCTTGATGGGCAGTCATTACGCACATACCGTCATTTTCCTAATGCAGGTTCAAGAAAATCATGGGCGGCTGGGGATGCAACCTCTCGTGCGGTTCGACTTTCACTAATCGCTAAGACTGGAGAAATGGGTTATCCAACAGTTCTCTCTGCTAAGACCTGGGGATTTTATGATTCACTTTTTCAGAAAAATAAGTTTAAGTTTCAGCGACCTTATGGCTCATATGTTATGGAAAATATCCTGTTTAAGATTTCTTTCCCTGCTGAATTCCACTCTCAAACTGCAGTGGAAGCTGCAATGACAATACATAAACAAATGAAGCAGGCTGGAAAACAAGCATCTAACATAAAAAGTATAAAGATTCGTACACATGAAGCCTGCATTAGAATTATTGACAAAAAGGGTCCATTGAGAAATCCTGCAGATCGTGATCATTGTATTCAATATATGGTTGCTGTTCCATTAATTTTTGGTCGCTTGACTGCTAGAGATTATGAAGACGATATTGCTGCCGATCCGGGCATTGATATTCTCCGCGATAAAATTGTGTGTATCGAAGATACGAAATTTACAGCTGACTATCATGATCCCAACAAACGCTCAATCGCAAATGCATTAACAGTTGAATTTGATGACGGTACGGTTATGGATGAAGTTGTAGTGGAGTATCCAGTCGGTCATGCCCGCAGACGAACTGAAGGAATTCCTCTTCTGCTAGAGAAATTTAAGATCAATCTTGCTCGGATATTTAATGAAGGCCAGCAGAAGAAAATTTGGGAAACTTCAATGGATTATGAGAAATTGATTAATCTCCCAGTGAACGAATATCTGGATTTGTATGTAAATCCAGAGTATCAAAGGTAATTATTTAATTGAGTGCTGATAACTTAGATTCACTCGTACCTAGTAAGATCATAAATATATTGAGTGGATTTGCATTTGTAACCAGAGATATGGGGTAACTGTATGGCCGGGGCAAAAGTAGAGATAATTAGATACCTTGAGTGGGCAGAAACTGATGCGGCAGGTCATCAGCATTACACCAGTGCTTTTCGATGGGTAGAAGAGTGTGAGGCAGCTTTATATAGAAGTGTTGGGCTACCCTCAACACTTTTTGGTCAGATACCAAGAGTAAAAGTACAAATGGAGTATAAGCGCAGAATTTTTTTTGGTGAGCAGATTAAAACTAATCTTGAGGTTACCAGGATAGGAAATTCATCGGCAGAGTTTGCTTTTACTGCATCAGTAGATGGCGAGATTGCTGCAATCGGTAGTTACATAATTGTTTATTCACCAAGTAAAGAAGTTGGCTCACAAAGATGGCCAGATGATTGGCGTTTAAAGTTATTTACTGAGTAAGTTTGCAACCATTAATCCACTGCCACCACCAACACCACCACCTGGCCATGTTCCCGAACCGCATATATAAAGATTCTTAATAGGAGTTTTGTGTCCAGTCCAACCAGGGATCGGGCGAAGGAAGAAAAATTGCGAAGGGTGGTGGCTTCCACCAAGTGAGTCACCTTTAATTAAGTTAACGTTGTATCTTTCAAGATCACTAGGGGTCAGTACCTTTCGTGCCAAGATCTTATTTTTTAATCCTGGAGCATACTCTTCGATGATATTGATTACACGATCTGCGTATTGCTCTCCAATATCATCCCATTTTTTACCATCAATCTCTCCAGAAGCATCACCAGTAATTTCAAGTGGTAAAACTCGGACTTGAATCCAAAGTATGTGTTTACCGTTGGGAGCTCTGGATGGATCGCTGACGGTAGGTTGGCCAATTACCAATGTTGGTTGCTCTGGCAACTTACCCGCTGCTGCCATTGCATATGTCATCGCCATGTCATCTATATATGGAGCAATATGAACATAATTAAAGTCACCAGCTTCAGCAGCTCGCCAGGTTGGTGGATCACTTAATGCAAGATGAATCATCATGGTACCCAGACCAGGCTTGAAGTTCTTAATTTTTGAAATGTTCTCATCAGATTTAACAACTCCCGGAAGTAGATTTGGGATAAGCGCTGGATTGACATTTGCAATAATGGATTCAGCCTTAAAACTTTTACCATCAGCAGTAACTACGCCAATCGCTTTCCCATCTTTCAGCAAAATCTCAGTCACCTTGGAGTTAACCAATACCTCACCACCATTTTCAACAATTATTTTGGTCAGCGCATTTGTGATTGAGTCGGCACCCCCTTTGCCGAGCACCATTCCAAACTCCTGACCGCCAATTGACTCCAAAAATGAAAACAGCGCCCCACCTGAGATATCTGGTCCGTAATCAAGATGCATTCCCCAAGTTGCAGCCAGCGCTTTAGTTTCTTTGTGAACAAAATATTCGTCAGCAAATGATCTACTTGATTGAAGTAGTAACCGTATTAGCTCAAATAATCCAGTGGTACCTATAGCTCGCCAGCTTTTAAAAAGTAACTTTGCTGCAGCAAGGGATGGTAACTCAGTGGATAAAATTGGAAACAAGTGTGGCGATAATTTAATAAGCTTGTCTGTGAGTAACTTCCAAGATTCGACATCCTCTGGTGCAATTTTTTTTAGGGTCTCAATGTTACTTTCGCGATTCATGGTTATTCCAATAGATTTTCCATCTGGGAAAACTGAACAATATGGTTTGGCTGATGGGATAAATTCCAATCCGTTGCGGATTAAATCCTCTTTTAGTAGAGCCATAACTCCGCCGCCTGCAAATAAACTTAAGTTTGTTGCAAACAGATCATGGCGATAACCTGGCAAAGTTATTTCTTCAGTCCTAACTGCGCCTCCAAATTTATCGGAAGCCTCCAAGACCATTACTGACTTACCGCGCTTTGCAAGTATCGCAGCTGCACTTAATCCATTTATTCCGGATCCAATTACCAAAACTTTACTCATGAGAAATTTTCTCACAGTTATTGACTATTACATAACACTACGAATAGGTTTTAACCATGGGCGAGGAAGTAAAATATGATGCGATAATCATTGGGAGTGGGATAAATTCTCTAGTTGCCGGTGCGGTACTCAGTAAGTCAGGTTGGCGAGTGCTTATTTGCGAACGCAATGACCGAGCTGGTGGAGCAATTAGAACTGAGCAAGCAACTTTGCCAGGTTTTACTCATGAATTACTTTCAAGTTGGCACCCACTTTTTGTTGGTGGACCCGCCTACGCCTTGCTAAAAGAGGACTTAGAAAATAAGGGCTTACTCTATAAAAATACTGAATTACCTACAGGTGTGATTTGTAAAGAAGGCAGTGCTATTTTATTCACAGATCCAAACAAAACAATTGCAGAATTTTCCAGATTATCAGATGGTGATTCATGGTCACAAATGATGGCTGAATTCATGCCAAAGATTGATTTGGCCTTTGGACTACTTGGTGCAGATCTTTGGCGAGCATCATCACTTAAACTCGCACGATCTGCCCAGAAGCGATTTGGAAATCGTGGATTGGTGGCAACTGGTGCGGAGTTGCTGGAACCAGCTCAACCATGGCTAGATCGGCAATTCACCTCTCCGATTAGTAAAGCACTGCTTGCTCCTTGGGCTTTGCACAATGGCATGGGACCTGATGATGCTGGAAGTGCCTTTATTACTAAAGTTATTTCTGCTGCAATTGCACTTGGTGGCATGCCAGTTCCAGTTGGTGGCGGCATAAAACTTGTGGATGCTCTGCTGTCAATAATTGCTGACCATGGTGGTAAGTTGCAAACAAATGCTGACGTGACCAAAGTTTTGATCAAGAAAAATAAAGCCTATGGCGTTGAGTTATCAAGTGGTGAGATATTCACCTGCAAAAGAGCTGTACTAGCTTCAACTACTCCACAAGTTTTATATCAGCAATTGTTAAGCCAGCATCCGGTTAGCGCTGAGATAACAACAGCGGCCAAAAATTTTCGGTATGGTAGAGCTGCAATTCAAATACACCTAGCCCTGTCTGAGCCTCCGATCTGGAAAAATGACCCAAGAATGAAGGATGTTGCAATTGTTCACGTTTTAGATGGAGTTGGCTCACTCTCTGAATCTGTTAACGCAGCAAATAGGGGATTTCTTCCAGCACGGCCAACTATTGTTGTTGGGCAACCATGCACAGTGGACTCAACTAGAGCCCCAGATGGTCAGTCAGTGATTTGGATACAGCTTCAAGAAAACCCACAAGTAATAAAAGCAGATCTTGCTAATCAAATTGAAGCAGGAGATGGCGGATGGAGTTCCGAGGTTTTACATGCTTATGCAGATCGAGTCATTGATCAACTGAGTGAACAAATAACCAATTTAAAATCTGCCACCTTGGCAAAAATAGTACTTGGACCTCGCGAAATTGAATCAATGAATAAGAATTTGGTAGGAGGCGACCCTTATGCAGGTGATTGTCGGATCGATCAATTTGCGCCATGGCGCCCATTAGCAACTGCCACCGGGCATCGCACACCCGTAAAAAAACTATGGCACATTGGTGCCTCGACCCATCCTGGCCCTGGGCTGGGCGGGGGATCAGGTCTAATAGTTGCCCAACGGCTGCTTAAGAAAAGCCTTATTCGAAGAGTATTTTCAAAATAAGAACCCCACCAAATTTATTGATGGGGTTCTTAAGTCTTACTTAGTTACTTTGAAATTAATGCCAAAACTCTAGTTGGTGAACCAGATCCACCAACAATTTTTAATGGAGCTGCAATAACAATTGCGCCAGTTGTTGGTAACTTATCAAGGTTGCGAAGCTGAGTTAGGCCGTACTTATTGTTTCCAAGTAGGTAGTTGTGGCAAGGAAACGGAACATCCATTCCAAATGCACCACCAGCATCTATACCAACCGTCTCAACACCCAAACCAAGAATGTCACGCTTTGTCGCTAGAAACTCTGCAGTTGATGGTGGCAATCCAGGTGTGTGCGGCCCTTTGTCATCAGCATTTGCAAATGCTTTAGGGTCATCACCAAATTTAGACCAGCCAGTGCGAAACAGCACCCAAGCGCCAGCAGGAATTTGTCCATTAGCTTTTTCCCAAGCCTCGATATGAGATACCTCCAGTAGAAAATCTGGATTTGCAGCTGATTCTTTTACAAAATCTAGAACTACTGCTGGTCCAATCAAACGTTTAGCTGGGATTGAAGCGACATCGTCACCATCTTTACCGGTAATCCAATGGTTAGGTGCGTCTAAATGGGTACCAGTGTGTTCACCGGTATGAAAATTATTCCAATACCAGGCAGGTCCTCGGTCGTCGTACTTTGAGATCTCCTCCAATTTAAATGATGCTGTTTGTCCAAATGGTTCTGGAAGCACCAATATTGGGGTATTTGAATGTAGTGGTGCAGTTAAATCAAGTACTTGCACTGCCCCTGATGCTAAATCTGCCGCCAAATCTTTTAAGCCAGCCATATTTACTCCTTAAGTAGTTGTGAGCGGGTTTTTTCTTTCAATTAACCACCCCTTGATATTAGCCCTGCAGTGAGGATATTTCTAGATATGTAACTGCCAGAAAATAGAGTAAAACTGTAGTTGAAACCACATTTTCCAGCATGGGGAATCTATAGACATGCACCCCCAACCGTGGAAAGATTAGGATCACCTTATACAGTAATGCCGGAGCACCAGGACTGAGGGGAAAAATGGCCGAACGATCCTTTGCAACAGAGGTAGGCAAACTTCGCGCCTCAGAAGGAGAAGAGTTTTTTGGCGAAGGAATTCTGGCTGTAACAAAAGCACTCTTACAATCTGGCGTTTCTTACGTTGGCGGCTATCAAGGTGCCCCTATTTCACACCTGATGGATGTACTGGGGGATGCAAAAGAAATTCTAGATGAGCTAGGCGTGCACTTTGAAAACAGTGCATCAGAAGCCACTGCGGCTGCGTCCCTAGCAGCATCTGTTCACTATCCATTAAGGGGTGCGGTTACCTTTAAATCAACTGTGGGAACAAATGTTGCATCTGATGCATTAGCAAATCTCGCCTCAGGAGGAGTAACTGGTGGCGCGTTGATTATTGTTGGAGAAGATTACGGTGAAGGATCATCAATTATGCAAGAGCGCTCGCACGCTTTTGCGATGAAATCTCAAATTTGGTTACTAGATCCAAGGCCAAATCTGACGGCAATTGTGGATTCAGTAGAAACTGGATTTAAACTTTCAGAGGCCAGTAATTCACCAGTAATGTTGCAGCTTCGGTTGCGCTCTTGTCACTTACATGGTCGCTTTATTGCTAAAAACAATATTAAGCCAAAATTTACGCTTCGAGATGCCATGGAAAATCCTGTTCGTGATACCAACAGAATCGTTCTTCCACCTGCAAGCTTTCTACATGAGCAAGAAAAAGTAACCAAACGTTGGCCAGCTGCAGTTAAATTTATTCAAGATAATAAAATAAATGAATTTTTTGCCGAAGGTGCTGCAGATTTTGGAATTATTCTTCAAGGTGGATTGTTCAACACCGTAATTCGTGCATTGCAATTGTTGGGTCTTTCAGATGTGTACGGCAATAGCAAAATTCCACTTTATGTCCTCAATGTTACATACCCGATCATTGATGAAGAGGTAGTTAGATTTGCAAAGGATAAGAAAGGTGTGCTCCTAGTTGAGGAGGGTCAGCCTGACTACATCGAACAAAACATCAATGCAGTTTTAAGGCGAGCTGGAATCACAACCGCATTGCATGGAAAAGATCTTTTGCCAGTAGCGGGTGAGTACACACCGGCAGCAGTTATTAAAGGGCTGTTGGAGTTTGTTAGAAAATTCGGCCCAGAATTATTAAACGATGAAAAACTTCCTGCAGTGGTAAAACCATCAGGGGATAAACCTAACTCCATAAATTCAGTTGCCCCGACCGAGCAAATACATGGCCGACCACCATCATTTTGCACAGGTTGCCCTGAGAGACCAATATTTACTGCACTTAAATTAGCTGAGCGAGAAACTGGAAAGCATCACGTCTCGGCCGATATCGGTTGCCACTTATTTTCAATTCTGCCACCTTTTAATATTGGTGCAACAACAATGGGTTATGGCTTAGGTGCAGCTGGAGCTGCGGCATTGCATGACACCTCAAGTGAAAAGCGCACGATTAGCTTTATGGGTGATGGTGGATTTTGGCATAACGGCTTAACAAGTGGAATTGGCAATGCAGTGTTTAATAAGAATGATGGATTAGTTGTAGTAGTTGACAATGCATATAGTGCTGCTACAGGTGGCCAAGATTTGCTGTCATCTGCTTCTTCGAGTGAAATTCGTTCAACTAAACATCCAATCGAGCGAGCAGTGCGTGGTGTTGGTGTTGAATGGGCAAAAACTGTAACCAATACTTTTAAAGTTGGTGAGATGAAAAAAATGTTTAAGGATGCTTTATCAACAAAGGAATTAGGGCCTAAGGTAATAGTTGCACAAAGTGAGTGCACCTTAAATAAGACTAGGCGTGAGCGCCCGTTAATGGCTAAGAAGGTTAAAGAAGGTAAGCGAGTTGTCCGTGAGCGATTTGGCATAGATCCTGATACTTGTACCGGAGATCATTCATGTATTCGAATTAATGGCTGTCCATCATTAACAATTGCTGCTAATCCAGATCCAATGCGAAAGGATCCAGTGGCAGCGATTTTGAATACATGTGTTGGGTGTGGACTTTGCGGGGAAGCTGCACATGCTGCAGTTCTTTGCCCATCTTTTTATAAGACTTCCGTGATTAGTAATCCATCTCCTTGGGATCAATTCAAATCAAAGTTACGAAACTTTATTATTGGGGCACTTCAAACGGGTATTGAGAAACGGTTGTCAGGAATTGAAGCCTAATTCGAAAACACCACAAGATCGTCCAATTACTTTAGCCCTACTTGCAATGGGTGGTGAAGGCGGTGGTGTTTTAGCTGACTGGGCCATTGATATGGCCGAACGTAATGGTTTCTTTGCCCAAACCACTTCAGTTCCTGGTGTAGCCCAGCGAACTGGAACAACTGTTTACTACCTTGAGTTTTACCCCGATGATGGCATCAGTAGACTTGGATCTCACGAACCAATTTTGAGCACTATGGCAATGCCTGGTGAAGTAGATATTGTGGTTGCATCTGAATTAATGGAGGCAGGAAGAGCGATATCTCGAGGGTTTGTAACATCAGATGTCACAACATTAATAACATCGACTAACCGTGTTTATTCTATGACTGAACGGACAGCTTTAGGGGATGGTCGCGTGGATTCGGAGGCAATCCTTAAGTCTGCAAAGGATTCTTCTAAAAAACTTATTGCTGCAGATTTTGCCAAAGTAGCAGAGGATTCATCTAGTGTTATTTCAGCAGCCCTGTTTGGTGCTTTAGCGGGCAGCAATGCACTGCCATTTGGCAAGGAACATTTCATCGCAGCTATTGAGCGTGGCGGAGTAGGTGTTAAATCTTCCATAGCAGCTTTTGAAAAAAGCTTTGAAATTGCTAGTGCATTAATTAAATCAGAAGGCAAAACGCAAAGTAGTGCAGTATCAGTACAGATTGGCTCCAAACCGGTCAACCCTGGTGAAATTTCACAAGAAGAACAATCCAAGATAATTAACGATCCAACCTCAGTTGTTGGATATAAGTTAACTAACTTAGCCGCGCAGGTAAAAAGTGAAGTACCAGAATCAGCCCGCGTTATGGTAATCAATGGAATTAAAAGAACAGCTGACTACCAAAGCACTAAATATGCCGAACGGTATCTATCTAGAGTTTTAGAAATTGCAAAGATAGAAGCTCAAGATGGAAATGGTTCAGGTAGGCTCCTGAATGAAACGGCTCGATATACAGCGCTATGGATGACTTATGAAGACACTATCCGTGTAGCTGATTTGAAAACTAGGCGTAGTAGATTTCAGAGAGTAAATGCAGAAGCACGAGTTAACAAAGAACAGCTCATGGAGGTCCGCGAGTACCTCCATCCAATGTCGGAGGAGATTGCCGATACTCTGCCAACACCAATTGGTAAATGGATTCTGCGAACAAAGGTAGTTACAAGAAGCATTGAGAAAATTACGGCTAATGGCATGATTCTTAATACAGCATCAATCGGTGGTTATTTGTTGCTGTATACACTTGCTCGATTAAAGCCGATACGCCCTAGATCCCTTCGTTTTAACTTGGAGCAGGAGCGTATAGATTCCTGGCTAGGAAGGATCAAAACATTAGCAAGTACAAACTATGACCTAGCTTGCGAAGTTGCTGAATGTGCAAATGTAATAAAGGGTTATGGAGATACTCATCGCAATGGTTGGCGAAATTTCACCTTCATTATGGATGAGTTGGATCGAATCGCGGCCAATACTGATGCAGCGGTAAGAGTTAAAGACCTGCGAGTGGCAGCACTTGCCGATGAGGATGGTATTAAATTAAGGGCGCTTTTAAGCCTTTAAACTTCACCAAAAATTTGGGTGATTTGTTCAAAAGACATAGCATTTTTTGCTGCCGCAGCTTGTTGCTTTTCTCTTTCTAGATTGCGTTCTAATTGTATTTTGGCGGAAACATATTGCTTTGGCCAAGGCATCTTTGAATATCCGCTCTTAGCACCCTCAGTTAAGATCCAAGCTGGATTTGCCAAGTGAGGCCGGGCAACTGCGCATAGATCTGCTCGGCCAGCTGCAATGATGGTGTTTGCGCTATCGGCGTCAAAAATTGCTCCAACTGCAATGGTGGGAATATTTACTTGGTTTCGTATTCGATCTGCAAAAGGTGTTTGAAAAGTTCGTCCATAAATCGGCTTTTCTTTTTTGCTGACTTGCCCTGAAGAACAATCGATAATGTCTGCCCCTGCATCCTTGAAAGCTTTAGCAATTTCAACAGCATCACTTGGCGTAATTCCGCCAGGAGTCCAGTCATGGGCTGAGATTCGAACACTAATTGGTTTACCTGCTGGCCAAACCTGTCTAATTGCTTTGAAAACCTCGATTGGATATCTAAGCCTATTTTCTAATGACCCACCATATTCATCTTTTCTTTGATTAGTTAATGGCGAAATAAATGAAGATAGTAAATATCCATGAGCTGCGTGCAACTCCAACCAATCAAAACCGGCAGCAATGGCTGATTTTGTTGCATTAACAAAGTCAGCTTTGACCTGTTCCATATCCTCACGAGTCATCTCTCGAGAGAGTTGAGATACACCTTCAATATATTGGTAGGGCGATGCGGCAATTATTGGCCAGTTGCCCTCTTTAAGTGGTTGATCAATTCCTTCCCACGGCACTCGAGTCGATGACTTCGCTCCAGCATGTCCTATTTGAATTCCAATTTTTGCTTCTGTGTTGGCATGGACAAAATTCACAATTCTGCGCCATCCCTCTAGTTGCTCAGTGTTATAAATTCCTGGGCAACCTGGAGTTATCCTCGCATCAGCTGAAGTACAGGTCATTTCAGTCATAACAAGGGCAGCTCCACCCATGGCTCGTGCACCCAAGTGCACTAAATGGTAATCAGAAGGCAAGCCATCAACTGCGGAGTACTGTGCCATTGGCGAGACAACAATTCTGTTCTGAAGTACTAAATCCCTTACCTTAAACGGTGTAAACATCGGTGGGATTTGCGCGTCTGGCTCAGGAAGATTCAAACCTGCATCAGCGAACGCCTTGGCTGCAAACCATTTTTCATAATTCTCGACATATTTTGAATCACGTAATTTCAAATTATCATGTGTGATTCTTTGACTACGCGTTAAAAGTGAGTAATTAAATTGTTCTGGCTCCATATCAGTGTACTGAGCAGCATCCTCAAACCATTCCATTGCATTTTTTGCAGCATTTTGAATCTTAATAACCTCAACACCACGTACTGCTTGATAATCTGCCAAAATCTCTTCCATGCTTCTAGGACCGAGATCTTGTAAAAATTTCGCAAAGTCAATTGCATCTTCCATAGCCAATTTGGTGCCAGAACCAATTGAGAAATGCGCTGTGTGAGCAGAATCGCCCATCAAGACCACCGGTACTTTTTTCCCATTGATTGTGTTCCATTGTGTCCAATTTTCACAAATAACTCTGGGGAACTTGATCCAGTTTGCAGATCCTCTCAGGTGTGCTGAGTTGCTCATGAGCTTTGAACCCTGTAAATCATTTGCAAATAACTTTTCACAAAATGAAATTGCTTCATCCTGACTCATATCCGCCAAGCCAGCCTTAAGCCATACATCTTCAGGGGTTTCCACTATAAATGTTGAAGTGTCCCCATCAAATTGATAAATGTGCGCTTGGAACCAACCAAATTCAGTTTCAACAAAAGAGAAAGTGAAATCCTTAAAGACTTTTTTAGTTCCCAGCCACACAAATCGACAAATTCGCGTGTCAATATTCGGCTTGAAAGTTTCAGAATACTTGGTCCTAATTGCTGAATTTAACCCATCCGAGGCGATAACAAGGTCTGCATCATATTTAATTGCGATCTCTTGATCATCTTTTACTTCAGTTTCAAATACCAACTTTACGCCAAGCCCCTCGGCTCGTTCTTGCAGAATATTTAGTAAGCGTTTACGACCAATGCCACAGAATCCATGCCCACCCGAGATCAGACTTTTTCCTTTAATTCGAACATCAATATCATCCCAGTGATTGAAAGATTGAAGAATTGTTCGAGCTGTATCCTCATCGGCTTTAACAAAGTTTGACAGAGTTGCATCCGAAAAAACAACGCCCCATCCAAAAGTATCGTAGGGACGATTTCGCTCTATAACGGTTATTTCATGATTTGAGTTCTGCTTTTTCATAAGAATTGAAAAATACAGACCTGCTGCACCACCACCGATACAAACAATCTTCATAAAGTAAATTAGCCCTTCCAAAGCTGCTTTTTGCGACATTGCATAAGACCTAGATGGATAAATAATAGTGGGGGCACAACTTTTTTACTAGCCTCCAGCAGGAGAGATTGGATTTAGTGGCTAAGAGAGTTAATGTTAGTTCCATGACATTGAATAAATTTCAAGGCAAGTCCATCCTTATTACTGGCGGTGCTGGCGGAATTGGTAGTCAGATTGCACGCAGTTTTGTAGAGCAAGGTGGCAAGGTTGGAATTTTAGACTCCAATTTAAATGCGATCAAAATCATACTGGCAGAGATTGAATCTAGTGGCGGCACGGCATTTGGCCTAGAGGTTGATGTTCGTGACTCGAAAGCGGTTGATCAAGCAATCAGCGAACTAGCTAAATCACTTGGTGGAGTCAATGTCTTAGTTGCAGCTGCTGGTGGATCACTCGGTACACCAAGAGATTTAGATGAAATATCAGATGCTGATCTTGACTTAGTTTTGGATGTAAATATAAAAGGAACTTTTAATTGTGCAAGATCTGTAATCCCTTATATGAAAAAATCTGGCGGAGGATCAATAATTACTTTTTCATCAATTGGTGGTCGAAGCCCCAGCCCAGTAACTGGGGTTCCATATGCGGCCGCAAAAGCTGCAATTCTTGGATTAACCAAGAGACTCGCAAAAGAAGTTGGAGAGTTTAATATTCGGGTTAATGCAATCGCACCTGGACTTTTTCTAACTGACAGGCTTGAGGTTATGTTTAATGAGATGTCAGCAAGTGAAAAATCTGAGGTCTTAAATGGGATACCACTAGGTCGTATGCCAACGCTTAGAGAGTGTGCTGACCCGGTTTTGTTCTTAGCAAGTGAAGAATCCTCCTTTATAACTGGTATTGTTTTAGATGTAAACGGTGGCAGAATGATGCCAAACTAATCTGACAAAGTTTTGCTGGCGAAAGGTGGAAATCTAGATGAGTTACGGACCGGATCAAATTCTTAACGGTGAAGGCAAAAGTGACTATGAAAGATATTTAAAGTTAAGCGAACTTTTAAATCTACAACCAGTTAAAGAAACATGGAAACATAGAGATGAGCTGCTATTTACAGTTGTTCATCAGACTTCGGAGCTTTGGCTCAAGCATGCAACAGCGGAAGCTGGCCAAGCGGCATCCTTGTTAGCGAATAATGAAATTCGACCGGCATTGCGCCTTTTTCCTAGAATATTACTGGCGATTAAGTACTGTCATGAATCTCTCGACATGCTTGAGCAAATGTCACCTTGGGATTATCAGCAAGTCCGCAGAGCATTAGGACATGGTTCTGGGTTTGATTCACCAGGCATGAACTCTATTCGTAAATCAATTCCACTGTTGGGCGTAGAGTTCAAGCGAATGCTTACCTCTGAAGGTATTGATTTAGTGCAATTGTTTGTTCGCCATACAGAGTTTGAGGATCTCTACCTTTTAGCAGAAGCTCTCATTGAGTTAGATGAGCGTATGTACCTGTGGCGCCATCGTCATTTTAAGGTAGTAGAAAGAAGTATTGGATTGAAAGTTTCAGGAACGCAGGGAACGCCAGTAGAGATTTTATCGCGACTTAACAATTTTACGTTTTTCCCAGAGCTATGGGATGCACGTACCGCTGTTACTAATTATGCAATTGCAGAAGAGGGCGAAAATTAATCTTCTTTAAATTTTGAATAATCTGGTGGTCGTTTCTCTGTAAATGCTGCTCCACCTTCTTTAGCTTCATCAGTTTTTATATAAAGATCTAGCACATCAAATGCGATCGACTGAATTCCAATAATGTGGTCACTATCTGCGTTAAATGAGTGCTTTAATGTCTTCAATGCAGTCGGAGATAGCGCTGCAACTTTTTTAGCCCAGTCCATTGCCGAATCCATTAAGTTTGATGGTTCTACAACCTTATTAACCAAACCCCAACGTTCTGCAGTTTGGGCATCATATTGTTCACAAAGAAACCATATTTCACGTGCCCGTTTCTCACCAACGACTCTAGCAAGGTATGCGGTACCAAACCCTGCGTCAAATGAGCCAACTCGAGGACCAACTTGACCAAATTTTGCCGTACTTACCGCAATTGATAGATCGCACAGCACATGAAGAACATGTCCACCACCAATTGCAAAACCATTTACAGCAGCAATTACCGGCTTTGGAATAGCCCTAATTATTTTATGGAGTGCTTCAATTTCAAACATTCCAGTCTCTGTTTCACCATACCCACCAGTTGCAGCTCTCTCTTTTTGATCACCACCTGTGCAAAATGCTTTTTCACCAGCACCAGTCAAAATCACTGCGCCTACTGATTTATCAACCCAGGCATATTTGAAAGCGGCAAGTAACTCATCAACAGTTCGACCTCGCAGCGCGTTGTAGCGGTCTGGGCGATTTATAGTTATTACCGCAACTCCAGACTTAACTGCATAATTCACATCGGTAAAATCTTTTGTTTCAATCATTAGATAATCTTACCCATTTACTTCAATTACTACCGCAACACCTAAGCCAACACCAATACATGCAGCAGCAATTCCTATGCCACCGCCTTGACGTTTAAGCTCTCGTGCGCAATCAACAATTACCCGTGCCGCACTTGCACCCACAGGGTGTCCGATCGCAATTGCACCCCCGTTAACATTAACTTTGGAGATGTCAATTTCTGGTATCTCATGGAGCACCGACAAGACCATGGCAGCAAATGCCTCGTTAATTTCCCAGACTTTAACATCAGATATTTTCTTTTGAGTTTTTGCTAAAACCTTATGAATTGCAGATATCGGAGCCAGAGAAAACTCATTGGGAGTTACGGCAGTTACTTGAGCTCCTATGATTTTACCGATTCCCTCAAGACCAAGTTTTTCCAGTCCGGTTTGATCAGTTATTAACATGGCAACACTTCCGTCATTTAGTGGTGATGAATTTCCAGCTGTTCCTGCTCCATGTTCTGAAAAAACTGATGGTAATTCAGAAAGTTTTTGCAGCGAGGTATCTGCCCTAATTGATTCATCTCGATCTACTTGATTAAACGTGGTTACAAAATTTTCATGTAAATTATTTGCCCAGGCGGCATCAGCTAGCTGATGAGAGCGAAATGCCCATTCATCTTGAGATTGCCTTGATATTTTAAAACGCTCAGCAACTTCTTCAGCACATCTGCCAAGGCTCTGAGTCCATTGTGATGGAAACAAAGGATTGGTCATTCGCCACCCAACTGTTGATTGGTGGTAAGTGGGGTCGATTGGTTTTTCCTTATTAACTCGCTCAACAATCCAAGGTGCTCTGCTCATAGACTCAACACCACCGGCAATAACAAAATCACTATCCCCACTTCTGATAGCACGAGATGCTTGGATAACTGCTTCGGCGCCAGAACCACATAAGCGATTCACCGTCACGCCCGGAATTGTTTTTGGAAAATTTGCTAACAATAAACCCATCCTTGCAACATTTCTGTTGTCTTCACCGGCTCCATTTGAGTCTCCAATAACAACATCATCTATTGAGTTCAAATCAAATCCAGGAACCTTTTTTACCAACGCTGAAAGTGTGAAACCAAGCAAATCATCTGGTCGAATTTTTGACAATCCACCAAAGTAACGCCCAAAAGGGGTTCGGACAGCCTCAGCAATTATTACTTCTCTTTGGTTCATATGTCGTATTATTACCTATCTTGAGATAGATAAAACCGATTTAAGTGAAAATTTATGCTTTGGACGGAGAATTTATGGGGGAGGCAGCACTAAGAATTCTTGTCACTGGAGCCAGTCGAGGAATTGGTCGTGAAATTGCGCAGCAACTACTGGACTCCGGGCATAACGTTGCGGTTACTGCAAGATCACAGGATGACTTAGAGGATTTAGTTACTGGTTATAGCAACAGTATGGTAATTGTTGCTGACTCTACTCAACCAAAAAGTGCAGAAGAAGCTGTGAGTAAAGTTGTTAACCAGTGGAATGGCCTAGATGTTTTAATTATTAATGCTGGAGATGGAAGCGCGGCTCCAATTGAGAAAACAACTGATGAAATTTGGGATAAATCAATTGCGATAAATCTGACAGCACCTTTTCATTACTTAAGGGCTGCAGTGCCCACCATGAAAAACGGAAAATTTGGAAGAGTGGTGGTAATTGCAAGTACAGCAGGTCTGGAGGGGGAGCCAAATGTCTCGGCATACACAGCTGCTAAACATGGGGTAATTGGTTTGGTCAGATCTTCCGCCGCCGAACTGGCAAAGCATGGAATTACTGTTAATGCAGTTTGTCCTAGCTATGTCGATACACCGATGACGCAACGCTCATTACAGGCTGCGGCACTACGCACAGGCAAAACCTTTGATGAGGTAAAGGCAGCACTGCTGTCCAAAATTCCAGGTGGTAGATTCTTGAGTGTGGATGAGGTAGCCAAAGCTGCAATTTCATTTATAGCCCTACCAGATCAAACAGGCCAGACTCAGATTGTTAAAGGAGATTGAAATGAGTTTAGAAAAGATTAATCCAGCAGAACTTGCAGCTCCAATTGGTTTTTCACACGCTGTTAAAGCAAGTGGCGGTACAACAATTTATCTAGCCGGCCAAACTGCATTGAATAAAGATAATGTGATTGAAGGAAAAGGAATTGTTGAGCAATTTGAAAAAGTCATGACAAACCTTCTTAAAGCACTCAGTGAGGCAGGAGGATCTCCAGAGAATTTAGTAAAACTTAATATATTCGCAGTTGATCCGGTCGACTACCGAGCAAATTCAAAAGAAATTGGCAAGATATGGCAAAGGTTAATTGGAAAAAATTATCCAGCCATGACATTGGTAGGTGTTACAAAGCTTTGGGACTCTGATGCACTTTTAGAGATCGAAGGGGTGGCAGTTATTTGAGTAATCCCATCACAGCACTATGGTCTGCTAGATCCGTGGCGGTAATAGGTGCCACTGAGCGACTAGGGGCTATGGGCCGCCTCCCGTTGGAGTATCTGCAACGGTACGGTTATGAAGGTGAAGTGTTTCCAATTAACCCAAAGGGAGAAAGTATTTTGGGTTTTAAGACTTACAAAAATATAAAAGAGGTTCAAAAAAAGATTGATTTAGCACTCATTATGGTGCCATTTGATCTAGTTCATCAAGCTGTTCTTGATTGTTCAGATGCAAATGTAAGTGTGGCCGTTGTTATGTCTTCTGGGTTTGCAGAATCAAGTGATGCGGGAGCGGATGCTCAAAGTGTTTTAGTTAAAATTGCAAAAAAATCAGGAATGCGAATAGTAGGCCCGAACTGCATTGGCTCAGCAGGCGGAGCTTCAAAATTGGCAGCAACATTTTCACCAGTTTTTTCAGGGTCATCCACTTCACTAGAAGATGGAAATATTGCCTTAGTCAGCCAATCTGGTGCACTTGGATATGGAATTTACTCACTGGCCAATGAACGGGGCCTATCTATTGGTTATGTAGTAACAACCGGTAATGAAGCAGATGTTATTGCACTAGAGGTAGCGCAAGCGTTGGCAAATGACAACAAAGTAAGTGGAATTTTGATTTATGCGGAGTCTCTTTCTGACCTGGGATTACTTAATGAAGTTGCTACCAATAAACCCACTGCAATTTTAAAATCTGGAAGGTCAGTTGCAGGTGCCATAGCCGCCGCATCACATACTGGAGCACTTGCAACCGAGGATCGTGTGATTGATGCAGCAATTACCGCCAGCGGTGCAGTGCGAGTTGATGATGTGGAGCAACTGCTAGATGCGGGCAGCATATTTTCGACGGAATTGCCTATGAAGGGTTCCAATGTTGCAATTTTAACAACTTCAGGTGGCAGTGGAATTCTTGGCACAGATGCAATTGAAAAGTATGGTCTCACATTAGCTAAATTATCTTCTGAAACAATCATTGAACTTGATAAAATTGTCCCAAGTTATGGCAATACTTCAAACCCAATTGATGTTACAGCTGCCATCATGTCTAGCCCAGATTTATTTGAGAGATGTGTGAAGGTATTAATCAAAGATCCAAATATTGACGCAATCGTTGCCACATTTTGCGTGCTAGTAGGCAAAGATGTTGAAGCCATTGCCTCTACTCTTAGAGATAGCAGGAGCATTCGTGAAATTCCATTAGTTGTTGCTCGAACTGGATCTAAATTGCTAGCACCTGAGGCGGATAACTTGTTTAAAGTTTCTAAAATACCGGTGTTTCCAACTCCTGAGCGTGCGGTTCGAGCTTTGGGTATGCTCTATAAAGTTTGCCTACCAAAGCGCAAAGTTAACCGGGCTGCGTTGTGTCAGCCTCTTGCTACGCCAGATCACAAAGCCACTGAAGCACAACTAAAAGAAGCTTTTGCAACTGTTGGTATTCAAATACCGCGCTCAGTTGTAGTTTCAAATAAGGATGAAGTTATTGCCGCTGTTTCTAAAGTAGGTGGTAGAGCGGTGATGAAGGCGATAATCCCTGGACTATTGCATAAAAGTGAAGCAGGTGCAGTTGCATTAGATATTACTGAAACTAACGCTATGCAAACTTATGAAAAGCTTTCACAACTAGACAAAAATTCAAATAGCCATAACAAAGTATTGATTGAATCATTTATTCCTAAAGGAGTTGAGGCATTAGTCGGAGTCACTTCAAGTGCTGCAGGTAAGATTTTAACAATTGGAGTAGGCGGCGTACTTACCGAGGTGATTTCTGATGTGTCACTTCGCCTACTACCCGTGGACGAGAATGTAGTCAATGAAATGATTGATGAAACGCAATTAGGGGTACTCCTTGCTGGGGTAAGAGGCGCCAAGCCCGCCAATCGAGATGCATTTATTAGCACTGTATTGCGAATTACCGATGCTGTAATAGATTGGCCCATAGGAAGCGAGTTGGATATTAATCCAGTAACTGTCTTGCCAGAGGGCGCTTGGGTTTTAGATGCTGCTTACGCATCCTCTGCAAAAATGGCTGACGGAGGGGGGCTCTGATGGATGTAGGTACTTTAGTAGCCAGATCCATGCAAAAGTATCGAGACCGTATTGCAGTTGAAAGTTCTGAAGGATCTTTAACTTACGGTGAAATTGGATCAAGAATTTTTCAACTAGCACGAGGTTTAAAGTCATTAGGGCTTGAAGATGGCGACAGAGTACTTGATCTGCAGTTTAATCAAACTTCATACCTTGAGACAGATTTAGCAATTAGCACAGCAGGATTATGCAGAGTGGCCTTGAATTATAGATTACATCCAAAAGATTGGGTTCGAATAACAAATGATTGCCAAGCCAAGGTTCTAATTCTTGATGCCAAATTTTGGGATGAGTCTGCTGAAGTTCGCGAGATTGTTGAGCATGTAATTCTGATTCACGGAGATCAGGATAAAACCTTGCCCTATGAGGCATTTTTAGCAAAGCAGGATCCACATCCTTTTTCAACTTCAGTATCACCTGATGCCTTAGTTTCACTTAACTACAGTTCTGGTACAACTGGTAATCCAAAAGGTGCAATTAGAACTCATCGCAATCGAACTGCAAGTTTATCTAACATAGTTTCTGATATTTTAGGAAGAATTCCAAATCAAACCGACTGTTGGATTCATGCTGGACCAATTACACACACTAGTGGTTTATTTGTTTTACCGTATTTCGCATATGGTGCAAAGCAAATTATTCTAGAGAAGTTCTATCCTGAAGAGTTAATTGATGTTATTCAAAATCGAGGTGGAAACGCAACCGCCTTAGTTCCCACAATGGTGGCCAGGCTACTTTCTACTCCAAACATCAGCGCAGAGAAATTTACAAATTTGAGAATGCTTGGGTATGCCGGTGCACCTATGCCACCTGAGCAAATCAGGCAGTGCTATGAGAAAATCACTAAGCATATGGTGCAGTACTACGGCTTGGTAGAAGCAATTCCTCCGGTAACAGTGTTAAGTGAAGCAGATCATGAGCAGGGGCTTTTCAATAATCCTGAGTTATTAACTAGTGCTGGAAATCCCTGCATGGGCGTGGAAATATTAATAGTAGATGAGCATGGCAAAGAGGTTCCAACTGGTGAAATTGGCGAAGTAATCACTCGGGGTGATCATGTTATGCATGGATATTATGGAGCTGCTGGTAAGGATCCAACAGTTACAAAAGCTGTTCGTGATGGTTGGTTACACACTGGTGATCTAGGAAGAGTTGATTCAGATAATCGACTGTACCTAGTTGATCGTAAAGGCGAGATGATAATTAGTGGTGGCTACAACATTTACCCAAGAGAAATCGAAGATGTGATTGCAGAAATTCCTGAGGTGCGAGAGGTTGCCGTAATGGGAATTAATGATTCCGAATGGGGGCAACGCGTGACTGCAATGGTCACAATTGATCCAAATTCAAAAGCAGATCAAAATGAAATAAAAAATAAAATACTTGATCATTGCAAGTCCAAGTTAGCCTCTTATAAAAAACCAAAAGATTTGAGAATTGTTTCAGAGTTTCCACTGAACTCCACTGGAAAAATTTCAAAGAAGTTATTGAAGCAACAACTTGAGGCAGAGGGTGTGTAAATGGTTTTAGAAAATCCTGGTGAGTACCCATACACAAGAGGGATAAACCCATCAGCTGGCGTTTGGACTATGGGCCAGTACGGTGGATTTGGAACTCCAACTGAAACTAATGCCCGTTTCAGGATGTTGCTTGATCAAGGATTAACCGGATTTAGTGTTGCCTTAGATTTACCAACTCAATTGGGATTAGATTCTGATGATCCTCTTTCATTGGGTGAAGTTGGTCGCGTCGGTGTGGCAATAGATTCACTTGCAGATATTGAGATTTTAATGGAGGGCATTCCTTTAGAAAAAATAAGTCAGGTACGAACAACAGCCAATTCAATTGGTTATATATGGGCAGCAATGTTTATTGCCTTAGCAGAGCGCAGGGGAATTGATCCAAATAAATTTGGAATGTTTATCCAAAATGATGTACTAAAGGAGTATGTCGCAAGAGGCACTCAAATTTTTCCAGCAGAGGCAGGCTTAAAGTTATCAGTTGATGTAATTGAGTATCTAACAGCAAATATTCCCAATTGGGTTCCACTTGCAATGAGTGGGTACCATATTCGTGAAGCAGGTTCTACAGCGGTCCAGGAAATTGCTTTTACATTTGCTAATGCCAGAGAGTATCTAGATCGTGCACTTTTGCGTGGCGTCTCGGTAGACGCTGTTGCACCTACCTTATTCACATTCCTATCCTCAAATATTGATTTTCTTCCCGAGGTGGCAAAATTTCGAGCTGCTCGTCGGGTTTGGGCCAAGTTGATGCGCGAGAAGTATCAAACAAAAAATCCAGCTTCTGAAAAATTAAGAATTTTTGCTTTCACCGCTGGGTCATCCCTTACAGCACAGCAGTCAATGAATAATGTGGTTCGTACTTCAATTGAAATGATGGCTGCTGCATTGGGCGGAATTCAAACCATGCATGTTTCTGCATTTGATGAAGCACTTGGAGTACCAACGGAAGAGGCAGCCACACTTGCATTGCGCACACAACAGGTTGTGGCGTTTGAAACTGGAATACTCAATACGGCAGATCCTTTGGCTGGGAGTTATGAGCTAGAGCGATTAACTGATTCGCTAGAGAGTGATATTTGGAAGCTTTTAGAAAGTATTGAAAAACGTGGTGGGGCATTGGAATGTGTTAACAATGGATATTTTGTTAATGAAATTTCAGAGAATGCATATCAACTTACTGCTGCGATCGAATCAGGTATTAAAAAAGTTGTTGGAGTCAACGTTTTCCAATCAGATTCAGCTCCATTTAAACAATTTGAGATTAACCCCGCAAGTGAATCTGACCAGGTTAAAGCATTGAAGCAGGTAAAAGAAAAGCGAGATAACAAAGCGGTTCAGGAATCATTGATTAACTTATTTAATGTGGCTACGTCAGGTGAAAATATCATTGAAGCCACGGTGAGAGCGGTCAAGAATTATGCAACTGTGGGTGAAATTGTTGGAGAGTTGCGCAAGGTTTATGGAAAATGGCAACCAACAAAAATCTTCTAACTCTTTAACCTGAATCTTTGCAATTTTCCAGTTGTAGTTTTTGGTAATGACTCTACAAAATTCAAAATTCTTGGATACTTAAAAGGTGCAATCTTGTTTTTGACATGATCTTGAAGTTCTTTTCGAAGTTCATCTGAAGGCAAGAATTCAGAACGCAGAACAACATATGCAGTTACAACCATGCCGCGATCGGCATCAGCCGTACCGATTACTGCAACTTCTGCAACAGAATTGTGAAGCAGCAGAGCATTTTCAACTTCAGGAGCTGCAATGTTGTAACCAGAGGAAATTATCATGTCATCAGCCCTAGATTCATATTTAAAATATCCCTCAGCTGTTCTGGTATAAATATCTCCAGTTAGATTCCAACCCTGCTGTACATAATTTTTTTGTCTTTCATCATTTAAATATCTACAGCCCGTTGGTCCCTTAACTGCCAATAATCCAGGATTACCATCAGGAACTTCTTTGAAATTGCCATCAACAATCTTTGCTTGGTATCCCGGAACTGGCTTTCCAGTCATTCCTGGCATTATCTCTTCATCGCTAGCAGATATGAATATATGAAGTAATTCAGTTGCACCAATGCCATCAATTAACTTAATCCCAGTAGCTTCAAACCAAGCATTCCAGGTGGCAAGCGGAAGATGCTCGCCAGCTGATACACATCTGCGTAGATGTGATAAATCTTTTCCAGGCAACAATGAAAGCATGGCGCGATACGCAGTTGGGGCGGTGAAAAGACAAGTAACTCTATGTTCAATTATTTTTTCTAATAAAACTGGAGGCGCAGCATTCTCAAGCAACACTGATGTGGCCCCAATTCGCAGGGGAAATATGACTAAACCACCAAGGCCAAAGGTAAATGCGATGGGTGGACTGCCGCAGAAGACATCATCTTTAGTTGGTTTCACAATATGCTTAGAAAATGTATCTGCGATAGTAAGTAAATCCCTATGAAAATGCATCGTGGCTTTTGGCAAACCAGTTGAACCTGATGTAAAAGCCAGAATACTTACATCATCTGCGGCAGTAACACAAGGCGTAAAGCTAGTAGGTTGATTGGAAATTTTTGTAGTGAAATCGCTCTCAACTCCCACTACATACGTTTTCCCTTGATAGTTAGATACTGCATTCCACTCAGCAGTAAAACGTGAATCAACAAATGCAAATTGAACTTGCCCTATCGCTACAATTTTTTCTAATTCTAAAGTTCGTTGCAAGGGAATTGTTGTAACGGCAATAGCTCCAACCCGAAGAATTGCAAGCCATATTGCAACTGAGGTTGCATTATTGGGACATCTAATAGCTACTCTATTGCCGGGAACCACACCCTCAGCACACAAAAAGTTTGCAATCTGATTAACTAATTTAAGTAACTGGGAGTAGGTGAAAGCTCCCTCAGCTGCAATCAAAGCAGTTTTATTCTCGCCAACTTTTTCAATTGTCTTCTCTAGCAACTCATAACTAGTATTTAAATACTCAGGATAAGTTGCCGATTCATGATTTAATATTAGATCAGGCCATAATGATACTTCTGGCAGACTTTTTCTAGCAAAGGTATCTATATGAGCAGACTTACTTGCCAAGATTTCTAACCCTCCTATGGTTCTCAACCTCTGTCATAAATTCAACTACCCCAACTCCTAGTTGCATTGATCCCAACAGAACTGGCGGGGTCCAAGCTACTCCCTTATTTGTTTTTAACATAGATAGTGCAATGGATTTTTCTATATCCTGTTTCGTATCTGATGCTCCATCACGATCAGATTTATTTACAAGGTATATGTCACCAATCTCCAGCAATCCAGCTTTTGCGGCCTGAATTCCATCACCCATGCCGGGAGCCAAAACAACACAAACCGTATCTGCCACTCGCATGATTTCTACTTCACTTTGACCAACACCAACAGTTTCTATAATTATAAAATCAAAATTGGCCAACTGAATTAATTTCAAAACTTGTTTTATGCTGGCAGACAATCCACCTAAATGCCCCCTAGTGGCAATTGATCGAATAAAAACTTTTGGATCAGTGAAATGGTCAGCTAAGCGAATACGATCACCAAGCAACGCACCACCAGATATTGGCGATGATGGGTCAACTGCAAGTACTGCTATCGATAAATTCTTTTTGCGTAAAAACTTAATGATCGCATCTACGGTTGTGGATTTACCAACACCTGGTGCACCAGTAATACCCAGTACTTGTGCTGTTGGCTCCACATTATCCACCTCTATGCCAACAGTAGAGTTTTCAATAGTAGTGATTGCTTTAGCCAGCGCCTGACGATTTCCAGATTGTATTTCTTTGAGTAGTTCCTGGTCGGTAAAAGCATCCATGTGGTAAACCCTACGATAAAATTTTGTGATAAGTTGAGAGTATGGCGCAGAATCCTCAACTTGCCCCAATTCGGGTTGTCGTTGCGAAACCTGGTTTGGATGGGCACGACCGAGGGGCAAAAGTAGTGGCACGGGCGCTGCGGGATTCTGGTTGTGAAGTTATCTATACAGGCCTTCATCAAAGCCCAGAGCAAATAATTGCCACAGCAATCCAAGAGGACGCACAAGCAATCGGATTATCAATTCTTTCTGGCGCTCACATGTCTATATTCGAACGCATTCTGACTTTACTCAAAGAAAATAATGCGCAGAATATTGTGATTTTTGGGGGAGGAATAATTCCAGAAGCTGATCGACAAGCTTTAAAAGATAAGGGCGTTGGTGAGATTTTTACACCAGGAGCGACAACTCAAGAAATAATTACGTGGCTACAAAATGCCGTTGGCGCAAATAGCAAATAATTTTTCAAAATTCACAATAAAGTCAACCTAATAAATTACGTTCCACTATCCTTATCTATATGAGTTATCCACCTGATCACATTGTTAATCAAAGTGGGCCAGCTGGTGTGCTAAAAATTAATTATGGGATGGGTCCGGATGAGGTAGTTGAGTTTTATGGAAATGATCAAAATCCAGTGGTGGTTTTTCTAATCCATGGTGGATTTTGGCGGCCAACAATTGACCGATCTCATCTGCAACTATTATCGGCGGCTTTAGCAGAAGAAGGTCATTACATCGGCTTAATTGAGTATCGACGAGTGCAGGGACAACCAACTCAATATCTGACAGATATACTTTCGGCAATTTCGAAAATTAAGGATAAAAAAATTATTTTAATTGGACACTCAGCTGGTGGGCAATTGGCTATTTTGGCAGCTAGAGAAATAAAGAATTGCATTGGGGTTGTTGCTGCATCACCAGTTGCTGATCTAGTTGCAGGCGAGTTGGAAAATCTTGGCGACGGTGCTATCAATTTGTATCTTGGTGGCAAAGCTAAGGATTTTCAAGAGCTAGATCCAATAAGAGTTTCTCCTCCAAAATGTATAGTTGAAATTATCCATACCGAAAATGACTTTATTCCAAAACATGTTGCACAAAACTATTATGATTTGCATAAATCAAATCATGAGAATATTAGATTCACCCTAATAGATAATGCAGACCATTACACCTTGATTGATCCTCGGGGAAGTGGTTTTGAGAAATTAACTAAGGTTTTAACTGATATGCAAAAAGTTTCATCAGGTGAGATAAAATAATGAAGTCTCGAAATATTTTTGTTACCGGCGGCATGGGTGGAATTGGCAAAGCTTGCGTGCAAAAATTCATAAATCAAGGCGATAAAGTTGTATTCACCTACGCACAAGAAAAATCTAATGAGATTGAGGCAGAAAAATTTGCGAAGACTCTTGGACCAGAAGCTACCTCAATAGCAATTGATATGAGCGACCCAACCTCAATCAGAGGCGCCCTGGAGCAGTCGCAATCAACAATGGGCTCAATTGATACATTGATAAATGCTGCGGCAGTTGGCTCGGCAACTGTGACCTCGTACGCGGATGACAAAGATATGCAGGATTTAAAAATGTTAGAGATTAATGCATTTGGGGCACTGAAAATTTCTGAGATATTCATTGATCTTAATCGCCATGAAACTTTGGTAAAGAAGCTAATAAATTTCAGTTCAGTTGGGGGAGGTTTTCAAGCTTTTCCACATTTTAGACTTTCAGATGGAATGAGCAAGGCAGCGGTTTCATTCTTGACGAAGCAACTAGCAGCTGAGCATGTACACACCAACATTGACGTCTTTGCGATTGCGCCAGGTGCAACAAACACAGGCATGTTTCAAGCCAGCACTCTAAATGGAATGACTGATATTGAGCGAAAGGATTTTATTGCTCAGTTGCCTAAGGGGCGTTTAATTGAACCAGAGGAGATTGCAAATTTAGTACTTTTCCTTGCTGCAGTTGAGTCAACCTATCTACACGGAGCGGTAATCGATGCCTCTATGGGATTGGGCTCAAGACCAGGATTAATTAGTGAATTATAAAGTTATTTACTTCAAAAAGAGTGAAGTAAAATTCAATCTCAGATGTGTGGTTGTATACCACTATGAGTAATCCTACAAACAGTAAAATATGGGGCGCACTTTGGGTGGTTTATATCGTTTGGGGTTCTACATATCTAGCAATTGAGTACTCAATTCGTTCTATGCCTCCGCTACTAGCAATGGGATTCCGCTTTCTTGCAGCCAGCTCTCTTCTCGGTATTGTATTAGTGATTAAATTTGGTCCGAAATTTTTCCAGGTTTCACCTCGTCAAATTCTAGCTCTTGCTTTGCTTGGAGCACTTTTACTAGGACTTGGCTTAGGAATGGTTACCTTGGCGCAATTTAATGATGTTCCTTCTGGCATGGTTGCACTTTTAATCTCAGCCCTGCCATTTTGGATTGCAATTTTCAAAGCAATCGAAGGCGCAAAAACCTCTATTTGGAGTTGGGTTGGGATTGGAATTGGATTTATCGGAGTTGGTATTTTATTACAGCCAGAGCTATCAAAACCAAATAATAGTTCCCACCTCTTCTGGATGTTCATGGTGATTCTTGGAAATCTCGGTTGGGCTTTTGGAACTTATATTGCACCTCGCTTGGGCCTACCTAAACAAACTCTAGTTGTGACTTTTTATCAGATGCTTCTAGGTGGGGTAGGCATAACGCTAGCTGGGCTGTTAGCTCGAGAGAGTCTCAAAGATTTTTTTGATGCAACTTTTGCATCCTGGATGTGGTGGATATTTTTAGTTTTGATCGGATCTATCGCAACGTATACAGCTTACCTTTGGCTCGTTGCCAATGCCCCGGTTGGATTAATTGCAACATATGCATATGTAAATCCAATTATTGCAGTATTACTTGGTGTGCTCTTTTTGGATGAAAAGTTATCAATAACCTTATTGATTGGCGCAGTGGTAGTGATATTTGGAGTTTTCCTTGTGGTAAAAACTGAGAGTAAATTAACTGAAATTGTTTCACCCATTGTGGGTGAAAAATAGATTTAGATTTACACCATTAAAGAGATTTTTAGATTGTAAATAACTATATGGGCCTAAAGCTTATGTTGTCTTTGTAAAAAGCGATATGGTCTAAATGTTGGTATAGGCTCTGTCTTTTGACAGATATTGTCCCTATGCTAATTTTTCTTGATTTAACTATTATTTCTTAGAATGCTCGTGCAATCTAATTGAGACTTTTTCAACTTGTGCAGATAATTGAGAAAACTCAACTAAAGTCGATTTGCCAGCTGCAACTACATGCTTGCCATCAACCCACACATCACTAACATCTGCTCGACCAACTGCAAATACCAGTTGAGCAAAAATATTGTGAAGCGGGATCAGGTGGGGTTTATTAAGATCAATTAGGATCAGGTCAGCTTGCTTACCAACTTCGATACTTCCAATTGAATCTTCCAGTCCTAAAGCCTTAGCAGCCTCAATAGTGGCCATCCTAAAAATTTGGTCAGCTTTGAGATTCTCTGCTCCATTACGTTCGGAATACAAATTGGCTGCCAAACGTATTACAGACCACATATCTAAATCATTACTGGATGAGCAGCCATCTGTACCGAGAGTGACCGCTAAGTTGCTATCTTGATACTTTTTTATATCCGCAATCCCGCTACCTAATTTGAGATTGCTACCAGGGCAATGCGCAACCGCTGCATGAAATCTAGCTAAAATTTTAATATCATCATCAGTAAGGTGAACACCGTGGCCAACTATTGTTTGGGATTGTAAAACCCCAGAGCTCTCTAGTAATGCAGTTGGAGTTTTGGAATATTTCTTTTGAATCTGATCATTCTCAGATAAGTTCTCTGAAATATGTATGCTAATTCCCGCATTCATCTGCTGTGCCAATTCGCTGACCTGTTTTAAGTGCGATGGTGAGAGTGTGTAGGTAGCATGCGGCATTAAGAATGTTGGAACATTCGGTCCACCGATTTCAGATAAGACCTGCTGCCAATTTTTTGCAAGCTCTATTCGCTGCTCCCATTGCAGCCCATCTAATCCTGGAAAATCTAAAAAAATTGGCCCTGAAATATGCCGGATTCCTGCGCTGACCGCTCCTTTGTGGGCAGCATCAGGAAATAAATACATATCAAGTGTGGTGGTTGTACCAGCCAGCAATGATTCCACTGCACCTAATCGGGTTCCTAGTTCAACATTTTCAGGATTCATAATTAAAGATTCTGCTGTCCATACCCGATCGAGAAAACCTTGTAGATCAACACCTTCTGCCCAGCCTCGAAGTAAAGACATCGCTAAGTGAGTATGAGTATTTATCAGCCCCGGAGCGAGAATTTTGCCATGAGCATCAAATTTATTTTTAGCCTCAAGATGTGCCAGCTCTTCGGTAGGAGCAATATGTGTTATCTGACCATTTGTTATTGCGATCGAGTAGTTCTTGTGTACCTGATTTTCCTTATTGACTGTAATTAGATAGCTAGCATTGATTATCAATGTATCTACCTTTGAAGTAATCATCTGGTTAATTCCCTAAGAAAAAGACTTAATTGCACTATCAATTATTTTGATGACTTTAGAGGTAGCACTTTTAAGTGACAAATCAATATCTGCCATAGTGATTGGTTGATCACTTATACCTGCTGCTGGATTTACTACTACTGCCATGCTGGCATATCTTAAACCTGCCTCTTTTGCTAAGCACACCTCCGGGATCCCAGTCATTCCTACAACTGTTGCACCGGCAAGGCGGGCTAACCTAATTTCAGTTGGAGTTTCAAAGCGAGGTCCATTAAAGCCAGCATAAATTCCGCCAACTGAAATTTCTATGCCAGCAGCAGCCGCTGCTGAGATCAAACTTTGTTTCACATTTTCATCATAAGGATTAGACATGTCAGTGTGCTTAACTCCACCAGGTTGGATCCCATCAAAAAAGGTATTGGCTCGATTAGAGGTGAAATCTATAAAATCATCAAGCAGTTGTATTGATCCAGGTACTAGATTTGGATCAATACCTCCAACAACATTTATTGCTATGACAAAATCAACACCGACCTGAGAAAGAGCGTTGATATTGGCTCGATAATTGACCGCACTAGGTGGCAGGCTATGGTCAGATTGATGTCTGGTAAGAAAAAATATCTCTGACCCATGCCATCCACCCTGCGTTAATTGCGCTTGACCATAAGCTGTTTCTATTATTACTGAAGTAGGTTCGGAAAGTATTGAAAGATTATAGAAACCTGTTCCTGCAATGATACCGATCTTCATTATGAGCTCACATCCATATATTTAATTAGATAGCTTATGCACTAAGTCCAGCCATTAACCTACCTAGATAATCTCGATCCGCATTTTTATTATCAATAGTGGCGACAATAATTCCGCCAGACATAACAGCTATTCGATCAGAGAGTGAAATAATCTCATCTAACTCAGCAGAAACTAGGAGAACGCCAGCACCCCCATCGCGAGCTGCAATCAGCTGTTTATGGATGAACTCAATCGATCCAACATCAACACCACGGGTTGGTTGAGCTGCTACTAGTACTTGCAAATCCTGACTGAGCTCACGAGCTATTACTACCTTTTGCTTGTTACCACCTGATAATGCTGATGCAAGTGCAGCAGGTGAGGTAGTGCGAATATCAAACTTTTTCACCAGTAGGTCTGCATTTTTTTTAATTGCACTCATATTACGAAACCAACCTCTAGCAAATGGTTGTTGGTCAAACCGGTTGAGAATTAAATTATCTGCAATTGAGTAAGAGGAGACCAAACCATGTTTTTCTCTATCCTCTGGAATATGGGATAAACCAGCTTCATGCACCGCATGCGGGTGCATATCTTTTGTTCCCATACCGCCTACCAACACTTCACCCTTAGCACGCACACGCATACCGCAAATTGCTTCAACTAATTCGCGCTGGCCATTTCCTTCTACGCCCGCTATGCCAAGAATTTCTCCAGATCTAACCTGCAGATCAACACCTTTTACGGCCAGCAACTTTCGATCATCAAAAACCTCTAATCCTTTAACACTTAAAACTGGTTGCCCAGGATTTGCAGCACCCTTACTAACCTCCAAAACTACATTTCTGCCAACCATCATTTGCGCCAAACCAGCTTCATCACTTTGTTTCGGAGTGGTAGTACCAACTACTTTGCCATCACGTAGTACAACTACTCGATCGGCAAGTGCCATTACCTCACGAAGTTTATGAGTAATAACTATTACTCCAACGCCTAATTGCGCCAAGTTCTTAATGACGAGTATTAGTTCATCAGTTTCTTGCGGTGTTAGAACTGCAGTTGGCTCATCAAATATCAGAAGCCGTACATCCTTGCTTAGTGCCTTTAAGATCTCTACCCGCTGTTGCATACCAACTGGAAGATCTTCAATATTCGCAGTTGGATCAACTGCAAGTCCAAATTTTTCTGATAACGCTCGGACCTTCTTCTCTGCTTTTTTAATACTTATGAATATGCCATCTTTTGGTTCATCACCCAAAATTATATTTTCTGTCACACTCATAACTGGTACTAATTGAAAATGTTGGTGCACCATTCCAACACCGCTTGCAATCACCGCTGCTGTATCTCCAGGGGCCATTTGCTTTCCATCAATATAAATCTCACCCTGATCAGGGCGTAATAAGCCAAAAACAGATTTAACCAGAGTTGATTTACCTGCACCATTTTCACCCAAGAGTGCAACAATTTCACCAGCATTAACCTCAAAAGATATATTGTTGTTGGCGATAACTGAGCCAAAGCTTTTTGTTAAGTTTTTAACCTGCAGTAAAGTCGCCATCTATTAAGCCTTCTCCCGCTCATATGGTTGACCAGCAGCTGCTGGGCCACGAACTTTTCCAGCGGAAAATGCCAGCACCACAATAGTTAACACATATGGAAGCATGTTTATAAATGGCCCAGGGATATTAACTAAGCCATCTATCATTAATTGGTTAGCCAGTGCTTGGGCAAAACCAAAGAAAACTGCAGCCAGTAATGCTCCAATTGGATTCCATCTACCAAAGATCATGATCGCCAAGGCGGTAAAGCCTTTTCCGGCTGAAAATCCACGATCAAAAGAGCCAACAAGCTCAAGTGTTAGATAAGCACCAGTAAGTCCACCAAATGCACCAGCGATAACCACATTTGTATATTTGATTCTCAATACTGAAATTCCCGAAGTATCAGCACTACTTGGATGTTCCCCAATCGCTCTAGTACGCAGGCCCCAGGGCGTGTGATAAATTGCAAAATACAGTACCAAAATAAATATCAGACCAAAGTAGGTTATTGGTCCACTTTGAAATAACACCCGACCTAGGAATGGAATCTCAGCCAGCCCTGGAATAGACCAACGTGGAAATATTGCAGGTAATGAATAACCTTGCTTATAAAAAAATGATGTTAAACCGGTCGCAAGAATATTCACTATTGTGCCGGCAATAATTTGATCCATTTTCCAAGATACTGTTAATAGAGCAAGTAGTAACCCAGTAGCCGCGCCACTGGCTATCGCAGCGATCAATCCCCAAATTAGATTTTGAGACAGAGCCGCTACAAAAAATCCAAAAAATGATGAAGTTAATAGAGTTCCTTCAATTCCAATGTTTACTACGCCAGTGCGCTCACACATTATTCCAACCATTGCGGCCATCGCCAGCGGTAATCCAAAAGTTATCGATGATGCAGCCACGGCAACAGTTGAAACTGAATTAATTGTATAAGCGATGGCAATAGCAAGTATGACAAGATAGAGGTAGATCGTCTTTTTTGAGCGCATCACTGATTTAGTCATTTTAGTTACTACCCCAACCACTTGTTACTTGAGTAGTAGTATCATTTTTTAACTTTAAGATTCGACTGATTATTGGTGCCGTTACAAAGAACAAAACAATTGCAAGAATCAGATCAATTATCTCAGGGCTTACACCTGCGCTAAATTGCATAGTTGGACCAGCCCCGCGCATTCCTCCAAATAGTATTGCCCCAGGGATCACAGCCAATGGATTAGCTCGGGCAAGTAGTGCGATAGTGATTCCATCAAAGCCAAGCCCTTGGTTAAAGGCAGGTTCAAATTTACCTACTACGCCTAAAGTTTCAACTGCACCACCAAAACCAGCCAGAGCGCCGCAAGCAACCATTGCAAAAACTGTATTTCGTTTAACCGCAATTCCTGCATACCAAGCTGCATTTTTATTTTTACCAACTGTTTCAAATCTAAACCCAGTTGTGGTTTTCTTGAAAATCCACCAAACACCAAGTGCTAGTAGGCCGCTGAGAAAAAAGCCGATTGGTAGACCAGCAACACTGCCAATCTTGGCAGTGTCTAAAACTTCAGGCGTCCTGGCAATAATTGAACCCTCTTCTTTTAAGGGTCCATTAGATAAGTATTCGGCTAACTGCAAAACGATACTATTTAACATGATTGTTGTTATGACCTCATGGATACCACGGTATGCCTTCAGTGCACCAGCAATATAACCAACGATTGATCCAAAGAATCCACCAATCAGTAGGCACAGCGGAACATGAGCAATCATTGGCAATCCTGTGATTGCATACCCAGCCCATGCAGCAGCTAGTGCGCCAGAAATTAGTTGACCTTGCGCGCCAATGTTAAAAAGTCCAGCCCTTAGACCAATCACCACTGCCAACCCGCTAATTGCAAGCGGGGTGGCTTTACCAAAAGTTTTGGCAAGTCCTTCTTGGGTTGAAAATGCGGTAGTGAATAAGCTTTGATAAGCCTTAACCGGGTCTGAACCTTGAGTGATCATTAAAATTGCGCCAATTGCGAATGCAATAAAAAGTGCAATTAGCGGAGTAATCCAAGCACGAATAAATCTCACGACATCCACCCATGGCTTATCATCTAAGACCTAAATCTACCCGTGGCAATTTCTCTGTCAACCACGATTAAAAGCACCAATGATTGCATCAAATCGTCGCTGCCAAACAGTTTTTGAGATCCTCGCATCTGGATTGAAAAGTTCCCCAGCATGAAACATCCCGGGTATTAAGTAAAACTCCACCTGATTGCCAGCCGCCTGTAATCGCTTGACAAAATCAATCACATCATCTCGAAACAGGTCTACATCACCAACATCGGTATAAATTGGAGCTAATCCGGATAAGTTCTCAGCTCGGGCCGGTGCTGCATAAATGCTTACCTGAGAAAATTCTGGGCTGGCTTCAGAAAAAGGCTGCTGGCCTAGATACCAACCCCAAGATTGGATATTCGCCTTTCGATCCCATACTCCAAGATCGGTGATCTCATAGGTGGCTGGAGTTTGGTTTCGGTCATCAATCATTGGATATGGCGCACAGATTAGAGCAAACTGTTTAATCGCCTCTTCTTTCATTCGCAGTGCCAATGCAATCGCTAGTCCGCCACCAGCACTGCCGCCATAGAGCACAATTTTATCTGGTGAAATTTTTAACTCTAGGGTGTTTGCTCTTACCCATGAGCTCACATCTGCGCAGTCATCCAATGCAGCCGGAAATGGATGTTCGGGCGCAAGTCGGTATTGAATTGCTATAACTAAGCAATCTAACTTCAGTGATAAAAAGGCAGCGTTAGCATCATCTGAGTTGAGATCTCCCATAACCATGCCACCACCATGGATTAATATCACTGCGCAATCAATGTGGCGGGTAGTAGTTGGATCCACGGGGCGATAAAGTCGAATAGGAATGTCAGGCCCACCATGTTTAGATGCAATCTTCATGTCGGTTCGATTGACCGACTGGGTCAGTGGGAATTGAGATAGATATTTGGCAATCAATTCTCGTCGTTCTTCAATACTCTCAGGTGCGTTTAAACCGCCTGGGTAATTACTTAGCAGTAGATCTAAACTCTCCTGCAACTGTGGATCCACCTGATATTTTCTGGCTTGAGTATTGGTCATTGACTCGTCCTACTCACCATATTGGTTTAGAAATCAATAAATAAAACAAGGCAAGGGTTTAATTAACATAAACCCCTGCCTTGTTTTAATTGCTTAAGTTACGGTTTAACGCCAGTTGCAATTTCACCGCTAATTACCTTTGCGGTTACTTCTTCAACCTTTGTCTTAACTTCAGATGGGATTTTGGAATCAAAGTCATGATAAGGAGCAGCTCCTACATCACCAACATAGTTTCCACCAGCAAATGATCCATCTTTAACTTGACCAATAAGTGCAACTACACCCTGAGGAATAAGTTTCATTGCAGAGGTTACAAGACATGCTTGAGCCTCTGGAACTGTTCCCCACTGATCAGTATCAACGCCTATGCAATAAGCGCCAGACTTCTGAGCAGTACGAGCTAATCCACCATTACCAGTTTTTCCACCGGCAGAGAAGATCACATCGTAATCTTGATCCAAGTACTGCTGGGCTGTTGATGCTCCCCAAGCAGGATCTTGAAACGCGTTAGCACCGGTGTAGTAAACCGATGATGCCTTAGGGAAATTCTTTCCCTGCTCTTTTGCAGCATATCCAACTCCAGCAACGAAGCCTTCAATGAATTTACGAACAGGTGGAATTGAATCTGGACCGCCAGCAATCGCTGCAGTCTTTCCACTTGTTGTTAGATAGCCACCAAGGTAACCCACAATAAAGCCAGCTTTATCTTCAGGGAAAATTAATCCACTGTAGTTTGCTGCACTTCCTGCATAGAACTGATCGACTCCAATGAACTTAACATCAGGATACTGTTCAGAGGCAACCGCAGTAGCTTCTGCCATTAGAAATCCGACTGTCACAATCACGTTGTAGCCAGCCTCAGCAAATAAGGCGATATTAGCTGCGTAATCCTTTGGATCTTGGGTCTCAACATACTTAGCAAACCCACCATTGATAGAAGCTGCCTCTTGTGCACCTTCCCAAGCGGATTGGTTAAATGACTTGTCATCAACCTTGCCAATATCTGTAACTAAACCAATGCAGAATCCATCTTCGGTTCCACAAACACTTTCATCAACTGCTTTGTCTGACGATGATGAGCAACCGGTAGCGATTAATACGGTTACTGCAAGTAATGCAAAAAAACGCTTTTTCATTGATCTCCTTTCAAAGATCTAAGGTATAAAGCATGCTTTGAGGTAAATCGATCGATTACCAGTGGAGAAATCACTTACTTTCCAGGGAAGAACACTGATGAAATAAATCCTATCAACGCCACTGTTGCAGCAGAAGCGATTAGGGAGCAAGAAATGCTCGTGTTAGATTACATTTTTGAGATTTATCTCCAAGATGATTAAGTTTTTGGTTTTCAACTATCAACTATGGCTTTAGACTATTGGCGTGAAGAGCATTGAGTTCACCTCAAATGAGGGTGGGGCCATTCTTTTAGTCGATCAACGACTTCTGCCACATGAAAAAAAAATACTAATTATTAAATCCAATAGTGAATTAATCGCTGCAATTCAAAGTTTGGCAGTACGGGGTGCACCAGCACTGGGAGTTGCCGGGGCATTAGGGGTTGGCTTAATAGCTTTACGCAGCGAGCAAAATGGATGGAGTCAGCAGCAGATCTCACAGGCGTTAGTGGATTTGCGCAGCGCTCGCCCAACTGCAGTAAATCTTGCTTGGGGTGTAGATCAGGTTTCTCCTCTTATTTCATCTGGATCCAAGTTAGTTTTAGAGGCAGCGATGGCAATAAGTCAGGCAGATGGTTTAGCAAATAGGGCGATGAGTAAATTAGGAGCAGCCTATCTTTTGGAAAAATGTGGCCAAAAGCGGCTAAGGATTCTCACGCACTGCAACACTGGCGCCCTGGCAACTAGTCAATGGGGCACAGCACTAGGTGTGATTACTGAATTACATCAACAAGGATATATAAAAGAGGTATTCGCTGATGAAACTAGGCCATTACTGCAGGGCTCTCGTCTTACAGCTTGGGAGTTGAGTGAGCTTGGAATCGAGTACCGAATTTTGCCAGATGGTGCGGCAGCTAGTGCACTATTTGCGGGATTAATCGATGCAGTAGTAATTGGCGCTGATCGAATAGCTAGAAATGGTGATACTGCAAATAAAATTGGCTCACTAGGCCTGGCAATTGCTGCTCAAGCAGCCAACATTCCTTTTTTAGTTATCGCTCCAGAATCAACAATTGATCGATCAATTGCAGATGGCAGTAAAATTGAGATTGAATTTAGGGCAGATAGTGAGGTAACACATTTTGCTGGCCTACCAGTGGCACCTGTGGGTGCTAAAAGCTACAACCCCGCATTTGATGTGACCTTATCTAAATTCATTACCGCAATCATTACCGAAAAGCAGCTCTACCATGTAAGTGAAGGAGTTGAGCTATGAAGCAATTGCTGCAAAACTCACAGCATCAAACGCTAGGGCAGGCCCATAATGGTTTCTGAGGTTAACTGGAAAAAGAGCTTCAATAATGAGATCACCTCTTTAGTTGCTATTGGCAAAAGCGTAGTTGATCGCAAATTAGTGGTGGGCTCAGGCGGAAATCTTTCAATGCTGCTGCCAGATCGTAAACAATTCTTAATAACAGCCACTGGCAGTGAACTTGATCAATTAGATCAATCAAGCTTTGCCATAGTGGATTTAAATGGCAACTTCTCTGAAGGATCACCAAAACCATCCTCAGAGTATCGAGTTCACTTAGAAAGCTATCGCGCCCGCAGTGACATCAACACCTGTATACATCTGCACCCACAGGCTAGTATTTTTGCAGCTGCTATTGATGAAGATATAAAACTTATTACTACAGATCACCTCTACTATCTTCGAAAAATAACTCGAATTCCATGGATAGCACCTGGCACCCAAGCGGTGGCTGATGCAACAGCTTTAGCGTTGGCAGATTGCAATATTATAATTTTAGAAAACCATGGCTGTGTAGTTGTAGCAGATAATCCTCGCCTTGCTTATTCTCGAGCATTGAATCTGGAGGAGGCAGCAGAGATGACTATTCGCAGCGTGATGTTAAATGTAAAGCCAAGATTAGTTCCAGATAAATTTAAAGAGTACTTAAGAGAAAAAGGATTGTAAGCAAGCCATCGATTTAATGTTTGACTACATCCCCGGCCATGGCTATAGAGGATTTCAAATCCCCAACCCCAGCTCTTGCAATCTAACGATTGGGTGAAAAATAGTTAGAGGTCATCACAAAGCCTTGGCAGAGCGATGTGTTTGGATTGATATCAATTCTGCAAGATTTACTATTTTGTTGAAAAAAAGTGGTAAAAAACCAATTTCTTATGGGCTTTCACAGCATCACCTATTAACCTGTCGGAGTGCTGGTGAACCAGAGGATACTAAAGGAACTCGAGTCTGAGTCCATAGAAATCATGCGCGAAACTGCCGCAGCTTACAGACGCCCGGTAATGATGTATTCCATTGGAAAAGATTCTTCAGTTTTACTGCATTTAGCTAAAAAAGCTTTCTATCCTGCGGTGATTCCTTTTCCACTATTACATATTGATACCACCTGGAAATTCAAAGAGATGATCAAATTTCGTGATCAGGCGGTTGCTAAGGCTGGAGCTACATTAGTTGTGCACACCAATCAAGAGGGAATTGCATCTGGGATTAATCCATTTAATGCAAGCATCTCTGAATACACCAGAGTTATGAAAACTGTTGCCCTGCGCCAGGCATTAGATAAGTATGAATTTGATGCTGCCATTGGTGGCTCGCGCCGGGATGAAGAAAAGAGCCGGGCTAAGGAGAGAATCTTTAGTGTTAGAGAGGCTGGTCATAAATGGGATCCAAGAAATCAACGTCCGGAGTTATGGCACACATATAACACTCGTCTTGCGCCAGGACAGACGATGAGAGTTTTTCCAATCTCAGATTGGACTGAGGTTGATATCTGGCGCTACATAATGCAGGAACAGATTGAGGTTAACCCTTTGTACTTTGCCAAGGCTCGACCTGTAATAAGGCGAGGAGTGCAATTAATTATGGTCGATGATGATCGATATCCACTAAATCCTGGTGAAACACCTGAACTTATTGAGGTCAGGTTTAGAACTTTAGGATGTTATCCGCTTACTGCAGCTGTTGAATCTAAGGCCCAAACTCTTACCGAGATTGTGGATGAGGTATTTGAAGTAAAGCTCAGCGAGCGAGCCACAAGGTTAATAGATGGCGCAAATGAGGATTCCATGGAGAAGAAGAAAAGTGAAGGTTACTTCTAATGGAAAAAGCGATCGTCAGACTTCTTACCTGCGGCAGTGTTGATGATGGCAAAAGTACTTTAATTGGTCGACTCCTAGTTGAGACTGAGAGTATTCCTTATGACACCATCGAATCAACTAAAAAAATTAGGCGAAGCGGCTCCACAATTGCAGCTGGGGAGATTGACTTTAGTCTGTTAACTGATGGATTGGAGGCAGAGCGTGAGCAGGGAATTACAATTGATGTTGCCTATCGATCTATGTCATTACTTGATGGCAAAAGATTAATTATCTCCGATGCTCCCGGCCATGAGCAGTACACCAGAAATATGGCAGTGGCTGCCTCCAGAGCTGATATTGGCTTAGTACTAGTTGATGCCACCAAGGGAGTAAGAACACAAACCTTACGACACTTAACTATTTGCTCACTTATGGGGGTAAATCGAGTAATTGTGGCAATCAATAAATTAGATGCACTCGGTTATAAACAATCCATTTTTGAAGATATCCAAGCCACGCTAGAAAAAGCATTAAGTAGGATGCAACTACCGGATGTAATTTTCATTCCACTAAGTGCATTAGCTGGGGATAATGTAGTTGGAAAGTCAAAAAACATGGATTGGTATACCGGAGCAACATTATTAGAGGCGATTCAAAGTTGGCGCCCACCGGCAGCAGATGTGGGGCAAGCTCGAATGCGAATTCAGTTAGTAAGTAGAGCTGAAAACTTTAGGGGATTATCTGGCACAGTTCATCTTGGCAGCTTTAAGGTGGCAGATGAGGTAAGAGTATTTCCAAGTAATCAAATAACTAGAATCAGCAAAATCATTGCAAATCAGCAAGAGGTGAGCGCTGTTGATGATCTGCAGGCGGTGACTTTAGTATTTGAATCTGAGATTGATGCCACCAGAGGAGATTTAATAGTTAGCTCAAAAGAGGAGCTACACCCATCAGATAGATTCAATGCCGATATTGTCTGGTTACATGAGGATGCATTAATTCAATCTCGTTCATACCTATTACTAGCAGGGTCTACGCAAACCCCTGCCACAGTTACTCGAATTAAGCACAAGATTGATGTCCATACTGGCGGTGAAACTGCTGCTACAGATCTAGGCATGAATGAGATTGGCTCAGTTGAGATTGCTACCGATACACCGCTAACACTTCTTTCCTACTCAAAATCTAGAGAGTTTGGTAACTTTATTTTGGTCGACCGGCTCACCTTTAACACAGTGGGAGCTGGCATGATCCGACACTCTCTAAGGCGCGGTGAAAATATCACCTATCAAAAGTATGAGGTAAATAAAGGCGTAAGAGCTGCGCAAAAAAGCCAACAGGCAAAGGTGATTTGGTTGACTGGGTTATCTGGCTCTGGAAAATCAACAATTGCAAATGCGGTAGAAAAGCGGCTTTATGCCCAAGGCATGCATTCATATGTACTAGATGGCGACAACTTGAGAATGGGATTAAATGCCGATCTTGGTTTTACTCCAGCTGACCGAGCTGAAAATGTTAGACGAGTATCAGAGGTAGCAAAGGTTTTAGTAGATGCAGGATTAATAGTTTTAGTTGCCATAATTTCACCATTTGAAGCAGATCGCAGGCGTGCTAAATCTCTATTTGCAGAGGGTGAGTTCATTGAGGTTTTTGTTGATACTCCAGTTGAGATTTGTGTAGCTAGGGATCCCAAAGGGTTATATGAAAAGGCTGCTCAGGGCGGTATCCCAAACTTTACCGGGATAGGTCAGGAGTATCAGCGACCTATTGCGCCTAACTTAGTAGTAAAAGGTGATGATGATTTGGATGCAAGTGTAAGTAAGATATTAAAAGTGATTATATGAATTGGATCTACTTCGCTATCGCAGGATCTGTTGCTCAATTAATAGATGGTGCACTTGGAATGGGTTTTGGATTAACCAGCTCAACTTTGCTGTTAACTCTAGGCGCCTCTGCAGCCGTTGCTTCGGCCGCTGTGCACGCAGCAGAGATTGGTACCACATTGATCTCTGGTGTTTCCCACTGGCATGAAGAAAACATTGATAAAAAAGTATTAATTCAACTTGCTATTCCAGGTGGCATTGGTGGATTTCTAGGAGCTATGTTTTTATCCTCGATTGATTTGTCCTCCTCTAAAATCTTTATCTCTACACTTTTACTTTTTATGGGTTTTCTTTTGTTGTATCGAAACTTGTTTCAAACAACACCACCCCCACAAAGTGAGGTACAAAACAATCCAAGGTATTTAAGATTCTTAGGTTTTACTGGTGGGTTTGTTGATGCATCAGGTGGGGGCGGTTGGGGACCAGTAGTAACGCCAACCTTAATGACTACCTCAAATATGGAACCTAGAAAAATAATTGGCACAGTAAGTGCATCTGAATTCATAGTTGCACTCTCTGCTAGTGCTGGGTTTTTACTAAACATCAATAAGATAAATATCGATTGGTCAATTGTCGGTGGACTGGCCTTAGGTGGGGCGCTAATGGCACCGATTGCGGCAAAGCTTGTGGCAAAACTACCTCGCAAGCAACTTGCAATACTTGTAGGAATGGCCATTGTTATTATCAATGGGATCAGAATTATTCAAGGTTAATAAAACTTATTTATTTCAACTCCTTTAGAGTTTAAATCTTTTAGTATCTTTTCATACTTTTTATTGTATAAATCAGGATCCTTAACCTGTTCTTGCCACTGACCAATGCTCATATATTTTGGTTGCATTTGATTCTCAAAGTATTCACGTGTCTTACTATGATCTTCAATTTCAAGGAAATTTAGCAGTCTGTGATACTCCTGATCCCGATTGTTAAGAATTAGATTTTCTAGTCTTATCTCTATTTGATCCTTCGCCCTAACCTTTAGCAAAGCCTTGTTGGCCTTAAGGACTCGATTGGCCCACCAAGTAAGTGCCTGATACGGGTCATCTGGCCCCCATTTCTCTTTAGATACAGATAGTGCAACATCCCTGCCGTCACGAATCATATTTATAAATCTTGCGTTGGGAAAAAGTTTATACAAATAATCAGATTGCATCATGTTGGTAGGTGTTGAATCAGCAAAAAACTTTATGTTTTTATCTTTTATTTGCGCTGCTGAGAGTTCGTAGAAAAGTGCACGACTTGCCCTTTTCTTATCAGCTTTGAAATACTCTTGGAAATTCTTTATAGCCAAATCTAACTCCTCATTTGAAATTCCTTGAATCAATCCTCGTGGTTTACCTTTTTTCCCAATCTCACTCCACCATTTAGATTTTAAGTAAGTTACAAATAAGTCTTGTTTCTTTTTGCCAAAAATATATATAACCTTCGCCGCAATGTTATTGCGCTTACCTATGAAACCTTCCTCAATAGATAGGGATCTGCCAAAATTTAAATCAATTAATCCAAATCTTGAAGTTAAAAACTTTATTTCACGCGGCAGACTTGAGTGAATATTGGGATGATCTTTGAGCAGATTCACAATTATGGTGGTGCCACTTCGACCTGAGCCACCAGTAAACAAGGGTGCAAATCCATACTCCATTTAGTGACTATATCTTGGAAGTAAGTAAATTCCTATGAATTTATATCAAAATGTAAACACTATAGATACTCACAGGATAATTCTGTAACTCAGTTTTTTCTCAGAAATAAGTGCCCAGTAAGTAAGATCTAAATCATCAATTGCTATCTACCCTGATTGCATTTTAACTCTTTGAAAGCTTTTTGATAATTATCTTGCGATACCACGCATAAGATAGGCGAAAGCCAAACAATAGATGACTGATTTACCCATATATTTTAAGAATGGGCCTGGTTATACTTAACCCATGCAGTACCAGCCTGTGCGCTTGCCACTAGATGATTCCAACTCTCGGGGCAATGATTTTTTTAAACATATGAACTCTCGCAGGAGTGTGCGTGAGTTTTCATCCGATCCTGTCCCACAGGAGCTGATCGAGATTGCAGTCCGAACTGCAAATACAGCTCCAAGCGGTGCTAACCAACAGCCGTGGTTTTTCTGTGCGACATCTGATCCAGTAATCAAAAAACGTATTCGTGAAGCTGCTGAGATTGAAGAACGGCAGAATTACGAAGGTGGGCGCATGCCACCTGAATGGCGCAAGGCTATTTCTCATCTAGGTACAAATTCAAATAAGGAATATCTCGATATCGTTCCATGGATTGTCGTATGTTTTGCCCAAAAATCTCAGGTTCTTGCTGACGGATCACCACAAAAAAATTATTATGTTAATGAATCTGTTGGTTTGGCCTGCGGAATGTTCATTTCAAGCCTGCACACAATGGGCCTTTCAACTCTGACCCATACACCCAATCCAATGGGCTTCTTGAGCGAGATATTCGAAAGACCGGCAACAGAACGCCCGTACATTCTTTTTCCTGTTGGCTATCCAGCACAAGATTGCACAGTGCCTGATCTTGAGCGAAAAGAACTCAGTAAGATCTTGAAGGTATTTTAATAATAATTTTAAGAAAAATTCTTACTAAAGCAAAAACTGGCAATATGTAAGCTGGGGTAGAGATCAACCGCCAGGGCATCTCACAATCACTGTGGTGTTAAAATAACCGGTAGGACACTTAGAAAGAAATAAATTATGGGAAGAAAAATCTGCATCATTGGCGCCGGCCCTAGTGGAATTACAGCAGCTAAAAATTGTATGCAAGCAGGAATAGATTTTGTTCTCTTTGAGAAAAACAACAAAGTTGGTGGAAATTGGGTATTTGACTCAAAGACTGGGCACTCAAGTGTTTATGAAAATACCCACCTTATAAGCTCTAAGAGTTGGTCTGAGTATGAAGATTACCAAATGCCAGATGATTATCCAGATTACCCAAACCATTATCAATTGCAACAGTACTTTGAAGGATATGCCAAACACTTTGGTATATATACCAAAATTAAGTTTGATCACACGGTGAGTAAGGTTGAAAGAAACCAAGATGGTAATTGGCTGGTTACTTACATTGATAGTGATGGTCAAAACCAGAGTGAGATATTTGAGGTGTTAATGGTTTCAAATGGCCATCACAATGTGCCCAAATACCCACAGTATCCAGGTGAGTACACCGGCAGGTTTCTGCATTCACATGATTTTAAGGGTGTGGATGAAAGTTGGCGAGATAAGAAAATACTAATTATTGGGGCGGGTAATTCAGCCTGTGATATCGCAGTTGAAGCTGCTCGAGTTAGCAAGGTTGTGCACATGTCAATGCGCAGTCCGCAATGGATTTTCCCTAAATTTATCTTTGGCCAACCAGGAGATGTCTTTGCTGCTAAAAGTAGATGGCTGCCTAGAAGAGTTCGTCAGTATGGCCTGAAAGTTTTAGTTAGATTAATTCTTGGTCCTTACTCTAGGTATAACCTGCCTGAGAACACCACCTTGCCATTAAATACCCATCCCACCCTTAACTCTGATCTTTTAGATTACATCCGTCATGGTCGAATTAAACCTAGGGGGGCAATCAAATCTTTTGATGGGTTAACTGTTAACTTTAGTGATGGATCCTCTAGTGATTTTGAGATCATATGTGCCTGCACTGGATTTTGGACTGAGTTTTCCTTTTTTGATAAATCCCTAATTGATTTTAAGGATTTAGAGAAGGTCCCGCTATATAAAAAGATGATGCATGAAAAGTATGAAAATCTCTACTTCATCGGATTATTTCAACCTATTGGTTGCATCTGGCCACTTGCTGATTACCAAGCAAAGCTTGCAGTAATGGAGATTTTAGGTAGATATAAGAGGCCGGCTGATATGAAATCAGCCATCAAAGATGAGGTTGAAAATCCTCACTTTAACTTTGGCCCAGGACAGCGCCATGCGATTGAGGTGGATTACCACACCTTCCGCAATGAGTTGAAAAAAGAGTTAAAAAAAGCAGGGGTTGATATTGGAAGATCTCCTGCTGGTAATAAAAAATTATATAAATCCTACGCTTAGCAAAATTAAAGATAAGTGGGTTGTGAGGGACTCGAACCCCCGACCCGGTGATTAAGAGTCACCTGCTCTACCAACTGAGCTAACAACCCGGCTCTTTACTACTGGCCGACCCTATCAGCACTTTAATGGTGGGGTTACTCTCATTTAAAGCGCAGTTTGCATGCCCGATTAAGGTTTTTTCAGGTTAATCATTTAGATTAGGAGTATGACAACGACGTCAGGTGTTTCTGCCTTTGCTGAGGTTAATGAGTTAGTCGCCCAAGCCGGTTCGGTCTTAAATTTAAAAAAAGGTTTAGTAGATGCAATTAGCGCTTGTGAGCGCGAGGTAACAATATCTATTCCACTACATCGAGATAGTGGCATTGAAGTTTTAACTGGTTACCGTGTGCAGCACTCAAGTGCCAGAGGACCAAGAAAAGGTGGAATTAGATTTCACCAAGATGTTGATATTGATGAGGTTAGAGCTCTTGCCTCTTTGATGACTTGGAAGACTGCACTTATTGATGTGCCATTTGGTGGCGGCAAAGGTGGGGTAACAGTTGACTCCACAAAGTTAACCTCACTTGAAAAAGAGGAGGTAATTAGAAGATGGACTAGAACATTGATAAATGTTTTAGGACCAAACCGAGATATTCCTGCCCCTGATTTAGGAACAGATGCGCAAACAATGGCTTGGCTGATGGATGAGTTTCATAGGTTAGAAGGATTTCAACCAGCATGTGTTACTGGTAAACCTGTCTCCTTATTTGGCGCCCCTGGTAGGGAGGAGGCAACAGGTCGCGGAGTTGCCCAAATTACTGCTGCTACTTTGTTGCAAAATAATAAAAAGGTGGAAGGTGCCACTGTTGCAATTCAAGGCTTTGGAAATGTGGGCAGGTATGCCGCTCTGGTCTGCCAAGAGCTGGGCATGAAGGTGATAGCACTATCTGATATGTCTGGTGGCATTGTGGATAAAAAAGGAATTGATATAAAGGCGATCTTTGATGTGAAGAGTTTGGCAGATGTGAAAAGTGATAACCGGATTGGATCTGCTGATGTGCTTGAGATTGAGTGTGATGTCTTAATTCCAGCAGCCTTAGGTGATGTAATAAATGATGCCAATGTGGAAAAGATAAAGGCAGCATTTATTGTGGAGGGTGCTAATCAGCCAATTATGACAAGTGCGGATCAGAAGTTGCGGGCAAACAATATTGTTATCGTGCCAGATATCTTGGCAAATAGTGGTGGTGTGATGGGCTCCTATTTTGAGTGGACTCAAAATATTCAACAATTCTCCTGGCCTAAGGAGAAGTTTCGCGCCGAGCTTGATGTGAGAATGCAAACTGCATTTGTTAATGTTAATGAGACCGCTAAAAAGTATAAGACTGATTTACGCTCTGCTGCTTTTATTGTCTCAGTGGCCAGAGTGGCTGAGGCCTTTAGCGTTAGAGGCTCTTTAGTTTAAAAGCTCTTCTTAATAATGTGGGGTGAGCGACGGGGCTCGAACCCGCGACATCCCGGACCACAACCGGGTGCTCTACCAGCTGAGCTACGCCCACCATGTTTATTGCTTGGCTAATGATACGGCAAAAAATACCTATATTTTTTTCACCAAAACTCACCCTTACTTAGGGAAGAAATATTGCACTGCGGTAGTAATCAAGCTCTGCAATTGAGTCTCGGATATCGCCTAACGCCCGGTGATTGCCCTCTTTGGCTGGGGCGGCGAAGTAGGTTTTAGGGTGCCATCTTCTGGCTAACTCTTTTATGGTTGAGACATCAATAGTTCGATAATGAAGGTAGGCATTTAACTTTGGTAGATCTCTGGCAATAAAGCCGCGATCAACATATACGGAGTTGCCAGCAAGTGGAGATTTTCCTTCTGTTGGCGCGTACTTTTTAAGGTAGGTGATAATCGCATCATCTGCTGCAGTAAGGGTTGTGCCATTTGGTATCTCATTGATTAAACCAGAGTTGGTGTGCATATCTTTGACCACCGCATCCATGCCATCAATCTTTGATTGATCGCATTTGATCACTAGATCTACTCCTTCACCCAATACATTTAATTGAGCATCAGTTACAAGCACTGCAATCTCAACTAATGCATCTTTATTTAGATCTAACCCGGTCATCTCACAATCGACCCAGATTAGATGTGGCAGATCTTGGCTCATATGGGGTAAGCCTATTGGATGGACTCCACGCCTGATTTCATCTCTAGTTCACCTTTTCTTAACCCTTAAGCCTTATAAAAAGCGGTTGGTCAAGAGAGGATTCACTCATGTCTTCAACCCTTCTTGAGCAGAAGCAAACCCCCAAACCTAGAATCATAACTACTGAATTGCGCTTGACCGATAAGGTTTTTCGTGGGGTAGTTACTGGTGGGGGATTAATTTCCTTAACTCTGCTTGGGTTAATTGGCTTCTTTTTAGTCTATAACGGATTTGAAGCGATGCGCAGTGCCGGTATGGCATTCTTAACTGGATTTGAATGGGTCGATGCAGTACCTGAGAATAATCAACCTGCAGCTTATGGTATTGGTGCGATGCTCTATGGCACTGTTGTGACTGGAATTTTAGCAATGATCATAGGCGTTCCGATTGCAGTTGGTACGGCATTATTTTTATCTTATTACGCACCTGCTTGGTTAAAAAAGCCAATGGTTGTCGTAGTTGATGTAATGGCTGCAATTCCATCAATAGTTTATGGCTTGTGGGGTTACTTTGTTTTGATGCCTCATGCGGAGTACTGGGCTAAGTTAATTCATAAATACTTTGGCTTTATTCCTTTTTTTGATATGCCAGCTCCTGTTTTCACCCGATCACCATTTATAGCTAGCTTAGTTTTAGCAATTATGATCACACCAATTATTACCGCAATTGCCCGAGAAGTTTTTGCGCAAACCCCGTTAGAGCGGATTCAAGCAGCATATGCGCTAGGAGCAACTAAGTGGTCAATGATCAAAGCCGTAGTTTTTCCATATGGTCGAGGTGGTGTAGTTGGTGGTGCCATGCTAGGGCTTGGTCGAGCGCTGGGTGAGACGGTTGCGGTCTATACCGTATTAAACCTGGTGTATGACATAAGAATTGAAGTACTACTAAGTGCTGGCGGCAATGTTGCCTCAATGATTGTCAACAAATTTGGCGAGGCTGATTTTGTTGAGTTGCAGGCCTTGATGGCTGCTGGATTTGTTCTCTTTCTAGTCACCTTAATAGTTAACTTCATCGCTAATTACATTATCAACAAGACGGCGAGGGAGTAAATATGAGTCAAACTCTGCTTGTTGCTAAACCAAATCGCCCATGGAAACTTACACCTAAACAGGTTTTACCTGATTTGCTAGGAGCGGTATTTACTGTTGCCTCAACTCTACTTATCGTCGCTCTTTCACCCTTAAAGGGCAAATTAGGTTTTGCCATAACATTAATTTTTATGGCAATCCTTACCGCTACTGCGGTAAGTTGGATTCGTAGAGATCGCAAAGCTGCAATGAACTCAACCACAACTGTTTTGGTTTATATCGCAGCAGCATTTGTAATTCTGCCCCTGATTTCTGTCCTTTATGAAATTGTTAGATTAGGTTCGGTCGGATTTTCGCTTGGAATATTTACCGATGATATGGCAGAGACCTCATCTGAATCGCCATTAACTGAGGGCGGCTTATTACATGCAGTAATCGGTACTGCTTACATCGTAACCTTTGCGACATTACTTGCGACACCAATCGGAATTTTAACCGCGCTTTACATCGTCGAGGTGAAGGGCAGATTTGCCGGTTTGGTTAGATTTTTTGTTCAAGCCATGAGCGGTGTGCCATCAATTGTTGCTGGGCTATTTATATTTGCAGTATGGATGATTCAACTAGGCAATGCCTACAGCGGAATTGCTGGTGCTTTTGCCCTCACAGTGCTGATGATTCCCACAGTTGCACGAACCTCTGAAGAGGTATTGAAATTAATTCCACAAGATCTGCGAGAGGCAGGACTAGCTCTTGGTGCTACTCAATGGCGAACTGTCGCCATGGTGGTTGTGCCAGCTGCACGAAGCGGTCTGATAACTGCGGTGATCTTAGGAGTTGCCCGGGTGGTAGGTGAGACCGCTCCATTGCTACTAACTGTTGGTGGTGCTGATGCTATTAATTTAAATCCAACCCAAGGAAATATGTCTGCCTTCCCATATTATGTTTGGAAGAATTTGCTTATTGGCAATGAGAACTCCATCAGCCGTGCTTGGCTGGGCGTTTTTGTTTTAATGATTTTAGTTCTAATTATTTTTACCCTGGCCCGATACCTAAGTACATCCCGGGGTGTTAAAAAATGAGTTCAACTGATGGCAAAAACACAAATAATGATCGAGAGGAAACAATGAGTCAAGTAACGGGCAAGCAGAGCAGGGCAATCCAAGATCCCAGCACGATAAAACAACCGGTTGCTACTCATTCATTATCTGATGTGGCCTCAGCTAGGCGGGCAAAGTTTGGCCAACCAACCAATGGCTCAACCGGCCTTGAGGCAAAGGGAGTGCATGCTTGGTTTGGTAAAAAGCATGTATTGGAGGATATTTCTTTAGATTTTTACACAGGTACAGTTAATGCGTTAATTGGTCCTTCTGGTTGTGGTAAATCTACATTTATCAGAATCCTAAACCGAATGCATGAGTTTATTCCAACAGCATCTTTGGCAGGTCAAGTGTTATTAGATGGAAAAGATGTTTATGAATCAGGAGTTGATGTTACAAAAATCCGATTAAGGGTTGGAATGGTATTTCAAAAACCAAACCCATTCCCATCTATGACAATTAGAGAGAATGTCTTATCTGGGTTAAAACTGGCACAAATTAAGATTGAAAACTCTGATGAATTATTGGAGAGTTGTCTTAGAAGAGCTGGATTATGGGATGAAGTTAAAGACCGGCTAAGTGAGTATGGCGGGGCATTATCTGGTGGGCAACAACAGCGATTGTGTATTGCTCGTTCACTTGCTGTAAATCCTCAGGTATTGCTCATGGATGAACCATGCTCAGCACTTGACCCAGGCTCAACTCTTCGAATTGAAGAAACTATTAGAGAGCTTTCCTCTTCAATGAGCATTGTAATTGTTACTCACAATATGCAACAGGCAGCTCGTGTCTCTGATTACACCAGTTTTTTCCTCTCAGATGGTGGACCAGGGCGCCTGATCGAAAGTGGCACAACCGCTGAGATCTTTACTAATCCAAAGCAGAAGCGAACTGAAGATTATGTTTCAGGAAAATTTGGTTAATTAGCCACACCAATTGTTAACTTAAGCGCCATATAAAGTTTGCCTAAGAAAGTATCTCTGTTTGCCTACTCCAGTTAGTTTTACTCTACAAGGCAAGACTAATAAGGGGGATACATGAAGTTTGGAAAAAAAGTTGCAATCATTGCGGTTGCAACATCTGCATTAATTCTTTCTTCTTCACCAGCATTTGCGGGCTCAATCAATGGTAGCGGTGCAACATTTGCTCAACCACTCATTGATGTATGTAAAGTGGAGTTTACAAAAGACACTGGCCATACCGTTAACTACACAGCAGGCGGCTCTGGAAAAGGCCGTACAGATTTTTCCAGCAATTTAGTTGATTTTGCAGCCTCAGACTCTGTTTATACATCAGGCTTTCCGGCTAACTTAGAGTACGCACCGGTGTATGCAGCTGGTATCGCAATTGGTTACAACCTACCAACTGTCAAAACACCTATTTACCTAAGTCCAAAAGTAATTGCCCAGATTTTTTCAGGCAAGATTCAAAAATGGAATGATGAGCGAATTCGTGCAGTAAATGATGGTGAGGTTAAGGTTCCAGTTTTTGCAACTAAGAAAGTATCAGTCAAAGTTGGCGGTAAAAATACTACGCAGACCGTGCCAGTTCTAGACAAGGCAGGAAAGCCAAAGATTCTTAGATACAACACTGTCGATGCCAACCCATCTTTGCCTAATATTCCAATAACTGTTTACTATCGAAGTGACTCTTCAGGAACTTCTGAGCAGTTTGGAAAATTCCTACAGGGTGCAAATGCTGGTGCCAATTCAATTTGGTGGCCTAAGACAGCCTCTGGCACATTTGGAAATATGACCCCAGAGCCACTATCAAACTTCTTTAACTTCCAAGGCGCAAATGGTTCAGCACTTGTAGCAGCAGGAGTTAAGGCCAAAGTTGGTGGAATTGGATATGCTGAAAGCGCTTGGTTTACATCTAACAAATTAGGCACAGTTTTGGTACAAAATTGGGCAAATGAATTTGTTGCGCCAACAGCTGCTGCAACCTCTGCATTCCTAGGCGGGGGAACCATTGAAGCTAATGGCAGCGTTACAACCCCTTATCAAAAGGCAATCCCAGGTGCATATCCAATTGGAACTGCTTCCTATGGATTGGTATACCCAGAAGCTGCTACGAAAGATTCAGAGAAGCAAAAGATTGTCGCTGCCTGGCACACATATCTGCTTGAGCAATGTCCTAAGAAGTTCCCAGAAAAAGGATATATCCAGATAACTGGTGCTTTGTATGACAAGGCTAAAGCTCAGATTGCCAAGATTAAGTAACTGAGTAAGTAAGAAAAACCCCCGCACAATCCTAGGTGCGGGGGTTTTTTACATCCACAGGGATATCCTAAGTACATGGAAATTACTTATAACCTATTTTTAGTTCTTCATTTTGTTGGTTTAGCTGGCCTACTTGGCGGCTTATTAACCCAGATCCCAAATAAGCCAAAGCAGCTGCAAAAGTTAGTACTTCATAGCGCCTGGTTAATGTTTCTGGCTGGGGTGGTAATGGTTGGTATAAATCAGATGATGCATGCAGATGATCCAACTGTTGCACTCCTTGATCACATAACTGTTGCGATTAAATCAACTGTTATCCTCTTGATTTTGGTGTTAGGTTACTTAAATATAAAAAAGAGTGTTTTATCAAATAAGGTGTGGGCAATAATCAGCGCACTTGCTTTGTTTAATGTAGTAATCGCCGTATACCGATAGTGATTTTGTGATTACAGCAGGTAATAAGGTAAGATAGCTCTTGTAACTGTAACGAACCACAGATTGCTAGATAAAGATCTGCGTTATGGGTGTGGACTCCGGAGGACCCGGGCCACTTTTGATTACGCAAAGGGGTGGAATCCGGTTAACACCGGAGTCAGCCCATGCCAGCGATTAATCCAATAGTTTTAAACTCATTAGCAGATCTGCAGCCATCTTTATATTGGTTAGATGCCGACCCTCTTGAGCCAAGCTCTCACTCTGCCTTAACTAGTGATATTCAAACTGATCTTTGCATTATCGGCGCCGGTTACACCGGATTATGGAGCGCACTGCTTGCAAAGGAGCGAGATCCAAAACGTGAGGTAGTAATAATTGAGATGCGTGAGACTGGCAATGGTGCCTCAGGTAGAAATGGTGGTTTTTGTAACGCCTCCCTTACCCATGGCTTTGTTAATGGTTACACCCGCTTTCCTGATGAGATGGCGGTCATTGAAAAATTAGGAAGACAAAATCTTGATGCGATGGAAGAGACAATAAAGCGATACAAAATTGATTGTGATTTTGAAAGAAATGGTGAGCTTCGCATGGCAGTTGCCCCATGGCAGATGGCAGGTTTAAAGGAAGAGGCGATTGCTAGAAATAAAACTGGAGATCATGTTGAGGTATTAGATAGGGATCAAGTTAGAGCATTAGTTAACTCACCGATTTATGAGGGCGCCCTCTTTGATCATGATGGAACTGCGTTAGTAGATCCAGCCAGATTAGTTTGGGGATTAGAAAAGGCTTGTTTATCACTTGGAGTAAAGATCTATGAAAACTCCAAAGTTGAGGAGTTAATAGATGATGGTGATCATGTTGTTGTTAAGAGCGCTTATGGGTCAATTAGGGCTAAGAAGGTAGCTCTTGCCACAAATGTTTACACACCCCTTATTAAGAGTGTTAAAAAGTATGTAATTGCAGTTTATGACTTTCAATTAGTAACTCAGCCATTAACAGCTGCGCAATTAGAAAGCATTGGCTGGAAAGGTCGGGAAGGACTATCCGATGCTGGGTATCAATTCCATTACTACCGGTTAACTAAAGAAAATGAGATTTTATGGGGTGGATATGACGCGGTTTATAACTACGCGGGCAAGGTGCGATCAGAGTATGAAGCACGTCCTGAAACCTATGCAAAGCTTGCAACTAACTTCTTTAAAACCTTTCCGCAATTAGCTGGAATTAAGTTCACCCATGGTTGGGGTGGGGCGATTGATACCTGCTCAAGATTTTCACCCTTTTGGGGGCAAGCATTTGATGACAAGGTTGCATATGTTCTTGGCTATACCGGCCTTGGAGTTGCCACCACCAGATTTGGCGCCTCTACCATGTTGGATTTATTAGATGGAATTGAAAGTGAAGCAAC
>CAMCVO010000006.1 GCA_945881945.1 Bifidobacterium breve
GAGTTAAGGCTGAGGCACTTACCCGGGGTCAACCTGAGGTCTTATTAAGCTTTGAGTTTCTGGATAAGAAAAGTCAGAAAAAATTTAGTAGAAAAATACGCTCTGAGGTGCGGTGGAGTCACGGAAAGTTTTGTGGAAACCCAGAGGCCAAATTGTATAAACATGACTCGTGGTCCTACTCTGATTTGCCGTGGGCAATGTCAGTGTGATGGCATAGACTGCATTTATATGAGTAAGAAAAAAATTGCATCCCTATTTTCAGGTTGTGGTGGCATGGATCTGGGATTTGAGGGGGATTTCCCGATTCATAAATCAAGCATGTCATCTGATGAACTAGAGGTTACCAAGAGATTTAACAAAAGTGGTTTTGCAAACCTTCCTGAAGCTAACTTTGAAACAATATTTGCCTGTGACGTCTATGAGAAGGCTCAGATTGCCTGGGAATCTTTTTTTCAGCCCCGTCGGGATGTAAATGGTGTTTATCACTTAAAAAGCATTGTTGAGATTGTCAAAAGTATTCAATCTGGCAAATTTAAGTTAAAGGAACCGGTCGATGTTGTAACTGGTGGTTTTCCTTGTAATGATTTTAGCGTTGCTGGAAAACGGATGGGCTTTAAATCTCCAAAAAGTCACTTAGGAAATCAGGCAATGCTGAGTGGCATTGAGGACCCTTCAATTGAAAATCGAGGAATGCTCTACTACTGGATGCGTGAGTTTATTGCCGTGACAAATCCTTATGTGTTTTATGCTGAAAATGTGCGAGGTCTTGTCTCACTCGGAGATGCCAAAGATATTATTTCAAAAGATTTTGCCTCAATCAATAAGAGTGGTTTTTTTGTACTCCCAGTAAGAGTTTTAAAAGCGATTGAGTATGGCGTTCCCCAAAAACGTGAGCGAGTAATTTTCATTGGTTTGAATAAATCTAAAGTAAAGCCAGAAATTCTTGCCTTTATGGAAAAACATGGAACTCTGCCAAGTGAGTTAGATCTTTACCCTGATCCAACACATGGGTTATCTCTCGGTGACATATTTGGATTACGTGGGCTGTCTACCTCAGCAGATGCATTTACTGGCCTAGAGGAGCCAGAATTCAGCCCAGATCTTTCTCAACAAGCTTTCTCTAAAGCAGCTTATCTACATAAAATGCAGGGAAGTGCAGAGGTTTCGTTAACTAAACCTGGCCCAACTATTCGAGCTGAGCATCATGGAAATATCGAGTATCGTCGATTGAGTTTGGAGCACGGCGGGAAATCAGCTGAAGAATTAAGTCAAGGATTACCAGAGCGCCGATTGACGGTAAGAGAGTGCGCTCGGCTTCAAACCTTCCCAGATGATTACCGATTTGTAATCCCAAAAAAACTCTCCCAATCTGATGGGTATAAGTTAATAGGTAATGCGGTACCGCCACTTCTTGCTTACCGTTTGGCAAAACAGCTTGAAAAAGCTTGGGATGAGATTTTTATACCAACTTAATTAATCAGTCGAAAAGCAAGAAATGGATACGTTCTTTACTACCCATGTTTTCTGGTAAATCTAAATTCACTCCATGACATTCCTAATTCAACGCAATCAACGCCAGCGCCGATGAGGTGGCGGCAATTCCTAACCAGTTGGCAAGTGATGGGCGCTGCTTTAGTAATTTAATTGCTATTAAGGCAGATAGGGCAGGGGCAGATGCCATAAAGACCCCCACCTTACTTAACTCTAAATTGGTGATAGCAATTAAAAAGAGCAGATTAGCTACAACCTCACATGTGCCAGAAAGAAGTGCGTATCGCTTCCATCCACTACCTGTGGTTTTATCATTACTTTTTGGTGAGAAGATTATTGATACCAGTACTACCCCAATACGTGCGCCAAAGAGGGCGGCAATAATTTGTGCCTCATCAATTAGGGTCATAAAAATTGAAAAGCCGGTGAAGCAAAAGGCGGCAGCGACGGTGAGACCAAATACCTTAAGAGTTGCCTTCTGATGGGTGGCTGAGCTTTTTGAGGCGAGAAATAAACCAAGGCAGGCGAGTGCTGATGCAATGGGAAAGCTCCAAGATAGATCCTCATTTTTAACAACTACTGCAAATAAGATCAGATTAAAAGATTGCACCAAGGCGACAACGGGTGAGACAAATGAGACTGAGCCAATTGCAAATGCTTGAAATATCAACGGCAGGCCAAAGCCACCTGTCATGCCAGCTGCCATGCCGATAGCAACTGTTTTAATGCTTAAGGTATCTAGATTAAACAAGATTACGATGGAGATAATCACCATGGCAATTGAGCATGAGCCACGTAATGTGTTGCGCCAATTTGTTAATTGGGTTGATTTTCCGCCCAATATATTGGTTAGCGAGTTTCCTAATGCAGTTGAGAAGGAGGCGATCTCACCTATCATTTAACTGGCTGTAATTTAAAGGTTGCACTTATCTGGTTATCGACCTTAATAACCTCAGCTGTTGCAACTCTGCGAAGAAATGAATCTACTAAATCAAAGGCACGTTTATCTGAGGCAAGCTGCTCACGCTTTGTTTGCGCCCGTAGAGTTTGAATATCAACCCCAATGCTCTTTAGATAATCCTCATCACGCTTTACGGTAAGCCAGGAATCTAATACCGCCAGATCAATCTCAGGATGAAATTGCACCGCCAAGGTTCTGCCCATTACAAATGCTTGATTAGCCTTTGCAGTGGTGGCAATTGGGGTAGCACCCTTTGGGTTTTGCCAGCTATCAAAGTGGTACTCAAACCAGGGCCCTGATGAAATTAGTGATTTATCCGCTGACTCAATCTCATACCAGCCAATCTCTGCCTCTTTGGCTGGGGCAACTGAGCCACCTAACGCCCGAGCCATTAATTGACCACCAAAGCAGATGCCAAAGATTGGCACACCAGCATTGTGGGCATCTTGGAGTTTTTCTAACTCAGGCAGTAACCAATTACCAATTCGCTCATCCTCATGTACACCCCAGGGTGCACCCATGGCAATTACAACATCATATTGATTAAGGATCGGAAAGTTGGCAGGTACATTTGGTTGGTAGTAATCACTCTCTGGTACTACTTGAAATCTCTCAATCTGATAACCATGCTTTTCAAAGGCACGCCAGATTGGACCACCAATAGAGACATGGTCATGTTCGATGAAAAGGGCGCGCATCTACCTAACCTTACGCTATAAAAATCTAGGAAACTTATTTGTCGGGCTGCTATAGCGAGCGAAGAACTGCAGTGACCTTACCTAGAATTACCGCATCATCTGCTGGAATTGGTGTGAAATCATCATTTGCTGGCAAGAGCCAAAAGTGGCCATCTTTTTTCGACCAGGTTTTAACAGTTGCCTCACCATCAATCATCGCAGCGACAATCTCACCCTTTTCCGCACTCTTTTGGGATCGGATCACCACATAATCACCATCACAGATTGCCAGATCAATCATGGAATCACCTTTGATCTGAAGTAAAAATAGATCACCCTTACCAACTAAAGATTCTGGAAGAGGTAGTACCTCTTCAACTATCTGCTCTGCCAAAATTGGATTTCCAGCTGCGATCTTGCCAACCAATGGAATAAGACGGGTCTTATCTTGTGGGGCGGCTTGGCCATCCTCACCAGGGAGGGTGATCTCAATAGCTCTTCCACGGGCGGCATCCCTTCGGATCCAACCCTTCTCTTCAAGAATTTGCAGTTGATAGGTGACGGATGCGGTGGAGGCAAGACCTGCGGCCTTACCGATCTCTCGCATAGAGGGTGGATACCCCTGGTTCTCAACTGCACGCTTAATAACTGACAAAATCTTTAACTGCCGTGGGGTTAGCCCATTGTCATCGGCTGGACCATCGGGAAGCTCAGTAACACTCTTTTTAGCCATAGATAAAGGGTATAGGAAGATCTGGAAAAAATCAAACATTTGTTCGATTTAAAGTAGACATTGTCAGTGGGGTAGTGTTTAATACTCTATAGAACAGGTGTTCGAATCCCCTCGAACTCTAGTTATCATGGAGAAAACGAAGATGAAGGCAAGACAGGCAAAGCGGTTAGCAAGAACAGTTTCAACCATATCCCTATTAGTAGTAATTGGCGCTGGTTTTAGCTCCATCTCATCAGCTAGTGATAGCACTGGTAATTTAAGTGATGGCAAGAGTAAGTATGTGCAGGTGGTAGTAACTCCAGGTGAGAGTCTTTGGTCGATCGCAGCCCTGGTGGCAGGTGAAGGTGATATCGCCTCAGTGGTCGCCGATATCGTTGAGGTCAATCAGCTTAAAGGCGCTGATGTGGCTGCCGGCAGTAAGTTGCTAGTTCCAGTTTTATAAGCCCACCTTGGCTAAAAGGGGTGCGGAGTTAGAAAAGATTTCGCTAAACACGCCGACTCAGGTGCTGTTAAACCCTAAAGAGCGGGTCTATGGTTCACCCAACATATAGGGGTGATTACGCTTATGGCTTCCATAAGTAGTGGTTTTCCACTATTGTTACCTCCCCCCGCTTAGCTAGGAAAGTAAGGAGTAAGCCCCTCGTGATCTGTCCATTCTGCCGCTTTGAAGACTCCAGAGTGATTGATTCACGTCCAACGGATGAGGGAAACCAGATCCGTAGAAGGCGCGAGTGCACAAGCTGTGGCAAACGGTTTAACACCGCAGAGAGCTCCATTCTTCTAATCATCAAACGATCAGGTGCCACTGAGCCCTTCTCTAGAGAGAAGGTCATCAATGGTGTGCGCAAGGCATGCCAGGGCAGACCAGTTGATGATGATGATTTAGCACTACTAGCCCAACGAGTTGAGGAGTCCCTTCGCTCAGATGGTGTGGCAGAGGTTGAGGCCCAAGAGGTTGGAATGGCAGTTCTTGCGCCACTCCGAGAACTCGATGAGGTCGCCTACCTACGATATGCCTCGGTATACCGTAGTTTTTCCTCCCTAGAAGATTTTGAAGGTGAGATCGCACTACTTCGTGCAGAGCCTTCCAGAAATTCAAAAGCATTAAAGCTGCCCTCCCCGGCAAGAGGTTAATTACCTGTCCCGTTAAGTAGATAAGAAGTAGAGATAAGTAGTTTAGAAAAGTTAAGTAGAAAAAAGTTTTAAAAGAAGAGAAAAAGAATTTAAACAAACTAGTTAAGGGGATAAGTAAATGTCTATAGTGAATAAGCCAGCCGCGGTTAAGACCGGAACTGGAAAAGGTCTTACCATCGAACGTATCTACACCACCGCTGGAGTTCACCCGTATGACACCGTTAAGTGGGAAAGGCGTGATGTTGTTCAGACCAACTGGAAATCTGGTGAGGTTATCTTTGAACAAAAAGGTGTTGAGTACCCAGAGTTTTGGTCGGTAAATGCCTCAACCATTGTTACCACCAAATACTTTAGAGGAGCTGTGGGAGCAGAAAATCGTGAGTGGTCGCTAAAGCAGGTAATTGATCGCGTAGTTTTGACCTACACAAAAGCTGGAAAAGAGAATGGCTACTTTGCCACCCCAACCGATGCTGAAATTTTTGAACATGAATTAACCCATATGTTGATGCACCAAATATTTTCATACAACTCACCAGTTTGGTTTAACGTGGGAACAAATGCCCCACAACAGGTCTCTGCCTGCTTCATCCTCTCAGTAGATGACACAATGGAGTCAATTCTTAATTGGTATAAAGAAGAGGGCTTTATCTTCAAAGGTGGCTCAGGTGCGGGTCTTAATCTTTCAAGAATTCGCTCATCAAAGGAGCTTTTAAAATCAGGTGGCACAGCATCTGGTCCAGTTTCATTTATGAGAGGCGCCGACTCATCTGCTGGCACAATCAAATCAGGGGGAGCAACACGACGAGCAGCCAAGATGGTTGTTTTAGATGTTGATCATCCAGATATTGAAGAGTTTATTGAGACCAAGGTTCGCGAAGAGGACAAGATTCGCGCCCTGCGCGATGCTGGCTTTGATATGGATTTGGGCGGCAAAGATATTGTCTCAGTTCAATATCAAAATGCTAATAACTCAGTAAGAGTCTCCGATGCCTTTATGCGCGCCTATGAGAATGGTGAATCATTTGGATTAACCGCTCGCTCAACTGGTGAGGTTGTGGAGAGTGTTGATGCTAAACAATTATTTAGAAAGATGGCAGAGGCAGCTTGGGCATGTGCTGATCCTGGTATTCAATATGACGACACCATCAATGAGTGGCACACAAACCCAGAGACTGGCCGGATCAATGCATCCAATCCATGCTCTGAGTACATGTCACTAGATAACTCATCATGTAACTTGGCATCTTTGAACTTAATGAAGTTCTTAAAAGCTGATGGTTCATTTGATGTTAAAAACTTTGTCAAGGTAACTGAGTTGGTAATTACCTCAATGGATATCTCAATCTGCTTTGCAGATTTCCCAACCGCACCAATTGGTGAGACCACTAGAAATTTCCGTCAATTAGGAATTGGTTATGCAAATCTTGGTGCCCTCCTTATGGCATCAGGTCTTGCATATGACTCAGATGGCGGACGTGCCCTTGCTGGTGCGATCACATCATTACTTACTGGTGTCTCATACCGACGAAGCGCAGAGCTTGCCGGCATTGTTGGTGCATACAATGGTTATGCCAGAAATGCTGCCCCGCACACCAAGGTAATGCGCAAACACCAAAATGCAACTGAGTCTGCAAAATCAGTCTCAACTTTGGATAAAGATGTTTGGACAGAGGCGATTAAGCAATGGTCTACTGGAAATACATTGGGTGAGAAAAATGGCTGGCGCAATGCGCAAGCATCAGTTTTAGCTCCAACTGGCACCATCGGATTAATGATGGATTGCGACACAACAGGTATTGAGCCAGATCTAGCTCTTGTTAAGTTTAAGAAGATGGTGGGCGGTGGTTCAATGCAGATTGTTAACCAAACTGTGCCACTTGCTCTTAAAAAACTTGGCTACACCGATGAGACAATTGAAGCAATTGTTGAGTACATCGCAGAGAATGGAAACATAATTGATGCCCCAGGATTAAAGAGTGAGCATTACTCAGTCTTTGATTGCGCCATGGGAATTAGATCAATTAGCGCTATGGGCCATGTTCACATGATGGCAGCCTGCCAACCATTCCTATCTGGTGCGATCTCAAAGACAGTTAACCTGCCATCGGATGCCAGTGTGGCTGAGATCGAAGAGGTTTACTACCAAGGTTGGAAGTTAGGTCTTAAAGCACTTGCGGTCTACCGTGATAATTGCAAGGTTGGACAACCTCTATCTGATTCAAAGGGTAAAAAGGATGAGGCGGTATCAACTGAGGCTTCACACAGTGCAGTTCGAAGGAGATTACCAAAGACTCGTCCAGCACAGACCACATCATTTGCAGTAGGTGGCGCTGAAGGTTATATGACCAGCGGAGCTTATGCAGATGGGGCTCTAGCTGAGGTTTTCCTAAAGCTTGGCAAGCAGGGTTCAACACTTGCCGGTGTAATGGATGCCTTCTCAATTGCAGTATCAATTGGATTGCAATATGGCGTTCCACTAGAGACCTTTGTAGAGAAGTTTGCTAATCAAAGATTTGAACCAGCTGGTATGACAGATGATGCTGATATCAGAATGGCGCAATCGGTAATGGATTACATCTTCCGCCGTCTTGCCCTTGATTACCTACCATTTGAGTCACGTACTGCACTTGGTATTCACTCAGCGGCAGAGCGCGCTCGCGCCTTAGAAAGTGGTGAGTACACAGCTGATGAAAAACCAGTTGCAATCTCAGCTCCAGTAAAAAAAAGTGAGAGCAAAAAACAAGAGGTAAAGATTGAAAAAGCACCAGTTGATAACTCATCCGTTGGATCATCAATGGAGTTGTTTGAGAAGATGGCTGGGGTTAAATCAGATGCACCACTTTGTATGACATGTGGAGTCAAAATGAGAATGGCCGGCTCCTGCTTTGTCTGCGAAGGTTGCGGAAACACCTCAGGTTGCTCCTGATAAGAAAAATTAAATCTAAAGGGCTCGCAGGCAAAACTGCGGGCCCTTAGTTTTTATCAAATAATCTGCCCTAGTGAGTGAGTATTCAAAAAAGGTAAGAAGCGCACTTGATGCTGCAGTTACTGCAATTGGTGGCTCACCTCGGGAAGGCCAGATTGAGATGGCCGAGGCGGTTGCAAATGCCTTATCTGATCGGCATCACCTTTTAGTTCAAGCTGGAACTGGTACTGGAAAATCTCTCGCCTACTTAGTCCCGGCCCTGGTCCATGGCAAAAAAGTTTTGGTGGCAACTGCCACCTTGGCATTGCAGCGGCAATTGGTAGAACGTGATTTACCAAAGATCAAAGCAGCATTAGATAAAGAGTTAAACCGAGATATCTCATTTGCAATATATAAAGGAGTTGGTAATTACATCTGCCTGCAAAAGATGAATAACGCACCAAATGATCCTGAAGCCCAAGCTGTGCTTGAGGTTTCAGCATTGGAGGGGGATGCCAAAAGATTAAGAGCTTGGGCGAAATCACCTGGTGCTACTGGAGATAGAGATGATGCCCCAGAGGTTGATCGAAGGGTGTGGTCGGCAAACTCAGTATCAGGCCGTGAGTGCATGGGAGCAGATGAGTGTCCATCTGGTTCAAAATGTTTTGCCGCCCTGGCAAAGGCAAAGGCACAAACAGCAGATATTGTCGTTACCAACCACACCTTGCTAGCAATTGAGATTGTTGATTCCCATCCAATCTTGCCTGAACGAGATGCAATTGTTTTAGATGAGGCACATGAGTTTATGGATCGCACCACACAGGCGGTCACCGAGGAGATAACAGCTGCCAGAGTTTTGCGTGCTGCCAATATGGCCAGAAAACATATGCCAGGAAAAGCAGGGGATGCTCTCTTTAAAGCAAGTGAAAAATTTGCAAAAGCAATTGGTGAGTATGGCGATGATTTAAAAGCTGATCCAACCAAAGCTGGTCGGTTGGATAAATTACCAGCAGCACTTGAAGCACCACTTAGAGCTGTTAAAGAGGGGGTGGCAGCGGTTACTGCATTGATAGCGGCCGATAGTGAGATTATTGATCCAAACTCAATGGCAGATCGGGCCCGGGTAAAGGGTGCGTTAAATGAGATAAGCCAGACTGCAACCAAGTTATTAAAACCAGGTCATACCCATGTACTTTGGTTTGAGCCAACATATTCAACTTTGTACTTAGCGCCCCTGGCAGTATCTGATGTATTACGGGGAAATTTACTAACCCAAACCCCAGTAATTGCCACTAGTGCGACCTTAACAGTTGGTAAATCATTTGATGCAATTGCAAAAAATATTGGCTTTGTAATTGGTGGAAAAAATGAGGATGAAGGTGATGATGAGACCGAGGAGAGCTTTGAGAAAAAAGGGGGAATGGATCCAGCAAATCTGCAGATCCTAGATGTTGGCTCGCCATTTGATTTTGCTAATCAAGGAATGCTTTATCTGCCAAAGGATTTACCAGAGCCAGGCCGGGATGGGCCATCAAAGCAGGCGCTAACTGAGTTAGGTGAGTTAATTCAAGCAGCAGGTGGTCGCACCCTGGCTTTGTTTTCATCTTGGCGTGGAGTTGAAGCTGCAGATGAACACTTGCGAGATGTTTTAGCCGAGTTAAAGCTGCCAATTATTACTCAACGCCGGGGAGATTCAGTTGGGCCGTTGGTAGATAAGTTTGCAAAGGATGAGAAATCTATTTTGCTTGGCACAATCTCACTGTGGCAGGGAATTGATGTACCAGGGCCGGCCTGCACATTGGTGGCAATTGATCGAATCCCTTTTCCGCGTCCAGATGAACCGGTGTTATCAGCAAGGGCGGCTGAGGCAGATGCTGCAGGGGGCTCAGGCTTTATGCAGATATCTCTTCCTAGAGCGGCCCTTTTACTTGCGCAGGGAACTGGCAGATTAATTAGATCCTTAGATGATCGAGGGGTAGTTGCAATATTAGATTCAAGAATTGTAAATAAAAGATATGGCTCAATTCTTTTAAACTCAATGCCACCTTTTTGGCGTACCAGTGATGGAGCAGTAATTAAAGAGGCGCTTCGCAGATTAGATGCGCAGTACCTGGGTAAGTAATTTAAGCCTTTAATTTAGCTAGAAGTTGTGGCCAGGTATTGGCAAAGCTTGGATGCAAATTTTTATTGGCAACCTGATCAATACCAACCCAAGCTACCTCTTTGGATTCATGATTTGCCTCATGAGCAGTTAATTCAGGATGTGCTTTGGCAATTACCGTGTGATAGCTCCACACCCCATGATCATCGGTGAAGATTTCACCCGGTGTTAAATGTTCAGCCAAGATACCAACCTCTTCATGAGCCTCTCTAATTGCCGCCTCAACTGGGCTCTCATGTGAATCTCTAGCCCCACCTGGAATACCCCAGGTATCACCATTGTGCACCCAGGGTGCACGGTGTTGCATCAAAATTGTTTTATCTCTTACCAAAAGTAATCCTGCTGCGCCATGTAAACCCCAATGTTTTCCACCGCAATTACACTCAATCCAACCATCGCCATCACGGTGTGCCATGGGTGAAGTTTTACACACAATCTAGCAATTCACAGCCTCAAGATTTTCTCAGCAGAAGGTAGGTGTAAATACCTAGATTATTCCCATGTTAAAAGTAAAAAAGTTAATTATTATTTGTTTACTTCCGATTTTGCTAAGTGGTTGTGCTAGAGCTGAAGGAGCACTAGCACCAACTGGGGTAGCCCTTGATACTGGGGCAGAGGTCCCTATCTTGCAAGATGAGAAACAGTATCTGCCAAATGTTTTACCAGAGGCTCTTGAACCAGTAATAAATTATGTTGATGGTTTAAATCTAGCTTTAACTGGTGAGTTTTCCTATCTTAGATCTACTGCTACCAGCAGCTGTGATTGCCTGGCCATAGCTGATCGATTAGCAAAGTTATTTAAAACTGCCTCATTGATGGGCGGTGGCTATAAGTTGAAAAGTATTGAGTTGGCCAAGGAAGGGGCGAATCAAAAAAGCTTCCAGGTGGTAATTCATCGAAGTGATATGAGAAAAATAGATCGAGCAAGCAAAGAATCAATCTTGTGGAGTGCCTCCAATATCAAAAATACCTTCATTGTAAAGAAAGTAGGAATGGAGTGGTTATTAAGCGATATCAAGTAATACTCATCATTTTGCTGCTTATCCCAAATCAGATTGCGCTAGCTGATCAAGAGTGCCTTGATAAAACCTGTGTTGATGTCTTTACCGAAAACAATCAAATAATTATTACCGCTTCAAAAAATGGCGCAAAAACAACCCCTATGCCAAGTAAAAAGGTAGTGGCTAAACCTAAGCCAGCTGTTACCAAGAAAAACACCCCAAGACCAGTGGCAAAGATTGCGGTGCCAAAAAAAGTTACTCCGACAAAGGCTAAACCTAAGGCCGCACCAGCAAAAAAGGTTTCAGCCACCTCCTTATCTGATCGGTTGATTAAATTGGTGCCAGTCGGTGATATAAATTTTCAACCAGAAAATGATGCACTAGTAAACATGCCAGTTTACTTTTGGACTAAAACCCCACAACACTTTCATACAGTCGTACCGATCCTTAATCTGGTTGTCTATGTAAATCTCTATTCAACCTTCACCTGGAGCTTTGGTGATGGCAAGGTATTTACTACCACCAATCAAGGGGGGAGTTATCCAATGGGCTTGATTACAAATACCTATCAGTCAAATGGTAATTACCCAGTTAGCTTAAAGATAACTTGGCGTGGGACATGGTCTGTTAATGGGGTGACAACTCCAATTAGTGGCAATGCCATAACACAAAGTGTTACTAGGCAGATATCTGTACTTAATGCGGTAGGAAGATTTACCAGGTAGCAACCTTACTATCCACAATTTTTGGCTACAGCTGAGAAATTTACCAAGCATCGCTGCCACTGTTAGCTTATGACAAATAATTTACTACTAGATGAGCAATTAACAAAGACAAGTGAAATTAATTATGATGGTGATGATGTTCTAACACAACAAAGATTGGGGGCGATCGCAGTCAATCAGCTGGTGACAAACTTTAGTAAGGCAACACATGAGAATGATTTAGAATTGATCGCCTTTGTCTTAGTTCGACTTAAAGATCTACAGGTACGCGATTATGCGATGGGGTTAGTTACTGAAGAAAATATTGATCAGCAGTTTAATCTTTGGTATTGGTTAATGAATATGGCGCCCAATGGCTACATTGCCCCAGTCGCATGCATATTTGCCGCCTGTGCCTATGAATCTGGCGAGAGTGATTTAGCACATAAGGCGTTGGATAATGCATTTGCAGATCAAATTTCCTACCCACTTGCTGTGCTGCTGCGGCGGGTATTTTTCTCCGGCTGGCCAGCACAATCCTTTGCCGCAATGCGGGCCCAGCTACATCCAAAGATTTGTGCCGCTCTTTTTTTGGGGTAGTATTTAATTAATAATCCTTGATCGTAGAGTAGATCGGTGTGGCCTGTGATAATTGGTATTCCAAAAGAGATTAAGAATAATGAGTTTCGAGTTTCAGCCACCCCGTCTGGCGTGCACGCATATATTCAAGCCGGCCACCAGGTCTTAGTTGAAAAGAGTGCCGGTATTGGCTCTGGCATATCTGATGCGGATTACATCAAAGCTGGAGCAAAAATTATTGATTCCGCTGATGAAATTTGGCAAAAGGCAGATTTAATTCAAAAGGTAAAAGAGCCGATTGAGGCTGAGTACAACCGTATGCGTAAGGGACAAATTCTTTACACCTACCTACACCTGGCAGCTAATAAAGCTTGTACTGAGGCAATTATGAAATCAGGAATTACCGCAATTGCTTATGAAACAGTTGAGGTAGATGGTCTACTACCACTGCTTGCTCCAATGAGTGAGGTGGCAGGACGAATGAGTATTCAAGTTGGAGCCGCTGCCCTTGAGGCAAGTAAGGGTGGCAGAGGTGTATTACTAGGTGGTGTTCCTGGAGTTCGTCCAGGCAAGGTAGTAGTAATTGGCGGCGGCGTTGTTGGTGTAGCTGCAGCAACTATCGCCCATGGCATGAGAGCTGATGTAACAATTATGGATTTAGATTTAAAACGCCTGGCTCAAATTGATCAGATCTTTGCTGGCAATGTTAAAACATTAGCCTCAAGTGGATATGAGATTGAAAAAGAGGTTATGGCAGCAGATCTTGTTGTTGGCGCAGTGCTAGTTCATGGCGCAAAAGCTCCTAAATTAGTAAGCAACGCACTGGTTAAGCAGATGAAGCCAGGCTCTGTCCTAGTTGATGTGGCGATTGATCAAGGCGGATGTTTTGAAGATTCTCGGGCAACGACTCATCAAGATCCGACATATAAGGTCCATGATGCAATTTTTTATTGTGTAGCAAATATGCCGGGGGCGGTACCTGCCACCTCAACTTACGCCTTAGCTAATGCCACGATTAAGTATGGCTTAGCCCTGGCCAACAAGGGTTGGCAGAAGGCGCTGGCCGATGATGCCAACTTAGCCAAGGGTTTAAATGTGCATGAAGGCAAGATCATGTATGAGGCAGTTGCCAAGGCGCACAATCTCTAGTATTTTTTGCACTAGGTCACGAGTCTTAGTTCAAAGCCCCGGCTAACTAAGCGGCAACCCTCCACCACGGTGGGGTGCTCCGGGTGAAGACCAGGTCGATAGCAAGGTGCCATCGGCAAGTGTGGGTCGATAAAAATTTAGGGTAAAACTCTAATTATTTTCTCACCCCCTTTAACTAGGAGGTTGCATTGTCATATTCATTTGAAACTCAACAAATTCATGCTGGTCAAATTCCAGATCCAACTACCGGCGCTCGCGCACTGCCGTTGTATCAAACAACTGCCTACCAGTTCCGCGATACCAAACATGCAGCTGACTTATTTGGGTTAGCAGAGCTTGGAAATATCTATACCCGAATCATGAATCCAACCCAGGATACGGTGGAGCAAAGAATTGCAGCTTTAGAAGGTGGGGTTGCCGCACTTCTTTTGGCTTCCGGCTCTGCTGCTACTACCTTTGCAATTTTGAATGTGGCAGAGGCGGGTGATCACATAGTCTCTTCACCATCTTTATATGGTGGTACTTACAATCTATTTCACTACACCCTACCAAAGTTTGGTATCGAGGTTTCCTTTGTTGAAAACCCAGATGATCCAGAGAGCTGGCGCAAAGCGGTAAAGCCAAATACCAAAGCTTTTTTTGGTGAGACGATTGCTAATCCAAAAAATGATGTTTTAGATATTGAAACAGTGGCAAAGATCGCTCACGAAAACAATGTGCCATTAATCGTTGATAATACTGTGGCCACACCATATTTGATCAGGCCAATTGAGTGGGGTGCTGATGTGGTGGTTCACTCGGCAACTAAGTTCTTATCTGGCCATGGAAATGCTGTAGTTGGTGCAATTGTGGATTCAGGTAAGTTTGATTACGCCAGATATCCAGAGAAGTTTAAAAACTTTAACCAACCAGATCCTTCCTATAATGGTTTGGTTTATGCCCAAGCACTTGGGGTTGGCTCAGCCTTTGGGGCAAACCTTTCTTATATCTTCAAGATTAGATTGACTCTACTTCGAGATATTGGCGCTGCCGTCTCACCATTTAATGCCTGGCTACTTGCCCAAGGGCTTGAAACATTATCGCTTCGTATTGAACGCCATGTTGAAAATGCCAAAGCGGTTGCCGCATTTTTGGAAAAACACCCTCAGGTCTCATCAGTTAACTATGCATCTTTGGCATCATCAAAGTGGAATAAGTTAGCGACTAAGTACTCCCCTAAGGGAAGTGGTTCAGTTCTCTCCTTTGAAATTAAGGGCGGGATTGAGGCGGGTAAGAAATTTATTGAAGCACTAAATCTGCACTCACATGTGGCAAATATTGGCGATGTTAGAAGCTTGGCAATTCACCCAGCATCTACTACTCACTCACAGCTCTCGCCTGAGGAGCAATTAACCGCCGGTGTTACCCCAGGTTTGGTTCGGTTATCTGTTGGTATTGAAAATATCAAAGATATTCAAGCCGATCTTGAAACAGCATTTGCTACTGCTAAGTAAAAAAAATGAGTGAAGTAAATCCATCAGTTACCGGGGCATGGCTTGAATACCATAGCCCTGGTGATCGCCAATTTTTAAAGATTGGTGATTTAACCTTGGAATCTGGTGAGGTTTTACCTGATGTGGTTATTGCTTATCAAAGTTGGGGTGAGTTAAATACATCAGGTGATAATGCAATTTTAGTAAACCATGCTCTAACTGGCTGGGCCGATGTTAATGGTTGGTGGCCGCAGATGGTTGGTCCAGGATTAACATTTGATACTGATAAATACTTTGTGGTTTGCCCAAATGTAATTGGCGGCTGCCAAGGTTCAACTGGTCCATCCTCCCTTGCTCCGGATGGCAAAAGGTGGGGCTCAAGGTTTCCAGTAATCACAATTAGAGATATGGTCCAAGCAGAGCTTGCCTTCACCAAAAAGATTGGTGTTAAAAAGTATCAATTAGCTGTTGGCCCATCTTTAGGAGGTATGCGAAGTTTGGAGTGGGCAATTCAATACCCAGAGCTTGTTGCAGCGATCTGCACCATTGGTTCATCAGCGGTTGCAACTGGTGACCAAATAGGTGCTGCCTCAATTCAACTACGGGCGATAAAGAGTGATCCAAATTTTAATAATGGTGATTACTATGAACAAAGTGTTGGCCCAATAGAGGGAATGGGAATTGCTAGAAGAATTGCACATTTAACCTATCGAACAGAGTCTGAGATGGATGTGCGGTTTGGTCGGGAGTTACAGGGGGATGAGACTGGCAGATACGCAGTTGAGTCATACCTTGACCACCAAGCGCAAAAATTGGCAAAGAGATTTGATGCCAATACCTACATTGCATTAACTGAGGCGATGAACTCCCATGATGTGGGTCGCGATCGAGGCGGGGTAGCAGCAGCCCTTGCCACACTTAAGGTGGCAGTTCATGTGGTCTGCATTGATACCGATCGATTATTCCCACCTAGATTGCAGCAGGAGATTGTGGAGCTAACCCCGCAGCTAGCTACTTTGCACACCATTTCATCCCCATTTGGCCATGATGGCTTCTTAATTGAGGTGGAATCTGTGGGTCAGATCATCCAAAATGCGCTTATTGGTCAAAAAATCTCAAATTAGCCAATCAGGATGTGCATTTAGGGCTGTGGACAATTTATAATATAGCCAAGGGTCGAAGCGGTTTAAACAAACCGCAAAAAGTAAAAGACCTAAAAACAAAGGATGAATTGTGGCTGTAACTCGTGCGCCCAAAAAAGGCGGCAAAGCAGGAAAGAGCAAGAGTAAACCTGCTGTGAAAAAGAGTTCAGCGAAAAAGGTTGTTGCAAAAAAGGTAAAGGCTGCAAAGAAGCCAATAAAAATTCCACAAAAGGCAGTTTTAGATGCTAAAGATGTTGGGCAAATATTAAAAATTAAAGAGATGGTAATCCAGCAAAAAACTGTATTAGCAGAGCTAGAAGGCCGTGGGATTACCAATATTCACCGGATTGTTAAAAAAGCAGATCAAGATTTAGTTTTAATCGCTCGTGAGTTAGAGGAGATTGTTCCTAAGCAGGTTGAAAAACTTCGAAAGCTTGGATTATCTCCCTATCGAATGCTTAAGAAGAGTGAGTTAGATTTATTCATCCCCCCTGCTTCTAAGCCAGTGGCTGCAACCAAGGGTGGCAAGGTTGAGAAGGTAAAGATTGATGGCGAAGAGGTTGAGTTAGAAGAGGTTGAGTTAGAAGATCTTGAAAATTTAATTGATGACAAAGAGGAGACACCTGCTGAAGATGGTGCCTCTGAGATCCGTGTAGTAAATGTTGCTGAAGAGTCACAAAATGAGGCGAACTCATTTGTGCTTAAAGACTCTGAAGAGGATGACGCCCCACCACAGACTGTTTTAACCGCGGGTGCAACTGCAGATCCAGTTAAGGATTATTTGAAGTTAATTGGCCGGGTGCCACTGCTTAACGCTGAGCTTGAGGTATCTCTTGCTCAATCGGTTGAGGCTGGTTTATTTGCGGAAGAGAGAATTGCAAAAGATAAGAAGATGGATAAGAAGGTTAAGCGTGAGCTTCAGCAGATTGTTATTAATGGCCGTCGTGATAAGAACCACCTATTGGAGGCAAATCTTCGTTTAGTAGTTTCCCTGGCTAAGCGTTACACCGGACGAGGAATGTTGTTCCTTGATCTAATTCAAGAGGGTAACTTAGGTTTGATTCGCGCTGTTGAGAAGTTTGATTACACAAAGGGTTACAAATTCTCAACCTATGCCACCTGGTGGATTCGCCAAGCGATCACTAGAGCGATGGCAGATCAAGCACGAACAATTCGTATTCCAGTTCATATGGTTGAGGTTATTAATAAGTTAGCCAGAGTTCAGCGCCAGATGTTGCAGGATTTAGGAAGAGAGCCAACACCTGAGGAGTTAGCAAAAGAGTTAGATATGACACCTGAAAAGGTTGTTGAGGTACAAAAGTATGGCCGTGAGCCAATTTCACTTCACACCCCACTAGGAGAAGAGGGTGACTCTGAGTTTGGTGATTTGATTGAAGACTCTGAGGCGATCGTGCCAGCAGATGCAGTCTCCTTTACTTTATTGCAAGAGCAACTTCACTCAGTTTTGGATACATTATCTGAACGTGAGGCTGGGGTAGTGGCAATGCGATTTGGATTAACTGATGGTCAACCAAAAACATTGGATGAAATTGGCAAGGTTTATGGGGTTACCAGAGAACGTATTCGCCAAATTGAATCAAAGACAATGTCTAAGCTACGCCATCCTTCCCGTTCACAAGTACTTCGAGACTACCTAGATTAAGGATTGGATAAATCATGAGTGATAAAGTAAAAATTCAGGTTAAGAAAAATGGCTCAGTTCGAGTTACCGGCACCGTTGATTTTGTTGATGCCGAGGGGAATGTAATTGAAACTAAGACAGATTTCTCACTTTGCCGCTGTGGTGCCTCAAAGGAGAAGCCATTTTGCGATGGCAGCCACCGCGATGCTGGATTTGTAGCTGATTAAATTAGTTTGCAGCTTGCTTAGCTAATTTTTGCGTTTCATCCTGAATCACAGCCGCAATTGGCTTTAATCCTTCAGCGTATGACTTAGCGTGGTGTGAACAAAATAGTAATTCACCACCTGATACCAAGATGGCACGAACATATGCTTGCGCACCACAACGGTCGCAACGATCTAGTGAGTTCAATGGGGTCTGCTCCATTGTGATCTGAGTACTCATCATCTCTCCATCTGTTGTTGTCATCAGGGGAACATCAAACCATGAATACTTTATTCCCCGCACGATATTTGGTTTCAATTAAGTAAATTTTTCCGCTCAAATGCTGAGAATGTGTTGTAAATATCTCATTTTTATATCGATTAGCAATAAATATGGGTCTTTGTCGGCGAGGATCATCTATAGGTGGTATTGGCGCCGATAATCTTCTCACCCGTGGCAACTAAGAGCGCAAAACCTGATGATGGCACCTCAGCTGCAATTATCAGCAGTTACACCGCCAAAGATTTATCAGTCCTTGAGGGATTAGATGCAGTTCGCAAACGCCCCGGCATGTATATCGGCACCACCGACTCCCGTGGCCTTATGCATTGTCTTTGGGAAATTATTGATAACGCAGTTGATGAAGCATTGGCTGGTCATTGCCAGAAGATTGAAATTAATTTAGAGGCAGATGGTTCAGTTGAGGTCCACGATGATGGGCGCGGTATTCCAGTTGATAAGGAACCAAAGACAGGTTTGACTGGAGTTGAGGTTGTCATGACAAAACTTCATGCTGGTGGAAAATTTGGTGGTGGCTCCTATGCTGCCTCTGGCGGATTGCATGGTGTTGGCGCATCTGTTGTTAACGCACTTGCTTCACGACTTGATGTTGAAGTTGACAGAGATGGAAAAATTTATTGGATGTCTTTTAAGCGAGGACATGCTGGAATATTTGAAGGCGATGGAATCAACGCATCCTTTACGGAAAAGTCAGGACTTCGAGTAATTGGCAAGGTATCAGCCAAAGTAACGGGCACCAGAATTAAATGGTGGTTTGATAAGCAAATTTTCTTAAAAGAGGCAGAGCTGGCAATTGAAGATATTTATGCCAGAGCAAGACAAACCTCCTATTTAGTTCCTGGTTTAACATTGATCGTAAATGACAGCCGAAGTAAGGCAAAGACGAGTGAAACCTTTTTCCATAAAGGTGGCATCTCTGAGTTCTGCACCTTCTTGCGTCCGGACGATCCAGTTGGTGAGGTAATTAGAATCTCTGGCTCTGGTGCTTACACCGAAAATGTTCCAGTCTTAGATGAGAAGGGGCATATGACCCCAACTGAGGTTGAACGTGAGATGGGTGTTGATATTGCAATGCAGTGGGGAAATGGTTACGAGCCCACTATCGCATCCTTTGTAAACATTATTTCCACGCCAAAAGGTGGAACACATGTAGCAGGTTTTGAAAAATCAATTACTAAAGCAGTTAATGACACACTTCGTGCTACCAAGACTTTAAAAAATAATGAGGCAGATGTAATTAAAGATGATGTGCAAGAGGGATTGACTGCGGTGGTAACTGTTCGAATGTCAGAGCCACAGTTTGAAGGACAAACTAAAGAGGTATTAGGAACAGCTGCGGCTGCCAAAATTGTTGGTCAAGTTGTAGCTGATGAGATGAAGGCATTTTTCAACACCACAAAGCGAGTTGATAAGGCAACTGGGCGACTAATCTTAGAAAAGATTGCCAACGCCTCTCGCACAAGAATTTCAGCCAGGGCCCATAAGGATTTGCAGCGGCGAAAAAATGCGCTGGAGAGCTCATCTTTGCCAACTAAGTTATCTGATTGCAGATCTGATGATCCAACTAGAACAGAGTTATTTATCGTTGAGGGAGATTCCGCGCTCGGTACAACTAAAGCTGCTAGAAACTCAGAGTTTCAGGCGATCTTGCCAATTCGTGGCAAGATTTTAAATGTTCAAAAAGCTTCTTTGTCTCAGATGCTTGAAAACAATGAGTGCGCATCAATCATTCAGGTAATTGGTGCAGGTAGTGGAAAATCCTTTGATATTAATGATGCTCGTTATGGCCGGGTAATTTTGATGTCAGATGCTGATGTGGATGGTGCTCACATTCGTTGCTTGTTGCTAACTCTATTTAACTCATACATGCGTCCATTGGTTGAGGCGGGAAGAGTATTTGCAGCGATTCCACCCCTTCACCGAATTGATGTAATTGGTGGCAAAAAGGGCGAGGTGCATTACACCTACTCAGATGATGAGATGAAAAAGGTAATCACTCAGCTTAAGAAGGATGGCAAGCGGTGGAAGGAGCCGATTCAACGTTACAAAGGATTGGGTGAGATGGATGCTGATCAACTTCGTGAGACCACCATGGATCCAGACCATAGAACTTTGCGAAGAATTACTATGAAGGATGTTACAAAGGCAGAGGCTATCTTTGAGTTATTAATGGGTAATGAGGTTGCACCACGTAAAGACTTTATTTCAAATGCAGATATTGATCGGGAGCGAATCGACGCTTAATCGATCGTAACTAGATCAAAGTACTCCTCTTTCCAAAGATCCTCATCACCATCTGGCAAAAGTAATACTCGCTCTGGTTTTAACGCCTCCACTGCGCCAGCATCATGGGAAACCAAAATTACTGCCCCTTGATACTCAGTAAGAGCTCCTAAGATCTCTTCCCGGCTTGCTGGATCTAAGTTATTTGTTGGCTCATCTAGCAGCAAGACATTTGCTGCACTAACTACTAATAAAGCTAAAGCCAATCTAGTTCGCTCACCACCACTTAATACCTTAACCGGCTTATGAACATCATCACCAGTAAATAGGAATGAACCAAGCACATTTCTCGCCTCTGGCTCTCTAATCTCTTTAGTGGCACTTAACATATTTTCTAAAACACTTCGCTCATAATCTAGAGTTTCATGCTCCTGGGCGTAGTAACCAATCTTTAATCCATGTCCTGCCTCAACATGACCGGTATCGGGCTCTAAATCACCGGCAAGAATTCGAAGCAGTGTGGTTTTGCCTGCGCCATTTAATCCTAAAATTACAACTCTAGATCCTTTATCAATTGCTAATTCAACATCGGTGAAGATTTCAAGTGAGCCATAAGATTTTGATAACTCAGCTGCAGTAATTGGGGTTTTTCCGCAAGGAGCTGGAGTTGGAAAACGCAGCTTGGCGACCCGGTCAACCTTTCGAACCTCCTCTAGTCCAGTCCTTAATTTTTCAGCTCGCTTTAACATTCCCTGAGCAACACTTGCCTTGCTAGCTTTTGCTCGCATCTTCTCACCCTGCTTTTGCAAAATCTCCGCTTTCTTTTCAGCGTTGGCTCGCTCACGTTTTCTGCGGTGCTCATCAGCCTCTCGTTGAATTAGGTAGTTTTTCCAAGTCATGTTGTAAACATCAATTACATTTCGATTAGCATCTAAATAAAAGACCTTATTAACAACTGTTTCAATCAAATTAACATCATGGGAGATAATTACGAGCCCACCTGGATATTTGAGCAAAAATTCACGCAACCAAATTATGGAATCAGCATCCAAGTGGTTAGTTGGCTCATCCAAAATCAATGTTTGAGCCCCAGAAAATAGGATTCTGGCTAACTCAATTCTTCGCCGCTGACCACCAGAAAGCGCGCTTAACTGCTGATCAAATAGATTATTTGGCACACCAAGTGAGGATGCAATCGCTTCGGCTTCAGCAGCTGCGGCATAGCCACCAGCAGTTGAGAACTCATGTTCTACTCTGGTGTAACGCTCCATTGCTTTTTCAAGCTCTACTCCTTGGGCGGTAGACATATCCTCTTCAACAGCACGCATACGTTTTGAAATTAAATCTAACTCTCGGACAGAAAGGATTCGATCAATCACACTGCCTTGGTCTTCACCAGTTCTAGGATCTTGTGGCAGATATCCAATTTTTCCGGTGCGATTTACCGCACCACCTGCTGGCATTGTTTCACCAGCTAAAACTTTGGCCAGTGTTGATTTACCCGCGCCATTTCTGCCGACAAATCCAATTCGATCGCCATGATTAATTCGAACTGTTACATCTTTGACCAGAAGTCTGGCGGCAGCACGAAGTTCTAGGGCGTTAGTTGATATCAAAGTTGCTTATGCAACAAGGCGGGTGCGGCGAGGGGAGGCGTACTTCTTTTCAATGTCAGACAACTCCTCGGCCACTTTAGCTTTGATGCTCTCCTCAGTTTTTAGGATCGCAGTTAAGGTGGCGATTGTAGCCTTTAACTCCTTGGCCTCAGTCTCCAGTTCAATCTTGCTCATCTTGGTCAACCTGCGAAGTGGCATATCCAAAATATAGGTGGCTTGTTCATCACTTAATTTAAAACTCTTGATTAAACCAGCCTTTGCAACTGTGGCATCTTGGCTTGCTCTGATCAATTTAATTACCTTATCAATATCAACGATCGCTTTTAATAATCCATCTACTAGATTTAATCTTGCCTGCGCCCTGGCTTTACGGAAGGCAGATCGACGGCGCACGACCTCAATCCGGTGATCAACAAAGACTTGTAAAAGCTCTTTTAACCCCAAGGTGAGTGGTTTGCCATTTACTAATGCCACCGCATTAATTGAGAAGGCATCCTCCATTGGCGTAAGGCGGTATAGATTTTCTAAAACTTCAGCTGGTTCATAACCATTTTTAATCTCTACTACTACTTTGGTGCCAGATTGACCATCTGATAAATCAACAATATCTGAGATGCCTTGCACCTTCTTTGCCTTTACTAGATCAGCAATTTTCTCAACGATTTTTTCAGGACCAATGTTGTATGGCAGCTCAGTAATCACAATTCCTTGCTTGCGAGATGAAACCTTTTCAATAACTGCAGTTGCTCGCACTTTAAATGAGCCTCGACCATTTGCATAAGCATCAGCAATTCCTTCGGTTGCGACTAAATATCCACCAGTTGGAAAATCAGGTGCTGGCACAATCTTCATCAACTGCTTTAAGGTTGCTTTCGGATTCTCCATTAAGTGTTTTGCAGCAGCAATAACCTCACCTAAATTGTGGGGCGCCATATTTGTTGCCATACCAACTGCAATACCAGTTGCGCCATTTACCAATAAATTAGGAAAGGCAGCCGGTAGTACCTGTGGTTCAAGAATTTGACCATCATAATTTGAACCAAAATCAACAGTGTCCTCATCAGATTCATCCACCATCATCATCGCTGATGGTGCAAGGCGAGATTCGGTGTAACGCATGGCAGCTGGGCCAGAATCTAGCGAACCAAAATTTCCATGGCCATCAATTAGTGGCAATCGCATTGAAAAACTTTGTGCCATACGAACCATCGCATCATAGATAGCACCATCACCATGTGGGTGAAGCTTTCCCATTACATCGCCAACAACTCTTGCGCACTTAACATGACCTTTATCTGGTCTAAGTCCCATTTCATTCATCTGGTGCAAAATTCTTCGCTGCACCGGCTTTAATCCATCACGAGCATCAGGAAGGGCTCGTGAGTAAATTACCGAGTAGGCATACTCTAGGAATGACTCCGACATCTCAGAGGCAACATCAATATCAATTATGCGGCCGGGGTTTTCACCCGCTTTTGGTGCAACTACCTTTGGTGTTTTGGCCATAGAGCGTATCTTGCCAATAGAAGTACTGATTTGTTGCGATCGACAAGCCAGATTCATCAATGAATTAGCAAAATGCTAATCTTTAGGCATGCTTCATAGATTTTTCACAATAAATCAGCCAGCAGAGTTTTGTATGGAGAATATCCCCAATTGAGCAATAAAATATTTGGTTTATCAGATCTAACAAACTCAATTTTCAACACATTATCAGTAACAAATACGTCCGATACCCTTTCACTTGGCCAATCTAAAATGCGTGAGTGTCTAATATTAATTGATGGCTTAGGGCAAGATGCAGTTGATAAATATGGTGATCAATTCGAGATTTTTTCAGATATAAAACAAGTAAATAATCTATCTGCAAACTTTCCATCAACTACTGCGACAAGTCTTTCTACCTTAGGCACTGGGGTATTACCTGGCGTGCACGGAATGCTTGGTTACACAGTGCGGGTACCAAGAAGTAATAACCGGTTATTAAATGCTCTTAAATGGGATGAACGTGTTGATCCAGTGATGTGGCAAAAGGTGCCAACGTTATTTGAGCGAGCAAGCCAAGATGGTGTGGCAGTAACACATGTTGCAGCAAAGCGATATGAAGGAAGTGGGTTTACCCAAGCAGCATTACGTGGGGCGAAGTATGTTGGCGCTAATGGAATAGATGAGATGGTGTTGGCGGTAAGTCAGGGGCTAAAGCCACAACCATCATTTGTGTACACATATCTAAACACCTTGGATTCTGCAGGGCACAGCGATGGTGTTGGTTCAGATAAGTGGCTTACCGCGCTGCAGCAGGTTTGTGAGTTTATAAGCAAGGTAAAGGGCAGTGTGCCAGCTGGAAGTAGAGTTTGGATTACCTCAGATCATGGAATGGTAAATAGCACATCTCAAATAATTTTAGGTCAAGATAATGATTTACTTGATAATGTCACTTTAATTGGTGGTGAACCACGGGCTCGTCATATTTATATAAAGCCGGGGGCTGAAAATGAAACCATCGCTTTATGGCAGGAGCAATTAAGTGGAAAGGCGCAAGTTTTAAGTAAGCAAGATGCAATCACATCTGGATTATTTGGTGATGTTGTCTCTGAAGATTCATTTGAGCGAATGGGAGATTTAATCGCTATCGCGCTAGATGATTTAATACTGATTGATCCAGCCAGAGTCCGAGAGGAGAGTTCGATGGTGGGCCATCATGGTGGTGTAACTAAAACTGAGGTTGCAATTCCGCTATTGCTTGGTTAGTCCTCATCCTTTTTGCCAAACATAATGTCATCCCAAGAAGGAATTTTAATTCTTCGAGTTACGCCATCTTTCTTCTCATCCTCATCAATTTCATCAACAGCCACTAATGGTGTTGGTGCATAAGGTGCGATATCTTCTTTAATGGAAACTAATCGTGGTGCTTCAGTTTGTGGAATGTTGCCAAAGGTTTGAGTTGGTGCCTTTGGTTTAGCCTCACCACCTATCCATTTAGCACCATCATCATGAGCTGAAAGTGCTCGACGACCTAAATTAAATAACCAGACCGCCTCACCCTTAGCCTCACTTGGTGATCCATCACGGAGTGGATAGTAAAGAGTTAACTCCCAATTGCCATCTGGTAAGCGATGGGTATTCCATTCAACGGTATTCATATCAACACCACGTGGTGCTAATTGATTTGCTACCGCGGTCTCTAAATATGGCGCATGAGGTTCGCGGCGAATTTGGGTAGCAAGTGCTTGAGAAATAATAAAAGCTCGCTCTTGCAAAATTGGGCCGGCATAATTATCAATTTTTTCAACAGACCAATCGGTGGTGCGGGAGATGGAATCAATAGATTCACCACCTCGCAATCTTGCCTGCACCTCTTTTCCCGTTGTAGTAACTACTTCTTCAAAATTGGAAACGGCTGAAAGACGTGGTTGATTTACTGTGGCACGTAATGTGTCAGAGATTCGAAGTGAGTATTGATTTCCAACTTGATCAACCAACTCAAGCTCTGCGCCATCGGCAGATTTACCGGTTAACCGTAGATCGGTTGGTTCATTCATGAGAGTAGATTGCCACAATTAATCGGTGGGATAAATCTGCCACACACGCTCAGCTCTTGGCTTTTCATGCTTAGATAACCTGGTGAGCCTAGAGTTATTAAAAATTGCTGAATCGGTGGCAAAAGCCGCCGGTGCACATCTTATGAACCGACCAGCAACCTTTACCTTTACTGAGAAAAGTTCCGCAGTTGATTTTGCAACCCAGATGGACCAACAAGCAGAACAAATCATTGTTAGCCAAATTTTAAAGGCACGACCTGATGATGGAATCATCGCTGAAGAGGGTGCTAGTAAGGAGAGTAAAACTGGAATCACTTGGGTGATTGATCCACTAGATGGCACGGTGAATTACCTCTATGGCCTACCAGGTTGGAATGTTTCAATTGCTGCTAAAGATAAAAGTGGCGTGGTAGCGGGAGTGGTTTATGCCCCCAGTATTAATGGTTTTTGGAGCGCAGCAAAAGGTAATGGCGCTTTTTATAATGGCGTAAAAATCAAATGTAATGATCCAGTTGAACTTGATAAGGCGTTATTGGCAACTGGTTTTGCCTATGATTTAAATTTGCGAATTAGCCAAGGTGAGACAATGGCAAAACTTTTGCCAAAGATTAGAGATCTGCGAAGAAATGGCGCAGCTGCTGTTGATCTTTGTTATGTTGCCATGGGTGCATTAGATGGATACTTTGAAGCATCACTTAAGGAGTGGGACCACGCAGCTGGTGGATTAATTGCAACTGAAGCCGGTGCGGTTGTCTCTGGCCCAGCAGGTGGTGTACCAAGTACTCAACTGGTCATGTGTGCTGGGCCGGCCCTGCATGCTCAGCTTTTGCCCTTAATTTGATCTCAAATTGATCTAATCACCCCTGCTGTGGCAGGATGTGCCCTCATTCAAAATAATTGATTGACCATTAAATTTAACGATTAGGACAAAACAATGAACGTGTTAGATGCTGTTGATGCCGCCTCACTCCGTCAGGACATCCCATCATTTCGTTCTGGCGATGAACTAAAGGTTCATGTGCGAGTTATTGAAGGTGCCAAGAGCCGTATTCAGGTTTTCCAAGGTGTAGTAATTGCTCGATCAGGTTCTGGAATTCGTGAGTCATTTACCATTCGTAAGATTTCTTACGGTGTTGGTGTGGAGCGAACCTTCCCAGTGCACACCCCAGTAATTGAAAGAATTGAAATTGTTCGTCACGGCTCAGCTCGTCGAGCCAAGCTTTACTACCTACGTAAGTTAACTGGTAAGGCAACAAAGATTAAAGAGCGTCGTGGTGCAGATGGTGAAATTATTGTCGAGCCAGAGTATGTGCCACCTGTAGTTTCTAAAAAGGTTGAGGTTCCAGTAGTTGCAGAGGCCGCACCAGTTGTTGAGGCAGTTGCAGAGGCAGCGCCAGTAGTAGAAGCAGTAGCCGAAGCCGCACCCGTTGCACCAGAGGCTGCAGCTGATTCAGATAAAAAAGAGTAATTAATGATTGATGAAGCTTTAGAGCATTTAGTAAAAGGGATTGTTGATAATCCACAAGAGGTAGTTATCACTGAGAAAAGTTCACGTGGTGGCACAACACTTGAGGTAAGAGTTCATCCAGAGGATATTGGCAAGGTAATTGGCCGCAATGGTCGAACTGCTAAAGCACTTCGCACAGTGATTAGTGCACTAGCTGGTCGTTCAGTGCGAGTAGATCTAATCGAGGCTGACGAGGTCCGTTAATTTGCAACTTGTCGTAGGTCGCATTGGCCGCGCACATGGTGTTCTTGGCGAAGCAACAATTGATGTTCAAACCGATGATCCAGATTTACGGTTTAAAGTTGGAAGTAAATTAACTCTAGATTCAGGCCAAGAGTTAACAATCAAATCATCACGCTGGCATAACCAGATACTCCTACTTGGATTTGAAGGAGTTAATGACCGCAATCAAATTGAAGCCTTACGTGATCAATTAATCTCATCCCAAGTGGATCTGTCACAGCTTGCCCCTGGTGAGTACCACTATCAACAATTAATCGGCTGCCAGGTTTATCTGCAAAACAATGAGTTGGTGGGTCAGGTTAGTGAGGTAGTAAAGCTGCCTGGGCAGGATCTGCTATCTGTTGATAAAAATGGCAGCCAGGTGCTGATTCCAATGGTGAAGCAGATTATTATCAGCATTGATATTTTAGCTAAAAAAATTGTAGTAAATCCACCGGAAGGATTATTAGATGTTACAAATTGATCTAATCTCAATCTTTCCAGATTACCTAACCCCATTAAACCTATCCCTACTTGGTAAGGCGCAGGAGAGATCCTTAATAAAAATTGCTATCCATGATTTAAGGGATCAGACCAAAGATGTGCACCATTCAGTAGATGACACCCCATATGGTGGCGGAGCAGGAATGGTGATGTCACCTGAGCCGTGGGGCAAAGCAATTGATGCGATTACTAATGAGAAAGATCAGGTTGATTTAATTATTTTAACTCCAGCAGGCAAGAGATTTAATCAGCAGATGGCGATGGAGTTTTCAAAGAAATCACATCTTATTTTTGCCTGCGGCAGGTATGAAGGAATCGATGCCAGGGTAGGTCAATATTATGCTGGTAAAAATAACTTTAAAGTTCATGAGGTTTCAATTGGTGATTATGTGTTAGGTGGCGGTGAGGTAGCGGCAATGGTGATAATTGAAGCTAGCACCAGATTAATTCCAGGTGTCTTAGGAAATCCTGAATCATTAAAAGAGGAATCCCACTCAATTTCATCAGATGATTTGATATTGGTTGAGTATCCAAATTACACAAAGCCGGCAAATTGGCGGGGGATAGATGTGCCAGAGGTTTTGCTCTCAGGAAATCATGGGCAGATTGCTAAGTGGCGGCTTGAGCAGGCTGAGCGTCGGACAAATCAACTTAAGCAGGAATAATCCCGACACGCCTAGCGTTGATTAGGTACATCGATCTCTAATAGGGGATTATCCGCCCAGTTGGGGTAATCCTTACACCAAAGATATTAAAGCGAGTTTTACTTAAATTTTTAAAGGAGGTGGATGATGGCTACAGATTATGACACCCCCAGAAAAACCGATGAAGAGTTACATGAGGAATCCTTAGAAGAGTTAAAGGCTCGTCGTGCTGATGCTCAATCAGGTCAGGTAGATATTGATGAAGCAGAGGCAGCAGAAAGTCTTGAACTTCCAGGAGCAGATTTATCTGGTGAAGAGTTGACGGTGAAGGTTGTTCCTAAGCAAGAAGATGAGTTCACCTGTAGCCGTTGTTTCTTGGTCAAACACATTGGTCAGCGCGCTCGCGGAGAAGGTCCGAAGGCAGTTTGCCAAGATTGTAATTAATTTAATTTACTAGCTAATAGTTTTGCTTTTCTGCTTGAAATCAGCCAGTAGGGTGTTGGATCTTTTTTATCATTAATCTCAACCTTAACTCCAGTTGAAACCCAAAATCTTGTGCCATTAAATGCTGCCGGATCTGCATCACGGCCACGAAGTTTTGAGAAATCTGCCTTGTTTAATGGCGTTGCTTTCTTAAGATACTTACTTTCGATTTTCGCATTTCCTACATAAAGCCAGTCATTAATGAGTACCGTCTCTAATGCGAACTTATTGTTGCTATAGACCAATGCTCCAGTAATCAGTACGGTAATCATGATCGCAGCTAGATGGCCAAAGGGTGCCCAAAAAGTTAAGTAGATCGAACCCACCATCATCGCCAGAAAGAGCCATAACCAAAGCGGCCAAACTATTCGTTCAGCAAACTCAGATTTGGAATTAGATCTAGCCATGGCATAAAGGATACGCTTGACCCATGGCACGTATTGCATCCACCACTCCACCAGAGGATGCGGTGATGCCAGCAAGACATCCCAAGGCACCAGCTATTGGCTCGCAAATTCCATCTCACTTTGGTTTCTGTTTTGGTTGTGGGGAGTTACATAAAACAGGATTACATTTTGTTGCTAAAGCTGGAAAAGAATTAGATTTAACTGGCAGCTTTACCGTTACCGAGAATCATCAAGGTGCCCCTGGGCTAGCCCATGGTGGATTGCTATCACTTGCTTTTGATGAAGCACTTGGAAAGTTAATGTGGCTAATTAGAACTCCGGCGGTTACTGGCCGACTAGAAACAGATTTTTTACTCCCAGTTCCGATGGGCCGCACACTTTATATTGATGCAAAAATTACTGGACAAGCTGGGCGAAAAATTTATACCGAGGCTGAAGGAAGACTAGATTCACCAACAGGTGAAATTGCTGTGAAAGCTGCTGCTTTGTACATTGCTGTTCCAATGGAGCATTTTATAAAGAATTTAACTGAGCAATATAAGGATCACTTGGTTGAGCACCCTGAACTAATGGCATTTGTTGACCCAGATTTTGATGTAAATCCATGATGGCTGTATTAATAAAAAGACTTGATCCAAGTGTGCCACTTCCAACCTATGCAAAGGCTGGTGATGCTGGGGCTGATCTAACAACTCGAATTGATTTCACAATTAATCCTGGTGAGCGAATGCTTATACCCACTGGCATAAGCATTGCACTTCCAAATGGTTATGTTGCACTGGTGCATCCAAGATCTGGGTTAGCGATCAAGCATGGAATATCAATGGTCAATACTCCTGGAACAATTGATGCTGGCTATCGTGGCGAGCTTCAAGTTATTTTGATCAATCATGATTTAGCTCAATCTGTTTCATTTAAAAAAGGGGATCGAATTGCACAACTAGTTATTCAAAAAGTAGAACACGCAGATTTTGTCGAGGTTGAGAATCTGCCAGGCTCTGAAAGGTCAGTTGATGGATTTGGATCAACGGGAAAATGAGTTACCAGGGCGAGGGTGCTGATAAGGACAAGGTTGTTAATGCCTTAGGAGGCAAAAAAGGGTTAATCGATTCAGGGCTTCCTTCTCTTGTTTTCTTGCTTGTTTTCAATCTGTCTAATCAAAATATCAATACTGCAATTTATGCAGCACTGACACTTTCAATTGTTTTAACCTTGCTTCGACTAATCAAACGAGAAACATTGCAACATGCTTTCTCTGGTTTAGTTGGTGTTGGAATTTGTGCCCTTATCGCTCGGCGAAGTGGAAATGCAGCAGATTTTTACCTGCCAGGATTGTGGATAAATGCTGGATATGCTTTTTTATACGCCATAACAAATCTGTTGAAGTTGCCGCTTTTGGGAGTACTGCTTGGACCGATTTTGGGTGAAAATTTGATGTGGCGAAAAGATCCAGCAAGATTAAGTGCGTATATAAGAGCAGGTTGGCTATGGGTAGCAATGTTTACAGCTCGACTTGTAATTCAGTACCCACTTTACACCAGTGGAAATGTGAATGCACTTGGAACTGCACGATTGATTATGGGTTACCCACTATTTATTTTGACCGCTTGGGGTACTTGGCAGGTTTTGAGAAAAACACCAACTACAAAGATTAATTAAATAAAACAAGCCTTTAATAGCTCTTCAGCTTTGGCCGAGGCGACAAAGATTAATTCATCACCAGCTGCAAATACATCATGGTCTTTTGGTGTAATTACATGACCATCTCTTACAATTGCTGCAATGCTGGCATCTTCTGGAAGTTCTACCTCTCCAACAGTTTTACCACAGCAGGCGGCAGTATCGGGTAGTGTGATTTCAACTAGATTGGCCTCACCCTTTCGAATTGAAAATAAACGAACCACATCACCAACACTTACTGCTTCCTCTACTAGCGCTGAAATAATTCTTGGGGTAGAAACTGCGACATCAACGCCCCATGATGAATCAAACATCCACTCATTCTTTGGGTGATTAACGCGGGCAACTACTCTTGGAACGCCATACTCAGTTTTTCCTAGTAATGAGGCAACAAGATTAACTTTGTCATCTCCTGTTGCGGCAACCAACACCTGACACCCATCTAATTTTGCTTGATCTAGTGCGGTGATTTCACAGGCGTCAGCCAATAACCATTCAGCACTTGGTACAGAGTCCATTTTTAAGGCCTTTGGATCCTTATCAATCAAAAGCACTTGGTGCCCATTTCCCAAAAGCTCTCGAGCTATCGCTCGCCCTACGTTTCCAGCTCCTGCAATCGCAATTCTCATTACGCACCAGCCGGAGATTTAGCTAATGTCTTTTCAACTTGCAAAACTTGTTTCTCATTTACTAATAGGTGTACCAAATCACCTTCCTGTAAAACTGTATGCTCATTTGGCAGAATTGCTTCGCCAAGCCTGGTGATAAATGCAACTCTTGCATCCGTATTCTTCTCAATTAACAAAATTGATTCTCCGTACCACTCTTTATGCAGACTAGCCTCAACTAATTGCACTGTTCCAGTGGCATCGCGCCATTCTGATTTCGTACCGTCTGGAGCAAGTCGTCGCATAATTTGATCAGTTGTCCATAGCACGGTTGCTACCGTAGGGACTCCTAAGCGTTGGTAAATCTCCGCCCTACCTGGATCATAAATTCGCGCAACCACATTTTTAACACCAAATGTTTCTCTGGCCACTCTGGCTGCCAAAATATTTGAGTTGTCACCATTGGAAACAGCGGCGAAGGCATCAGCTTTTTCGATACCTGCATCCAATAGAGTGTCGCGATCAAAACCCACGCCAGCCACCGTGCGGCCATTGAATTGCGCGCCCAAACGACGGAATGCTTCTCGGTTTTGGTCGATTACTGCGACTGTATGACCAGATTTCTCCAGAGCTACTGCAAGGGTAGATCCGACTCGACCACAACCCATTATTACTACGTGCACAAAGCACAACTTACACCCATAGGCTCCGCTCTATGGAATCAAACGCTCAGGAGCGGTTAAAAGTAGGCCAGGTTGTCCAGGTTGAGATTGGCTCAGTCGCACATGGCGGACACTTTGTTGCAAGGTATAACGGACAAGTTATTTTTGTTAGACATGGGATTACTAGTGAAATTGCAAATATAAAAATTACATCAGTGAGCTCCAAGATTGCCCACGCTGATCTCATTGAAGTAGTTCAAGCCAGCCCAAATCGTGTTAATCCGCCATGCTCATATGCAGGAAGTTGCGGTGGCTGCGATTTTCAGCACATAAATCTGGTTGCTCAGAGAAGTTTTAAATCAGAGATTATTAAAGAACAATTCTTAAGAATTGGAAAGATGGATTTGGTAGCCCTTGGATTTGAGGTGAATGTAAAAGCTGTGGAGCCAGCAGATGGATTACATTGGCGCACCCGCATGGACTTTGCAGTCTCTAGCAATGGCCGCATAGGACTATTCGGTGCTCGAAGTAATGAAGTGGTGGAGATAAAGGATTGTTTAATTGCAGACTCGCGTATGAATGTAAGTGAATTAGCTACTAGAGAGTGGAAGTCAGATCCAAGGGTTGAGGTGGCGGTTTCAAGCACTAATGAGGTTTCAATTACTAGATCTGGCAGAAGTATTAGTGGTCCTACCCAACTTGTTGAACAGGTAGGCCCTAACTCACTCAAGATTTCGCCATCAGCATTTTGGCAAAGTCATAAAGCAGCACCTGTTGAATTAGTAAAAGCATGTTTACTTCAAATCGGAGCAAAACCAGGAGATCATGTTTTAGATCTCTACTCCGGAGTTGGATTATTTGCTTCAGCATTGCTCAAAGAGGTTGGTGAACGAGGATTTGTTACCTTGATTGAGAGCGATAAAACTGCAGTTGCAGATGCAAGAAGAATTTTCTCCGGTAAAGAGAATGTCAAGATTTTGCAAGGTTTAGTAGCGCAGCAGCTGCCAATTGTTAAAAAAGCAGATTTAATTTTATTGGATCCACCTAGAACCGGTGCTGGAGATGTTGCAATTAAACAAATGATTAAATCCAAACCACGTAAAATTGTTTATGTCGCTTGTGATCCAGCAGCTTTGGCACGTGATGCAAAAATATTGGCAGATGCTGGTTATAAGTTAGATCACATTGAAGCCTTTGATCTTTTCCCAATGACCCAGCACATAGAGTGCGTGGCTGGATTTTCACCAGCAAAGAGATAGGATTAATCCAGAATTACACAGGAAAGAGGTGTGGAGCATTGAGTAAGAACTCATTCAAGTCCAAGACCACACTTGAAGTAGCTGGTAAAAGCTACGAAATTTTTGATATAACTGGTTTTCCAGAGGCAAAAGATCTTCCATTTAGCTTAAAGATTTTGCTGGAGAATTTACTTCGAACTGAAGATGGCGCCAATATCACTGCTGAGCAGATTAAGAAATTGGCTAATTGGGATCCAGCAGTAGAACCAGATACTGAAATTCAATTTACGCCGGCTCGAGTAATTATGCAGGACTTTACAGGAGTTCCTTGCATTGTCGATCTGGCAACAATGCGAGAGGCAATTGCTGACTTGGGTGGTGATCCGGCTCGAGTAAATCCGCTTTCACCAGCTGAATTAGTAATTGACCACTCTGTCATTGCTGATTTATTTGGCACAAAAGATTCATTTGAACAAAATGTGGATATTGAGTACCAAAGAAATAAGGAAAGATATCGATTCTTAAGATGGGGTCAAACAGCATTTGATGAGTTTAAAGTTGTGCCACCAGGAACTGGAATTGTTCATCAAGTAAATATTGAGTATTTGGCTCGAGTAGTGATGAGTCGTGAAGTTGATGGCGTACTTAGGGCATATCCAGACACCGTAGTTGGAACTGATTCACACACAACTATGGTTAATGGCCTTGGAGTTTTAGGTTGGGGAGTTGGTGGAATCGAAGCAGAGGCAGCTTTGCTGGGACAGCCAGTATCAATGTTAATTCCTAAGGTTGTTGGCTTTAAACTAAATGGAAAATTACCTATTGGCACAACCGCTACTGATCTAGTGCTCACAATTACCCAGATGTTAAGAAAACATGGTGTGGTAGGAAAGTTTGTAGAGTTCTATGGACCTGGTGTATCAGCGCTACCAATGGCTAATCGTGCCACGATTGGCAATATGTCGCCAGAGTATGGATCTACTTGTGCAATCTTTCCTATTGATGAAGAAACAATTAAATATTTAAAACTTACAGGCAGATCTGCTGAACAGCTGGAGTTAGTTGAGCGGTATGCAAAAGTTAATGGGCTTTGGCATGATCCAGCTGCATCACCTAGGTTTTCTGAAAAACTTGAGTTAAATCTGGAAACCATCGTGCCTTCAATTGCCGGTCCTAAGCGACCACAAGATCGAATTGCTTTAACTAGCGCAAAGAGTTCATACCAAGAGATAGTACCCTCATATTTTAGTGATAAGACAAATAAAAATAAGATCGATATAAAAGTTAATGGTAAAGCAACAACTGTCTCAAATGGCGATGTTGTAATTGCATCTATTACTTCTTGTACTAATACCTCAAATCCATCGGTGATGATCGGGGCTGCCTTACTAGCCAAAAAAGCGGTCGAGAAAGGTTTAACTAGCAAGCCTTGGGTAAAAACTACTTTGGCGCCTGGATCAAAGGTAGTTACTGATTACTACGATCGTGCTGGATTAACTACCTATATGGATAAGTTGGGTTTTAATTTAGTTGGATATGGTTGCGTTACCTGTATTGGAAACTCAGGTCCGCTACCAATTGAGATTAGTAAAGCAATAAATGAGAATGACTTAGCTGTATCTGCTGTGCTATCTGGAAATCGTAACTTTGAGGGAAGAATCTCACCAGATGTAAAGATGAATTACTTGGCCTCACCACCCTTAGTTGTTGCTTATGCATTAACTGGATCTATGAATCATGATTTTCAGAAGGATCCAATTGGAACCGGCAATGATGGGAATCCAGTATTCCTAAAGGACATTTGGCCAACTACTGAAGAGATCGATTCAGTTATTTCATCATCAATATCATCGGACATGTTTACTAAAGATTATGCATCTGTATTTGAAGGGGATAAGAGATGGAAATCTCTAGATACACCAACTGGAAAGATCTTTGAATGGGATTTAAAATCAACTTATGTAAGAAAGCCACCTTATTTTGAAGGAATGCCAAGGGATCCAATTCCAGTAACCAACATATCTGGAGCAAGAGTTCTGGCGGTGCTAGGAGATTCAGTTACAACCGATCACATCTCACCTGCCGGAAACATTAAAGCTGACTCACCAGCAGGAAAGTATTTAGCCGAGCATGGAATCGAAAGAGCAGACTTTAACTCTTATGGTTCACGTCGAGGCAATCATGAGGTAATGATTAGAGGAACATTTGCAAATATTCGCTTAAAGAACCTGCTTCTAAATGGTGTAGAGGGTGGCTTCACCAAAAACTTCTTAGCAAATGGTGAGCAAACAACAATTTACGAAGCATCAACTGCATACATTGGTGCTGGTGTCCCATTGGTAATTTTGGCTGGCAAAGAGTACGGCTCTGGTTCATCTAGAGACTGGGCTGCAAAGGGAACTGCCTTATTGGGGGTTCGTGCTGTGATAGCTGAATCCTTTGAAAGAATTCACAGATCAAATCTCATTGGCATGGGTGTGCTACCACTTCAATTTCTTGATGGTCAAACTGCTGCATCACTTGGTCTTGATGGAAGCGAAGTGTTTTCAATCTCTGGCGTAGAGAAGCTAAATGAGGGAGTAACGCCGAAAGAGGTCGAGGTAGTAGCTGGCGATAAGAAATTTAAGGCAAAACTTAGGATTGATACACCAGGTGAGGCTGATTACTACCGCCACGGCGGCATCATGCAGTATGTGTTACGTTCATTACTCGGTAAATAAATCGCATTCTTATTAAGTACCCTTTAAACTATGAGCATGCTTAACCAGATCAATTCTCCATCTGATGTCAAAGGATTAAATGATGAAGAAATAGTGCAATTAGCCAGTGAAATTAGAAGTTTTTTAATTGAACAAGTTTCAAAATCTGGGGGCCACTTAGGACCAAATTTGGGTGTTGTTGAGTTAACGATTGCCATTCATCGCAGCTTTGATTCACCAAAAGATGTTGTAGTTTTTGATACTGGCCATCAAAGTTATGTGCATAAGCTATTAACCGGAAGAGTTGCTGGTTTTGACAAATTACGTCAACGCGGCGGCTTAGCTGGTTATCCAAATCGTAGCGAGAGCGAGCATGATGTTGTTGAAAACTCTCATGCTTCAACAGCCCTTTCATGGAGTGATGGTATTGCAAAAGGTTTTTCTCTGACTGGTCAAAAAGATCGGGTAGTTGTTTGCGTGGTTGGTGATGGTGCATTAACTGGCGGAATGAGCTGGGAGGCATTAAATAACATCTCAACTAGTAAAAATGAGAGATTAGTAATTATTGTTAATGACAATGAACGTTCCTACTCACCAACAATTGGTGGCTTAGCCACCTATCTTTCAACACTTAGAGCAACAAGTGGATATGAGAAGTTCCTAGATTGGGGTAAGGGCGTACTAGAGAGAACGCCGGTGGTTGGCCATCCAATTTATGAAACCTTGCATGGTGTAAAAAAAGGTATTAAAGACATTGTTGCACCGCAAGGTATGTTTGAAGATTTAGGTTTGAAGTATTTAGGGCCAATAGATGGCCATGATGTGCTGGCAATGGAGAAAAGCTTAAAAATTGCTAAAGAGTTTGGACAACCAGTTTTAGTACATGTCATCACTGAAAAAGGTAGGGGACATGCACCTGCTGTTAATGATGAGGCAGAGAAGTTTCATGCTGTCGGAGTTGTTGATGCAGAGACGGGTCAACCATTAAGCAAGGGTGGCAAGAGTTGGACAAGTGTATTTTCCGATGAGCTAGTCAAGATTGGTGCTGAGCGAAGTGATGTAGTTGCAATTACTGCAGCGATGATGGGGCCAACTGGGTTAGATAAATTTGAAAAGGCATATCCAGATCGCACTTTTGATGTTGGTATTGCCGAACAACATGCCACAACAGCCGCTGCTGGAATGGCATTTGCTGGATTACATCCAGTAGTTGCTGTTTATTCAACTTTTTTAAATCGTGCCTTTGATCAATTATTGCTAGATGTTGCCCTGCATAAAGCTGGAGTTACATTTGTATTGGATAGAGCTGGTGTCACCGGTGATGATGGACCATCACATAATGGGATGTGGGATCTGGCTTTAACTGGAATTGTTCCAACTTTGCATGTGGCAGCTCCACGAGATGGGGAGCGGCTTGAAGAAACATTACGTGAGGCATTAGATATCTCTGATGCACCATCATTAATCAGATTTCCAAAGGGTGCGATAAATCCAGATATTCCAGCCTTTGAACGTCGAGATGGAATTGATGTGTTATATCGTGGCGAGAGTGCGGATGTATTACTGGTAAGCATTGGTGCCTTTGCATCGATAGCTGTTGAGTCTGCTGCTCAGGCCTATCGTGAAGGTGTTGGTGTCACAGTCATTGATCCAAGATGGGTTAAGCCGCTACCTAAAGCTTTGATAACAATGGCGCAGCGATATAAAAATGTCGTGGTGTTAGAAGATGGAATTAAGCATGGAGGCATTGCAAGCACAATCTCTGAATTATTTAGAGAGGAGCAGTTGAATATCCCAGTTCACTCAATTGGATTACCACTAGCATTCTTAGAGCACGCCAAGCGAACACAGATTCTTGAAGATCTTGGCATAACTGTTCAAAACATTACGCGATCATTGGTTTCTTGGAATAGCAGTCAAATTGAAGTTGATGCTAAGGAAGAGATGCCACTCCCTTTGGATGAAAGCGAACGCCGCAAACCGCTTCGCTAATTCCTTCTCGATCTAGATAAGGCAAGATGCCACCTAAGTGCATCGGCCAACCAGAACCAAGTAGCATGCAAATATCGATCTCCTGTGGTGTTGCAACCACACCTTCATCAAGCATCATCTTTGCCTCAGTTGCTAACGCCTCTAGCGCCCGCTTTCTTACCTGGTCAGCAGTTGATGCTGAATTACCTTTTTCAAGAGCTGCCAATGCTGCAGGATTTACAATGTTTAAACCATTTGCATCTTTAACATAGAAAGTCTTGACGCCTTCTTTAACAAATCTTTGCATGGTTGGCGAAACTTTATAACGTGGCCCAAGATTCTTATTTAAAGTCTCTGACACATGCAATGCCACCCCTGGTCCAACTAGACCAAGTAATTCAAGTGATGACATTGGAAAGCCAAGTGGTGCCATAGCAGCATCTGCTACCTCATATGGGGTTCCTTCATCCATTGCATCGGTAACCTCACCCATAAATCTAGTTAGTAAACGGTTAACTACAAATGCTGGTGCATCTTTTACGATCACCATAGTTTTCTTCAACTCCTTACCAACATTAATTGCGGTGGCAGTTGTGGCATCATCAGTTTTAGTAGTTCGCGCCACCTCAAGAAGAGGCATTACTGCAACTGGATTAAAGAAGTGAAACCCAACAACTCGCTCTGGATTTTTCAATCCTTCACTCATCGCCTCAACTGAAAGTGAGGAGGTATTGGTTGCCAACACACACTCAGGGGTGATGATTGCTTCTAGCTCCTTAAATAGCTTTTGTTTTAAAGCCAACTCTTCAAAGATTGCTTCTATAACAAAATCACAATTAGCAAACACTTTCTTATCTACTGAGCCTGAGATATTAGAGAGCAATCGGGTTGCAGCTTCGCTACCAAGTCGCTTCTTGTCAACTAATTTTTGGATTTCAGATTTAATCCAGGTTAAGCCTTTATCAACCCGCTCTTGATCAATATCGGTAATAACTACTGGAACTTTTAAGTTCCTAAGCATTAAGAGTGCAAGCTGAGAGGCCATCAAACCGGCGCCAACTACACCAACCTTGGTAACTTTGCGAGCTAAAGCAGGCTTAGGCGCTCCCTCAACTTTTTTACGCTTCTTCTGAATCAAATTAAAAGAGTACAAAGAGGCACGCAATGAATCACTCATTACTAAATCAGCTAACACCTTAGTTTCAGCTGCAAACCCATCCCTTACTGAGTTACTTTGCGCAGCTTTAATTAGATCCAACGCAGCCAAAGGTGATGGAATCTGAGCACCGCTGTATTTCTTAGCGACCGCAGCTTTTCCAGTTGCAATAGCTTTTTCAAATGCTGCAGAATCCTTGCTGAAGTCTTTACGTTCAATTTTATTTTTTCCATTTAAAACATTTGCAGCAAACTTAACTGAGTTTTCCAGAAAATCAGATGGTTCAAAAACTGCATCAACTACACCAAGTGAGAGCGCATCCTTTGACTTCATCATCGTGTTGTTGTTTAAAGCATTAACAATAATTACTTGAACTGCATTCTCTGGTCCTACCAATTTTGGCAATAAAGTTGCCCCGCCCCAGCCTGGAACTAATCCTAAAAAGCACTCAGGTAGCCCAGTAAAGGCAGTTGATGCCAAGGTGCGGTAGTGGCAATTTAGACCAACCTCTAGTCCGCCACCTAGTGCTAATCCATTAATAAATGCAAAGGTTGGCTTCTTGCTCTCATGAAGTTTAAGGAACACCTCATGGCCCAGATCGCCAATTGCAATTGCCTGTGATTTATCCTTTAAAAAACTCATAGCTGACAGATCAGCACCGGCTGCGAATATAAATGGCTTACCAGTTATCGCAATTGCCACTGCATCTGATTTTTGTGCCTCATCAATTGCATTAGAAAGTGAGGTAAGAGATGCTGCCCCAAATGTGCTGGGACGATTATGATCTGCTCCATTATCTAATGTAATTAAAGCTAAATTACCGGTATGGCCAAATGGGGTAAGTGAAACCATTTGTACAATTGCATTTGTGATAACCTCATCGGGTGCTCCTGCTAAAACTTCAGTCATTATTTACTTCCTTTGAAATTTGGGTTTTCCCAGATAATGGTGCCACCCATACCTAAACCGATACACATAGTTGTAATTCCATATCGCACATCAGGATTTTCTTTAAATCCATTAGCCAGATTAAGAATCAAGCGAACACCAGATGAAGCCAAGGGATGACCAACTGCAATTGCGCCACCGTAGATATTTACCCGCTTATCATCATCGGCAATTCCAAAATGATCTAAAAATGAGAGGACTTGAATTGCAAAAGCTTCATTAACCTCAAACAAGCCAATGTCAGTTATATCTAAACCTGCTTTTTTTAGCGCCTTGATAGTGCTAGGCACTGGTCCATAACCCATAATCTCAGGCTCCACACCTGCAAATGCAAAGGAGACCATCTTTGCTTTGATCGTTAGATTTAACTCTTTTGCTTTATCTTCAGAGGCTAAAATTGCAGCAGTTGCACCATCATTTAATCCAGCAGCATTTCCAGCTGTTACTCGCCCTGCTGGTCTGAAGGGAGTTTTAAGTGCAGCTAATGCCTCTAATGTGGTTTGTGGCCGTGGTGGCTCATCAACTGTTGCAATGCCCCAACCAAGTTCAACATTTCTAGTTGCAACTGGAATCAAATCTGGCTGAATTTTATTTGCTGCATATGCTGCTGCAGTTTTTTGTTGTGAGGCTAATGCATACTTATCAGCCCGTTCCTTAGTTAATTGTGGAAACTTGTCATGCAATCTTTCAGCTGTCATACCCATTTGCAAGGCATCGGTATCAACAATCTTTTCAGCCAAATAACGAGGGTTTGGATCGATGCCATCACCCATTGGATGATTTCCCATATGCTCAACACCACCAGCTATCGCTAAATCATAAGCGCCCATATTTATGCCACCGGCGATTGTGGTAACTGCAGTTAGCGCACCCGCACACCATCTATCAATTGAGTAACCTGGTACAGATTTTGGAATACCAGCCAAGATTGAAACTGATCTACCAATATTCATTCCTTGGTCGCCAGTTTGTGTAGCAGCAGCGATTGCAACATCATCAATTTGATCAAGCGGTAGATTTGGATTTCGCTCTAATAATCCACGAATACAACGAACCATAATGTCATCGGCTCGAGTTTGAGCATAAAGGGAGCCTGCTTTTCCAAATGGGGTTCGCACCGCATCTACTAAGACCACATTGGTTTTGGCTGTCGCAGTTTTGCTCATATCCCACCCCTAGCTATCGATCTATCGGTATGAGAGTAGGTTACTCGCCAGTAAAGAAATTGGATAGTGAGCAGGGGCAGCGGTTTTAGGCGATCTCCTCCGGTGAATTTTGGCCCTCAGTTTCAACTGGTTCTGGAATTATCAAAGGCTCAGTTGCCCCAAGATTCGCTGCGACTAAGTGTGCAACTTGTTCTACCTGCCAAGGCCTGGCACCTAAGCGCACTAATTCAGTATTCACAAAATCTTCATAATCACTTGCAATAAGTGGTGGCTCCTGCCAGCAGATACGTTTAATAAGCTCTGGGGTAACTAAATTCTCAGTTGGAATTTGAAGCTGTACTGATAACTCCAATAAGGCAGCCCGAACATGAGTTAATCTGGCATAACCAATTGGATTTTTCTCTTTCCAGATTTTAAGTGGTGGCATATTTTGAGATGCCACTCTTAATTCAGGTTGCTCTCCTATTGATGTCTTAAGAGAGGCGGTTAACACCTTTAGCCAACGGTTAAATGGTGGCGACTCTAATCTGGTTCGCCAACCAATTACCTTTGCAACATCCTCTAATGTCTCTGGTCGCTTAGTTGCTAGCTCAACAATTGCCTCATCATTTAGTACTCGACCAGGTGCAAGATCTATTTCACGTGCTAATTGGTCTCGGCTAATCCATAAATCTCTAACTATTGTCAGAGTTAAACGATCTCGCACCTTGTGCATGCCTGAGGTTTTGCGCCAGCGATCAGATTTCGGAGTATCTGTGAACTCATAATCCTGATAGTTCTTTAAAATGGATGCAAAATCTTGCATTGCCCACTTGAGCTTGTCTTGTTCAGTGAGCATCTGCTCAACCTTGTCCCTAATCTCAAGCAAGATATCAACATCAAGAGCAGCGTAAGTAATCCACTCAGGACGCAGTGGCCGGATTGACCAATCAACTGCTGAGTGCTCCTTTGCTAATTGCAGTTCAAGCAAACTTTCAGCAAGTGCTCCTAAACCAACCTTTGGACAACCAGCAATTCTTGCGCCTAATTCAGTATCAAAGAGGAGTTTGGGGGAGAGCCCAACTTCGATCAAACAAGGTAAATCTTGAGTGCTTGCATGTATTACCCACTCAATATTTGCAAAGTGATCATTAAACTCCTGCCAAAGTTTTGATCCTTTAAGTGGAATCGGATCAATTAAATGCAAGCCACCATCTTTGCGAAATATCTGGATTAAATAAGCCCGTTGACTGTAGCGATAACCCGAAGCACGTTCGGCATCAATTGCAATTGGCCCACTACCAGCCAATAGAGATTTGATCACTTTCTCAAAGCTGCTTTCATCGGCAGAAATTTCAGGGGTGCCAGCACGCGGCGATAAAAGTGGTGTCAGCATTACTTAGATAATTCTAGTTGTTGCGAGCAATTGAGCTAACTCCATGTGGAATTGGCTCAAGTCCTGCACTAATTGCCAACAACTCTAACCAGGCATTTACATGCTCGGCTAAGTTTCCTTCATTTGTTGGCGTCCAGGATGCGCGCACTTCAATCTCAGAATCCTCATCTCGATCTACTAATTCGCCAAACGATGCGCTAGCAACCCTAGTTACTGTGCCACTTGGATTGATGAATTCACAGCCATGTTTTTTCAAAGATTCCAATAACCAAGCCCAGCCAATCTCTGGTAATAATGGATCTGAGGCCATCTCTAAATCAATCGCAGCTCTGGCAAATGTCACGCACCGCCATTGACCTCCCCACCCTTCTTGGCCAGCGGGATCATGTAGTAAAACAAATCTGCCGGTGGCTGCATCTTCTAAAACATCGGCTGTCATGGCTAATGCGTGAGGTGCAAGTTTTTGTGGCGCAGGTACTGTCTCGAGCAAAATTTCACCTCGTGGCTTTAAATCCAAAACAGGTTGAATTAATTGATCAAATGATTTGCTCACTACCTAAGGATAAATTGCTAATTGAATAAGTATGTGCAGGCACGAGCAAACTCAGACAGATAAGCCCTAATGCAACCTAGTAGGCTCCACCGGTGGCCTCCTTATTAGCTCTTCTATCCTCAATTCTTTGGGGTGGAGCTGATTTCCTGGGTGGAAAATTGTCTAAGCGATATCAAGCAATTGCAGTGACGGCGGTTTCACAAGTATTTGGATTGTTAATCGGAGTCTTAATTGTTTTAGTCAGCTCTTCTTGGTTAAGTCCCTCGCTTTCTTGGGACAGTTATTTCATATCGGGAGTTTTTGCTGGCTTGCTTGGCTTTATTGGCTTGGTGGCTTTCTATTCAGGGCTTGCAACGGGACGAATGGGAGTTGTTGCACCTATCGGCGCATTAAGTGTGTTTATTCCACTTACTATTGCTTTGATTAATGGTGAAAAACCAAACACTGGACAGTTGATAGGAATGGGTATTGCTTTAGCGGGTGCTTTCTTTGCAAGCGGACCAGAGATTAAAGGTGGCGTAACTATCAAACCAATTATCTTTGCCGTGATTGCAGCATTTGGATTTGGTGGTGCGGTGACATTTATAGCACGAGGTTCGGAAACAAGTGCAATTATGACAATGACCACAATGCGTCTTGCTACCTTAATGGTTGCACTTTTATTGTTGGCTCGTTATCGAACAATAGGAGGCTTCACTAGAAAAGACCTGCCAATTTTAATCGCAATTGGTGGGGCTGACTTTATTGCAAATTTATTGTTAGGAGTCGCAACCACCAAAGGCTTGGTCTCACTGGCGGTTGTTTTAGGTTCGCTATACCCGATTGTTACCGCTTTACTTGCCTTTAAACTGCTGCATGAGCGATTACATAAGGTTCAATATCTTGGGATTGCTTTTGCAATTACTGGCGTTGCGGTAATATCACTTAGTTAATTTTTTGTAGTAATTGAATTGGCAGGGTGGGATATCCTCGCTACTAATCAACTCAAAACCTTTAGTTAATTCAGAGATAGATATGGGGTTTTCACCAACTTCCTGCAAATTAACAGTTAGGTATAAGTGATCAACCAATCCTTGGCTAATCATTAGCTGTAAAAGAGTTGGTCCTGCCTCAATTAGCAGGTGAATTGGGGATGCTTGTGTGTTTTTAAAATTTGTGGAAATTTCTTCAATCATCTGCAGAGGTGTTAATGCAAATTGTTTTGCTAATTGATTTTTAGGTTGCAACCTAACCTTGGTATGGGTGAGAATATAGAGCGGAATTGGGGTGCGCTTATAGGGCTCTCGCCGTGCGGTATTTCCACCAATTAATATCAGGTCACTCTTATCCCGCAGCGCCTTAAAGCGGTTGCGATCCTCATCGGTTGATAGGCCAATCGAGGAGCCTGATTTGGTGGTGGAGCCATCTTTGCCCACAACCAGGTTTGCGGTGGTGATCACTTTTGGCATAGTGCTTAAGGTTACCCAGTGTCAGTGGCCCCCTCTAACCTTTAGCAATGATCATCGATTGTGATAGTTGTGTAATGCGCGATATCGCCTGTGGCGATTGTGTTGTATCAGTGCTGCTTCAAATTACCCCTGCAACTGATAAAAAAGCTGAGTTAAGTAACTCTCATGCGGCTGCCATAAATAATCTTGCCTTGGTTGGGTTAGTTCCACCCTTGAGATTTACTCCCACTGTCACTAGCCCTGGGGGTAGTAAGAAAACAGGCTAAATGGGTGCAAAATCTCATAAATTTTAGAGAATTCTCAGCAGAGCACGCTTGCAATGGGTTGAGTTTGCCTGCTTTAGCCAGTTAGCCTTTCTCGATGCGTTACCTCCTGCGATCAGTTTTTGCTTTAGTAATCGCCTCTGGCCTACTTTTTCCAATCCCAGCAAATGCTGCTCCCAATTTAATTGAGGTGCAAGGGCGGATTAGGGATCTGCAAGAGCAGGCGACAACTGCAGCAGAGGGCGCCCAAGAGGCAAAGGTGCAGCTGGCAAAGTTAAAAAAGACCTTAGATTCAGTCCAGCAAGAGGCAAGCCAACAAGGCGCCTTAGTTACCGCACTTAATAAATCTATTGGTGCGATTGCAAATGAACGTTATAAATCTGGCCCACTTAGCCAATCACTTGAGCTGTTGTTTTCTACCGACCCAAGCCTTTACCTATCCGCAGCTGGCTCCTTAGAGGCGGTTACTAGACAAAAGACTGCCGATCTAATGAAATTCTCAGTGGCAACTCAACGATTAACTGCCACCTCACTAACTGTTGCAGATAAGTTAGCAATGGTTAAAGCTGCTGAAGCAAGATTTACTAGGCAATTAGCACTGGCTAATTCAAAGTTAAAAGAGGCAGAGGCACTACTTGCAAAATTAACCGCTGCAGAACGAGAGCGGCTTGCCAAATTAACTGAGGATGAAGAGGATGCCGATCAACAGAAGTCCCTAAGTGATGCTGGTAAGTACTCTGGCGTTTCTGGTCGCGGAGGAGTTGCAATCAAATATGCACTCGCTCAAATTGGCGATAGGTATGTATTTGGTGCTGCTGGGTTAGTCAATTGGGATTGCTCTGGTTTAACCATGCGGGCCTTTGGTGCAGCTGGTGTATCACTGCCCCACCACTCCGGTTCCCAATATCGATATGGCAAAGCAGTTGCAAAAAAGGATTTACAGCCAGGTGATTTAGTATTTTTTGGTAAACCAATTTCACACGTTGCAATATATCTAGGACCAGATCGAATGTTGCATGCGCCTAGGTCCGGAAGTCGAGTAAAAATTGCCAATATGAATATGGGCAAGAAACCTTATATTGGAGCACGCCGTCTCTAATCAACAAAAGGTACTGCTGGTCACCAATGACTTAGGGCCTAGGGCTGGTGGCATAGAGACATTTGTACTTGGTTTAATTGAAGGATTGCCTAAAAACTCTTTGATTATTTACACATCCAGTCAAAAGGGGGATAAAGAGTTTGATAAGCAGCTGCTTGATAAATTTGGCGCGGTGGTAATTAGAGATCGAGCAAAGATTTTGTTACCAACTCCAAGAGTTACTCGCCGGGCGGTAAAAATCCTTAAGCAAAGTGGAGCTAAAAATCTCTGGTTTGGCGCCGCTGCGCCATTGGGATTAATGGCTGGCACACTTCGAGCAGCTGGTGCTACAAATATTTTGGCGCTGTCGCATGGCCATGAGGTGTGGTGGGCCAAGATTCCATTTCTCAAAGGCTTGCTTAAGAAGATAGTTAAAGATGTTGATTATCTTGGTTATTTAGGTGAGTTTACCAGGAGTCAAATTATCAAGGTTAGTGAAAAACCTGAAAAGTTTGTGCAGATTGCTCCAGGAATTGATACAAATCATTTCACCCCCAAACAACCAAGAGCTGATCTAATTGAAAAGTATCAATTAGATGGCAGGCGAGTTATTGTTTCTGTGGGCAGATTGGTTCATCGAAAAGGGCAAGATGAATTAGTTAAGGCTATGCCAAAAATACTAGAGAAATTTCCAGATGCAATTTTGTTATTAGTTGGTGAAGGACCAATTAAACAGATGCTGTTTAATTCAGCAAAGCAGTTGGGTGTTTTAACCAAAGTAACTTTTGCTGGAAGAGTTTCCCATCAGGAGCTGCCAGATTACATTTGTCTTGGGGAAATCTTTGCCATGCCGGTGAGATCTAGATTTTCTGGATTAGAGGTGGAAGGTCTTGGAATTGTTTACCTAGAGGCTAGTGCTTGCGGGTTGCCAGTTGTGGTTGGAAACTCAGGGGGAGCAGTGGACGCAGTACTAGATAAAGTCACCGGAGTTTTAGTTAATGGCAGCAATGCTGATGAGATCGCTGAGAAAATATGTGAACTACTTGCAAATCCGCAGGCAGCAAAGCAGATGGGCCAAGCTGGCAGAGGTTGGGTAATTGAGAATTGGCAGTTGAGTAGATGGTCAAAGAAGTTTAATCAGCTACTGATTGGTGATTAATTTATTCTCGATACCAATTGAAACAGCTTGAGCGCGATTTGCCGCCCCTAATTTTCGATAAAGATTAGCTAAATGAGTTTTGATTGTCGCCTCAGTTAGAAAAAGTACCGCTCCAATTGCATTTGCGGTCGCACCAGATGGTAAAAGTGAGAGTACCTCTAACTCTCTTGGGGTTAAATCAAAATCCTTCCTGCCTGGGAGAGTACTTATCTCACCTGCCTTTAGAAAACGATCCACACCAGCTGCCACACTTTGAATTACTTCAAGTAGAGAATCGGTGGGTGCAGATTTTGTTATGAAAGCAACAGCTCCAGCCGCCTTTGCCAATTCAAGTGTTTGATTATCATCATGCATTGTCAGCACAACAAATTTGCTACTTATTCCATCACCCTTTGCTTGCTTAATTAAATCAATTCCATTGCTACCTCCCAGATTTATATCAATTAAGGTGATTTCAGGTTTATGGGTATTTAGCATCGCAAGCCCCTGACCAACACTTGAAGCCTCAGCAACTACTTCAAAGTTTTTTTGAGCAAGAGCAGCTGCCACGCCAGATCTGATCAAGGCATGGTCATCAATAAGAAGGACCTTCATTTTAAAGAGTAATACTTACCGATGTGCCAGCAGGGGTGGAAGTAATTTTCATCTTGGCACCAATTAACAAAAGCCGCTCAGAAACACCGGTTAGACCAAAGGAGTTCTCTTTATCTATCACACCGCCTTCACCATCATCTACGATCAAAATTTCTGATGGCGTTAATAAAATTTTGATCTGATTGCAGTTGGCATGACGTTTTGCATTTATAACTAACTCACGAATAGCTCGAAGCAACTCAAACTTATGAGCAGGATCGATAAAGATCTCACCTGTTACTTCATAGGTTATGGCGGTGCTTGAGAGCAGAGTTTGGATTTGATCAATCAATTGTTGATTAAAGTTTTTAACTTTTTCATTTCTCAGCTCATAGATTTCATCTCGCACCTGATTAATGATTGTAGAAAGTGATAGGCGAAGTTCACGAAGAGTGGATCGATTGTTACTGCCTAAGTTGTCATCACCAATTACTGCATCCAAGCGATAGCCAAATGCGGCTAATTCTTGAGCCAAACCATCATGAAGCTCTCGAGCAAGTCGAGTACGTTCTGAATTAGGCGAAGAGTTCATCAATCTCGCGAGCAAATTGCTGCGAAACTACATGTCGCTTCACTGATAACTTGGCGGTTAATTGCCCACCAGGAATTGTGAAATCAACTGGCAAGATGGTGAACTTTCTAATTGATTCAGCCCTACTTACTGCTTTGTTGGTTTCATCCACTGCAGTTTGAATAACAGATTGCAAGGTAGGGTCCTTTGCTAAATCAGCAATTGAAGCACCCTCTTTTTTATTTGCAACCGCCCATGGCTTAATTGCATCTGGATCAATAGTGATCAAAGCTGCAATAAATGGTTTGTTGTCGCCAACTACCATGCATTGGCTAATGAGTGGATGTGCTCGCAATCTATCTTCCAAAACTGCTGGCGCAACATTCTTACCACCTGCGGTAACAATCAACTCTTTCTTACGGCCGACAATTGATAAATATCCCTCATCATCAATCTTGCCAAGATCTCCTGATTTAAAGTAACCATCTGAGGTAAATACCTCTTTGTTAGCGGCATCATTTTGCCAATAACCTTGCATAACAATTGCACCCTTGATCAAAACCTCGCCATCTTCGGCGATCTTGATAGTAGTTCCTGGAATTGGCTTACCAACTGATCCGACTTTGTGTGATTTTGTTAAGTTCAAAGTTGCACCAGCTGTAGTTTCAGTTAAACCGTAACCTTCTAATACTCTGATGCCAGCACCACGATAGAAGTGACCAAGCCGTTCACCAAGTGGAGCACCACCTGAGATTGCTGCCTCAACTCTGCCACCTAGACCGGTGCGAATCTTTACATAAACCAACTTATCAAATAACCCATGTTGCAATTTAAGAAGTGGTGAGATCTTCTTGGTATCTAAAGCTTTGCTGTATGCAATTGCTACCTCAGCTGCTTTATGGAAAATCTTGCCCTTGCCTGCTGCTTGCGCCTTTGCTTCAGCACCGTTGTAAACCTTTTCAAATATACGTGGCACTGCCAAGACGAAGGTTGGCTTAAATGAGGCTAAGTCTGTTGGTAATTTAGTTAGATCACTGCAATGAGCAAGATGTAAGCCTGCCGTAATTGAGCCAATTTGAACCATTCGACCAAATACGTGAGCAACTGGCAAGAATAAAAGTGTTGAGCCGCCAGGCTTTAGGAATAGATCACTTGCACCATTTACGACATTTCCACACTCAGACAAGAAGTTTCCATGTGTTAATTGCACACCTTTTGGCTTACCAGTTGTACCTGATGTGAAAATTAAAGTTGCCAAAGTCTCTGGCTTTAATTGTTCCCGGCGCTTTGTAATTTCACTATCACTTACATCTTTTCCTTCATGAGTTAAAGTAGCAAGTGCGTTGTAGGTGATATTCCATACGTGCTTGCAGGTTGCAGGTAGTACTGGTTGAACTAACTCTGCCAATGCAGGTGTTTCAACAATAATCGCAACTGCAGATGAGTCAGTTAATATCCACTCTACTTGCTCAGCACTTGAAGTTTCATAAATTGGAACTGGAACTGCGCCGGCATACCAAATTGCAAAATCTAAAACAGTCCACTCATAACGAGTCTTTGCCATGATCGCAACTCGATCACCAACTGAGATACCAGCTGCAATTAATCCCTTTGCAACCGCTTTGATCTCCTCTTCATACTCTTTAGCGGTAACTGCTTGCCAACCATCACCAAGTGGGCGAGAGACGATTACCCGTTCAGGCTCAAAGTGAGCTCTTTCTGAAATTAGATTTGTTAAGTTACCAGCAACTGGGGCTGGAATTAATGCGGGAATAGTTATCTCGTTCATAGCCCCACGCTACTGGCTTGCACTTATTTGCGCTAGAACCTAGCCATAACTCTCAGGAAGGGGGCTAAAAAGGGCTGCTACTTCAGGGTAACCTAGCGCCATGTCTAACCCAACCACCTCAACAGTAACAATCGCAGCTGCCGCAGATGATGTCCGGGCGGTGCTGTTTGATATCGCAAATTTTCCAACCTGGTCCACCTCATTTAAAGCAGTCACTGTTCTTGCCTCAAACGGTGATGGCCGGCCAACTCAGGCAAAACTTACAGTTGATGCCGGTGCTTTGAAAGATAAGCCAACATTAAATTTTGATTGGTCTGCATACCCAGATCGAGTGGATTACTCACTTGAGGATGCTGACTTATTAACTGATATGAGTGGTGCCTATATTGTTAAGGACAATGGTGATGAAACTGAGGTTACTTTTGAATTAACAGTTGCACTTTCTATGCCAGTTCCTGAGGTGATGCGCACAAAAGCTGAGAAAGCAACCATCGATTTAACCTTAAAGCAGTTAAAGGAAAAACTGGAAAACTAATTGAGCATTAATATCCCAACCTCTGCTCTAACAATCGGCATTGATATTGGTGGTAGCAAGGTTCTAGGTGGGGTAGTAGATAGCAACGGAAAGATAATCGACTTAGCCAGGCGGCCAACACCTGCAAGTGGTGGCCAAGAGTTAGTTGCGACAATCATTGATCTGATAAAAGAGTTTCAAGTAATTTATAAAATTGCCGGCATTGGAATTAGTGTGGCTGCTTTAATCTCTAAAGATCAGGGCATAATTGTTGGCGCGCCAAATATCGCTAATTTAAGTCAATTAAACTTTGTTGCTGAATTGGAGAGAGTTTTTAACCTGCCCGTAATTGTAGAAAATGATGCAAATGCTGCGATGTGGGCTGAGTATAAATCTGGTAACGCCCAAGGTTTAAACCCAGTTATCTTTTTTATTATTGGCACTGGCATGGGTGGTGGCTTGGTAGTAGATGGCAAGTTATTCAAGGGTGCTAATGGAATTGGCGCCGAGTTTGGCCACATGATTGTGCAACCAAATGGCTTGAAATGTGGTTGTGGAGCTTTTGGCTGTATCGAGCAATATGCATCAGGCAGTGCATTGATGCGTTATGCAAAAGAGGGGATCGCTGCAGATCCAAGCCAGGGTAAGGAGCTGCTCTCACTATGCGAAGGCGATCTCGCTCAGTTAACTGGCACGGTATTAACTCAGGCTGCTAAAAATGGAAATCAACTAGCAATATCAGCATTTAATAAACAAGCAGATTGGCTAGGAAGTGCCTGTGCCTCATACACATTGTTACTTGATCCGCAGGCGATTGTGGTTGGTGGTGGGGTAGTGGAGGCTGGTGAGTTGTTTTTAGCCCCAGTAAGAAGTGCGATGGAAAGATATATGCCATTTGCTGGAACGCATTTGTTGCCAAGAATTATTGCCGCCAAACATGGCAATAACGCTGGGTTAATTGGAGTGGCAGATTTAGTTAGAGGCTAGCCCCATCTTCAAAGTCATCCTCTTTTCTGGCGGTTCGCCAAATAATTATTGCAATAGAGGATAGAAAACCCAATACTGCCGGCCAGACTCCAATAAATTCAAAATCAGTAAACCAATACAGCAGCAGGTAGGCAGCAGATCCTAAGAAAGCCACCGCAGAGCTTCGTTGCATTTGATCAAGATTAACTTTGCCAGGATTTGGTGGAATAAATCTATTTGATTGATCAATTTGATCTAGCTCATCTAAATAGGCAGTAGGTGAGGATTGATCCAAGGAAAGGCCAGAGACAATTGATTCAAACTCAGCATCTACTAAATCATTCTCATTAAAATCTGACCCACGTTTTACTGCGCCAGATAGCACATCTTCGATAAATATCTTACTTTCGATATTTAACTGCTCAACATCAAAATCAAGTGCCACATTGTGGAATGAGTTTTCAAAAGCTACCTCTCGGATATCTACCGAAAAGACATTGTCAATAACTGTGATTGAATTCTCTGGATCAACTGCATGATCATTTACTGAGTAAGCGACCATTATGGGTAGATCAATTAAGTAAAGATCTCGTTCTACCAGCCGCCATAGATTTCGAAGTGAATCAAGTGCCTTAAGCGGGGTTCTTGCATAGGAGTGAAGCGGTGGGTTAGGAGCTGCAACATCGGTTGGTCCTTTACTAACTGAACCAACTAGGAACTTTAATACTGGTAGCAACTTCATAAACCATCGTTTGTCATGCACTGATGGATTTAAAACAATTAAGCCCTCTACCTCTGAGCCCCTGATCTGGCACAGTCTTAACGCCAATGCTGCACCCATGGAGAAGCCGGCGATAAAGACTCGGTCACAACTTTGTTTTAACTGCAGAAATGATTTCTCAACCTCGTCATACCACTGCTGCCAAGTTGTTTGATTCATCTGCTGCCAAGTTGTGCCATGTCCAGGCAATAGGGGTGCGATGACTGTGTAACCAGAGTTATTTAAAAACTTTGCCCAGGGCGCGATGCTGATTGGCGTGCTGGTAAAACCATGGATTACTAGAACTCCGATTTTTCCACCCGGCAGGGTAAATCCAGCTGAGTTTGGAATGGAATTCACGCTCGAATGGTGTCATAGATTGGCTTAGCCACTAAATTATCCCTATGCCATACAAGATTTTGAAGTCATTTCTGATTCCACTCTTGATGTTTATTTTCCGGCCCAAGGTGACTGGATTACGACATGTACCAAGCTCAGGCCCAGTGATCATCGCCTCTAACCACTTATCCTTTAGCGATTCAATCTTTATGCCACTGGTTGTGCCACGTAAGGTCACATTCTTAGCCAAGAGTGAGTACTTCACATCTCCTGGTTTGAAGGGCTTGATAAAAAAACTTACCTTTATCGCACTTGGTCAGGTGCCTATTGATCGCGCTGGTGGTAAACGAAGTGATGCGGCAATCCTTACCGGACTTCGGCTATTGGAAGAGAATCACTGTGTTGGAATTTACCCCGAGGGAACTAGATCGCCAGATGGGCGTCTTTATAAGGGACGCACTGGTATTGCTCGAATGGCGATTGAATCAGGTGCACCAGTTGTACCAGTTGCCATGTTTAATACCGCCGAGATTCAGCCCACCGGTCAGGTAGTACCAAAGGTGCAACGAGTTGAGATGGTATTTGGTGAACCAATGTATTTCACCGGGGACCCATCTGATCAAACTGTTTTAAGAGCTGCCACCAATGAGTTAATGGAGAGGATTGCGAAGCTTTCCAAGCAAGATTATGTTCCCCATATGTACGCATCTGATGCAAAAGATGCCATCAAAAAGAGTTTAAAAGAGCGAACCGACTTTGATGAGGATGACGCCTAATTACTGAGCACCAATAAATTGGCGCCTTTGGGTTAAGTAGTTACACATATCGCAGTTGTCTTTAGCAGCTGGCATATCTGCACTGACCACGGTAATGAAATCAGTTAATCGCTCAGCAAGGGCTTGCGGGTTTCGCTCAATTGGCCGCCAGGTATGTTTTAACTTCAAACCAAAACCTTTATTTACGTCCCCTGCTGGTTCAAGTAATGACCAAACCAAAAGACCCATCAGTGAAACCTTTCTCGGTGCACCACTTGCTGGATTTTCTAGCGCAAATGCATACGCCTCAAGTTGTGGTTGGTATAGACCAGTTTTATCTGAGTCTTTTGCTTGAAATTTGCAATCAATAATGCCAAATGTGCCATCGGCGAACTCAATTAACAGGTCGTATTTACCGCGGATTGCATACTTGCTGGCAGAGCCATTTACATCAATCAGAGATGATTTAACCCAACCACCTAGATCTGCCACCTTGCCTTCAGGTAAAACTGGTGCAATATCGCCGCAACTTTTACCGGCAAAGTAATTTTCCTGCATATTTGCAAGATCTCCCACCAGTGGCATAAAGCCAGGGGTGCGAAGACCGTGGTTGTAATTAAGCCACAAACAGCGGTGGCATGATCCCCAAGAGAATGTTAAATCTGATGGTGAGATAAATTCGCGAGCATTTCCAACTGCATTTGATGAAGCCATGATCTCTCTTTTCCGTTTCGCACTTTATAAAGTAAGTGCCTGATTTTGGTTTGCTAAGTAGTACAAGTCTGCCCCTTGCCACTGACAAATGGCTAGATCGCCACGAAATAAGGGGTTAGCCGATTATTACCGCTGAAAAAATGGTAAATACGCCAAGGCCAATCATTACCACCCCGCCAAATCTGCGCATAAATATCAATCTTCTAACATCACCTGATAACCAAATTCTGATCGTGCCAGCTAAGACGCCATAGGCTCCATCTGAAATAAGCGCAACTAAGGCAAATATCCCACCTAGTAGAAGTAATTGAGCGGTGACATTGTTTTTCTCTTGATCGACAAATTGCGGCAAGATCGCAGCGAAGAAAACAATTGATTTTGGATTTAATGTGCCAACCCAAAAGCCATTTTTAATTGATGTAAAAAAAGATGGCTTTGCCCCATCTGTATTTTGTAGATCCTGGGCATGGGCTTTACTGGCAGCGATAGCGGCATAACCTAGGTAGATAAGGTAGCCACCGCCCGCCCACTGAATACCGTTGTAGAAAAGTTTTGAGCTCTGCAAAATTGGGCCGAGGCCAAGTGCGACCAAAACTGAGATTAAAAACATTCCAGCGGCGTTGCCAATTACAGTTGCAATTGCAGCCACCCTGCCCCAAGCGATCGCTCGGGCGATGGTGAAGAGCACTGAGGGGCCAGGAGCGAGAATGATCAAAATTGTGGCTATTAAGTACTCCCAGAGCCGCGATGGGATGGCATCTGAGAGGAACACGCCTTAATCCTATGGGTTGCCAATCTGAAGGGAATGGGTTTAAATACTCGATAGTATCGATTCGATATATCCAGTAGATAGGAAGCATGTGAGATCTCGTTCTGAGTCCTTGGAGTTTGCTCTCCTTGGCCTGCTCTCACAAGGTCCATTACATGGGTATGAGTTACGAAAGCGAATGAGCGCTATCTATGGACCATTTCGCGCTTTAAGTTTCTCTGTTTTGTATCCGCAGCTTCGCAAAATGTTGGAGGCAAATTTAATTGAGGAGTCATTTACAGATGCTGGTGGTTTATCTAGGAGATCTCGAATTGTTTACGACTTAACTGCAAAGGGTAGAGAGCGTTTTTCATCTTTAATGCAAAGTGCCAGCCCAGACTCCTTTGAGGATGAGGGGTTTGAGGTGCGATTCGCATTTTTTGGACCAACGCCACGAAATAACCGGGTAAGAATTTTAGAAGGACGCCATCGCAGATTAGTTGAGAAGGCTGAAATTGTCCGGAAGGACTTAGGAAAAATTCCAGAGGGTATTGATACCTATTTAGTTGAGTGGCGCCGTCACTCATTGGAATCAGCAGAGCGAGAGATCGCTTGGCTGGAAGAGATGATAAAAACCGAAAGGAAGAGCTCGTGAGCGTAGAAAATAAAGGGGAGATCCGGGTAGCAATAGTTGGAGTAGGAAACTGCGCCAATTCATTGATCCAAGGAATTACCTACTACAAGGATGCTACTAACGAAACCGAGATTCCTGGTTTGATGCACCCTGTTCTTGGTGGCTATCACATTAAGAATATTAACTTTGTCCTAGCCCTAGATGTTGATGCCAAAAAAGTTGGCTTAGATCTAGCAGATGCCATTTGGGCAAGTGAAAACAACACAATTAAGTTTGCAACAGTTGCTAAAACTGGCGTTGTGGTAAAACGAGGAACCACACTCGATGGTCTTGGCCGTTACTACAAAGAGACAATTAAAGAATCAGATGAGCAAGCTGTAGATGTCGTAGCTGAGTTAAAGGCGAATAAGGTTGATGTTTTGATCTGTTATTTGCCAGTTGGCTCTGAAGAGGCAGCAAAGTTTTATGCCCAATGTTCAATTGATGCTGGCTGCGCCTTTGTTAACGCCCTACCAGTATTTATCGCCTCTGATCCAGTTTGGGCCGATAAGTTCACTAAGGCTGGAATTCCAATTGTTGGCGATGATATTAAGTCCCAGGTTGGCGCAACTATTACCCACCGAATCATGGCAAAACTATTCCAAGATCGCGGTGTTCACCTAGATCGTACATACCAATTAAATGTTGGTGGAAACATGGACTTCAAAAACATGTTGGAGCGAGATCGCTTAGAGTCTAAGAAGATCTCTAAAACCCAATCTGTTACCTCACAGTTAGATTATGACTTAGGTGATAAGAATGTGCATATCGGACCATCTGATTACATTCCATGGCTAGATGATCGCAAATGGGCATATGTTCGGCTTGAGGGTCGAGCATTTGGAGATGTGCCATTAAATCTTGAGTACAAGCTTGAGGTATGGGATTCACCAAACTCAGCTGGGGTGATCATTGATGCACTTCGATGTGCCAAGATCGCCTTAGATCGCAAGATTGGTGGACCACTTCTTTCCCCATCTAGCTACTTTATGAAATCACCACCTATTCAATACACCGATGAGCAGGCCTACCAAAAGGTAGAACAGTTCATTGAAGGAAATATTGAACGATAATTAATGTTTGAGTAATACCCCTGGGCGAATTAAAGCCTAGGGGTTTTCCTTTTCCTACATTTTTTGGGCATGAAGCGGGTAGCAGAGATTAATTCTCCACCACATGTTGAGTGCATATTCGCTCACCATTGGGTCCAATAGATAAATGACTGCAAGTAATTCCTAATTTATCAAATGCCTTATCACCAAAATGCGCACGGTATGCCAAAGCAAGAAGCACTCGGACATTTACCTCACCATTTGATTTGATGGCAAAGGCTTGAGCAACTCGAGAAACAGTATTTTCAATAACTTTTTCGGTATGAGCGGATTCTTTAGCGATGGCAGAGTTGGTTAAACCATCACAAAGATGTTCGCAGACTAACTGCTCAAATGGGGTAAGCTCCCGCAGCAGAATATTTACATCCAAACTGACTCTCCATTGATCGGCGTCTATATATTCTGCTCCTAGAAACCCACTTATTTCAACTAAGTGCAACTGTGGCGATTTGCGCTTACTATTGCCATATGAGTTTTATTGAATCAGAGCAGGTTGGCGCAGTTTTGCGCCTTACCTTAGATCGACCTGAGAAGAAAAATGCAATTACCCAAGAGATGTATCAAACCTTGGCAAATAAAATAAATGAAGCAGCATCTGATTTTGGAATTCGAGCAGTGGTTATTTCTTCAAATGGTGATTCATTTACCGCTGGAAATGACATAAATGATTTTGCTAATGATCCACAAATGGACTCTGGCTCACCAGTTTTTAACTTCTTATTTGCCATTCATAATTTCCCAAAGCCACTTATTGCAGCAGTTAAAGGTCGAGCAGTTGGAATTGGCACCACCATGTTGATGCACTGCGACTTAGTTACTGCAAATCCTGATACTAAATTTTCGATGCCCTTTGTCTCCCTTGGCTTAGTTGCAGAAGGCGGCTCAAGTTATCTATTCCCAAGACTGGTTGGCCATGCAAAGGCGGCTGAGATATTTTTTACCGGCCGAACATTTTCTGCGCAAGAGGCACTAGAGATGGGATTGATTAATTCAATCGCTGAAGATGAATTAGCTGCTGCCATGGCATTTGCACAGGAGATCGCTGAGCAGCCACCAACAGCTGTTATTAACACCAAAGCATTGTTAAAGAGTTCATCTCATGAAGCTTTAAATCAGGTGATATTGGCAGAAGGAGAGTTGTTTAAGATGGCCACGCAATCTGAAGAGGCACAAATGGCATTTATGAACTTCTTAGCGAAGAAGAGTAAGGTCAAGTAATGACATTAGCTGGCAAGCGAATATTTGTAACTGGTGGCTCACGCGGTATTGGACTTGCTATCGCATTACGTGCGGCAAAAGATGGTGCATCAATTGCCATCGCTGCTAAAACTGCTGAAGCTCACCCAAAATTGCCTGGCACAATTTTTACTTCAGCAAAAGATATTGAAGCAGCTGGCGGCAAAGCCTTGGCAATTCAATGTGATATTCGAGATGAAAATCAAATAGCTCAAGCAGTTGAGCAGGCAGCAAATGAATTTGGTGGAATTGATATCTTGATTAATAACGCATCTGCAATCAATTTAACCAATACTGAAAATACTCCAGCCAAAAGATTTGATTTGATGATGGGTGTAAATACCCGAGGCACATTCTTAACCTCACAAGCTTGCCTGCCATATTTGAAAAAGAGTGCACAAGAGGGAAGAAACCCACATATTTTGATGCTCTCACCACCATTATCAATGAAGGGTAAATGGTTTAAACCCCATCTGGCTTACACCATGGCAAAGTATGGAATGAGTATGTGTGTATTGGGATTAGCAGATGAGTTAAAGCGGGATGGCATTGGTGTCAATGCGCTATGGCCAAGAACTGCAATTGATACAGCAGCCCTTGCGATGATTCCAGGGGTAGATACTGCATTTTGCCGAACCACTGAGATTATCTCTGACTCAGCTTACATAATTTTAAATCGACCAGGAAAAGAGTGCTCTGGTAACTTCTTTATTGATGATGAGGTGTTGGCTAGTGAAGGAGTAGTTGATTTAGATAAATACGCGGTAGTTCCTGGCACAAAAGAGTTTATAAACGATTTATACGTAGATTAAAGTTTAATTTCGGTATGTTCATGCTCAGTTTCCTTGATACCTGAGGAGTAGCGAACCTCATATCTTCCAAGGCGCCAAATTAAGACTGAGATAAGCCAGGCGGCTACAAATGATGCAACTATAAAGTAACCGACACGATTTAAATCAAGTGAAGCAATGAAAGTAAATGGCTGGTAATTATCAATATTTGTTTTATTTGCAAGTACGCTGACAAATTGAATTGTTCCAATGACAAATGCCACAAAGATAGATAAGCCAGTTGTGGTGATGTTGTAATAAATTTTACGAAGCGGTGAGGTAAAGGCCCAGGCATAAGCTTTAGTCATGAAAATTCCATCTAATGAGTCCATTAGCGTCATACCGGCAGCAAAAATCAGAGGCAGAGCAATTATTGCAAGTGGTGGTAAAAAACCTCCGACAGTTCCAACAGCGGCTGTGGCAGATAATGCAAGTAGAGCAACCTCTGTGGCGGTATCAAAACCTAAACCAAACAAAACACCAACTGGATATAATTGTCTGGAGTTATCAAAGCCTTTTTTGAATGCGCCTTTAAAAACTCTACGCATTAAACTACGCTCATTTAAAAGATCGGTTAAATGTTGATGGGAGAATTTGCCACTTTTTGCCTGGCGCCAAACTTTAATAATTCCAATAAGGATGACTAAGTTTAGAATTCCAACTAGATACAAAAAAATTGTTGAGACTGAAGCGCCAATTAACCCACCAGTTTCAGCAAAATCTTTTTGAAACTTAGCAGCTTGTCTGGCAGCAAATGCCACTCCGATACATAGTGCAAGAACAATTGTTGAGTGCCCCAATGAGAAAAATAATCCAAGAGCAATAGGATTTTTTCCCTTAGCCAGCATCAGTCTGGTGGTGTCATCAATGGCGGCAATATGATCGGCATCAAATGCGTGACGTAATCCAAATGAGTAAGCAAGAGCGCCAGCACCGGCGTAAACCAAAGCACCACTTGAATCGGCCAGGGCGCTATATGCTGGATTTGAGTTGTAGTGAATAAATAATCCCCAACCAACAATATGAAGCACAGCAACAACAGTTATCACGCCGATCAGTGATGGCAACTCCTGACGGGTAAAGCGAAGGTGGTCCCGAAGTTTGTTTTCTTTGCTCATAACTTAAGGTTATTGCAAATGATTTGCATCTGCAACTATTTACTAAAAAGCCTTGCTAGAGTGTCGGTGTGATGAAAATTCAGCAGAAAAATTCTCTGTTAGCAGTTGCGCTTACTCTTTTTATCACTGGTTTAAGCGGAGTGACACCCTCATTTGCCCATACCAACCTGTTGGTGCAAACACCAGCTGCAAGTAGCGAGGTTGCCACTTGGCCATCTCAACTAACCTTGGAATTTGATGAGCAGTTACAAAATTTAGGTGATGAGAAAGCTAATTTCCTAGTTGTAAACAACGCAGCAGGAGATCAGGTGAGTGAAAATGATGAAACCCTTGTAGGTAACACAATTACTGTGACCCTCTCACCAAATCAGGTGCAAGGTCCGGTGTTGGTTTACTACCGAGTGGTGTCAGGGGACGGTCACCCAGTAGAGGGTGAGTACACATTCACTTATGGAATTGGTGTAGAAACTGCTGAGGGAGTAGTTGAAGAGGAATCAACTGAGTACCCAATCGCAGTTTATTTAGCTTCAGCAATTTTTATTGTTTCTGGATTGTTTTTTGCTATCTACTCATACCGCAGAAGAAGCAAGATATAAAAAAATAATGCCCCGGTGGTTAACCGAGGCATTATCTGTAATCTCTTAGAGATCGTAGTAAAGCTCAAACTCAGCTGGATGTGGTCGCAATCTGACGTAATCCACCTCTTGCTTGCGCTTGAAGTCAATCCAGGTATCAATTAGATCTTTAGTAAATACCCCACCGCGAGTTAAGAACTCATTGTCTCGCTCTAAGTTATCAAGTACGGCATCAAGTGAGCCAGGAACTTGTGGGATAGATTTTGCTTCATCCCCCTCTAGCTCATATAGGTCTTTATCTACTGGCTTTGGTGGCTCAATCTTGTTTTGAATTCCATCTATTCCAGCCATCAACATCGCAGCGAATGCTAAATATGGATTAGATGATGGATCTGGACAACGGAACTCAATTCGCTTGGCCTTTGGATTAGATCCAGTAATTGGAATACGAATACAAGCTGATCGGTTTCTAGCTGAGTAGACCAGATTTACCGGGGCTTCATACCCTGGAACTAAGCGCTTATATGAGTTAACTGTTGGATTAGTAAAGGCAAGCAAGCTTGGCGCATGCTTTAACAATCCACCGATATACCAACGAGCCATATCTGAAAGATTTGCATATCCATCTCCCCAGAACAATGGTTTGCCATCTTTCCAAAGTGATTGGTGAACATGCATGCCGCTTCCGTTATCACCAAACAATGGCTTTGGCATAAAGGTTGCTGTTTTGCCAGCTGCCCAGGCGGTGTTCTTAATAATGTATTTAAACTTCATCAACTCATCTCCGGCAGTTAAAATATCGCTGAAGCGATAGTTGATTTCCATTTGGCCAGCTGTGCCAACCTCATGGTGGGCTCGCTCAACGAGTAAGCCAACCTTGCCAAGATTCATCACCATCTCATCGCGAAGATCTGCAAATTGATCAGTTGGCGAAACTGGGAAGTAGCCACCTTTAATTCTGGTGCGATAGCCACGGTTTGGTGTGCCATCTGCATCCTCTTCAATACCGGTATTCCAAGCACCTTCATAAGAATCGATGTGATGGAAAGCCTGATTCATACCAGTTAAAAACCTGATGCGATCAAAGACATAAAACTCTGCCTCTGGTGCAAAAAATGCAGTGTCGGCAATTCCAGTACTGCGCATAAAATCAACCGCTTTTGCAACAATGCCGCGGGGATCTCTTGAGTATGCGGTGTTGTCATCTGGATTATGCACTGAGAATAAAATGATTAAGGTTTTTTCCTTACGGAATGGATCAAGGTATGCCGATGATGGAACTGGTAACAACTTCATATCTGACTCATGGATTGATTGGAAGCCTCTAATTGATGAGCCATCAAACATTAAGCCATCTTTAAAAACACTCTCATCAAATGATTCCACTGGCACATTAAAGTGATGTTGAATACCTGGTAGATCGATAAATCTGACGTCAATCAACTTCACATCATTCTTTTTGATGTAATCGAAGATCTCTGTGGAATTCTTAAACATCTATTCTCCTTGGATAAATTTTGCTGAAAGAAGGGCGCCTTTGCTCGACTTCAGATGGGTAAAACATAGTTGAAATTAATGAAAAATCGGTAAAGCACGTGTTACATCTATGTTTCGTTTACCCCAGGTGGGCTAGGGTTGCCCGCATGACTTGGGAGAATAACCAGAATTTGTTGCCGGCTGCATCCCTTGGCCGGCGGCTATTAGCCCTGGTGATTGACTGGACGATGTGCCGGTTGATTGCTGCACTTTTGAGCCCATCGGTGATTCCAGATAACACATTCTCTACCTTGATCATTTTTTATCTTGAGGTCTGTTTATTTACCATAACTTTTCAAGCATCAGCTGGACAGAGAATTATGGCTATTAAGGTGGTTACCTATCCAGATCAAATGCGAGTAAAGCCAACAAAGATACTCCTGCGAACATTATTAATCTGTTTAGTTCTGCCAGCAGTCTTTACCAACAATGGCAGAGCCCTGCATGATCATGTTGCTAACAGCCAAACAGTAAGAGAGCGTTACTAAACCTTACCTACGTGGCATCTTAAGATTTGTTGGCATTGGACCCTTAGGCATTGGCAGATTCAAGCCACCAACTGATTTCAACCTTGCTCGGACCTCTCGAAGTTGCACAGTGCTTAACTTCTTTGGCAATTTCTTTAAATGTTTTTGTAATTTTCTTATTGAAACCTGGCCTTGCGCACTACCGACCACAATCTCAGTTACTGGTACACCAGATAAAAATCTCTCCATCTTACGTTTTTCATCCTGAAGTAATGATTTAACTCCATAGCCGCCCTCACCAACTAAAATGATTCCCGCTCTGGCAGACACTCGATGAACCATATCTTGGTCACGATTTACATTGACAGCAGGTGTGGTAAGAAAGCCCCGGCGAATAGACATTAGAACACTTGCCCCAGCACCAACTTGGCCTTCTATTGATGAAAAAGCGGCTGAGTTTGCGTAGCGAGTGAAGAGAAAAAATGCTGCTAAAAATGCCATTGGCAGCGACAAAAAGCCGGCGTAAATTGGATGACCTAAATTATTACCAATAATAATTCCAAATGTTAAAACTAAAATGAAAACTACCGCACACCAAAGGATTGATAGGGGAGAGTCCTTCTTAACTAATCGATAAGCATCTTTTACAACCGCTAATTGGGATTGCTTCTTTGGCGCATCAGGTTTGCCAGCAGCAGCTGCTTCCTTCTTTTTCTTTCGTCCAAACATCTCTCTCCCTTACTTAACTGCCCGGGCAGCCATTGCTTGGTTATAAAGCCGGCCGGCTCGATAGCTAGAACGTACCAATGGACCACTCATAACGCCAAGAAATCCTATTTCTTCCGCTTCTTTACTCAACTCCACAAACTCATTTGGCTTAACCCAACGCACCACTGGATGGTGTTTGGCAGTTGGCCTTAGATACTGGGTAATTGTAATCAGATCACACCCCGCCTGCCGCAAATCAATTAGGGCCTGGGTAATCTCCTCCCGAGTTTCACCCATTCCAAGAATTAAATTTGATTTGGTAATCAGACCAAAATCTCTAGCTTGGGTGATTACATCTAATGATCTCTCATATCTAAAGGCTGGACGTATCTGTTTAAATATTCTTGGCACCGTCTCTAAGTTATGAGCAAAGACCTCAGGCCTGGTTTCAAATACCTGATTTAGTAAATGAGCATGGCCACTAAAATCTGGGGCTAACATCTCAACTCCAACACCAGGATTTAATTGGTGAACTTGGGAGATAGTCTCGGCGTAGAGCCAAGCGCCCTCATCATCTAAATCATCACGGGCAACACCGGTGATAGTTGCATACTTTAAATTCATCACCTTTACTGATTCGGCAACTCTTCTTGGTTCATCTCTATCTAGTGGCAGTGGTTTGCCAGTATCAATATTGCAAAAGTCACATCTTCTGGTGCATGCTTCGCCACCAATTAAAAATGTCGCCTCCCGGTCCTCCCAGCACTCAAAAATATTTGGGCAAGCTGCCTCCTGGCAAACTGTATGCAAACCCTCTTTAGCAACTAGTGAACGAAGCTTTGTGTACTCAGGTCCCATATTTGCACGAGTTTTAATCCACTCCGGTTTTCGCTCAATCGGTGTTTGGGAGTTTCTAGCTTCAATTCGAAGCAACTTACGACCATTTGGTGCGATACTCATTGCGAGACTTTCTCTAAGATCGGAAGTAGGTAGCGTTGTAGTATGGGCTGAACTTCAGAGATTTGAATTGCTCTACCAAGCTCTTTTTCAAATGAGGTTACTTGAGCACCTGCAATTCCACATGGAATTATTTTTTCATAGGCAGAAAGATTCGGGTTCACATTTAAAGCAAAACCATGCATGGTTACACCCTTTGCTACCCGTAATCCGATGGCAGCTATCTTTCGATCACCATTTAAATCTCTAACCCAAACCCCGCTGCGCTCGCAGTAGCGCTCAGCCTTGATTCCAAAATACTCACACACCTCAATTAGCGAACTCTCTAGCTCTCTAACAAAACCAACTACATCGGTAGAGTTTTTTAATCTCAATATTGGATAACCAACAATCTGACCTGGGCCATGCCAGGTGATTTTTCCACCACGATCAACATCAATTACAGGTGTGTCATCAATTGGACGATCTGTAATCTCAGTTCTCCGGCCGGCTGTGTAAACCGATGGATGCTCTAGTAATAAAAGAGTGTTTTTCGCCCTGAATTCAATAACCTCTTGCTGCAGCTGTTTTTGCAATTGCCAAGCAGATTGATACTCGACCAAACCAAGATCTTCAATCGCAAGTTTGTTATCAACTGCTATGGCTGAATTCACAAGGTAAGCCTAATTGGCTGGGTAAATTTTGGCGAAAGATTGCCTAACAAATGCCCATCTGGTGTGATCAAAATGGCATCGCTGATAGATTTCACCCCTACACCGCATTATTTGGAAAGGCTTAAATCACCCATGGCAACAAAAACAAAGAGCAAAACTTCGATTAAAGGAAGAAAACCACTTTGGATTGCGATCGTTGCAATTATTGCCTGGCTGGGTATTACCTCAATTGCTGGACCAACCTTTGGAAAGCTCTCTACAGTTCAAGAAAATGATAATGCTGCCTTTTTACCAGATAATGCTGAATCAACTTTAGCTAGCAAGATCACTATTAAATTTAGTGATAGCTCAAATGATCAGATTCCAACCCTACTTTTATTTTTAGGTGATGTTAACCCTGCAACAAATCCTGCCAAGCTCGCTCAAATCCAGAGTTATTTAGATTCACTGGGAAGCAAGGTATTAGAGGAGTCAGGTAAACCTTTGAGCACCTATTTTGTGCCAGGACTGCCGCTCGCTGCTATTCCATCAGCAGATGGTGAAGCAGCTTTGGTCAACATTCCACTTAACGCAGATATCGCGCAGGAGCGGGTTGAGGAAAAGCCAGTAATTAGTTTAATTGTTGAGTTCTTGCGTGAAGATCTGAAGGAAAACTTTGAACCACAATCTCTTACCACTCATGTAACTGGATTTGGTGGCATCTTTGCCGATCTATTCAGCGCATTTGGCTCAATTGATACCACCCTACTTTTGACTACTCTGATTGTGGTTTCGATAATTCTGATTCTGGTTTATCGCTCACCATTGCTTTGGATTCTGCCACTACTTTCTGCGGTAACTGCTTTAACATTAGGCGGCACAGTGGTTTATTTCGCTGCAAAAGCTGACTGGTTAGATTTAAATGGACAGTCGCAAGGAATTCTTTCGGTATTGGTATTGGGCGCGGCCACAGATTATGCGCTGCTGTTGATTGCTAGATATCGAGAAGAGTTACATCACCATGAATCTAGATATGAGGCGATGCGAATTGCACTCAAGGGAGTGTTTGAACCAATTTTGGCCTCCGGCTCTACAGTCATAGCTGGATTATTAGTACTACTACTGAGTGATCTTTCAAGTAACCGGGGATTAGGCCCAGTTGGAGCAATTGGCATTGCCTCTGCCATGATTACAGTTTTAACATTTTTACCTGCCTTATTAGTTGTATTTGGCAGATGGATATTTTGGCCAAAGGTTCCAAAGTTTGATGATGTTGATGAACAATTAAGTGGCACTTGGGCAAAGATTGGAAATATCGTTGAGAAGTATCCAAAGCGAACCTGGATTTCAACAGCATTATTACTAACTATCTTCGCTGGATTCTCCTTCACATTAAAGGCTGATGGCTTGGCAAATACTGAAGCTTTCACCTCTCGCACAGATTCTGTAATTGGATTAGAAAGACTTGGTGAGCATTTCCCAAGTGGTGAGGGTTCACCTGTTGAAATTGTTGTTAAAGAAGCTGATGTGGCAGCAGCAACCGCTGCTTTGAAGACAGTTCCAAATGTTTCTTTTGTTGAACCAGTTGTAGCAGGACAAAGGATTCCAGGACAGCCAACCCCACCAATCAAAATAGTAGATGGTCAGGTTTTATTGAATGCAACTTTGAAAGTTGCCCCTGATTCAGTTGAGGCTAGAAATACAATTCCTCAGATCAGAGAAGCTGTTCATGCAGTAGATAAGGATATTTTGGTAGGTGGTGGTACTGCAGTTCAGTATGACACCGATGTTGCCTCTCGCCACGACAATCAGTTAATCATTCCAGTGGTTTTAATTATTATTGGAATTATTTTGGGCTTGCTATTGCGAAGTATTTTGGCTGCTGCGCTATTACTGTTGACTGTGGTGCTTTCATTTATGGCGACTCTAGGTGTGTGCCAATTGGTGTTTGAGCATGTATTTGGATTTGCTGGCGCAGATGCATCCTTCCCACTCTTTGCCTTTATTTTCCTTGTGGCTTTAGGAATTGATTACAACATATTCCTAATGACCAGAGTTAGAGAAGAGGCTATAAAGATCGGTACTCGTAAGGGCGTGATTAAGGGGCTAACAGTTACTGGTGGGGTGATTACATCTGCTGGAGTTGTGTTGGCTGCAACATTTGCCGTCCTTGGAATCTTGCCATTGGTATTCCTAGCTCAGCTTGGATTTGCCGTTGCATTTGGCGTACTACTAGACACCATTATCGTTCGGTCCCTGTTGGTTCCGGCGTTAGTTCACTCAATTGGACCAAAGATCTGGTGGCCATCAAAGCTTCAATTTGAAGAGAAGAAATAATTACCAGTTGTATTCTTGCTGTGATGCTGCCTAATATTTATGCGCGGGGATGCAAAGGTGCGAATACTAATAGATTTAATTTAGAATCAAATGTATTTTGATTGCATCGTAATAGGTGCGGGATTAGCAGGAATTACTGCCGCTCGTGAAGTACAGCAATCTGGGAAATCAGTCCTACTACTTGAAGCGAATGAACAGGTTGGAGGCCGCGTCAGAAGTGATGTAATCGATGGATTTATCTGTGATCGAGGATTTCAAGTGATAAATCCTAAGTATCCGCAAGTTTCTCGCAGTAAAGTTCTAAGGGATTTAGATTTTAAATCTATCTCTGGAAAAATCAGACTCTTTGATCAAAAAATTAATGTCGGATACTCCTTATCTACATTCTCTCCAAAACTAGGATCAATAAATCAAAAATTAAAGTTTCTCAAATTTGTTGCCAGCCCCAAGATTAAAAATGAGAAGAGTTTTGGGTACTACACAAATGAGTTTCCAGATCTCTATCACAATGTATTAGAACCATTTCTATCAGGTGTCTTTTTAACAGATCCACAAGAGATTGCATCCGATGTAGCACAGGAGATCTTGCGTAGTTTTGTGAAATCTTTGCCTGGAGTTCCAGCAGCTGGTGTGGGGGAGTTTTCTCGGGCTCTTGCAAAGCCGATCCAAAACCTAAAGTTAAATGAGAGTGTGCAATCTGTATCTAGTGGTCAAGTAACAACTAATCAAAGTAGGTATAGAGCCCGGTATGTGATTGTGGCAACGGATCCAACTACCGCAGCTCAACTACTAAGTGGTGTGCAGTTGCCTAGAATGCTCTCTAGTACAACCGCTTATTTTGCAACAAATCAATTACCAGCTGATTCAAAAAACTTGGTGGTATCTAGTAAATCAAAGTTAGTTAATTCAATTGTGATCAGCCAGGTTTCTAGTAAATACTCACCTGTTGGCCAACATTTGGTAAGTGCAACCTGTCTTACCGCCATAACTGAAAGTGTTTTTCGCAAAGAGCTTGCAGAGATTTGGCAGACAAATACACATTCTTGGGAGTACGTTGCAAGGTATGAGATAAAGCAATCTTTACCGGCTCACTTACCTGGGGTAAGTAAAACAAAGGATGCAAAGTTTTCAGATCAGATATATCTTGCTGGAGATCACATGGCTGTGCCATCCCAGCAAGGTGCAATGCAAAGTGGCTTTTTAGCAGCGCGTGCGATTAATCAACTAATGCGGTAAGTGCTTCAAGAAGGTGTGGGTAGTCAAACTCGAACTCATTTTCTAACAAAATTTTTGGTATTACTTTTTTTGAGCCTAGTATTTCAGATGAGAAACCACCCAGGGCAGCACGAAGTGCAAAAGCAGGAGCAGGGAAAAATGCTGGTCGCTTTAATGCCCTAGCTAAAGCTGCGGTGAACTCTTGGTTTGTTACCGGATTTGGTGATGTGATATTAACTGGCCCCTCTATTTTGGAATTCATCAAGAAAATCATCGCTCGGATCTGGTCATGCAATGTTATCCATGACCACCATTGTTTACCTGAACCTAACTTCCCTCCTAAACCAAATTTAAAAATTGGCAGCATCCTTCCTAGCGCTCCGCCTGTAGGATCTAGAACCAAACCAGTTCTTAACTTAACTGTTCGAACACTAGGTGCCTGATTTGCGGCCAACTCCCACTCCCGGCACACAATGGATAAAAAGTCCTCGCCGCCACGATCTGTTTCAGTTACTGATCTGTCACCAGTTTCACCGTAATAACCAACTGCACTAGCTGAGATAAACACCTCTGGTTGGATTTGTTCACATGCATTAGCAATTGTGGTTGTGCTGAGCAATCTCGAGTTTAAAATCTCAGATCGATAAGCAGCAGACCAACGTTTATCTCCCACACCAGCGCCAGCAAGATGAAACACTGCATCTGCTCCCTCTAACCCGGCTAAATCGATCTCTGCCTTAAGTGGGTTCCAACTTACTTCATCAGATACTCGGGCTGCTCTTCTAACAACTTTGATTACCTGGTGGCCATCACTTTTTAGTTGCGCACAAAGAGCGCTTCCAATTAACCCAGAGGCACCAGTTACTACAATCTTTTTTTGCTTGGACAAGTTACAAACCTAAATCAGATTCGAATCGACCCTCTTCTAATCTTTCTTTTAATGTTACTAAGAAACGTGCTGCATCAGCACCATCAACGACACGGTGATCATAGGAGAGTGCTAGGTAGACCATAGATCTAATTGCAATTGTCTCTCCACCATCTGCACCTTTAACTACCATTGGCCTTTTAACAACTGCGCCAATACCCAAAATCGCAACCTGTGGCTGATTAATAATTGGTGTGTCAAACAAAGCCCCACGTGATCCCGTGTTGGTGATAGTGAATGTTCCGCCACCTAACTCATCTGGCGTGATTTTGTTTTCACGAGTCCGCGCAGCTACATCAGAAATCTTTCGGGCAATCCCACCCATGTTTAGATCACCGGCATCTTTAACCACAGGAACTAATAAGCCACGATCAGTATCAACTGCTACACCTAAATGCTCAGCACCATGATAGGTAATTTGATCGCCCTCAACTGATGAGTTTAAAACTGGGTGCTGCTTTAACGCTTCACACACTGCAACTGCAAAAAATGGTAGGAAGGTTAATTTCACACCTTCGCGAGATTCAAAAGATGCCTTAGCCGCATTACGAAGCCGATCTATCTTTGTAACATCAACCTCGACAACAGTGGTTAACTGCGCTGAGATCTTTAACGACTCAACCATTCGATCTGCAATTACTTTACGCAATCTTGACATGCTGACAGTTGTGCCACGAAGTGGTGAAACTGCAATTGGTCCACGTGGTGCTACCGCGGTTGAGGCCATAACTGTTGCAGTTGGTGTGGCAGCTGCGCGAGGTGTGGCTGCCAAAATATCCTCTTTACGAATTCGTCCGCCAACACCGGTGCCTTTAATAGTTGCCAGGTTTACACCAGCCTCAGCTGCTAATTTCCTAACGATCGGTGTTACATAAGCATCATCAGCACGTGAAGTTGCAGCGGGTGCGCTAACTACTGGCGCAGAAATTACGGGCGCAGAAACTACTGGTGGGGTAACAACTGGGGGAGCAGGTGGAGTTGGCGCAGCGGCAACAGGTGCGGCAGCTACTGGTTTTGCAGCAGGTGCTGCAGATCCTGAAACGCCAATTGATGCTAAACGTGCACCGACTGCAACTGTTGAATCTACCGGCACATCAATACTTAACACAGTTCCAGAAACCGGAGAAGGAATCTCAGTATCTACTTTGTCAGTTGAAACCTCAAGCAGTGCCTCATCGGCTGCAACTGCATCTCCAACCTTCTTAAGCCATCTAGTAACAGTTCCTTCAGTTACAGATTCACCAAGTGCTGGCATTGAAACAATTGTTGCCCCGCTACTTGCTACTGGCGCAGCAGCAGCAGCTACTGGAGCTGGAGTTGAAACTTGGGCAACTGGCGCTGGTGTCGCAACTGGAGTTGGCGTTGGAACTGGCACAGGTGTTGGTGCTGGCGCAGAAGCTTTTGTTGCACCATTAGATTCAGCAATAATTGCTAGCTCAGCTCCAACTGCAACTGTGGAATCTACTTGTACAACAATTTTTTGTAATACCCCCGCCACAGGAGATGGGATTTCAGTATCTACTTTGTCGGTTGAAACCTCTAGTAATGGTTCATCAACTGCAATCTGATCGCCCTCTTTTTTTAACCAACGGGTTACAGTTCCCTCAGTTACAGATTCGCCAAGTGCTGGCATGGTTACTGAAAAAGTCATTTAGATTTCAACCTCTCTCTTAACCATTTTAACTCTAACCGTGCGCATGAAGTGGTTTACCGGCCAGGGCTAAGTGTGCCTCACCCATCGCCTCAGACAAGGTTGGATGAGCATGAATGTGTTGGGCAACATCGGCGGCGTCAGCCTCCCAGTTATAGATCAGTTGGGCCTCAGCTAGTAATTCACCAACCCGAGAGCCAACCATATGTATGCCAAGAACTGGACCATTCTTTTTAGCAACTAATTTTACTGAACCTGCGGTCTTTAAAATATTGGCCTTACCATTCCCAGCCAAATCATAATTCAACTCCACCACCTCATGGCCAGCTGCTTTAGCGGCTGCAGTTGTTAATCCAACGGAAGCGACCTCAGGCTCTGAGTAGGTAACACGTGGAACACCATCATAATTAATTGCTCTTGGATTTAAACCTGCAATCTCCTCGGCCACCATAATTCCTTCGGCAAATCCGACATGTGCTAATTGCAGTGTTGGAATTAAATCACCAACCGCCCAAACACCAGCCACATTGGTGCGGCATTTGTTATCTACTAGAACATAGCCACGATCCATCTTGATTCCAGCCTCTTCATAACCTAATCCAGTTGACACTGGACCGCGGCCAACTGCGACTAGCAAAATCTCCGCCGAGAACTCTTTGCCATCCTCCAAGGTAATCTTTACATCTTTCTTACCACGCTGGGCAGATTTAAACTTTACACCTAACTCAAAATTGATTCCTCGCTTGCGGAAAGCCCGCTCTAATTGCTTACTTGATGACTCATCCTCTAGTGCAACTAAGTGAGCAAGCCCTTCAATGATTGTTACCTCTGCGCCAAATGATTTCCAAACTGAGGCAAACTCACAGCCGATCACACCGCCACCTAAGACAATTACAGATTTTGGAACATAATCCAACTTAATTGCTTGCTCGCTTGTAATAATCTGCTTGCCATCAATCTCAAGCCCAGGCAAAGTTTTTGGATAAGAACCAGTTGCCAGAATTACATTTTTACCGGTGTACTTGGCGCCATTTACTTCAACTGTGTTATTAGAAACTAATTTGCCACTGCCCTGCACATAAGTAACATTCCTAGATTTGACTAAGCCCTCCAAGCCTTTATGAAGCTTGGCAATAACCCCATCTTTGTAAGTATTAACCGCTGCCATATCCATAGAATGAAAATCAGCCTTGACACCAAATTCGCCTGCATGACGGGTGCTATCTGCAATCTCGCCAGCATGTAATAACGCTTTGGTTGGTATGCAACCTTTATGTAAACAGGTGCCACCTAATTTTTCTTTCTCTATTAAAACGACCTTTAGACCTAATTGTGATGCGCGAAGTGCTGCTGCATAACCGCCGCTACCGCCACCGAGAATTACTAGATCAAAGTCGGCCATGAGGTAATCCTGCCACGAAATCTTCTACCCGATAAACCTGAAGTAAAAGAGCCACTATGCCTGTGATGAAGCCAACTCAGCTAACTGCACCAATGAGCGTAGCGAGATTCCAGTGCCACCAACTGTGGTGTAGCCATGTGGTTGTTTTTCATTGTAAGCCGGTCCAGCAATATCTAAGTGCAGCCATGGAGTTTGCGGATCAATAAACTCCTTTAAAAATAATCCTGCCACCAACATGCCACCCATCCGATCACCAATATTTGCAATATCAGCAATTGGCGAATCAAGGGAGGCCCGTAATTCAACTGGCAATGGCATTGGCCAAAAAGCCTCACCGGCTAATTGAGCCGCATGTAGGAATTGATTACTAAACTCTTCATTATTTGTCATTACAGCAGAGGTCCTAGTTCCCAGGGCCACTACCTGTGCGCCAGTTAATGTTGCCACATCAATAATTCCATCTAATCCACCAGCTCTCTTACCAACCTCTGCGGCTTTAATCAATGCATCAGCTAAAACTAAACGCCCTTCAGCATCTGGATTTAATACCTCTACAGTTTTACCACCATATATTGTTATTACATCACTTGGCCTAGTGGCATTATCACTGACCATATTTTCTGCAAGCGGTGCCCAACCATCTACTGCAATAGGAAGTTTCAATTGCGCAATCGCAAAGACTGCTGCAATTACCGCAGCAGCACCTGACATATCTGATTTCATCGCTTCCATCCCATTGGCAGGTTTTAATGCCAGACCGCCGGTATCAAAGGTGATGCCTTTACCAACAAAGGCATATCGCTTCTTTGCTTTAGCCGGTGAGTAAGAAACATGAAAAAGGCGTGGGGGATTAGCAGAGCCTTGTCCCACACCAATGATTCCGCCATAACCAGATTTTTTAAGGGTGACATCATTAATAATCTCAGCCTTTACTCCGTACTTAGTAGCAAGCTTTTTCATCTTTTGTGAAAATGAATCAGGGGTCAAATGGCTTGGTGGCGTATTGATTAAATCTCGCACTAGATAGGTCTGTTCAGCAATAATCTCAGCACGTTTAATTGCTGTTTTGGCTTGAGCAGTATCTGAAAACTTTGAGATTAACGTTATCAATTCCAGTGGAGCTTTCTGCTCTTGTTTGCTACTACCTAAGAATTCAACAAATGTGTAAGCACCAAGGGCTGCACCTTCTGCGATAGCTGCTAGCTCTACAACAGATTTGTGAGGTAAGGAAAATGTGGCACTCTTATTACCATTTAGATCTCTAGCCGCAGCACCAGCGGCACGTCTTAAAACTTCTGGATCATAGGATGATTTGATCTCACCTAAACCAGTAAAGACAACTAATTTTGTTGCCTTACCAGGTAGCTTTATCACCTCATCCGCCTTAGCTGTTGCTCCCATGGCATTTAATGTTGCAAGCAGTGAGGCTGAATCTAGTTGGGCCGCACCTGATTCAATCTGTAACTTCTTATTTGCAAGCCCTAGGCCAACAACTAGAATCTCACTATCGACTTTGGCAGTTAACTTAATCTTGGCCATTGCACTCCTATTTCAATAATTTTTTTTCATAAGCGAGAAATCTCTGGTGCAAGCCTAAAGGATCCCGATGAAAGATGATAATTATCCCAAGTTATGGTGTGAAAATAGCGGTTTAGGGCGTGTAGGTTTGGCTTATGAATCAATCACCATTGGCTGCTAGACATTTGGCGTTAAATGCAAAGATGGCTGACTTTGGTGGCTGGCTAATGCCGATTGAATACCCGGCAACTGGGGCAATAGCTGAATACACCGCAGTTCGAGAGCGGGTTGGAATATTTGATGTCTCGCATTTAGGAAAAATTTCGATCATCGGGGTAGGTGCTATTGATTACCTAAACAAAATGGTGACAAATGATCTGACCAAAATTGCTGCCGGACAAGCCCAGTACACATTACTTTGCAATGAAGATGGTGGAGTCGTTGATGATCTAATTGTCTATCTAAACAGTAAGGACGATTTGTTTTTAATCCCAAATGCTTCAAATACAGCAGCTGTTTTTGAAATTCTTACCCAGAGCGCACCTAGTGGAATTACCGTTAAAAATCTACATAAAGATTATGCAGTGCTGGCTCTACAAGGAGCAGATTCAGCCAAGGTTTTGAGCAGATTGGGCATAGATGCCTCATTCGACTACATGTCATTTATCGATGCAAAAATTGATAATTTCCCCATCATTCTCTGCCGAACTGGATACACCGGTGAGTTTGGATTTGAGATTATTCCCCGATGGAATGATGCTGAGCAGGTGTGGGACAAGATTGCGTTAATTGTTAAAGAGTTTGATGGCGCAATTTGTGGTTTAGGTGCCAGAGATCTACTTCGCACTGAAATGGGTTATCCACTTCATGGCCATGAGCTCTCACTTTCCATCACGCCAGTTGAGGCTGGCGCTGGTTGGGCAGTTGGGTGGAATAAGGATCAATTTCGTGGCAAAAAAGTATTAACCCAACAAAAAGAGCAGGGCAGTAAGTTGAGATTAAAGGCGATACTGGCAACTGAGCGAGGAATTCCTAGAAAAGATATGCAGGTAAAGAACTTGCAAGGTGAGGTAATTGGAGCGGTAACCAGTGGCACCTACTCACCAGCTTTGAAAAAAGGAATTGGCTTGGCTTTAGTTAACTCAGATGTTAAAAAAGATGATCAGGTTTTAATTGATATCCGAGGAACTGATTCAACCTTTAAGGTTGTTTCACTTCCCTTTGTGCCATCTAAAGTTCGCTAAGGCCAAGCCAGTTTTCTTAAGCTAGATTTTTAGTGACCACCCCAAAATCGCCAGGTTAACTCAGCGATGCTGGTTCCTATATAAAGAATTCCAAGGTGAGAGGTGAGTCCTAAAATCTTTGCAAATAGAGATTTGCCAGCAGTTGATTTCTTAACTGTGACAATGGTTGGTGCTTGATAACTAGATAACATTGGGACTCCTACTCAGGAAACTTAACATTACCATTATCGGCAAAGACAAAGGCAAGTGAATCACCTGGATTTAATGCCAGATCGGCCACACCCACCTGTGCCCATGCCCATTTGGTATTTAGATCAGCTGGGTTTGGCAGTGCCTGCTTGCGCTTTTCTAATACCGCCCAATAAGCAAACTCAGCCGGCATGTCCTTGCAACTTTCAATGTAATCCTCATAGCCCTTGATTCCTATTGGCTCATTTGGTTTTGGCAGATTATTTAATCGGCAAACAACAGCGGTGCCATATTTATCTGTGCCCTCTATTTTAAAGTTTGCATTTGTCATTAACTCTAATGCGGTTGTTTCACCCTCGATATCCAAACACTTCTCATAGGGCTTTGCCTGTGAATCTAAGACGCCATAATCGATCACCACATTGACGCAGCTATCGGTAGTTTGGGCGGAGTAGAAGGTTATTCCGCCAATAATTACAGCTGCGGCGATAACTCCAGGTATGAATTTTTTAACTTTTATAAATAACTTGCTGAACATGTGGTGCCTCTCAAAATAGAGAGTTTCACGTAAGCGAAAAAACTCATCTAGATGAGATTTCCCGCCCCGCAATCCTCGACGGGTGGTTAATAAATCAAATGTGGTGGGTAATCCGACTTGAAAGGAAAATCTTTCTCACGGTTGCGGGACAGCGTCGGATTCTCACCGACTTCCCCCAGTCACACTCGTTAACTTTCAATATTAAGTTGTAGGCGGATTGTGCTGCCATCGCTGAGCTAAAGCAACTCACCACGCCAATTGCCTAGATCATAAGGTGGGGTTATGGTTGGCAAATGCAATATCGCCGCCTTGGTAGTACTGGAATGTATGTATCTGAGTTAACTTATGGAAATTGGATTACCCATGGCTCCCAAGTAGAGGCCGAGGCATCAACTAAGTGTGTTCGTGCTGCACTGGAGTATGGAATCACCACCTTAGATACCGCCGATGTTTATGCCGGCACCAAAGCTGAAACTGTTTTAGGAAAAGCATTAAAAGGTGTTAGGCGGCAATCTTATGAGTTATTCACCAAGGTTTATTGGCCAACTGGTACCGGCAAAAATGATCGTGGCCTTTCTCGAAAGCACATCATGGAGTCATGCAACGCATCTTTAAAACGATTAAAAACAGATTATGTTGATCTATACCAAGCCCATCGATTTGATTATGAAACTCCGCTGGAGGAGACCTTGGGCGCCTTTGATGATTTGATTCGAAGCGGCAAAGTTTTATACATCGGCTTTTCTGAGTGGAATGCTGAACAGATTGCAGCGGCATTAAAGCTTCAAGATCAAAAGGGTTACTACCGCTTTATCTCTAGCCAACCTCAGTACTCAATGTTGTGGCGAGTGATTGAATCCCAGGTTGTGCCACTTTCAGAAAAAGAGGGAATTGGTCAGATTGTCTGGTCACCAATTGCTCAAGGAGTGTTAACTGGTAAGTACTTGCCAGGAAAGAAGGCTCCAACTGGATCACGTGCCACGGATAAAAAAGGCGGCGCAAATATGATCTCTGGATTTATGAGGGAGCCAATCTTAGAAGCGGTGCAAAAGCTAGTACCAATTGCAGCAAAGGTTGATTTAACACTTGCTCAACTTGCAATTGCTTGGGTACTACAAAATCCAAATGTTTCAAGTGCCATTATTGGCGCAACCAAACCAGCTCAGATTAAAGAGAATGTGAAGGCATCTGGAGTAAAGCTTGATAAATCAATAATGGGTGAGATTGATGCTGCTTTGAAAGATGTGATTACATCTGATCCAGCAAAAACTCTTAGCCCAAAACCGCGGGCTTAGCGCTTATTTTTTCTTCTTTTTAACAGGCCCTACCTGCGGGGCAGGAGCTCGTAACCTTCGTAATTGGGTAGCTCTCATCCAACCGTAGAGCCCAATTCCCCTAGTTGGCTCCTCTGGAAATTTTTCTCTAACCAGTCGCTTAATTCTACGGGATAAAAATACGCCATCTAAAGTAATAAAGATCATGGATGAGTACATCACCGCAACAGCAGCAAGTTGAACTGCCGGAATTGGAATGATGGTGAGAAATAAAACCACCATAATGATAATTAAAAAGTACTCGGTAACAGATTTGCGTTCATCAATATAGGTTCTAACAAATCTTCTAGCTGCACCACGATCTCTAAGCGGCAGAGCAGACTCTTCACCTCTCATGTAAGCAGCCCGTGATTCTATTCGCCGCTTTCTTGCCTGATCTTTAAGAGCTCGCTTTGCCTCTTTGCTAGCACCTGGGGATAGGGATGAGACCTTTAACTTTGCCTCAGCTACTTTTCGCTTAGGAGTTGGCTTACCTTTTTTATCAGACATGAGATTAAGGTAGGGCCAACATTTGCTCTAATGCAACTTTGGCATACTTTGCCACCTCATCTTTAACCTTTATCTGGTTAACCAGCCGGCCATTTACTAGAGACTCCATCGCCCAGACCAGGTGCGGCAGATCAATTCGGTTCATAGTTGAGCAATAACACACAGTTTTATCTAAGAAAACTACCTGCTTATCAGGATTCTCATTTGCTAACCGTTGCACCAGATTTAACTCAGTGCCGATCGCCCATTTAGAGCCGGCAGGTGATTGGGTCACGGTTTTGATAATCATCTCGGTGCTTCCCACTACATCTGCATTTGAGACCACATCATGTTGGCACTCAGGATGTACCAACACCTTTACCTCAGGAAGTTTTTGCCTTACCTCAACAATGTTTTGCATTGTAAATCGGCCATGCACTGAGCAATGTCCCCGCCATAAAATTACCTTGGCAGCTTTTATTTGATCATCTGTTAAGCCACCATTTGGCTTCCAAGGGTTATAAACCACACAATCTGTAAGGGATAAGCCAAGAGAGAGAATGGCAGTATTTCGACCTAGATGTTGATCTGGTAAAAATAAAATCTTCTCACCCTTTTCAAATGCCCATTTCATCGCCCGTGCCGCATTTGATGAGGTACAGACTGCGCCATGATTTTTACCAGTGAATGCTTTTATTGCTGCCGATGAATTCATATAGGTAATTGGGGTTGTAATTTTTGCGACACCAACTTTTTCTAATACCTGCCAGCAATCAGCCACCTGGGATGCAGTTGCCATATCTGCCATCGAACAGCCAGCTGCCAGATCAGGCAAGATAACCTTTTGATTTGCAGTAGTTAATATGTCCGCGCTCTCTGCCATGAAGTGAACACCGCAAAAAAATATAAACTCAGCCTGACTATTATCAGCAGCAGCTTGCGCTAACTTAAATGAGTCACCTCGAATATCTGCAAAGGCAATTACTTCATCTCGCTGGTAGTGATGGCCTAACACCATGGCTTTACTACCTAGCTGCTGGCGGGCAGTTACTGCACGGGCAACTAATTGCGGATCACTTGCAGCAGGCAGCTCACCCTCGCAGGAGACACCGCGCTCGCTACCTAGATCTGCCCCACCTCCAAGCAGCATAAGATCGCTTATTCCCATGTCAGCAAGTGTAAACGCTCACAGGTTTTGATGAGGAAATAATTGGCAAGACCTAGTAGCCTATGAGCCTAAGATCAATATTGGAGACCAAGTGAGTATGAGCACAGAGACATCAACATCGACATCTACAACTTCCACCGCGGGCATTGCATTATCTGATGTTGCGGCTCAAAAAGTTGCTTCCTTGCTAAAGCTAGAGGGCCGAGATGATTTAAGTCTTCGTGTTGCAGTTCAACCAGGTGGCTGCTCTGGCCTTCGTTACCAACTTTATTTTGATGATCGCTCTTTAGATGGTGACACTATCTCCGAGTTTGGTGCTGAGAAGGTGAAGGTAGTGACTGACAAAATGAGCACTCCATATTTAATGGGTGCCACTGTTGATTTTGTTGACACAATTGAGAAGCAAGGCTTCACAATTGATAATCCAAACGCCGGAGGCTCATGTGCCTGTGGCGATTCATTTAACTAATCCAAGTTACTTAATCTTATGAAGGTGGCGGTCGCCGGTTCTGTCGGTGGCGACCACATCATGAGTTTTGGTGGAAAATTTACCGACTCATTAGTTGCCGGCTCCTTAGCCAAAGTCTCCCTCTCATTTTTGGTAGACACTTTAGAAATTAGACGTGGTGGCTGTGGTGCAAATATTGCTTTTGGAATGGGCGCCTTAGGTTTAAATCCATTGTTAATAGCAGCTGTGGGTCGGGATTGGGTCGAGTACGAGGCATGGTTAAAGCGTCACGGTGTTGATACCTCACATGTTTTGGTCTCAGATAAATTACATACTGCAACATTTATGGTTACCACCGATACGGAGTTAAATCAGATTGCATCCTTTTTCCCAGGGGCAATGAGTGAGGCAAGAAATATTGAATTATCAAAAATCATTGATAAAACTGGCAAATTAGATCTACTAGTTATCTCACCCGATGATCCACAAGCAATGATGCGCTACTCAGAGATGGCCCGAGCATTAAAGATTCCAGTAGCAGCAGATCCATCACAACAAATGGCTCGCATGGATGGCAAAGAGATTGCGCAATTGATTGAAGGGGCAAAGTACTTATTTTTAAATGAGTATGAATTAGCACTAGCAATTCAAAAAACTGGTTGGACAGATCGACAATTATTTGATCGAGTGCAGGTTCGGGTAGTAACCCTGGGTTCCAAAGGTGCTCAGATTGAAGAGCATGGTAAGGAAATAATTTACGTCAATGTTCCCAAAGAAAAAGAGCGATTGGATCCAACCGGCGTTGGTGATAACTTCAGATCTGGATTTATTGCCGGGCTTTCTTGGGGGTTAGGACATGAAAGATGCGCACAGTTGGGATCTTTGCTTGCCACCTATTGCATCGAAACAACCGGAACTCAGGAATATCGTTTTACAAAAGAGGAGTTTCTAGCAAGATTTCAAGGTGCTTACGGTGAGGCCGCTGCAGATGAAATTAAGCCGCACCTAAATGTTCGATTGGTAGATTAATTTCTTCTTAGCTTTGCAATAGAGATTTTTAGTGCTTGGCAAAAATCCTTCACCATCTGCTCGGTAATATCTTTGTGAAGAGTTAATCTGATATTTCCAGTGATTGATTTATTCATCGCAGCTAAGACATGGCTTGGTTGCATATCAGCTGATTTACATGCTGAACCTGAGTCAACTGCAAAGCCAGCCGATTCCAGTTCAAGGAGTAATCGATCTGCCTCGAGCTTATCTACTGAAAATGAAAGAAACTTAGATATGCCTTCTAAGTTAGATGCGATACTAACTTCATCAATCTCGGAGGAGATATACTCAAAAATGTATTTTTTTAACTTTGCTCTAATATCTACTTGCGATAGGTAAGCGGT